>JBALXS010000081.1:0-21801 GCA_036960485.1 Oceanospirillaceae bacterium
ATTAAACTTTGCAAACACTGGCAGCATGTTAAAAAGCGCAGCATAGATAAGCCCTCCTACAACACAACAAGCAACACCTAAAGGTGATTTTTTGATAAGCGAGAAAATTGACATAGGCGCAACATCATCGATTACTGGCCCAGTATTGCGCCCTAGCGCGATAGGAATAACTGCTAAGCACAACAAAATCCCGCCGATAATAAACAAAGTATTTTCACTAGGGGATGCGATATTTAGAATGAATTGCCCTGCAAATAAACCACTTAATACTACTGCATTATAAGCGGCCAATACTTTGCCACGGCTCTCTTTAGTTGAGCTATCACTTAACCAACTTTCCATGGCGGTATAAGCACAAGCGTTACAAAAACCAAGAGCGATACGCATAGCTCCCCATAAAACAGGATCGGCTTCAAAACTACAAAGTAAAATACTAACGGCGCCCAGTGCAACTACCCCTGCAAAAACGCGTACATGACCTACCCGCTTAATCAAATATTTACTATAAATAGCTCCGACTAGCATACCCACATAATATAAAGACAACACTAATCCGATAGTGCCAGTATCAATACCTCCAAGCTCCATTTTTACTGGTAGCAAGACATTGACTAAACCATTACCCATCATCAGGATAAAGCAGCTAGCGAAAAGTGATATTAAAGAAAGCAGTGTTGCGCCCATATCGATTGATCTCAAAGAATATTATTTAGGTAGTAAGGACTTTGGCAGACAGAAGCTGTTTGCCACGAATAAAAAGTTTCTAAATTTATAACGCAGCAGGTTTGCAACGCTAGTTCTGCGATTTTCTTTGCCTTATGCTATACCTTATCGACATAGCGCAAGATAAATAATTTCACTGCTGGCACTGAATATTTAAATCCAACTCTGGATTAAACTGTCATTAATATAGCCTTCAGACTGCTATCGAGCAACTCCACCGCTATGATTATTATGTTTATAAAGTAGTGTTGCTAAAAGCCGATAATATACAAACTTTTTCAATAGTAAATGCCACCAAACAACAAAATGTAAAAAAAACTCAATTTAAGAATAATTGCGCTATAATTCTCGTTTTTTTGACACTATTCAAGTTTAAACCTACGTTCTAGATCAAATTCAAAACAAATAATTTGCAAATCAGTTTAAGGAATAAGAGTGGAATTACTAGTAACACAATGTCTTGATCGCCCTTTGCGATTAGAAGGTTCAATGGCTGGCTGGCAGCAGCTTTTTTGGGACAATCAATTAGTAGCTCAGCAAGCAGCTAATAGTGATGACTCTAGTGAGCATAGCCACCAATTTCAATTACAAAATGGTGATCAAAATATCACTTGCCAATTAGATATCAAGTTAACCTGGCAACCTTTCCACTTAAAATACCAGTTACTAGTAGATGAAGAAGTTGTAGTTAGTGGTGAACGCGATACCAAAGATATAGAAAAACAAGCACCTGTGGTTAAAATCCAAGAAAAAAAGAAATTTAGTTTAGTCGGTGTAGGCTATTTAGCTTTGAAATTATTCAAAAGCGCCAAAGTCATTAAAGTCGTATTAGCTGGCGCAAGCCTTGCAGCCTATAGCTGGTTGTTCTCAATCGAGTTTGCTCTCGCACTGATTGCTTGCTTAGTTTTTCATGAATATGGCCATATTCGCGCGATGAAGTACTTTAAAATGCCAACTAAAGGCATTTACCTCATTCCTTTCATGGGGGGCTTAGCGCTAAGTGACAGCAAAATAAATACTCGCTGGCAAGATGTTGTTATCTCTATTATGGGCCCAACCTTTGGCATGTTCTTATCGATAGCCGCGCTAATAATATATTGGATCACAGATCTCCCGTTTTTTGCAGCTCTAGCTTCGCTTAATGCGTTACTTAATTTATTTAATTTGCTGCCTATTTTACCGTTGGATGGCGGGCACATTTTAAAAAGTATCAGCTTCTCTTTCAACTCTGTGGTGGGTATTGGACTCTGTGCGCTTGCTGCATTAGCGGGTATTTACTTCTCTTATGTTTTTCATTTAACTTTATTAACCGTTATGTTGTTAATTGGTGCCGTGGATATTTTATTTGAGTGGCGTGCCCGTCACTCTTCACATTTATTACCTTTAGATAGATATGGGCAAATTTTCTCTACAATTTGGTACTTTTCTACTGTCGCCATCTTATTGGCAATCATTTTCAGTGTGGCTAGTAGTGGAGACCCATTATTGAGTATGCCTTTAAAAATATTAGGCAGTTAAGTCGTATTTTCGCAGTATTCAGCAAAGCTCCACTAGGCTATAATCGGCTGCTGCTGCTAACGAGGAAGCTCAGTATTTTTTAAATATGAAAGGTTATCTTGCATTAACTTTAGTTAATGCAAAATGGTATCTGTTAAATTAGCTATAGCTAAACTTGTTTCACTTAAGCAATGCATATAAACAACAAGACACCCTTTTAAACTTTGTGTGAGGAAGAAAATGAATCCAGCGTTATTAGAATTACAACCCTACCCTTTTGAAAAGCTGGCTGCATTAAAAGCGCAAGTGACTCCACCTGACATAGAACACATTGCTTTTTCTATCGGCGAGCCTAAACATACTTCCCCTGCATTTGTTGCACAAACCATTACGGATAATATTGCCGGTTTAGGGAAGTACCCAACCACTAAAGGTATCCCCGAACTGAGTGAATGCATTGCTAAATGGTGCGAGAATAGATTCAATCTAACGCCAAACAGCATGGATCCGGTAAGTAATGTCGTGCCGGTAAATGGAACAAGAGAAGCTATTTTCGCCTTTATTCAAGCCGCGATAACACGCAAAGAAGGGGCACTTGTTGTTTGCCCGAATCCTTTTTATCAGATATATGAAGGCGCTGCTTATTTAGCAGGTGCACAACCTCATTATTTAAACTGCCAAAGTGACAACAATTTCATTCCAGATTACGACGCTGTCCCCGCTGATATTTGGCAGCACTGCCAAGTGCTATTTATTTGCTCACCTAGCAACCCTACTGGGGCAGTAACTGATTTAGAAACACTTAAGAAACTCATTGCGCTCGCTGATCAGTACGATTTTATTATCGTCAGTGATGAATGCTATTCAGAAATCTACTTCGATGAAGCTAATCCACCTATCGGCTTATTAGAAGCTTGTGCCATTTTAGGGCGCAATGATTTCAAACGCTGCGTGGCAATGCACAGCTTATCTAAACGCTCTAATTTACCAGGGCTGCGCTCAGGATTTGTCGCGGGCGATAAATCATTATTATTACCTTTTTTAAAGTATCGTACTTATCATGGCTGTGCCATGCCAGTACAGCATCAACATGCTTCTATCGCTGCCTGGTCAGATGAAATTCATGTATTACAAAACCGTGATGTATATCGTGAAAAATTTACGAAAGTGCTAGAAATTCTTAGCCCTGTGTTAGAAGTTTCACAGCCAGATGCTAGTTTCTACCTTTGGGCAAAAACCCCTATAGATGATGAAATTTTCGCCCGTGATTTATTTGCTCAGCAAAATTTAACTTTATTGCCTGGCAGCTATTTATCTCGCGAAGTTGACGGTCAAATCCCTGGCAAATATTATGTACGCATGGCGTTGGTCGCTACTTTGGATGAATGTTTAGCAGGTGCACAGCGTATACGCAGTTACGTAGAAAGCATTCAACAAAAAGAGTCAGTTGTATGAGTATCGTTTTGTACGGCATCAAAAATTGTGACACTATTAAAAAAGCTAAAAAATGGCTTGAGTCACAAAGCATCGATTATCGTTTTCACGATTACCGTGTAGACGGCATTGATCGCGCTTTAATGGATGAGTTTTTAACCACTCAAAGCTGGGAGGTCCTATTAAACAAACGTGGTACTACTTGGCGCCAGCTAAGTGATGGTATTAAAAACAACATTGATGAACAAAAGGCTATCGAACTAATGCTGGAACAGCCAGCAATGATTAAACGACCAGTAATCACTACCCCTAATTCAGTAATGGTCGGTTTTAAAGCCGATCAATACCAAGCAATTTTTGCTACTAAATAAACAGTTTACGGAGAGTAATATGAGTTTTTTCGCATTTGGCATAGGTATCGGCACCCAGTCTTCAACAGGTGAATGGCTAGAAGTTTATTACAACAAACCTCTATTAAACCCTTCAGAGCAATTAATAAAAGCTGTTGGTGACTGCGTTGGTTATGAAGCGGGCTCTGATTCTGCTATTGAAATTTGCCAAGAGCAATTAAAAGAACTTGAAGTTGCACTGCTCAGCGTTAATGAAGAACAACAAGCAGAGATCGTTGAGATTCTGCAAGGTACTGGTCAGCCATTAGTTGTCACCATTTTAGCAACAGATTCAGCACCGGCTTCAACACCCGAAGCTTACTTAAAGCTTTCTATGTTATCTGCAAGATTAGTGCAGCCACATAATATTGACCTTACTGGTCAATTTGCTTTACTACCCAATGTTGCCTGGACCAATGAAGGCGCTATCGCTTTAGAGGATCTATCAAAGCGTCAATTATCAGCGCGTGCTCAAGGGCGTGTACTCGATGTTATCTCTGTTGATAAATTTCCTAAGATGGCTAATTATGTTATTCCAGCAGGTATTCGTATAGGCGATGCTTCTCGAGTGCGTTTAGGCGCGCATGTAGGCAATGGTACTACTGTTATGCATGAAGGGTTCATTAACTTCAATGCCGGCACTTTAGGTGTAGGCATGGTTGAAGGGCGTATCTCTGCGGGTGTGGTAGTAGGTAATGGCACCGATATCGGTGGCAGTGCATCAACAATGGGCACATTATCAGGCGGAAATAACGTGGTTATTTCTCTGGGTGAAAACTGTTTACTTGGCGCTAACTCAGGAACCGGTATCCCACTAGGTGACAGATGCACCATCGAAGCAGGCCTCTATGTTACAGCTGGCGCGAAAGTGACCATCTTAGACGATCAAAACCAGGAAGTATCTAGTGTTAAAGCCGCTGATTTAGCAGGAAAATCTGATTTATTATTTCGTCGCAATTCTAAAAATGGCCGCATAGAAGTAAAAACAAACCAATCAGCTATTGAACTTAACGAAGCTTTGCACAAACATAACTAGTAGTAATACCCAATAAAGCTTTCACTGCTACCAGTGAAAGCCTTATAACGTTTAACGCTCGTTTATCGTACTTATAATATGTAAAAACGCTACTCCCTTCATTTGCTGTTTAAAGGCCTAACATGAAAAAATCTGCCACTATTGATCTCGCCTGTGACTTAATCTCTCGTAAATCTATCACTCCTGAAGATGCTGGTTGTCAGGAGGTGCTAATAGAGCGCCTTGAAAAAATGGGCTTTGTTATCGAAAAGATGCCTTTTGAAGATGTTAAGAATTTCTGGGCAAGACGAGGCACCCAAGCGCCTTTATTATGCTTTGCAGGGCACACTGATGTCGTTCCCCCTGGGCCTATTGAAAACTGGAACAGCGATCCTTTTGTACCAACTTTCAAAGACGGTTTCTTACAAGGGCGCGGCGCCGCTGATATGAAAGGAGGCATTGCCGCTTGGTTAACGGCTTTAGAGCGTTTTATTGAACATCACTCCGATCATAGTGGCTCTATTGCAATGCTCATCACTAGCGATGAGGAAGGGCCTTTTGTCAACGGCACCACTAGAGTAATTGACACTTTAGAAGCACGTAATGAAAAAATTGATTGGTGTGTGATTGGTGAAGCTTCCAGCACTGAGCATCTAGGGGATGTTATTAAAAACGGTCGCCGCGGTTCTCTAAGTGGTAAATTGCGCGTTAAAGGAGTGCAGGGTCATGTTGCCTACCCACACTTAGTTAAAAACCCTATCCACATGTGTGCAGCAGCTATTGCCGAAATAACCAATGAGCAGTGGGATGATGGCAATGAATTTTTTCCGCCGACTAGCTTTCAGATTTCTAATTACCATTCAGGTACTGGGGCCAACAATATAGTGCCAGGTGAAGCGGTGTTAGATTTCAACTTTAGATTTTCTACACAATCAACCCAAGCTGGGTTAGAGTCTCGTGTCCACGCTATCCTTGATAGCCACGATTTAGACTATGTCATTGAATGGGCTTTTTCAGGAAATCCATTTTTAACCAGCGGCGGTGAACTTATCGAAGCGAGTAAAAAAGCCATTAAATCCGTTACTGGCCTAGATACTGAATTATCGACATCTGGAGGAACCTCTGACGGGCGTTTCATTGCCCCTACAGGTGCACAAGTTATTGAGTTAGGGCCTATAAATGCCACTATCCATAAAGTAAACGAGCGCGTGAGAGCAGCAGATTTAGATACTTTATCTAGCGTTTATGAAAATATTTTAGCGAGAATGTTAGTAAACTAATGACAAATAACTCTGTACTTAGCTGCCCTTTATGCCAACAACCATTAGTTGAGCATCCTCAACTAATGCGCTGCGCTAACAATCACTGCTTTGATCGCGCCAAGCAAGGTTATTGGAACTTGCTAGCGGTGCAACAAAAAAAATCTAAAGATCCGGGTGACAATCCTGAAATGGTAGAAGCTCGGCGCCAATTTTTAGACCTAGATTGCTATTTACCACTGGCACAAGCTCTACAAGAAAAAATCGCATTAAGTTTACCCTCTTCAAATAGCCAAATACTCGATATGGGCTGTGGTGAAGGGTATTACACCGATAAATGGCAACAGGCATTGAGTTCGCACCATTTTATTGGTTTAGATATTTCTAAGCATGCAATCAAAGCGGCAACCAAACGCAATAAAGCTATTACCTGGATCGTCGCAACAGGCGCTAAAATGCCGATTGCTAAGCAGAGCTTAGATTTGATGACGGTTGTGTTCAGCCGCTTAATGCCACAGCCTTTTGCCGATGCTCTTAAGCAAAATGCCAGTCTTATTTTAGTGTGGCCAACAACGCAACATTTGCTACAGCTCAAACAGGCAATGTACTCTGACATTAAAGAATCAATATACGACCCGGTATCCGAACTAGATTCTCTTTTTACATTATCGTCTCAAGAGTTATTAACATTTGAACTTAATATTGCCACTGAACTGCAGCTGTCGGCGCTTTTAAAAATGACACCTCATGGTCAGCGCATCAACGATCAAACAAGGCTACAATTACAACAAGAGCTACCTATGGATGTTAGTTTTAGTGTCAACATTGGCTGCTTCAAGAAACGTTAATAGTACTGGGGGGGTAACAAATGAAACATCATCATAAAAGCTTAGCCCAGCGCATCAAATATCGTTTGCAGCAGCAAGCGGTAAAAACGCAACAAAACCTTAGCCTTATATTAATAGGTTTTGCATTATCGCTGCTTGGAATAGGCTTAGTGATGGGCGGTGAATTTTTAGTCAACGACTCACTTCACCGCGAGCTTGTTGCACTGCTAGGTGTCGTCATCATCGGCATTGGCTGTATATTAGCAACGGCAGGCTATTTAAGTTTGAGCTTATTAAAAATATTTTATGTGATCACCAAAGATCAGGATAAAGATTAGTTTTAAGCTCCTCAAATGATACCTAACACTTAACCACTCTTACTCATCATTTATCAGCCAGCCATTTTCGCCAGCTAAATCAATTTGCTGATTCACGTACTCCCAAAGCTCAGGTGCCAAATGCTGTAAATAAACATTACGCTGAATCACTTGCGACTTACGTACTTTATTAACGACCCAGCTACCACCTTCATTCGCCATGTTTTGCACTAAAGGTAAAATCCTATCGATTGCTTTGGCAAACCGAGCATCTACTGTTGCTGCTTCTTCAAATTCTAACCATAATTTTAAAAAGTCTTGAGATTGCGCCGCGGGTAACAAGCCGAAAATACGCTGCGCCGCTGCCAGCTCTTTTGCTTCTTGGGCATCTTGTAATGCCTGTGCTTCAAAAGCAAATAAATCGCCGGCATCAATTTCTACAATATCATGAATTAGCAACATGCTAGTGACACGACTAATATCTACTTGTTGCTGCGCATATCGATGTAATAGCTGTGCGCTTAAAGCAATTTGCCAACTATGCTCTGCGCTATTTTCCTGTCGATTACCATCCGCTTTAACCATCGTGCGTCGATAAACACTTTTGAGCTTATCTATTTCAATAATGAAAGCCATTTGCTGAGTAAGTTCTTGCATAGTAACTACCTTGATTCGATGGTTTCATTGCATCGAAATTATTATTTAATGAGCATAAATTTCAGTGATAAAACCACACATCTCATGCAATGTTTCTAGCTGCGCTTCTAAGTGCGGTACGTGCGCGCATTTCGCTATTATTTTGGCACTGCCGTGTTGACTGTTTTGTACTATACTATCGACCTGCTTCAAAGAACCATACTGATCATCTTTTCCTTGAATGACCAATATAGGCACCTCAATACTGGGCAAAAGATACTCAATATTCCAGTATTTAAAGGCGCTTTGTTGCCATGTAACAGACCAAGCTTTAAAGGTTTGCGCTGTTTTTTCACCGTGATACTTATTTAAACCTGTTAGCTTACCTTCATTCCACGCTTGATCTGCTAATGCAATCCCTGCCAATGTCTCATCTTCTACAAATACGTGCGCTGCCTCTGTAATAACACCTTGCAGTAAAGCTCTCTGCTCAGAAGCTGCGATTAAACTAATACTACCGCCATCTGAGTGGCCTATTAAAATATACTGTTGATTAGGGATAACTGCTGATAAGACGCTAGGCAGTTCCTGCAAAGCATATTCGTGAATATAATGAATGCTGCGCTCTTTGGTTAAGGCAGATGACTCTCCGTAGCCTTGCCTGTCATATACAAGCCCTGGGCACCCTGTCGCCTCACAGAGTAACTCAGGATAGCCTTTCCATTGCTTTATAGAACCTAATCCTTCGTGTAAAAAGACCAAATAAGGCTTAGCTAAATCTCCACTAATTAATTGGTAATTTATCTGGCATTGAGAGCTTAATTCTAAAAACATTCTAGTAACCTATATAGTTATTCACACGCTATAATGTTAAAGCTACTCCAGCACTAAAGCATTGAGCGAAAAATATTAGCACACTATAGTAAACAAGATAAATTTAACTTTATTAAACAATAAATCCTAACAGTATTAATAGGTTGAATTCTACATGAGAAAAGAAAAAGATCTAATTAATTTGTTGCTTACGGTCGACCAACAATAGTTAAAAAAGCAACCCAAACAGGCTGTTTGAGATGACAAGAACTAGCGATTCTTTCAGTAAACGTAGCTGACCAGAAAAAGTAAATCACCTTGCGAGCAGTTTAAAGAGAACAATAATGATAATGATTTATAATAGCAATGATGTTTTTTAGTGTGTTCGCCCATATTTTTTTATAAACTACGCCTCCTCTCTTTTAAATTAAGTACAAAGACACTATGAGCCACTTTTTTGAAATCCATCGAGCGACCGACCAATGGGGCCAAGTCCATGTTATGAGTGATAGTTATAACTACTATCTCACTTTTGGCAGTGGCGGCCAGCAAAGTGGCATGCAAATAAACCAACCTGATAGATTAATGTTCCAATACACTCAAGCGATGATGCTGACGTTATTATTTGTACCTAAAGCTAAATCTGCTCTTTTACTAGGTTTAGGTGCAGGATCAATTGCTAAGTCTTTATTGATTCATGATAAAGAACTGAGTATCACGGCCGTTGAATTACGTGGAAACGTCAAAGAAATTGCACATCAATGGTTTAATTTACCCGAAACACCTCGTTTAAACATTATCATCGACGACGCTTTTCAATTCATAGCTAACACTGAAACCTACAGTGACCTGTTATTTGTCGATTTATATCTAGATAATGGTATTCAACGTTTACTTTCTTCAAGTGAGTTTATTCAACAATGCTATGACGCATTAAATGATGACGGTGCATTAGTATTGAATTTATGGGATGAAGGCAAAGGTTACCTCCCTTTTGATTTAGACTTATTAGAAGAAATTTTTACCTCTCAAGCTTTAATGCTTGTGACCGATGAAAGTAACATCATTGTTATAATTGGTAAGAATTTTCAGGCGGACCCGCATCCAAGAAAAATGCAATCGGAAGCTAAAAAAGTTGGCGCTAAGCTAGATATCCCCTTACAACGCTTATTAAATCAGCTGCAAGTGAGATGCTAAGAGCTCTAGACTTTATCTAAACGAGAAGTTTTCAGCAAAGGAAGGGACTTATACCAAGGGGTAATTCTTTATATTAAGGTAATAATGGCAAGCTACACGCTCTATTACCTTAATTATATGTGCTCAATCATTAAGATGAAACTCTTAACTTTAGACTATAAACTAACGCCATTAGCCACACGAACAGCTTTCCAATACTTCTTACGCCAGTAAATATTATCCAAGGCCGAAATCATTACGCCTTTTTTTGACGATACATGCATAAACTTATTACCATTAACCACAACTCCTACATGACGCTCCGAACGAGAAGTTTTAAAAAGCACTAAATCCCCTGGGAGCACGTCAGTCTTATTGACTTGTTTACCTATTTTTGCCTGACCAAGAGTCGTACGTGGCACTTCCATTTCAAATACCGATTGATAAGCATTTTTCACGAATGCAGAACAATCAATACCTTTGCGACTATTTCCACCTAGTCGATAGGGAGTACCTACCCAATCGCTATAATATCCCAACAAGTCCATTTCAGCTTGCTTTAGAGGGTTAGTCAATACATCAGTAGATACCTTAACTGGCGGTTTAGTAGTACTTGTTAAACAACCTGTTAAAGAAAGTATTACAATTAGCGATAGCGCTCCTTTAAGCAAACTGATTAGTGCTTTTGAAACTAGAGGAATATGAGTAGCTAAAACTGATTTAATCATTGCTTGGAACCTAAATCTAATCAACGGATGATAAATTTTTTATAAAAGTAGTTATATATGTGCCTTATAAACTATAAACACATCAATTTATTCTGTTAGTGCAGAATGGTTTAATAGCTAATTATTTTAGATTGAACAGAGTAGTACAAATCATCGAAAAATAAAAGAAATATATTTTCATGTCATTGAAAAGAGACGTTATTAGCAAAAAAGCGCTTCTTTTTACTAATTCTCCATTCTAAAATGGCAGTCTATCTGTCCCAGCTAGTTTACATCTAGAAACGAAAACCTACTGCGGCGGTTGCACTAGCTCGATCTGATCACCACTAGCTGTCATTATTTGCATCTACTAAAGGCCCACATCTAATACTGTCTATCGCTAATCAGTGGAACAGCTTCGCTACGATCCTGTGTTAGGATGAAAACTAGCTAGCTATTTTAATCTTACTAAAAATCAGCATGTAATCTTTTGAAAATACACATTAGAACAACAATACATCTGTATTGTGCAGTACTAACCTCTCATTATGGTTACTGTCGCGCTTCATTTTAACAACTGTTTCAGCACCCTCTCGTTTATGAATGAAAACTAGATATATTTACCAGTAAACCTGTTAAAATACGCTCAATTTTTTATCAGAGATTTATACTGTGTTTCATGAACATCAATTACACGAGCGCCTAACTAAAGCGTTAAACGCTCTAAAATACAAGTCCCCTACGCCTGTTCAAGCGGCTACGTTAGGTGATGCACTAGAAGGCAAAGACATTTTAGTCACCGCTGAAACCGGTAGTGGCAAAACAGCTGCTTTTTTAGTGCCTTTATTAGATAGGTTACTCACCACTAAAGCTGCTGGCTACGAAGCTAGAGCCCTCATTTTAACTCCCACACGAGAATTGGCCAACCAAGCGTTAAGTCAATTACAAGATTTGGCACAGTTTACTTTTATTAAAGGTGATACTGTCTGTGGAGGGGAGGAGTTTAAGCCTCAAGCGGCTAGATTACGTAAAAACCCCGATATATTGATTGCTACACCCGGCCGCTTAATTGATCACTTAGATAAAGGCACCATTGTCTTATCAGACATTGAAGTACTTATCTTAGATGAAGCTGACCGAATGTTAGATATGGGTTTCGCAGATGATGTTACACGTATTATTGGCTGCTGCCCTACTGATCGTCAAACTATGCTTTTTTCGGCTACTCTGTCTGAGCAAGAGATGCCGCATTACATTAAAGAGAGTTTACAACAGCCTTCTGTTTTTGAATTAAACAGCCATAGAGAAGTGCACGCTAATATCGTTCATCAAATTATTACGGCTACTGATGAAGCTTTAAAGGACAAACAGCTGATCTCTTTGTTACAAAAGGAGAAGTTTCAAAAAGCAATTGTTTTCACCAATACGATTGTGGAGGCGAATCGCCTCAATGGCTATGTGCGCCGCTTCGGAATCAGAGCAGGCATCCTTCACGGGGATCTTACCCAAGAGCAACGCAAACATGTAATTGATTTAGTTAAGCTTGGTACTTTAAATATCTTAATTGCCACAGACGTTGCTGCACGTGGAATAGATATTAAAGGTATCGATTTAGTTATCAACCGTGATATGCCACGCAGTGGTGATGATTACATTCACCGTACAGGACGAACAGGTAGAGCAGGCGCTGAAGGTAAAGCTGTTTCTCTTATCATTCCAACTGAATGGAATTTGATGGCGAGTATCGAACGTTATTTAAAAGCTAAATTTGAGAAGCGTAAAATAGCGGGATTGGAAGGTAGTTATGATGGCCCTAAAAAACTAAAGTCATCAGGAAAAGCTGCTGGACCAAAGAAAAAGAAGCCGTCGAAGAAGCTTGCAGTAAAACCTAGTAAGAAATCAGCATCAAGTAAGAAAACTGCACCTAGTAAAAAACCTGCCCAGAAAAGAGAAAAGCCGGTGATGATTGATGATGGTAATGCTCCTTTCACTAGAAGGAAGTAAAATCAACAACCCCGCAGGGAACTTACCCTTGGATGATTTAGGCTCCGCCTAAGTCATCTCTATTAAATCAATATATAAGTTTTTTAAATATAATTAGTAGCTGTTCCAATTAACAGCTATTAATTAGAGGCCTAGCGATTCAAAGAAGATCTAGACTCTAGTGTACGCTCCTCTAATTCAAACATATGTTGATGTATATATGGGATTAAACGATTAATAGATCTGGGTTCTAATAGCCAATTACCTTGTAAATAATCACAGTTTAAACCCTTTAAGTGCTCAGCAACATTAGCGTTCTCTACACCTTCTGCTACAACAATTTTATCTAACGACTTAGCCAGAGTAAGAACAACTTCAACTAAAGTACGATCTTTGCTACTTTCCTGCATACCTTGAATTAAGCTTGAGTCTATTTTTAGTATGTCGGCAGGGTAATTACGTAGGTAATTTATTGCTGAGTGCCCTGTGCCAAAATCATCGATTGCAAACTGCACTCCCATTTTACGCATTGCGGTAACAACACTCATACGAATCGATTTCTTATCCATTAACATAGCTTCAGGAATTTCGAATATAAAATTATCACCTGTCACTGCATTCTCTTTAAGAATTTGCTTCCAACTCTCAAATGCCCTGTTTGAGTAATATTCACTAATCGAGTGATTCAAGGCTATTTTGATATGAATATCACTATCTATAAACTCGCGTATATCACGGCAAGCTTGACTAAACGCCCAATTGCCAATCTCTCTGATTGCGCCAGTGCGCTCAGCAATCCGAATAAACTCACCCGGCATTACTAAGCCCCTCTCAGGGTGATTCCAGCGAACTAACGCTTCACAAAAATCTACAGATTCGCTTTTAACATTTAGCATCGGCTGATAATAAAGCTCGAATTCACCGCCTGCTAGCCCTCTTAGTATGTCTTGATGAATATTTAAATAAGAGTCAGCCTGCTCACGCATCGCTTCATTAAAGAAAAAGTGGCGATTACGCCCTGCTCTTTTTGCCGCATACATTGCCTGATCAGAATGATGCAATAACGATGCTACATCAACACCATCTATAGGGTACATAGCGACCCCCATGCTCACTGTAATGAAATGCTGCTGCCCTGCGAACTCTATTGGTTGTTGTAGGTGTTTTTTAAGTTTTTCGGCTAGTAAATCAGCTTTGATTACATCGTCAACTTCGCGAGCCACAAAAAAGAACTCATCACCAGATACACGAGCAATTAAATCATTACATTTGGCAACAAGCTTAAGGCGTGCTGCAAACGCAGTGAGAATTGCATCTCCTTTTCCGTGTCCTAATGCATCGTTCATTTGCTTAAAATGATCTATATCCATAAAACATACGGCGAAATCAGTTTGTTCACGTTGCGCTTCATCAATGGTTTCTTTTAAACGAAGCGAAAAATGATAGCGATTCGGTAGCCCGGTTAACAAATCAAAATTTGCACGATAAGCACCTGCTTTCGCATCAACACTACGCCGGCTGTAACTACACATAAATCGATAGCTAACCAATGACAAAACGACAGAAAACAGCCCAGCTAAAAAACAACTGAATATAAAACTTGAGAGATTTTCCGATTTAACTAAGGTTTGAATTTCCCAGGAGAGCCCTGCAAAATAAAACTGCGTGGCCTCAAAACAGAGAGCCTCAAAGTTATCTTTTTCGCTTATTTTAAAAACATTACGCTCACTATCCAGTTCTTTTATTATAAAGGGTTGTACTGTAGGTTCATTTGCTAAATTCAAAGATCTAAAAAAATGATAGAGATCTATTTCTAACGATATTAAGCCATTATTAATCTGTGCTATATCTCCAGAAAACAGCAAACTATGCATACTCAATCTAGCAAGGTCTTCATCGATAAATCTTATAACAAGATTTTGCGCTGAGTAATTAACATCTTTAATAGCTGATGTGCTGACTCTATTATCAATTAGATGTTTATTTAATCCTAGGGGGTAAACATTTTGAATAACTCCTGCAGGAGCCCAAGTTATACGTTGAATAAAGGGGTTGGCTCTAGAAATTTTTTCAGAAATACTACGAAATTCATTTTCACTTGGCGTTTTATTTCGTACAACAAAACTTTTTAAATTATTTGCAACAAATCCACTTTGCGTGACTAATTGCTCTATTTCATGTTGAATTAAAGTAGATTGGCGTAGCGCATTTACTCTATCTATTGCTACATTCTTTTCACTGAGAAGATACAAAAATAAGCTAGCGATAACCATCACTATAACGCCCACAGCACTTGCGATTAAAGTGCTAGCGTGCCGCTTAACTAATATATTTTCAATTTTACTCGACAAACTAGCAACATTGTTTTCTCGCTTTTTATCAGTACGTATTTCTCTACGTTCTATTGGATGCATTACTTTGATAGCCTCCTTTTCATTGTTAGTTCATTCAAGATAATTGGTATTTTTAACCATTGTAAAACATCTCATCGTAACTGATTTTTCAGATAACTTCACAGATTCGACATGTTGTGTGTATTCTAGAGCAAGTTTATACAATACAGTTAATTCACTACAAATATTAGACATTAAGGTAATAGTTTACCTATCGTTAGGTAATCAACCTCCGACATGTTCACAGGCATAAATAAACTAAATCGTTAGAAAAATATTTTAACAAAGTGATCATACCCTTCTTACTAGAAGCTATCATGATATTAATAACAGTTAAAACATTTTAAACAAATATTACTTAACGCTTAATCATTCTCTTTAGATATATGCAAGCTTCTAATTACAAGAGTATTTTTGGTTAAGATTACGTTTTTGTATACAGGCAGGAAAGGAATGATAGCGTCAGTGTTTTGAATAATTCAAATAACAGAGATATGTTAAAAAAGGTTAATTGTAGAAACACAATCAACCTTATGTGAACTTGCAATTGTTAAGAACAAGTTACGACGTTTGTAACCATTGATCTAACTCATCCGCCCCACCGATTAACAAACCATCTACAAAGATTTGCGGTGTAGTTCCTTTACCAGATAAAGCTTGTAAGCTGCTAGCACTTAAGCCATTGTTTCCTATTTCAACTTCTTCATACTCAAAGCTGTGCTTCGTTAAAGCATCTTTTGCTCTAACACAATGTCCACATCCAGGCTTGGTGATAATGCTAATGTTCTTCGGCTTTTGCGCTAGCGGGTTTATGTAATTAAGCATAGTGTCAGCATCCGATACTTCAAACGGGTCTCCAGCAACATCTGGCTCGATGAACATTTTTTCGATCGTACCATCCTTCACTAGCATGGAATAACGCCAAGAGCGCTTGCCGAAACCTATTGCACTTTTATCAACTAACATACCCATAGCATCAGTAAAATCACCGTTACCATCAGGAATAAACTGCACGTTATCAGCTCCTTGATCGGCAGACCAAGCATTCATCACAAATGTATCATTTACTGATACACAGACAATTCTGTCAATACCGTTTTCTTTAAACACAGCAGATAGCTCGTTGTATCTAGGCAAATGGGTACTAGAGCAAGTTGGTGTAAAGGCGCCTGGTAGCGAAAAAACAATAACATTTTGCCCTTTAAAAAGCTCTTGAGTACTCACTTGACACCACTGATCTTCAACCATTGTGTTAAATGTAATCTCAGGTATTTGACTTGATTCTTTATTTTCTAACATGTTAGCGCCCTTTTAATCTGTTGTCTTGAAGTTGAGTCTAGTATATATAAGCGATCTAATAAAATATAATTTATTAAAATGATAGCTATGATAGTAAATTACTATCGTATTTATATACTCTATAATTTTCAAATCAGTGCTGCTTTTTACGCGCGCGCGCTAACTCTATAACCGCTAATTGCTGTTCAGTAGACATTGCCGACCAAGCACATATTTCTTCGACACTGCGAAAACAGCCGATACAAATATCTTGTTCATCCAAACAGCAATTCCTAACGCATGGAGAAGTAGTGCGTCGCTGATTGGTTTTTCTAGTATTCATCATCATGCACTTTTTTCACACCTCTAACCGGATAATAATGGCAAAACTAACGATTTCAGCACAACCGGCTACACTGTGACATCTATCCCGTATATTGCACATAATTGCTCATGCGCTTGCTTGCTACTTGTTTCTACAAGCTTTTCTTTCTCAAGCCTCCAGGTTCTGTGCACATCATATGCTTCCTAGGCCCACCTGCTAATAGTTCTGGTGCGAACTCAATTTTAACACCGCTATATTGCGCTGCTGCTAAATGCAAAGACTGCAGTTTTAGCTCACTAACAACTGTTAAAGCCAAATGATGTAAACCAAGGTTTTGACGGCGGCTAAAATCAGCAACTTGCTGTGGATCTTCAACTTGCCATAAAGTTAACTTCAGCGCTCCGTCGCTAACGGCACATCGCGGATAAGAGGCATCAAAACCTGACATTTCCCAACCCAGCAAATTCACAAAAAAATCAGTCGTAGCTGTCAAATTTTTCACTGATAACCCTAAATGATTTAATCCTTGAGTTTGCACTGTATTTTCTGCACTCATATTGTAATTTCATCTATATGATTTATTAGTTGCAATTCTTTCACTATGTTAGCAATCGCTTTACCTAGTACTATATGCTGATCTTGATCTAAATGTATTCCGTCTACAACACTGGCATCGGTTACAGTGGCTGCATCAAAAAAGTGCACCTTGTGCTGGCTGCACACTGTTTGAAGATGCTGGTTTAAATCTATACTTCTCATTTGAGAACCTACAAACTTTGTTACCAGCGCTCCTTTAGGTTCTCCCATTTGTGGAGGAGAGATTACTAATATGTGGGGAATTGGCATGCCAGGCTCAATTGGCGCTGTTTTCACAATGCTAAGTAATTTCGACATCCCTTGAGCAGACATCCACGCGTTATTATTATGTGTACATTGAAAATCATTAGTGCCTAATAAAATAATGACTAGTTGTAACGGCGCATGCATTTCAAGTATTTGTGCAAAACCTATAGATCCATTGCGCCCTTCTTTGAAAGGGTCATCCCACACTGTGCGCCTGCCATTCAAGCAATTTTCTATCACTTTAATATCAAAGCCGCTTTCTTTAAGTTGATTTTCAAATACACCTGGCCAGCGTAGATTAAAACTTAAACGGCGCCGAGTATTTGGAACAATCCCCCAAGTTAAACTATCTGAATAAACTAAAATGTCTTGCATGCGAATACTCACCCTTGTATCGATTTAGCTACCATGGGACCTCAGCATATGGAAACCCTAGCGATTGATGCACTTATTTAATCGCTACTGTCTCATTTTTAAAAGAGGTTTCTAAAAATACGTAGGACTTACAGGAAGATTAAAAGATAATAAGATGTAAGCCAAAATCCTTTAAATAGGTTTAAAAAAGAAGGTGACACAACCTATAGTAGCCTTGCGCTTATTAATATAGTTTCAGAGCTTATCAAATATGCACTTATACTCAGTAACAAACACAAAGCTAGCAATGATAAAAAATTACTTTACCGCAGAGTTTATTTAATTTCCTCCACACGTTTTACTTTCATTTTACCAACGCTCACTGCTAATACTTCTACTTCTACACCTAAAGCTATCGGTTGATCACTTGATATTTTCCAGCTAATACCTGAGTACTGATGCACAATAACTGAGTTTTCAGCCAATGCTTCTTCAAGGCGAAAGCGATAGCCAATGATGTCACTGTTGACTTGTTTATCTTCAACAGTGTTCTGCATTTTCTTTAATGGCTGCCACAATATAATTGCAGCGACACTACTAATTAAAGAAACACTAACCAATGCCGCAATAGCAGTTTGCTCAACTGCCCCTGCAAAAAAAATCAACCCTGTGCTGATTAAACCTATCCCTAAAAAAAACAAGAAGAATGTCGAGAAACCTAACACCAATACTTCTATTACTAACACCACCAAGCCAGCAATAAGCAGTGACTCGGCCATATTTTGCGTCAATATTGCCATTAAGCCCCCTTGTTCAAGGTATTAATTATGGTCATCGCTTGTGCCACCACACTCGAGGCATCTGTTGCTCCATCAGGCAGCAATACAACCGTTGAATCTTTTGCAATAGCCTGTTTAGCAGCAATCGCTTTAGTGGCTAGATCTAATTGGACCGCTTTTTGCCCTTCATCTGTTTTAGCCGCATTACCAATTGTTATTAGTGCTTCAGCCTTTGCAGAGGCAACCGCTACAATAGCCTTAGCTTCACCTTCTGCTTTTAATACTTGCTCAGCTTTGTCAGCTTCAGCTGCAAGAACTTGTGCTTGCTTTTGGCCTTCTGCAACATTGATTGCAGATTGCCTATCACCTTCAGATTCTAGTATTTGAGCGCGTTTTACTCGCTCAGCTTTCATCTGTGCTTCCATCGCTTCCATGATCGTTGCCGGTGGGACGATATCTTTTATTTCATAACGTAAAACCTGGACACCCCAAGGCTCTGAAGCAGAGTTTATTGACTCAACAATATTAGCATTCAACTTATCACGCTCTTCAAAGGTTTTATCTAACTCGATTTTACCCAGCTCAGAACGCATAGTGGTCTGTGCTAGTTGTACTACTGCAAAAATATAGTCTTCTACCCCATAAGTCGCTTTATAAGGATCTAATACTCTAAAATATAGAACACCATCAACGGTTAAGGTAATATTATCGCGCGTGATAGCGCCTTGGCTCGGTACATCCACAGCCTGTTCTTTTAAAGAGCGATCTGCCGCAACTTTATCAATGAATGGCATTAAAAAATTAAGACCCGCATCGCGACTAGAGTGGTACTTACCAAACCTCTCTACTACGAAAGCACGATTTTGTGGCACAAACATAATAGCCGATTTTAAAAGCACTAAAACTAATACTAAAACCACGAACTGCCATGTAAAAACTAACTCAATTAATAACTGCACTAAACTGTCCATTTTTATCCTTTAATAAATATTTTAATCGTTAATTATTCAAATTATCATGTTAAATTTAATTGACTTGTATGCATCAACAACTTACGCATTCTGAGTGTAAAACAAGCTAAGAAGATACATTTTCAGCTATTTAATACTGTTAATAGTACGCTTTAAATCGATCTAATCAACCGTTCAATTTATTCACTTTTATCAAATCTGTTTTTCCATAACACAGCAGCCCTGTTAAGCTTTTATTTATCCATATACGGGCTTTTTTAATTATCTTTAATATTTTCCATCACTACAAAAGTACTGCTTTGTAATACAAAAGGTAAATTTGATAACGTTTCACCTAAGAACTTGCGATAACTATCCATATTAGTAGTTCGTACTTTTAGTAAATAATCAAAATTCGCTGCAATCATATGACACTGCTCTACTTCCGGGACTTTTCTCACTGCGCTATTAAACGCCTCTAGTGCTTTAGTTTTTGTATCACTAAGCGTTACTTGCACAAAAGCCACATGAGATTCACCTAGCTTTGCTCTATCAACTAGGATATTAAAACCCAGGATGTATCCTTGCTGCTCCAATCTATCCATACGGATTTTACAAGGCGTTTTTGACAAGCCCACAATACTTGCCAACTTAGTTACACTAATACGAGAATTTTTTTGAAGTTCTCGAATGATAGCTCTATCAAACTTATCTAAATCGTTCATTTTCTTGTATATCTCTTTGTTCCGCTTATGACTTGAATCCAGCAGCCGCTATTTATAAGCTACTTGCTATAGCCTACCAGACGCACAAAAGCTCTAAAGGTGGAAAGTGTTAATGCTTATTATTTAATAATTTAAAGTGATCTCGAATGTTAACAAGTAACATTCGAGATCATTTGTGCAGCCTTTGAGTAACGCTTCGATGCACACTTAAAAGCGTTACTTTTCGCTAACTACTACTATCTTTCAGATAATGGGGAATGAATACTACGGTATCGTTTACATCTTGCTCTTTATCAAGCTGCTTTATCGCTACTGGCATAGCATTGTTATTAAAAATTTTCCCAGCTTCGCGATACATTCCAATATCGTGTAGCAAGTTGTCATTTAAATGCTCAACCGATTTATATGGATCTGGGGTAAAAAGTAGTTTATTAAGGGTTTTAAGGCCGCTATAAGCTAAGGCTAGGATAGTCATGATTTTCTCCGTTAATTAATAACTCGAGAAAACAGAGAGGGAGAAAAAGATAACTTTAAATACCGCACTGTTTTCGCGGTATTTAAGTTCGATATATTAGGTAATTACTTTACCCAAATCCAACTCAATACACACGCTATCCGTTGCATAGCTCTGCACCTTTGCAGGGGAGACTAGTGCTTGATGATTGCGTCGATTGGGTTGCATAAATTTCACTTATTTGGGATCGTTTAATTGATTATTAAATATCTCATTTTTTGAGATAAATCAATACTAACCTAATTAAGAATATAATCACAACTACTTTTTAAGTTTAAAATATATTTAAATAACGACTCTTTAAAATATATTGTTAAAAGAGTCGTTCGTGCAAAAAAATTTATCTAAAAAGCTTTGTTAGTTGCGTACAACATTCCCTTTATCATGTGCAGCGGCATTAATAGGAGAGTTACTTTCTAAATAGCCTTTTAGAACATCAGCATCTACGAAACCGCTGTTCACATAACCTGCGTGTTTATTCATTACTGGATACTTATCTCCACCTGAAGCAATATAACTATTTATCGCCATACGGTAAGTTTTGGCTTTATCGATTTCTTTGCCTTTAATGGTCGCGCTTTTAAGCACCCCGGCTGTAATCGTTAAATCCACACCAGCGAAGTGTGCGAACGCTCCACTATCAATAGGTTTTGCCGCAACTGCTGCAAGATAGTCCCATAACTCATCACCGTTGAGTTCTACAGAGCTCACCACGTTTGCAAAAGGCTGCACCTTCAATACATCTTTATAAGTGATATCACCTTGAGCAATGCTGTCGCGAATGCCTCCAGAATTCATCACCGCTAAATCTGCAGATACTTTTTCCATTTGTGATACAGCGATAAGATGACCCATATTAGTTGG
>JBALXS010000082.1:0-21800 GCA_036960485.1 Oceanospirillaceae bacterium
GTTGGCTCAAAACTGGTGATGCCGCGAAACAATTCGATCAACACCCGCATGCATAATGGTTAGAATACATCATTAGTGCATGAGTTTCGCGCAGCACTATGGGCCTTCTATACCTAATAGTCGCTGCTATGTAGCGACTACCGATGATGCGGCTGTTGAGATGGTCGTATCCATATTGCTAACAACAGCAAGACCCGTGATAGCTAAACCTTGGCTACTAAACCGCGACTACTAAGCAATGGCTTCTAACCAATGGATCTAAGCATTAACCCGTAGCTTTAATTAAACCGAGTTAAGCGCTCCAACAGGAAAGTCAGTTTTTGTAAGGCTTATGCCATAATTAAATATTGTAGAGGCATTTTTTTCAGTAAATTTGGTGACTACTTAGCACAGAGCTTAACTATTTTTCAGCCTATCTTTAAACGCTTCAAAATCAGCAGATACCAATGAGATTGATTCAGGTATACTGCTCTATCACGTGCTGTATTTAATAAAAATTCTTAAAAATCACTATCGTAAAGGTAAATAATTCACAGATGGATGTTAACAATTTCGTACCGCATAAATTGCCGATTCAAAGTACAGAGAAACCCGCCAATAAACTAACCATTGGTTTGATTGGCTATGGCAGTTTTGGGGCTTTTTTACATCAATTAGCACAGCGCTTTGTTGCAGACGCACAAGTCAAAGTTTTTTCTGATCAGCACACCCTTGATAATCAAACGTTCTTTGCATTAGATGAAGTAATCAATTGCGATCTAGTAGTGCTCGCTGTACCTATTCGCGCCTATCGTGATGTATTGACCGCTATCATCCCTAAAATGCGCGCGCAAAGTGTCTTGGTCGATGTGGCAACAGTCAAAGATCACACTATGCAGGTAATTAAAAGCTTATCGCCTGCATGTGCCTATATCTCCTTACACCCAATGTTTGGCCCAGAGAGTTACCGCAAGCGTGGTGGCGATCTATCCGACTTATGTGTGGTGATGACCGGCCATACTTTAAGCCAGCCACAGTATTCGCTATTTAGTCACTTTATCGAACATACCGGATTACGCTTAGTCGAAAAAACTGCGCAAGAGCATGATCAAGAATTAGCTGAAACGCTATTTTTAACGCATTTTATTGGCCAAATCATCTCCAAAGGCAACTTCAAACGCACTGAGATAGATACCTTATCTTTTGCCTATTTAATGGATTCAGTCGATTCTGTTAAACATGACGATCAGCTATTTAAAGATGTTTGCCGTTTTAACCCTTACTGCTTAGAAGTGATGCAAAGGTTTGATGAAAGTGATCGATTTGTGCGTAACACTATGTTGGAATTAGAAGGTACTGATGCGGTTAAATAAGCATAACAAAGCTATCTTTTGATTTTCCCAAAAGATAGCACTCACTTAAAAAGCTAATTTCCTCTTAGAAAAAAGCTTCCTTTTAGAAAAAAAGTCGCGCCAAATGTCTTTTACAACAATCTCTACCCTGAAATAACCGCTTTAGTTTCAATATATTCATGCATACCTTGCTCGCCCCACTCGCGCCCATTTCCCGATTGTTTATAACCACCAAACGGTGCATGCAAAGAAAAATATGCCCCTTGGATGTAACATTGCCCCGCTCTTAGATGCTTGGCAATTTGTAGCGCGCTGGCTTTATCTTTTGCGTAAACACCCGATGATAAACCGTAGTCAGAATCATTGGCGATATCAATTGCCTGCTCAATAGTTTGATAAGTCATGATACATAGTACAGGGCCAAATATTTCTTCGCGGGCGATGCGCATATCGTTAGTGACATCTGCAAAAATAGTTGGCTGTATGTAAGTACCTTTAGTTAAGTCAACAGGTTGCCTGCCACCAGTAACGAGCAATGCACCTTCTTGTAAACCTAAATCGATATAACTTAATACTGTCTCTAACTGACGCTGTGATGCTATCGGGCCCATGGTTGTTTGTGGGCTTAACGGATCTCCCACTACTTGCTCTAATGCATACTGCTCAGCCAAAATGAGCGTGCGCGCATATAAGTTTTGCGGAATCAACAAACGAGTTAACGCGTTGCAAGTTTGACCAGTATTGGCCATCACATCTTCTACCGCATAGCGAACAGCTGCTGCTAAATCGGCATCTTGGGTAATGATTAGCGCAGATTTTCCGCCAAGTTCTTGGCATACCCGCTTTACACTGGGCGCAGCGTTTTTAGCCACATCAATGCCCGCCGCAGTAGAACCCGTAAATGAAACCATATCGACTAAAGAGTGGCTGCTAAGTAGCGGGCCAATACTTTTACCAGTCCCTGTTACCAAATTAAACACACCAGCAGGGAAACCAATTTTGTGTAATATTTCAGCCAGAATAAAATCTTGCAGCGGCGTTTGCTCAGCGGGCTTAGTGACAATAGTGCACCCTGCTGCAAGGGCTGGTGCTAGCTTGCCACAGAGTTGATGTAGAGGATAATTCCAAGGGTTAATAAACGCGCAAACCCCCACCGCTTCCTTGAAAATACTGACATTATCTTGCTCTTCTACCGTTTCCATGGTGTGCGCAAGCTTTGCGTAGTAGCGCATTGCATCAATCGCTGCATCCACATGAAACGCACCTGCCAGATGCTGTGGACAACCCATAGCAACAGTATGGGCCAGCACTAAATCATCGTATCGAACCAGCATTTCATCGGCTATTTTTTCTAGCCACGCAGCACGGCTCACCGCTGTTGTTGTTGACCAGCTTTTGAAAGCGCCTTTAGCAGCCACTACCGCCGCTTCAACATCCTGCGCATTCGCATCGGGAAAACTGGCAAAAATCTCTTGTGTCGCAGGGTTAACAGCTTCTAATCTTCGCTCACTGTGCGCCGTTTGCCATTGCCCATCAATGTATAGATGAGCAAGGTGAGTAGTGGATAATTGCATAGAATCTCGCAAGTGAATTTCCTTTATGTGAACGGTTAATTGAATCTATATCGAATGTCTCGCAGCTCGTAGCTCGTAGCTCGTAGCTCGTAGCTTTTAACATTTAGCTTGTTCTTTCTAGCTTCTACCTTCTCTAGTTTAAACCTTTAGGAATAACCTCATAGCCGCGCTCTTCAGGCTCATCATCAACCATTTGCGCGGGAAAACCATCAGCTAGCACTTGTACATCACACGCATCTTCCAAGCGCCTGATGATATTTGGTGACCACTCCCTAGCACCGTAACGTGCTTGCCCATCTTTAAAAATATCGAGGATCAAGGGAGAGAGCTCTAATGGAACGGCTAAGTCTTTAGCCAGTGAATCAAAAAGGCCCACATCTTTAATCACCAGATCCATGGTGAAACTGATATCGCGGCTACCGTTGAGGATAACTTGTGACTCGGTTTCATGCACAAATGAATTTCCAGAGGAAATGCGAATCGCTTCATAAGTAGTATTTAAATCCATACCTGCTTTCTTCGCGACGGTTAATGCTTCAGCAAGTGAGCAGAGATTAGCAGTAGCTAAATAGTTAGTTAGCACTTTAAGCACAGAGGCAGAACCCAGCGCACCTGTGTGTAAAACACGTCTGCCCAGAGTTGTTAGCAAAGGCAATACTTGATCGAAAACGGCGCGTTCACCGCCTGCAAAAATAGCGATATTACCGGTATCTGCACGATGACAACCACCAGATACAGGTGTTTCTAGAGCCGAGGCTCCAGTGCTTTCAACCAGCTTAGCTAGGCGTTTTATTTCCGATTCATCAGTGGTGCTCATCTCTAACCAAATTTTTCCTGTGCTCATTCCAGCAATCACACCATCTTCACCTTGCATAACTTGGGCACAAATACTCGGAGATGGCAGGCAAGTGAAAACTAAATCAACGCTTTCAGCCAGCGCTTTGGGTGTATCAGCCCACGCTGCGCCTTTATCTAAAAACGGCTGTGCAACATTCTTATCTAAATCTAGCACTGTTAAATCATAGCCATTTCGCAGTAAGCTTCCCGCTAATTTTGCGCCAACATTACCCAAACCAATAAAACCTATTTTCATAGCAAAATACTCATCGTTGAAATTAACTGCATTACGCACCTAAGGTGTTGATGCTTTGGCTAAAAGATTAAGGATTGGCTAGCCTAAAAACAATTCAATTTTTTTTGATGATCGGTAAAAAAAATTGATTTCTATTTAGCAATTAAAAGAGTATTTTTGCACAACCAATCTATTAATAATGGTATTTTTTAATAACGATACCTTATAATTATGTTTAATAACTGTGTCTAATAATTATGTTTAATAACAGTGCCTAATAATCATGTCTAATGAGCATTCAAATAAGATTAACTTATATTCTCTGCCGCCTTTAAAAGCACTTAAAGGCTTTGAGGCCGCGGCGCGTTTGCTAAGTATTCGCGGCGCCGCCCAAGAGCTCAACCTGACCCATCCTGCGGTGACTCACCAAATACAAATATTGGAAAGCAGCCTCAACGTAAAACTCTTTAGCAAACAAGGCAGAAATATAGTACTCACCGCTGACGGGGAAACGTTTTACCCTTACGTACGCGAAGCCATGGAAACACTGATTAGTGGCACGCAGGCAATGAGTAAAGCGGTGATGTCCAGGCCGTTACGCATTCAAGTATATGTCACTACCTCGATACGCTGGTTAGCGCCGCGTTTGGCAGATTTCCGAGCTAAATTTCCTGAAATCAACCTACAATTAATGACTTGCAATGTGGGTTGGGAATTCGATGCAGATAACGCCGATATCGGTTTGATTTTTAACAACCAGCCACTAAAGCCACAGTTCCATTGGTGTAAACTATTCGACTCGCAATTATTTCCTGTTTGCAGCCCTAGTTTAATCAAAGATAAGCAACAATTAAACGCGGCTGATTTACTTAATTATCCCCTCATTACCGTCTATACCGAAGGTTGGAGTTGGCAGCAGTGGTTCGAAAAATTTTGTAATCCAGCCGATATAGAACAGCAACTAAACGCGAATAAATCGATCGTGATCGACACTTTAGCGGTTGCTCTTGAAATGGCCATAAAAGGCGAGGGAATTGCCTTAGTAAATGGCCCTTCAGCGGATGATGACTTGCACACTGGGCGTTTAATTAAGCCTGTGGATAATGTGGTATCGGGGTTAGGGGAATGGGGAGTTATTTGTCGTAACGACATTAAAGATGACCAGCGAGTGGTGCTTTTTATTGAATGGCTAAAAGCAGAAGCAGCTAAACGAAACCAGTACTAATGATCACACTCTCGCTGCTTATCTCACCCCTTAAACATCTACAACCTTCACTACTACCTCCACAGTTATAACTTATCTCTTATTGAGTAGTAGCTCATCGCCAGCACTAACCCCGGCCACCTTAATAATGTACCACCAGGAAAGCTTGGAGTTTTCACATTTTCCATCACCTCAAAACGAGCCAGTGTGCCCTGTACCACTTCCGCCATTAGTTTACCGCCTAAAGTAGCCATACCAATACCATGGCCTGAGTAACCCACTGCACAAAAAACATTAGGAGCGAGCTTATCGAAATAAGGCATACGATTAACGGTAATACCCAGCGTCCCACCCCAAGCGTAATCTAACTTCACGTCTTTTAACTGTGGATAAATTTCAAGCATAGGTTTAGTGACGAACTGTTTGATATCTTGCGGGAATTTAAATCGATAGCTTTCACCACCGCCAAATAGCATGCGCCTGTCAGCGCTTAATCGAAAATAGTTAATCACAAATTTCGAATCTGCAACCGCTACATTATCACGAATCAGATCGCGTGCTTGCACTTCACTTAATGGCTCGGTGGCCGCTATATAATTGTTGATGGGCATTATTTTATTGGCTACTTTTTTATCTAAATCATCTAAATAGCCGTTACAAGCGAGCAATACAAAATGCGCTTTTACCTGCCCGTTTTGTAATGTGACAAGCGCTGGGTCAGTTTTAGTGTAGTTCTGTACTTCTGATTGTTCATAAATTGTCACACCCGCTGCAATAGCAGCTTTCGCCAGACCTAAAGCGTAGTTAAGTGGATGCAAATGCGCAGATTGAATATCTAAACTACCCCCATAGTAAGCATCTGACCCCACCATCTGTCTCATTTCATCACGCTCGATAAAACGTACATCTTGATACTGATAATCGCGTTGTAATTTTTCGACATATTGGCGGGTTTCAGCTACATATTTGGCCTTGTGATCAGCATGCAAAATGCCTGGCGTTAAATCACATTCAATATTGTACTCAGTTATTAACGCCTTACATAAGTTAACGGACTCTAAACCTAAGTCCCATAATTTACGCGCATCTTCCCTACCAACCATATCTTCTAGTGCATCTTGCTCGACACGCTGACCAGTTCCTAACTGGCCACCGTTGCGCCCAGAAGCACCCCAACCTACACGATGCGCTTCTAATACAATAACTTTAAAGCCTGATTTAGCCAGATGTAATGCCGCAGATAAGCCACTAAAGCCTGCGCCAATAATGCATACATCCGCCTTTTCTTCACCCGCTTGCTGGTCTAAGTTTAATTTTACATTTGCAGTAGCTGCATAATAAGAATCAGGATACTGCCCTAATTTATCATTATCATGTAAAAAGCGGCCAGAAAAAGTCATATTTAAATCCTATGCAGGGGATGATATTGCGAGACACGAGTGGCGAGCTTTAACCCACAGTTTCTTAACAATAACCTTTCGCTTTTGCTTCTATTAATGTCAGATCTAAGCAGCGCGTAGCTTTTTCGATTAACTCATCGACTTCTGCATAGCTAATGGTTAAAGGAGGCGAAATAATCATGCTATCTCCTACATGGCGCATTACTAAGTTATTATCAAAGCAATGCTCCCTGCACATTAAACCAATAGTCCCTTCTTTTGAGCTAAACCCGGCACGGGTTGCTTTGTCAGCAGTCAGTTCTATCGCTCCCATTAAACCAATCATGCGCGCTTCACCTACTAATGGGTGTTCAGCTAACTTTGCCCAACGCTCTTGCATATAAGGACCAATATCGTCGCGCACTCTTTCTACTAATCCTTCACGCTCGATGATAGCTAAGTTAGCAAGTGCTGCCGCACAAGCGGCGGGATGCCCTGAATAGGTAAAGCCGTGGTTGAACTCACCACCATCATCGATCAAAACCTTGGCGACTCTATCACTAATCATCACGCCGCCAATCGGTAAATAGCCTGAGCTCAAGCCTTTAGCAATTGGCATGAAATCCGCTTTGATGCCCAACGTATCGCAACCGAACCAATTACCGGTGCGCCCGAAACCGCAGATCACTTCATCGGCAATTAGTAATATATTGTATTTTTCGCAAATTCTCTGAATTTCTGGCCAGTAGCTAGCTGGTGGAATAATAACGCCACCAGCCCCTTGAATAGGCTCGCCAATAAAAGCGGCTACGCGATCTGCGCCTAAACGCAGGATTTCTGTTTCTAATGCTTGTGCACGTTCTAAGCCGAAAACTTGAGGATCGGTATCGCCGCCCTCCCCATACCAATATGGCTGGTCGATATGAGTAATATTGGCAATTGGTAAATCGCCTTGTTCGTGCATGCCTTTCATTCCTCCCAAGCTGGCGCCTGCAACGGTAGATCCGTGGTAAGCATTTTTACGCGAAATCACCACTTTTCTGCTCGGTTGCCCTAAGCTCGCCCAATAATGGCGCACCATTCGCAAAATAGTATCGTTGGCATCAGAGCCGGTGCAAGTGAAAAAAGTGTGATTAATATGCGCTGGTGCTAGCTGCGCCAATTTTTTCGAAAGAGCAATTGCAGGAGGATGAGAGGTTTGGAAAAACATATTATAATACGGCAAATCACGCATTTGTTGCGCGGCGGCATCCGCTATTTCATCGCGTCCGTAACCTACGTTTACACACCACAACCCGGCCATCCCATCAAGAATTTTATTACCTTGGGAATCCCAAATATAACAACCATCGGCTTTTGTAATGATACGAGCGCCTTTTTCAGCCAGTTCTTTGTTATCTGTAAAAGGTTGAATGTGATGATCGGTGTTGGTTTGCTGAAGTTGCTCGGTATTAAATGTCATGGTGTTTCTCCTACACTTAGTCATACACTAAAGAATGCAGACATTGCGTTATTTTTATAAGCGGTGGTTAAAATTCAATAACTGTGATCAAACCGTCAACAGCAAATATTCTCGCTCCCAAGGGCTAACCACTTGCATAAACTCATCGAACTCGTGCTCTTTTAATTTCAGATAAATACTTGAAAATTGCTCACCTAAAATTTCTTTTAAATCATGGCATTGATCAAATTTAACTAACGCTTCTTGCAAGCCACGGGGCAATCCGTAATCCGCGTTATAAGCTTCACCAATAAACTCATCCCTAGGCTTAATTGCATTTTTCATGCCTAGGTAACCTGTGGCTAAGCTCACGGCTATTGCGTTATATGGGTTTGTATCAACACCTGCAATGCGGTTTTCTACACGACGAGATTCAGCAGAGCTATTAGGTACGCGAATGCCAGCAGAGCGGTTGTCAAACGACCACTCTAAATTGATCGGTGCCGAGCCGCTAGGCACTAGGCGGCGGTATGAATTTACATAAGGAGCTAAAATGCAGGTGGCGGCTTCTAAGTATTTTTGATGGCCGCCGATAAAGTGGTAAAAGTGATCCGTGGCTTGTCCGTTTTCATCATTGAAAATGTTCTTACCCGTTACACAATCCACTACAGATTGGTGAATATGCATGGCGCTGCCCGGTTGATTGGTCATCGGCTTGGCCATAAAAGTAGCGTAGCAATCATGCCTAAGGGCAGCTTCGCGAATTAAGCGTTTAAATAAGAATACGCTATCGGCCAATACTAATGGATCACCGTGATCCATATTGATTTCTAACTGCGCCGCCCCACCTTCTTGAATTATCGTATCAATGGTTAGCCCTTGCGCTTCAGCAAACTGATAAATGTCTTCAATGATAGGCTCGTATTCATCTATCGCTGCCATTGAATATGATTGGCGACCCACACTTTGTCTACCTGAACGCCCAACAGGTGGTTCAAGTGGCATATCTGGATTTATATTGCGCTTAGTTAAATAAAACTCTAGCTCAGGTGCCACGACAGGCTGCCAACCCTCTTTTCTATATAGTTCAAGAATGCGTTTCAGCTGATTTCTTGGTGCACAAGCTACCGGCTCGCCAGATACGTAATGAATATCGTGTATTACATGCAGGCTTGGATAACGTGCCCATGGAATTTCGCGAATAGTGCTCAAATCAGGAATCAGCAACATATCGGTTTCAGTATCGTAATCAGCTGAATCATAATCGATGTATTGGCCTGTTATACTTTGGAAAAAAATACTAAAAGGCAAAAAAGTCGGCGTTGATGCAGCAAATTTAACGGCGGGCATCGCCTTGCCCCTTGCCACCCCATGGAAGTCTGGAACAGTACACTCTACCTCATCTATTTTATGACGCGACATAAAAGCGCGTAGCTCTTCTGCTTGTGTCGGGAGCTGCTTGAGGTCGATATTTAAACTGTTGCTATCATTCATAAGGTATCCAATATTGTCGGGCAAATTGAAAGAAATTAGCTGTTGATATTACTGTATAAGTTTAGCTATTTTTAACGGGTGTTGTAGCAAAGCGGCAACGAATCAAGAACCCCGCAGCAAGCCGTGGGGAATTTACCCTTGGATGATTTAGGCTCCGCCTAAGTCATCTCTATTAAATGGATTGAAAATTTACCTTAAAGTAAAATATTCATAACATCGTTAACGTTTAGCTTTCTATTTTGTGATCACATTTTGGGAGTGATTAAAAATAAAGTCAATGCTTTTTAGCAGATAATTACTTTCGCAGGTTGCGCAATAATAAAAATAAACTCATCCAACAAGCCCTAAAGCAAGCCACAAAGCTAGTTACAGCAGAGTGTTACTGGCACCAATAAAGGTCATTCCCTGTTGAAGATCTTCCATGATGGCGTTTTTAAATCCTATGGCATCTCTATTTTCTAAAGCTTTAGTGGCCACGCGGTGCTGATCATCTAAAGCAGAGGTACCTATATGGCTATAAACCTGGCGCATATAAGGGCCAAACTGTAACCACAAGCTATCCACCAAACTGAGCAAAACATCGTTATTTGCTAAGCGATAAATCATAAAATGGAATTCATAATTACCACGCATATATCCTGCTAAATCACCGCTTTCAAGTGCTATATCTGTTTTTTTATCGATTTCTATCAAAGAGTTAATTTTATCATCTGTAATATTAATCATCGCTAGACTTGCCAGTTCCGGTTCTAACATTAACCGTGCATGGCGAATTTCTTGAAAGCGTTTGGATGTCATTTCTGGAATAGCGACACGGCGGTTATCTTGTAAATTTAGCGCTCTTTCAGCGATTAAACGACGTACTGTTTCCCTCACCGGCGTGGGGCTTACATCCAGTGATTCTGCCAGTCCACGTAAAGTAACTGGGCGACCTGGCAGCATATCGCCAAACAATATTTTCTCGCGTAGCGCTCTGTATGTTGATTCGTTAACCGTGAGATTACTATTACTTGGTTGCATGCTGAAATCCAATGTAAAAAACAAGATAGTATAGTAAGTACCGTTAATTAGAGAGGCTAAAATAACAATAATTTCAAAAACGCTCAAAATAAAACCAATTTTTGTGATCACAAACGTTGATTAGTTGCTGTAAATATGAGATTTTAACTTTAGCGAAAAACCTTGAACTTCAAAAAAACAATAGACGAGGAAGGTAGCATGTTAAAAAAATGGACATTGAAGAAGACCCTAGTAAGCACCGCAGTTGGCTTATCATTACTAGTGGGTGGCGCCAACGCCGCTGATAAAGTAGTAAATGTATATAATTGGTCTGACTATATTGACGAATCTATTATTACTGACTTTGAAAAAGAAACTGGCATCAAAGTAAATTACGATGTTTTTGATTCCAATGAAATCCTAGAAACTAAAATGCTAACAGGTTCTTCCGGTTACGATGTTGTTACCCCATCTGGTGCTTTCTTAAAGCGTCAAATCCAAGCAGGTATCTTCCAAAAGCTCGACAAATCTAAACTAACTAATTTAAAAAATGCTTGGGATGATATTCAAAAAGTCACATCAGCATATGACCCAGGCAATGATCACTCTATTAATTACATGTGGGGGACTACGGGTATAGGTTTTGTCAAATCGAAAGTAGAAGAACGCATTAAAGATGCACCATTAAACTCGTACAGCCTGATTTTCGACCCAGCCAACGCAGCTCAACTCGCTGATTGTGGTATCTATGTATTAGATGCCCCCACTGAAACAATCCCCGCTGCACTTAAGTACTTAGGATTAGATCCAAACTCTAAAGATAAAGCTGATATTAAGAAAGCGGAAAAAGTATTCAACGATGTACGTCAATATGTGCGTAAATTCCATTCCTCTGAATTTATCAGTGCACTTGCCAATGGCGATGCTTGTGTTGCTCTAGGTTGGTCTGGAGATATTTTACAAGCGAGGGATCGTGCTATTGAAGCGAACAACGGTATTGAAGTGGGTTATCGCATCCCCAAAGAAGGTGCGCAAGTTTGGTTTGACCAAATGGCGATCCCTGCGGATGCTAAGAACGTTGAAGCAGCGCATATCTTTCTCAATTACATGTTGCGCCCTGAAGTTATCGCTAAATCAACCAATTATATTAACTACGCTAACGGCAACAAAGCATCACAAGAGTTTGTCGATAAGGCAATCTTAGACGATCTTGCTATCTATCCGGACAGCGAAACAATGAAGAGTTTGTTCACGCATACTGCGGATGGACCTAAATATACGCGCTTTTTAAACCGTACTTGGACCCGCATCAAAACAGGCCAATAAGTTAAAGCTCTTGCGCTCTTACCTTAACAAGTAAGGGCGAATACTTTTAAAGAGCACAGTGAGGTTAAGCGGTTATTACTGCGCTGTTATTTACGGCATGACCATTTACGACCTCTTTATTGCGGCAATAATTTTATTCAGCACAAACATAAATACCAGCTTTTAATCCAAAGTTAGTTTTAGTAGCAGTCTGCACAAGTAATTTAGACATTAGGTATCTTGATGAACCCTTCAGAAAAAGCGAATACCAGCTCAGAATACGCCCCTTGGCTTGATGATAACGTTAAACCTATTATACGTTTTGAAAATGTCACCAAAAAATATGGCGATTTCACGGCAATTGATAACCTCACACTAAATATTTACGAGCGGGAGTTTTATTCATTACTTGGCCCCTCTGGCTGTGGAAAAACCACGTTAATGCGCTTATTAGCCGGGTTTGAAACACCTACCAGCGGCCGTATTTTTATTGGTGATGAAGATATGTCAACGGTACCGCCCAACAAGCGCCCCGTGAATATGATGTTCCAATCTTACGCATTGTTTCCGCATATGACCGTCGCTGAGAATATTGCTTTTGGCTTAAAACAAGAAAAGCGGCCAGCCAAAGAAATCCGCCGCAGAGTAGATGAAATGCTGGCGCTAGTGCAGCTTGAAGCCTTGGCAAATCGCAAACCACAACAGCTATCTGGCGGACAAAGGCAGCGTGTTGCGTTAGCTCGCGCACTAGCTAAAAAACCAAAATTATTATTACTAGATGAGCCTTTAGGCGCACTCGATAAAAAACTACGTGAGCAAACTCAGTTTGAACTCATGAACTTGCAAGAAGACTTAGGGGTTACTTTTGTTATCGTCACCCACGATCAAGAAGAGGCGATGACCGTTTCAAGTCGTATTGCCATTATGAATCACGGTCAAGTAATGCAAGTTGATACCCCGGATATGATCTATGAAATGCCTAAATCTCGTTATGTTGCCGACTTTATTGGCGATGTAAATATTATTGAAGGCACTTGCATTAAAACAGCGGTTAATGCTGAAAATAACAGCGCACATTTTTCGACGCCCACTCAAAACGATTTAATCGCCAACACCGAAAAAACATTGAGCGTTGATGACCAAGTTTGGCTAGCGCTACGTCCGGAAAAGATCGAAATCAGTAAAGAAAAGCCGCAAGGGCAACAGAATTTGATCAAAGGAAAAGTATGGGACATCGCCTATATCGGTAACACTTCTACTTATCATGTACAGCTAGAAGATGGCAGCACGATCAAGGCGCAACGGGTAAACCGCAATAGGCTAAACAAGCGTTCAATCACCTGGGAAGATGAAGTGTGGTTGTATTGGAACTTAGATGCTTGTGTTGTACTAACCCAATAGGTGATGTTATGAGTAATCGTATAAATTGGGGACGTACCTTACTAATCGCCATTCCGTTTATTTGGCTGCTAGTGCTGTTTCTATTACCTTTCGCCTCTGTTATTAAAATGTCACTTTCAGATATGGCCACGGCTAAACCACCTTACGTGCCAGTCTATGACAGTGAAGCAGGTCTGCTGGGAATTTGGCAGTTAATCAGTAAATTTGATTTAGAGAACTATATCTGGCTAGTAGAAGACGATTTGTACTGGCGCTCTTATTTGTCTAGTTTAAAAATCGCCTTAATTTCCACAATATTCACGCTACTAATAGGCTTCCCTATTGCCTATGGCATGGCAAAAACACCTAGCCAATGGCGCGCCACGTTAGTGATGCTGATTATACTACCCTTTTGGACTAGCTTTCTAATTAGAGTTTACGCTTGGATTGGTATCTTAAAACAGCAAGGTCTGTTAAATAACTTCTTGATCTATATAGGCGCTATTGACCAACCCTTAATTATTTTAAATACTGACATCGCAGTGTATATCGGTATTGTTTACTCCTACCTCCCTTTTATGGTGCTGCCACTGTATGCAACATTGGAAAAGCTCGATTATAGTTTATTAGAAGCGGCATTAGATCTTGGTTGCTCACGTTTAAAAACCTTCTGGGTGATTATTGTGCCACTGGCAATGCCGGGCATTTATGCAGGTTGTTTTTTAGTGTTTATTCCCGCAATGGGCGAATTTGTCATACCTGATTTACTCGGCGGATCATCGACCTTGATGATAGGTAAAACGCTGTGGGGTGAATTCTTTAACAACCGAGATTGGCCGGTTTCCTCGGCGGTTGCAGTAGTATTATTACTGTTACTTATTGTACCGATAGTGCTCTTTCAGAAGATGCAAGAACGCCAATTAAAGGGAGAGTCATAATGAATGTCAATCGCTTTAGCTGGTTCAACATTACCTCATTAACCTTAGGTTTTGCATTTTTGTATATTCCTATTTTATTGCTAATTATTTTTAGCTTTAACAAGTCAAAATTAGTCACGGTTTGGGGAGGTTTCTCTACCAAGTGGTACACCAGCTTATTTCAAAACGATGCGTTTATGGACGCCGCATGGATGACGGTTAAAGTGGCAGTAGTAAGCGCTAGCTTTGCCACCGTTCTAGGCACGCTAGCCGCTTTAGTACTATTACGCGGTGGCGCTTTCAAAGGTAAAACACTTTTCTCAAGCATGATTTACGCGCCTTTAGTAATGCCCGAAGTCATCACTGGCTTGTCACTATTATTGCTGTTTGTCGCTTTAGGTTGGGATCGTGGGTTTTGGACCATCACCATGGCACACATTACTTTTTCAATGTGTTATGTGGCAGTGGTAGTGTCCTCCAGATTAGTCACTTTTGACCAATCCTTGGAAGAAGCAGCATTAGATTTAGGCTGCAATAAGCTTTCTGCTTTTCTACAAGTTACGCTGCCGATAATAGCACCTTCTATTGTCGCCGCTTGGCTACTCGCGTTTACATTATCGTTAGATGATTTAGTGATCGCATCTTTCACTTCAGGGCCTGGGGCTACTACTTTACCAATGAAAATTTACTCGCAAGTGCGCTTAGGCTTAAAACCCGAAATTAACGCCTTATCCACTATTTTAATTGTGATTGTCTCTTGCGGCGTAGTGCTCGCCTCTTTGATCACCAAAAAAGCAGCTCTAAAAAAGAGCCAATACGAACAACAAGCAAACGCTGAAGCCTAAGGAACGCAGATGGACACTATTAACCAACCTGTAGAGCTTGATGAGTTCTCTAACATTGATCTAGCAGTTACCCGTGACAACTATTACGGTACCATAGGCGAGCCCGTTTACAGTGGTGTTTTAAGCTTTATGCGCCGCAAATACAGCAAAGATTTAACGGGTGTGGATGTCGCTGTGGTCGGTGTTCCCTTTGATTTATCGGTCACTAATCGCCCGGGAGCTCGCTTTGGTCCACGAGCGATACGTGAAGCCTCTGCGCAACTAGCCTGGGGAAAAGCATGGGGCTGGGGCGTTGATCCTTTTGATAAGCTCAGCGTGGTGGATTGGGGTGATTGCTTATTTGATCCGGGACGGCCCGCAGAAATTCCAGCTGTTTTAGAGCGCCAGTTTAGCCAAATACTAGCGCAAGATGTAGCAACGCTCGCCATTGGTGGCGATCACTTCGTCACTTATCCAATATTACAAGCGCACGCTAAAAAGCACGGCAAACTCGCGTTAATTCACTTTGATGCACACTGCGATACATGGCGCGATGACGAAGGGCGCATTGATCACGGTACGATGTTTTTTCATGCGGCCCAACAAGGTATTATCGACCCCCAAAGCTCAGCGCAAATTGGTATTCGCACGCATAATAGTGAAACCCATGGTTTTAATATTTTCGATGCCGATTTAGTTAGAAAACTAGGTGTGCCTGAAATTATAAAAAGAGTACGCCAAGTGGTTGGCGATAACCCTTGCTACCTCACGTTTGATATTGATTGCCTCGACCCCTCTTGCGCACCTGGCACTGGCACACCGGTGGTGGGTGGTATGCAAACGGCAGAAGCGCTAGAACTATTACGCGGCCTTGCTGGTATTAATATTGTGGGCATGGATTTAGTTGAAGTATCTCCAAGTTATGATGTGGGACAGATTACTTCTTTAGCGGGGGCCACCATTGCGCTAAATTTATTATGTTTATTCGCAGCAGCGCAAACTAGAAACGAACCGATAACAGCTGTTAGTAAATAACTTACTGCAATTACTCCAAGGGTATAAGGCTCTTATCACCCTGTATAAATGAATGTATAAACGAATAGAGAAATATTATGCATATAGCCAAAGAACACCTCGATGTAGCCGCATTTAAGCAAGCTGCTGCACAGTATTTAGTTAACCACCCTGACACTGAGCGTTTAGAGCTACTCTTTGTTGACCTCAATGGTATTTTACGCGGTAAATGGCTACCTGTTTCTTCATTGCTAAAGCTAGCTGAAGGCGCTTTTCGCCTACCTCGATCTGTTTGCTACGCTGATATTTGGAGCGATGATGTCACGCAACTTGGCCTCGGTATACAAGTGGGTGACCCCGATGGGATATGCTTGCCCTTAGTTGAAACGCTCGCCCCTGTACCTTGGGCAAAAGTGCCCACTGCACAAATGATGCTCACCATGCTTGATCAAGATGATATGCAGCCTTGCCAATACGCGCCTAGAGTGGTGTTAGAAAAACAGCTAAGCGCGCTCAAAGCACAAGGTTTCACACCCGTTGTTGCCACTGAGTTAGAGTTTTATTTCATTGATCCACAGCTTGATAAATCACAACCACAAAGACCTTTAAATGCAGATGGAAGGCGATTAGACGAAGATCAGCAGTATTCAATGGAACTACTAGAGCAATTTGAAGAGGTACTGCAAGACATTTTAAGCACTGCTGCAATACAAAATTTACCAGTAGACACCACCATTTCCGAATGTGGCCCAGGCCAATTTGAAATTAACTTATTGCATCAAAACGATGCTTTACTAGCCGCTGATCAAGCTATTTTACTCAAGCGAACAATCAAGCAAGTTGCGCGAAAGCATCATTTAAGAGCGAGCTTTATGCCCAAACCCTACGCCGTTGAAATGGGTAATGGTATGCATGTACACGCCAGTTTAAACAACGCACAAGGCGATAATATTTTTGCCAGTGAAAACGAGCAAATACATCCATTGCTAGCCAAATCAGTAGCCGGTTTGCTACACAGTATGACAGACACACAACTAATTTACGCTCCACATGCCAACTCTTATAGACGCTTCATTCCCGGATGTTTCGCGCCTGTCAGCCCTTGCTGGGGTTATGATCACCGCGCTGCAGCCGTGCGTGTACCCGCAATTTTAGGTGCACCGGCTAGGCTCGAACATCGCGTATCTGGCGCGGATGCTAATCCGTATTTAGTGATAGCAGCAGTCCTTGCGGGGATGCGCTACGGCCTTAACGAGCCGCTAACACTGGCTGAGCCTTTAAATAATAAAACTGATTTAACCCAGCTAACCCCGATGACGCGGCATTGGGCTATTGCCATCGAGCAGCTGCAAAACTCGCAATTTATGACAAACTATTTTGGCGCAGAGTTTAAACGCGTGTACAGTGGCATCAAAAGTAGTGAAGAGCTAGCATTTGCCAACACTATCACCGCTTTTGAATGCGATACTTACTTACTAAAAGTGTAAAAATAGCCATAGCTTTGCGCTCTACCAACACTTGCGCGCAATTGTTTTATTAAGGTGAAAATATTGAAAACCATCACGATAGGCATTTTAGAAACCGGACTGCCGCCAGAAGAATACCGTCAACAACACGGTAGTTATCCTGACATGTTTAGCCAACTATTAGCCAATAGCGATAAGCATCTTAAATTTCAATACTTCCATGTTTTAGATGACGACATACCGACTGCTCCAACACAGTGTGATGCCTGGCTAATTACCGGCTCTAAGTTTGGCGTTTATGAAGATCACAGCTGGATACCTAAGCTAGAGACGTTAATTCAACAGGCTTTCGCACAAGATATCCCGGTAGTTGGTATTTGTTTTGGTCATCAGTTAGTTGCGCAGGCATTGGGTGGTAAGGTCATTAAATCTGATAAGGGCTGGAGCTTAGGGGTTAATGAATACCAGATTGACGCTACACCTAGCTGGATGAATAGTTCGAGCGATAGCGCTCAAACAACCAATCCTAGCAGCTTTTCAATTCAAGCTTACCATCAAGATCAAGTGGTACAATTACCTGCTGATACCCAAGTATTAGCGAGCTCTGATTTCTGCCCTTTTGCCGCACTTAACTTCAATAACCGCGCAATCTCTTTTCAAGGCCATCCAGAATTTGCCGCTGACTACACTAAAAAGCTGCTGACTAATCGCCGTGATTTAAAACTGCTCCCTTATGAATTGAGCAGCAAGGCAATCGATGAAATAGAGAATCCTATTCAACGCCAGCTAGTTGCTGATTGGATTTGTAATTTCCTACGCTTCAAACTTAGTGACAATAACGCCTGAATTTAAGCTGTTAGATAAGCGTTATTTTTTGATTACTAGCGCTTATGTCACATACTCTCTTTACTGGCTTATAGTTGAGTACTTAAGATGCATACTAACCACATCTACAGGCATAAGCTCAGCTATTCAAAACCCTATACAGAAAAATAAAGTATCGTACTGGATGAAATCTAAATCCATTGCAAGGTATGTTTTGAGTAGTAAAATTGCAAACTGCAATTGTGTAAAATCACCTGATTATCAAAGCTTGATGAAGCCAGTTAACGGCTTAAAGCTGCCATTTTTTGTTATTCACTTATCAATATACTTACCGTTAAACATTTGACCCGTCTATAAGTGCAACCTTTACAATGCTCGCTTTGTCATTATCAGGGAAATAAATGAATGCGACAGTTTTTTAGTAAATTATCAGATAAATTTAAACTCCTACAAAGATTTGAAAATATAATGCCAGCTCATTTACAAGGTATTGTATTGGCTTTAATTTCAACAGGGATGTTTGTCTTTGTTGGGGCTATAGTTCGATTATTGAGTGAGCGGATAGATTTATTTCAGATTCTTTTGTTTCGTCAAATTGTATTTATACTTCTATTGACGCCAGTGATAGTGAAGTCATTAGATATTCTTCTAAAGCCTAAAATGAAATCCCTACATGTAATGAGAATAACGGGCGCTTTTATTGCACTGTATTTTGGATTCGTCACCGTTAGTAATATACCCTTTGCAGATGCTACTGCTCTTGGGTTTACACAAGTATTGTTCGTAGCTGTTATTTCAAGAATGTTTCTTTCAGAGTCTGTAGGTCTATTAAGAATACTCACCATAGTAGTCGGCTTTCTAGGAGTCATGCTTGTCATCCAACCAAGCTTTGACAGTACATCTATTTTTTACACTCTAGTAGGCCTAAGCGGTGCGCTTGGAGCAGCTATTGCAGTTGTCTGTGTCCGACGTATGGCACAATCACAGTCACGTGTAACTCTATTAACCTATCAGGCTATCTTTGTGGGTTTAATTGCACTGGTACCAGGTATTTATGGTTGGCAATGGCCAACTACTTATGAATTCTTATTACTAGTTTCAGTTGGTGTTATTTCCTCTATTGCTCAATGGATAGGTGTTACTGCATATAAAGTAACGGAGGCGAATATAGTTGCTAATGTTGAATACGCTAAGATTATTTATTCTCTAATTATTGGCTATTACTTGTTCATGGAAATGCCTAATATATTATCCTTAATTGGTGTATCCATAATAATCGCAAGCGCTTTGCTACCTATATTGTGTAAATCACTATCAAAAAAAGTGGATAGCGTAACAAGCTGATTGAATTTAAACTAAAGAGTATCGGTATGCTTACAATCTCCCAACTAGCTAAAAAAATTGGAATTTCACGAACGAGCATCCTCTATTACGAGCGTGAACGGCTTTTATTACCTAAAAGCCGTTCAGAAAATGGTTATAGATGGTATGGAAAAGATGAAATAGAAAGGCTTAAAAAAATTATGGCTTACAGATCATTCGGTATACCTGTCGCCAAACTTTCCTCATTATTAAATAAAGCACCAGAAGACAGTCAGAAACAAATTCTTTTGGATCAATTTAATGCGCTCGAGCAAGGGATACAGCAATTACGGCTGCAACAGAAAGCAATAGTCCAGTTTATGGGAGAGCCTCAACCCCTTGAACAAAACGCTGTGACTAAAGAAAGTTGGACTCAGATCATGTTGGATGCAGGCTTAACAGAAGAGGATATGCGTAGCTGGCATATTGAATTTGAAAAAACCAACCCTAACGGGCATCAGAAATTTCTAGTTTCTTTAAATATTGAAACTGATGAAGTTAGCGCAATACGCAATTGGGCTAAGAGTTAACTCAATTTCTGTTGTCGGGTTAAACAAATACAGAAATGTTTAATTTTTTATTAAATGATAGCCCTGTGCCTAATGTTATATGTCTGTTAAAACTCTCTTTAAGTCCGCTTAGTGTCATTTCCTGCCCTTTTTACTATGAAGAGCTAAAGCAGGTTTCAGCCATTATCATGCTAGATTAGTTTTCTGAGAGGTGCCGCATGATTGTTGTTGTCAATTGGATTAATTTACTTCGATATGTCTTGAAAAAATGGACTTAAATTGGCTAATGGGGAACCACCATATGTCGCTAGTAAATATTAGCTCTTAATATATGCTGAGCTAATGTCGGTCCGCGGACAGATACACAAGGCTAGCGCTTCCTGCGCCGCACTACTGTTTTTAACACTTCGAATCAACCCCAATTCGAGCTTAGGCAGTTCTGGGAATCCGTCACGCTTATCTAGGATTCGAAGTGAGGAAGGTACACTAGATTTTGGCATTACCGCTATAGCAAGTCCGGCACTTGTCACTGCGTGTAAAGCCGCTAGGTTTGGACTACTATAAGCAATCCGGTATTGCTGACCTATCTCTTTCAAAGCTCTTGTCGCTGCTTGCCTAATAACACAATCTTCCTGGAATACAGCTAGCGGAATTATTTTGGAACTATGTGTAGCATGTTGAAGAGAACTTACCCATACCAGACTTTCCTGTTTGAAAAAATCACCTTTAGGACCGTCTGATCTACGAGATATCACCGCTAAGTCAAGATCGCCATCAATAATCATATTTGATAATTGCACACTAGTTGCACAATGAACGGATACTTCAATCTGCGGCTCTATCTGTGCAAACCGCTCAAGTATATGCGGTAGGATGCCGCTGGCGTAATCGTCTGGGATTCCGAAACGCACGACACCAACTGCCTTCGGTTCAGCTAACGCTTCCCAAACTTCATGTTGTAATTCCATAATTCGCCTGGCATAACCCAACACAACCTCACCCTGGTAAGTTAATACAGTATGCGGTCTCTGGCGCGTAAACAAACGATTCCCAAGCAGCTGCTCCAGCCTCTGAATCTGCATACTGACCGTGGACTGTGTTCGATTAACACGCAAAGCGGCACGTTGGAAGCTCCCTTCCTCGGCGATCGCAATAAACGTTTGTAGAAGATCTGGATTAATAAAACGATTCATATATCAATATTCTTGAAATTCAGCATCAATAATATCAATTATACTAATACAGTGACAAGCACTATATTATTGGCCAAACTAATTTATGGAAAATACACCAATGTTATCCCTCATTGCTCTAATCATCCCCTTTGCTATTTCTATGACAGCTTCACCTGGGCCGAACAATATGATTGCTATGGTCTCAGCAACTAATTTTGGTTTTCGCCGAACAATCCCAGTTATTGCAGGTTTTGTTGGAGGCTTAGCTTCAATGATATTGGCAGCTGGATTAGGCCTTACTCAGGCCTTTTTAGCTTGGCCTGAAATTCATCAATTACTGCAATATGTAGCCATCGCTTATTTACTCTATCTTGCCTGGAAAATCGCTCGATCCGGCAATATTGATATAGCCGCAAAGCAGACTAAACCGATGTCCTTTATACAAGGAGCATTGTTTCAATGGATAAACCCTAAAGCTTGGATTGTTTCAATAAGTGCGATAACAACATTTACAGCGCCGCAACATAAT
>JBALXS010000083.1:0-21746 GCA_036960485.1 Oceanospirillaceae bacterium
ATATAAAGAGCTAGAAGGGTTACCGAACTCTATTACTCGTACTGAGAACTATAAACAGTCGCTCATGTTTCTTTATAAAGGCAAGATAAATGATGCTGCGGTTTTTTCTGAACCCGCGTATTACTATTGGATGAAGGATTTAGGTTTAACTAATAAAGACTTTGGAAATGTAATTATAATTACACCAAATAAGAATCAATGGATTTTTGTGAGGCGTGATTTACCTGATACTTTAAAGAGTGACATAAAAAGGGTTGTAGCAGAAATATATAAAGAAAATCTATATAACCGCCTTTTGTTTAAATATGGAAAACGTTCTAAATAACAATTGAAAAATCTTAATCTAAATAGGTAACTCAAAGTAAGTTAGAGATTATTGCATGCTTTATTACAAATAAAGCAACATAGTAACTTAATACTAGTAATCCATCGCCTAGCCTTCGAACTGGACTTTTTTATGCCAGAAATTCGAGGCCAATTCAATGCCTAAAATATCTAAATGTTTCACTAGCAGCCTGTAAGTGTGGCTGGGACTTTGACTCTATGGATATAGAAACAGTTTAAACTGCTAATGAAGCAAGATGCTTTGCGAGTGATTCAATAACTCCTGCAAGCGCTTGTCGCTGTCATAAGCGGTAACTAACAAGCATAGATCTAAATTCCAGCACATTTAAGAAAGGGACAGCAACGGATTTACTTGTAAGCAAGGCAAAAGCTTTATTCGCTTCCCTTTGCGCTAAATATCCCTAACCAATACGGCTTTGGTTTATAAAGCAGCATTTTTCATACCGGTAACCGCCCACAGGTTTATATGGCGTAAGTACCTTTGCGTCACATTGCCCAAGCACTTCGTGAAATCAATGCCAGTACTGTCATCGCGATTGGTTCAATGCAAAAAGATCAGCTTGGCAGTGTTCCTGAAGATTGGATCATTGCGAGAGAGTTGCCTCAAGTAGCAATGCTTAAATATGCCGATTTAGCTATTCACTACGGTGGCAACAATAGCGTGCAAGAGTGCCTAGGCGCTGGGGTGCGTCAACTAGTGTTACCGTTTACGACTGACCAATTCGCCAATGCAGCTGACTTGGAATACGCCGAAGTGGCTACAATTTTAGATCCTAACCAAATGAATACAGGACAAGTGGTTGAAGCGGTTCTCGCACTCCTTGACATACCGTTACGAAAGCGCCAGACGCCAATTTCAAACGATAGTGTCATCCAGGCATTGTTTGATAACGTTTAAAGGGTTTTCCGCTTCACTAAATACCGCAAATAACACTGTGAAACCTCTGCATAACGCAGCGAGTGAGCATAAGAAAAGGAAATGAATTACGCACGAGCGAAGTTAGTGCACCTCTGTTTATGAGTATCACTGGTATCAATGAGCATCTGAAATAATTTTTTAAATCATAGATGTCGTACCAGTTAAAAATATACAAATAATAAAATAGAAGCTAGTACGCCCAAGCCACTTAACTTATGTTCTTAAGTGGCGCCGCGAAATAAAAAATACGGATAACTAATGTGGATGAAGTTAATCAGTTTTTACATAAGGCTGAGAAAAGTCTTTATTTCTTTCTATCCATTCTTGCAGAGAAATCCCAAGAATTTAACGTAACAGGAGATATTTTTATAGCATACTCATCTTTTTTTCTGCTCAGTAGCCAGTTCGATAGTTTTTTATTACTACCTTGTAAGTATTTATCGATTACCTTTTCCAGAATATCCTCCGGATCGTCCTTTAAAAGTATTATGTCTGCCTTGCCCCTAATTCCATAATATGGGTATTCATTATTAGCTACTTCAAAAGCTACTTTTGTAGTATTGCCTAAGGTTTTTATAATATGTGCGTTTTTGTGCGAGGCTGACCATAAGATTCCATCTAGATGAATAAACCAAAGAGAGCAGATGATCGGATATCCATCAGTATCGATACAAGAAATTCTTATGGGGGTAATGGCTTTATCAAGATACTGAAAAATTTCGTCTTCAGACCAAGCGCTATTTCGATTTATTTTCATATTATAGTACCTTTTTTTACAATTGCTACAACGACATACTAGCTGTATTTGACGGTAAAGTATTGTATTTATGGGCACAACTATTGTATTTAAGGGCGCAACTACTGCGCCTATCCTCTTATAATTCAAGTCATAATTACTAAATTTTGAATAACTGTTAATATTTTTACAATCGCGGGTTTGTAAATCTGTTTGGGTATTCTCGTTATAGGTAAGCTATTTTTTTGCAATTAAAAAAACAGTTAGAAAGCTATACTAGAGTTAATAAATGGGCTACTTCTGCTCGCTTTGCAGTCAAAAATAAAGATGGCCCCGTTGCATAATAATGAATGGCTAAAAGTCTGGAATGCTATTTTAAATTCTTGAGTCTCATTGTGCTTATCTCAAGCGGCCTTGGGTAAATATACCTGACTTAATGACAGTGCTGGACATTGTGTCAGCGAAAATTCATTTACCTATTTACCTATTTACCTATTTACCTATTTACCTATTTATTTATTGATCCAAGTGTTGATTAAAAGCGTAAGCATTGATAATAAAATAATTAATAGGGCGGTCGATTTGAATTTCAAAAATTGGGCAAATTTAATTAGTTTTAATGTGATATGGGCCTTAAGTATTTTTCTAGGCAATAGCGCGTTATATTTTGTTGTGCCGCTATTAATCATCCATTTTTTATTGATTTTCGAACCAGTCATTGAATTAAAGGTTGTTTTGAGTAGCGCTCTATTAGGCTACAGCGTGGATTGTTTATTAACTCTACTGGGCTTTTTTAGCTTTGAACAAGTGCAGGGGATTACACCGCTTTGGTTAGCCGTGTTATGGATAAGTTTTGCGGCCACTTTAAGGCATAGCCTGAGTTTTTTTGCAGATAAGCTGCTGGTTGCATCTATCTGTGGTGCCATTGCAGGGGGAGCTGCGTATGTAATGGCTGCTCGTTTTGGCGCTGTAGAGTTAGCACTCTCTCAAATGCTTAGTTTTGTGTTGCTGGCGGTTATTTGGGCTCTTCTATTCCCTTGCTTAATGTGGATCAGCCATCATTTATGGAAAGAATAATGCTAGCAAAAATTTGTTTATGTTTGATTTTATACTGCCCAATCGCTATAGCACAGTCACTGCCAACTCACTGGAAAATGGTAGGGAAGGCGACTCTAAGTGTTTTATGGTTTGATATCTATACAGCCGAATTTTTAACCCGTAACGGCAAGTACTCTGGGACTAAAGAGCCACTAATTTTAAAACTGAATTACCTGCGTGCTATTAGTCAGCGGCAATTATTGCAAGAAACTAACAAGCAATTACAAAGGTTTACCAGTAAAAAGCAAGCAGCACTTTGGATTAGATCGTTGGCCTCAATTTGGCCTGATATAAAAAAGGGTGACCAATTAGCTTTCTGGATTGATTCACAAGGCACGGGTCACTTTTTTTTAAAAAATAGCTGGATTGGATCCATAAAAGATCAGGCTTTCAGTGCGGGTTTTATTAGCATCTGGCTTTCAAGAGAAAGCAGCTATCCTAATTTGGCTAAAAAACTGCGAGGAGAGCCATAACAATGAAAGTTATCAATAAGGTGTTTCTTATGATGAGCATTCCTTTTTTGTCAGCCTGTGCTGTGAGCGTTGATGATTACATTGACGTTAAACCGGAACTAGATTTAAGTGTTTTTTTTAATGGTCATCTGCAAGCATATGGCATTGTTGAAGATTACAAAGGTAAGGTAACCCGGCGTTTCAGCGTCGACATCTTAGGTCAATGGCGTGACGGTAATGGTGTGCTTGATGAACAATTTCTGTTTGATGATGGAGAGCAGCAACACCGCTGCTGGAACCTTACAAAATCGGGAAACGAGTACCAAGGTACTGCAGCAGATGTGGTGGGTGAAGCACGCGGTAAAGTAGCTGGAAATACTCTCAACTGGAAATACGTGCTAAGCATTCCCGTTGCAGGCAAGCAATGGAAGATAAACCTGAATGACTGGATGTATCTTGTCGATGAAAATAACCTGATTAATCGTGCGAAGATGGTGAAGTTTGGTCTAGAAGTAGGTCAGATTACGCTATACATTCGAAAAATTTCTGCGCAAGCTCATCGGCCATTAACCCAAAATTGTAAATTGTAAAAGGGGCTTTATATGCAGACCACTCTACCTTGGAAAAGTGTATGGATAACCGGCGCTGGTCGTGGTATTGGTAAGGCACTGGCTTTATTGTGCGTACAAAAGGGAATGACCGTGTACGCCTCTTCTCGAACAACCTTAGAGCTTAATAGTTTAGAAGATAGCTGCAAGCACTTAGCTGGAGTGGTTATTCTTGTGCCACTGGATATTACTGATACCAACCAGCTTTCAAGTATAGTTAATAATTGGGAGTTAGCTTGTGGAATCCCTGATCTAGTCATTTTAAATGCAGGTACGCACGACCCATTTACGGCGCAATCTTTCAGTGCTCAGCGCTGCAAAAACCTATTTGATATAAATCTGCAAGGTACCATTAACTGCCTTGATCCAGTGTTAAAGAAAATGTTGTTGCGCAATAGTGGCCAAATAGCTGTGATGTCATCTGTTGCGGGTTATAGAGGTTTGCCTACAGCTGCTGCATATGGCGCTAGCAAAGCGGCTCTAATTAACCTTTGCGAAGCGCTTAAACTTGATTTAGTTGCTACTAATGTAAAATTACAGGTGATTAACCCAGGGTTTGTTCGCACATCTTTGACGGCAAAAAATGATTTTAAGATGCCGGCGATAATAGGGCCTGAAGCAGCCGCTGAAATTATTTTTAAAGGCTTATTAAGCTCGCGCTTTGAAATTGCTTTCCCTGGGCGCTTTATCTATTTTTTAAAATTACTGCGCATTTTACCTTACAGCTGGTACTTTAAGTTGATAGGTAAAAACGTAAATACTTGATGCATGTAGAGGCAGTTTATGAATAGTTGGTTGGATGAATATGTTGATATACTGGAAAATCTTAATGCACACAATATAGACACTCTACTGCATGTCACTGCAAAGTCTATCAACTTTAGAGACCCCTTTAATGAAACTTACACCCAATCAGATTTTGTGTTGATTATGCAAGATATGTTTTTGAAGTTGCCGACTGTGCGCTTTGAAGTTCACACTAAAATCCAACAAGAGCATGAAGCTTTTATTCACTGGAGCTTTTATGGTAATAGCCGTATGACAGGTGAGTTCAGTTTTGAAGGCACGAGTTTTATAAAAGCGGATGCTAATGGTAAAGTTATGCTGCATCATGATTTTTGGGATGGGTCAGCTATCATGCAAAAAATACTTTTGCTAGGGAGTATTATTCGCAGAGTGCGCAGTAAACTAGCTCATAAATAGCGAGCTAGTTCTTATTTATAACCAGTGTGTTTATTTGAGATGAATTAGGCGGAGACTAAATCATACAAGGGTTAAAATTCCCTTCCTGGAAGCGGGATTTTTACATTTGCAGTAACACAAATACTGCGCTTCACGCAGTAAAGGAAAGCCAAGGCGAGTGAGCTTGCCTCAGCAATTTTATGTTACTTTTTTACGTTACTTTTTTTAAAATAGCTGATTTAAAGTTTTTTTATCAATCTTCATCATTATGGCAAAGCACGTAAAACCCTACATCAATAGCCCCTTGCTCAAATCCGCCCTCACAGTAAGCAAGATAATAGCGCCACAAGCGATAGAATCTTTCATCAAAGCCTTGTCGACGAAGATCTGGCCATGAATGTTCAAAACCTCTTGCCCATTCTCTTAACGTTTTCGCATAATCTAGACCGAAAAGCTGGTGTTTTTTAAGCTTAAAGCCATGCTGATTAATCTTGCTTTTAAGAATTTCAATACTTGGTAACATGCCACCTGGAAATACATAGCGCTGAATAAAGTCGGCTTGTTTTCGATAGCTATGGAATCGCTCATCCTCAATAGTAATTATTTGCAGTACCACATTGCCACCGGGTTTTAGTATTCGTTGCAACGTTTTGAAGTAAGTATCCCAATGCTCTTCGCCAACGGCTTCGAACATTTCAATCGAAACCACCGCATCGTACTGTTGATTAAGGTCCCGATAGTCTGTGAGGCTTAATTTTACTTGTTTCTCAAGCGCAGCCTCGCCAACTCTTTCGTTAGCCCATTTGAGCTGTTCTTGCGATAAAGTTATGCCATGAATATTTAAGCCATGGTCTCGTCCTGCCTGCAAGGCAAACCCGCCCCAACCACAGCCAATTTCTGCGATTGTTTGTCCAGCTTCTGCATCTAATAGCTCCAATATGCGAGCATACTTATTTTTCTGTGCCTGCTCTAGCGATTGTTCAGGAAAGCTATATAAAGCAGCAGAATAAGTCATACTTTGATCTAACCAATGCTTATAAAAGTTATTACCTAGATCATAGTGAGCAGCAATGTTTTTACGACTACCTTGGCGGCTATTACTGCGGCGCCAATGATATAGGTTGTCCAAACATTCCGTAACAAAGCTTGCTTTTGATATCCCTGTTAGTGACTTCTCATACGCTAAGGCCCATTTAACGACGGCGGTAAGATCGGTACTGTTCCACTCTCCAGCAAGATAGCTTTCTGACCAGCCATTAGTGCCGCCAAAGTAGAGGCGAAGTAAAGGGTTCAAACTCTTCAACTGCACATTTGCCTCTGGTAAGTTAGCTCCGAACTTACTAGTAAAGCCACTGGGAAATGTAATGGATAAGGTGCCGCAGTTTAGATTGATTAGGGTATATAACTTTTCAATTATCTTATTTTCCAACCAGCTAGATGTTTGTGGAAGTTGATAGGTGGTCGAGTTTTCATAGTCGTTCATATTGAGATTCTCCAGTTTTATCCTGCCAACTAATACTGTGACTTTTGCCATCTAGCCGCGGTTGAATCGCTAATTTTTTGCGCCATAGTTTAAGCGCTTCCCAATGAATACCGCAGGTCACTTTCAAGGTCATTAAGGGGTATTTACAAAAAGCTAAGAGTAAAGAGCGGTCAGTGAAAGGGCGATAAACTCCGTGGAAGTTTGCATCTAGAATAGGCTGTGATCGATTGCTATCGATGCATTTTTCGACTTGGCGGATACAAACTGCCACACGCTTAAGGGGTGGCTGAATGCTGAAATTATACGAAGTTTGCATTGGCATGAAAGGGCTAACGTATAACTGCTTATCACAGCTATGCTGTATTGGTTTAGTATCTGATTGTGAGTGTGAATCAACTTGAAATAGATAGGTATGACGTGAGCCAAAGGTATTACTTACCTCATAGAGAATTACTGCGACTTCGCCAGCACGATTGTAACAAAAATAGGTGCTTATCGGGTTAAATGTATACCCAAAAATACGAGGGTAGCACAGCAGGCGAATTTGATGTGTTGCATTATCAAAACCTTTTTCAGTTAATAGCTGGCGTATATAGCTCGCTAAATGACCTTGGCCAGAGCCATGTTCTGTTTCATTGAAAGAGAATAGGTTGAAACGGTTAACCGAAAAATATCGCTGCTGATCTAATTGCACCAGTTCGTCTAGGTCAAGACACATGCAAAATACCCGATAGCTAAACCGATTTTTTGTTGGACTAAACCGATGATGCATGACGGTACCCGTATAAAGGCATGAATTAAGTTCACTCAAGCGTAAGCACCTTTATGGTTTGGCTCGTTTGCGTAACATAGAATATCGTGCACAAATATTCTACCGTTCTTATCTTCTACTTCCCAAGGTCTTGATACACCTCCTAATTGTTCAGCAACCGCGAGGCCTGATTGCAAACCATCTTCGTGAAAACCATAGCCAAAGTACGCGCCACAGAACCAAGTATTCTGTTTTCCTTGTAGTGACCAGAGTTGCTGTTGGCTTGCTAGTGAATTGCGGCCAAACTCAGGGTGATCGTAAAAGAAGCTTCTAATGATGCTGCCTTCTTTTGGTTCTTGTAATGGATTAAGAGAGAGAAAAAGAGGGGTATCAGTATTCAGTGGCTGTAACTTATTCATCCAGTAAGTAACAGATACAGCCTGCGATTTAGCAATTTCCCCCTCAGACATATAGTTCCAACTAGACCAACTTCCCTTGCGTTTTGGCATCAAAGACTCATCCAAGTGTAAATAAGCTTTGTTGCGCCGATAGGGAAATTGACTCAATAGTTGCTGTTCTTCTCTCGTCGGATTATCAAGCAGTGAAATGGCTTGATCTGAATGACAAGCGAGTACTACATCGTCATAGTATTCACGTTTTCCATGAATATCCTCAATGATTACTTGATCACGATGACGAATGATTTTATGAATACGACTATTGAGCCGAATATTACCTGCCAGTGCAGTCCCCAGTTTATCAACATATTGTTTACTGCCATTGATAACGGTTTTCCATTGTGGCCTGTCTTGGAATTGTAATAAACCATGATTATGACAAAAACGCATAAAGCAACTGGCAGGATAATTGAGCATTTTTTCGATCGGTGTTGACCATATAGCTGCTCCCATAGGCAATAGGTGATTAAAAATAAATTCTTTGCCATAGCCCTGCTCTTGTAAAAGCTCGCCAAGAGATATTTCATCTAGATCATCTCGTTGCATTATTACTTCGGATTCACGGTAAAAGCGCATCAGCTCTTGAACCATGCGCCAAAATGAAGGGCGAAAGAGGTTGCGTTTTTGTACCAATAATCCTGCTAGACCCGAACCTGAATATTCAAGATTACCTTGGTTAACTGAAACGGCAAATGACATTTCGGTTTCACAGGTTTTCACCCCAAGCGTGTCAAAGAATTTTACAAGATTAGGGTAATTCTTAGGATTGAATACAATGAACCCCGTATCGACAGCGACCTGCTTGTCATCTAACTCGAACGAAACGGTATTAGAGTGGCCTCCCAAGCGATCGTCTTTTTCATACAAAGTAACCTGATGTGTTTTATTAAGCAGCCATGCACAGCTTAACCCTGAAATTCCAGAGCCTACTACCGCAATTTTTTTAGGCTTAATTGCCATTACTTTCATCATGTCATCCGCCACATTAATAATCATTTAAAGCTGTTACGTAGCATTGAATAAAAAGGATCACATGAATATCACTAAACAAGCATTTTTATTTATGTTATTTTTTGTGATCTATTAACCAAGGTGTGACGTAAACGGATTATGAAACAAGGTTATGAGAAGAGATCAGGGGAAGACTTGAAAAAACCAACAACTATTCTGCAACAAGAAGCTTTAATAGATTGGAGCGACTTGCTTAGTATCCTAGCTTTGAAAAGGGAGAAAGAGCTGTATATTCAGATATACCAACATTTCGCACCTAAGATAAAAGCCTACATTATTCGTTTGGGAATGGTAAATACCACGGCAGAAGAGCTTATGCAGGAAACAATGTTGTCTGTCTGGCACAAAGCTCATCTATATGATGCATCTAAAGCTGTCGCTAGCACTTGGATATTTAGGCTGGCAAGAAATAAGAGTATAGATTGGATGCGTAAACAGAAATACCCAGATTATAGCTTACAAGATTGGCTTGAAGAGCCAGCTGAAAATAACAATTGTGGGGAGCAGCTAATAACATCGGATAGAATGGCAAAAATAATAAAGCAATTACCTGAAAAACAAGGGCAAGTTATTTACATGTCTTTTTATGAAGGGAGATCTCACGTAGAAATAGCAGCTAGGTTGGGCATTCCTTTAGGTAGTGTTAAATCAAGAATTCGGTTGGCATCGCAAAAGATAAAAATGATATGGAAGGATGAAGTATGAATATTAACCATCACTTAGATGAAGCAACTTTGGTTAGTTATGCTGCAGGAGCAATGTCACAGTCAATGGCATTGGTTGTTGCCTGTCATATTTCGATGTGTAATGTTTGCCGAGATAGAGTTTACAGCACTGAAGCGATTGGCGGTATGTTACTAGAAAGTTTAGAACCTGCTGCTATCAGTGAGGATGCATTAAATAAGCTGCTGGCGCGTCTTGACGAAGAACCTATTGTGCAAGTTTCGAAGGCAGAAGAACGTTTATCATCTACTGAACAGGATAACGTACCAGCGCCTCTAAATGATTTTATTGGAAATTCACTGAATGAAATCAACTGGAAATCTATTCTACCGGGCATACATTATTACGATATATCCTGTAAAACTGAGTTTGGTGGTGTATCGCGTTTATTGCGTATATCTCCTGGAAAATCAATGCTGCTTCACTCACATGAAGGTAATGAGTTGACGTTAATTCTGCGCGGTTCAATTACTGATGAGGTAGGTCGTTTCACCGTTGGTGATATAGCGGATCTAGATAGTGACATAGAACACCAGCCTCTTGTCGACGGCGATGAAGACTGTATCTGCCTAGTTGCTACCGATGCTCCACTCAAATTTAAAACTCTACTCGGAAAAATAGTGCAACCGATAACTGGTTTTTGAAGAGGTATGAAATGAATAAATTTAATGTAAATAAACTTTTACTTTCAAAATGGACTGCGATTAACCCTATTAATAAGCAAAAACATTTTCTTGTGACTGAGTTGGTAAAAGATGAATCTGAGCATCGCGTAGAATCGTGTGTGCTTGAAGCGGTGATCAATAACGATCAATTTAAAATAGACTGGCAGGAACTTAAAAATTCCGATTGCTGGATTCAAGGGTGGCAGTAACACTAGTTATTTCTCTGATTGTTGGTTGAAAATTAATCAATGAATGTCGTTATGAAGACTATACTTAAAAGTATTCGCGCAGCATATTTTAAAAATTAGTTATCCACAGAGATCATTTGAAGAGGTATTCGTTTTTTGTCTAAGCGTAAAAAAGAGTACTCATTTATAAATATTGCCATTTTTGTAACAGATTAAGCCTCGCTAATAAAGCGGGGCTTTTTGGGTCTCGTTTTCAGTAAGTTACTTAATACCGAGCAATAGAAATACCGTTATATAGGAAAAAAAAGACTAGAGCAGAAATTATTATTGAGCAGCATGAGCTGTGAAAAATAGCATAAGGCATCTGCGAAGCTTAAAATGTTGTGCAAATATAAAGGAACAAGTCTTTAACTGAATATTTACTCATAAAGACTCAATATATTGTATAGCGCGCTGTTTAATCGAACTATGATGTTTTGGTGTTGATTGTTAATGCTAAAATTTCAGTATGGAGCAGTTCAGCTTCAGCAGTTAACAATGCATAATTTCTTATATCACCCTTTCTTTGCGCCTGCATGGCCTGTTCAAGTTTAATGCTGTGCTGTTTTTTCAGCTTTTTTGTTGGGTTTGATTTAAATATAGAAAACATTATTTATCTCCAGTGGGTTTGTCTGGTTACTTGTACGGGTAAATTACAGAACTGGACCTCTTTGGTAGCAACTAATCGCTGTTGAAAGTACTAGTATGTCTGCTTCACTGAATCGCATTTCTTTAAAGAATTGAGTGAGCGCTGATACCGATAATCTATTTATGCATAGTCACTTCCTGCATGGCATGAACTTTGAACTGCACACTAGTATTGTAAAACCGAGCTCATAATTTACTTGATTTAGCGAAGGTATTCGTTATTTATTCGCAGGCAACATTTTTATGCGCTAGCAGCCAGTTGTATCCATAGTCGTAAACTAGCCAAAATATTCAACTGGTTATTATGGTGATTGGGATAAACTGGCAGATGCTAGGTACATCGGCGGATATGGAGGTAGCTCTGTTGTCTGCTAGTTTAAGGGGTGAAATTTTCTTTCATATTCAAGCTTGCTATTTAGCGGCTGATTCTACGCCTCTTCCTCTGCAACTCTGCTTTATAAAATAATAACAGCCTCCTAATGCGATAATAATAACGCCTAAACCAATTATTGCTAAAGGTTGGTATTTTTCTAGATCCAGTAAAATTACTTTTCTAGAAACCGCTATAACGGCTACTAATAAAACAACCTCAGCATGTATGATATTATCTTTGAAATACATTTCTACCGTTTCTATAAGTTCAAAGCCGATGAGAATAATAAAGAAGAAGCCAAATATTCTAAACAATTCATCTATTTCAAGAAACAGCACGTTGTCTGTGGGATCAAATAAATCTAAATAAAGAATTATACCTAGCTCCACTATCGCGATAGCAACGATTACTGTCATCAAAATAAGAACTATAAAGGACATCCACTTTTTTACAATATGAACTAAAGAAACAGCTTTATCGATGCTTTTACTCACTGATGGTATACTCCTATTTTTGTAATTGCGGTAGCGGTTAGGCAGCAAGTCGGTTTTTTTGCCTAAACTGACATTACTGTTATAACCACTTTAATCACTGGTTTTTTCAAGTTCTCGTATCTCTGTTCTATAAGCATATCAATTAACTCTGAACGCTAATAATCCCTTTGTATTTTCTAATCTTCGTTTCAGGTGCATCAATAATACCCATGTGTGTTAAGCGCGAGCGGTGCATCGAAATATCACTGAATTATTACTTAGATCAACATTATAGTTCACTATAACTATGATGTTGTTTTAAGCTTTTTATCTGCAGAAATTCGATGTTTACCGTGCTTAGCAGTTTGAAAATTAAAGATGCGTAATAATGATCCCCGGGGCAAGCCCTCTCGCCTAGGCTCGATTTCACTTCGTGAAACGGGGTATTTCTAGTGCCTATTAGGGCTAACAAGTTCACGCCATAAAGGGGAGGGCGGGGAATTAGACACTTGATGATTTAGGCTCCAGCTAATTCATCGCTATTAAAAAGTTAAAGTGATACAGAGCTGAAGTACAAGAAAGCCATGTAACCTGAGTATAGCGCGAGGAGAAACACACCTTCTGGGCGTTTAATAGCTGCGGTTTTGCGGGTAAAGCAAAAAGCTAATAACAGCACACTCAAAGCCAGCATGAATAAATAATCGCGACTAAATATATCACTGGCAAACGAGATGGGTGTCACTAAGCCTGGAATGGCAAGCACCGCTCCTAAATTGAAAATATTCGAGCCAACCACGCCACCTATAGCGATATCGTGATGACCTTTTAGAGCACTGGTAATTGAGGCTGCTAGTTCTGGCAGGCTAGTACCAATAGCCACGATGGTTAAACCTACGACTAAATCACTTACGCCTAAAGCCTGAGCAATATCAGTTGCTCCCCAAACAATCGCTTTAGAACTTGCGATTAAAAGTGCTAAACCAATGACCAGCCAAAATATACCAGTGCCAGTCGCTATATCGGGAATTTCTTCATCATCACTATCTACATCATCATCTTGAGTACGTGAAAAGATCACAAGACAGATAACTAATGCGCCGAAAAGTATCACTGAATCAAGGGTATCTAATGTGTAGTTATAGAGCACTGCACCTGCGATAACTGTCACAAGTATCATTAAGGGCAGCTCTTTTGTGCGCACCGATTTTTTTACAGGCAGTGGAGCAATTAAGGCTGTTACTCCTAATACAAGAGCGATGTTGGCAATGTTAGAGCCAAGTGCGTTACCAATTGCCAAGGTACCGCTATCATCTATAGTGGCGACGATAGCAACGAGAATTTCAGGAGCGGAAGTGCCAAAAGCAACAATCGTTAAGCCGATCAATAGCGGAGACATACCGAAATTCTTAGCACTGCCCGCAGCACCTAAAATGAACTTATCAGCACTCCACACTAAAACGATAAGGCCGATAACTAAACTAATAATGGGATATAACATAAGGGATAAATTACCTCATCCGTAAAAAGAGTATTAGAATCTAACTTCCATTAGATTCGACAAAAATAAAAACTTTGACGTACTCGTCAAATTTGAGACTTTTCTGATCTATAAAACTAAGCAGTAGTAAATACAGCTAATGTCTTAGGTGTGTTGTAGCTGTGAATTTTTATCATTTTCCTTAAAATTGCTTCGATATCATTGAAAATAAGATCACTATTATTTGCCATTTAGCGGCAGGGGAAATTTCGGGTAAGCGCTGTAAACAATACTTCTTTTAACGGCTTGCTTTGTAACAGTTGTATATCAATTGACTTGGCGAGTATTGAGGCGACTGACTTTCTGTCGTACTCACGATCGATACAAAATTGATATGCATCTTCATTATCTAGTTTAGAAGCAATACGTGTTCTATAAACGCGTTTCAGATAATCACTTTGCGGGATTTTATTCAGTGATTTAGCTTTTATGGCACCCTTTTCAGCGTACAGTAATGCATCAATAAAACCGTCGATATAGAGTTTGCAGGGGTTTATATCACTCTTATCACGACCTTGTTGATATGTCGTACATGAATTAATAATGTCTGATTTATAATCAGCCAATGCAATGCTCTGAGTAACAATTAATCCTATCACTGTGATACTAAGGGCTATTTTCTTAAGCTTTTGCATGTTGCTCTCCTTTGGTAGTAGACAACTTTTTAGATGATTTTTGTATTAGCCATGCACCAGCTATGGCCGATATTAATGAGCCTATCAAGACTCCAACTTTTACTTGGGTTTGATAAGCGAGACCTTGTTCTTCAAAAGCTAAAGAGCCAATAAATAAACTCATGGTGAAACCAACACCACAGAGTAAACATACGCCATAGAGCTGCGCCCAAGTGGAGTCTTTGGGTAAACGACAGAGTTTCAATTTAACGGCGATATAACAGGCTGTCAGAATACCGAGTTGCTTACCGATAAATAAACCACCAATAATGCCAATTGAAATAGGGGTGAATAGCTCATCTACTGATGTGCCTATTAAGCTGACACCGGCATTGGCAAAGGCAAATAAAGGTAATATGAAAAAGGCGATCCAAGGGTGTAGTGCATGTTCAATTTGATAAGACATAGAGTTAGCCTTATCACGGGCAATTGGAATAAACCAAGCAACGATAAAACCGGCTAACGTTGCATGTACACCAGATTTCAAGACAGCGGCCCAAACAATAACTGACACTAATATAAAGGGTGTTTTATTTTCTAATTCAAGACGATTAAAAATGAATAAAACGATTAAACCAATGCCAGCTATAATCAACGAGCTGGTGGCTAAATCTTGAGAGTAGAAAATAGCGATAATAATGACCGCGCCAATATCATCAATAATAGCAACAGACAAAAGAAACAGTTTAAGGCTGGCAGGTAAGTGCTTACCAAACAAAATGAATATAGCTAATGCAAATGCAATATCAGTCGCCGAGGGAATGGCCCAACCGTTCATGGCAACAGCATCTTGATAATTAAAGGCAACGTAAATAAGTGCAGGGAAAATAATACCCGCAATGGCCGCAATAAAAGGGAGTATTATTTGATCGGGACGAGACAGCTGACCATAAAAGAGCTCACGCTTGATCTCTAAGCCGACCACAAAAAAGAATAAAGCCATAAGGCCATCGTTAACCCACAATACTAACGGCTTGTTAATCTCAAATGTACCTAAGCCGACACTAATAGGAAATTCTAGAAAGCTGGTGTAACTATTACTGAAAAAGCTATTAGCCATTAGTAATGCAATGGCGGTTACAGCAACTAAAATAATGCCAGAACTCGCATCCGTTTGTATAAATTGCTTCCATCGCTGCACCATAATATTTTCTGACATAAGTACTCCTTTGAATTAAGAAGTCCTTTATAGTCAAAAAATATAATCAATAAAAGTCGATTGTTACTGCTATTATATCAATTTTAAGTTGTTAGTCGTATTCAATTGAGTGCATAATCAATTTTTAAGGAGGCATTAACATGACGAAATTAAATTATCATCACCTACAATACTTTCATGCTATCGCTACCCATGGCAGCATTGCTAAGGCATCAAAAATATTACACATCACTCCTCAAACGCTCAGTGCGCAGTTGAGTGTATTAGAAGACCAGTTAGGCTATAACTTGTTTGATCGCAAAGGTAAGCGCTTGGTATTAAATGATATCGGTCATATAACGTTGAGCTACGCGCAAGAGATTTTCAATTTAGGCGATGAGTTAATCCATTCTATAAAAAACCAATCCACCAATTTTTCGTCTCGTTTTGCTATAGGTGTCACTGATGTGATTGCCAAAGTGTTTTCATTCAATTTTTTGAAAGCAGTGTACGAAATGGATGAATCTATTAAATTAGTGTGTAAAGAAACCAGTTTAAATGTGTTACTAGGCGAATTAGCCACCAATAAGCTAGATGCCATTCTCAGTGATACACCTTTACCGGCTGGCTCGCCGTTAAAAGCTTATAGTCATTTAGTGGGTAAATGCGGTATGAGCTTTTTTGCGCACGAAAAGAAGGCCGAGAAATTACGTAATAATTTCCCGCAATCTTTAGATGGCGAAGCTTTTTTTCTAGCCGGAGATGGCTCGAATCAACAGTTAAATGTGCTGTCTTGGTTTGAGCAACTTAACATTATCCCCACGATTATCGGAGAATTTGACGATTCAGTGTTATCAAAATATTTTGGCCAAGCCGGGTATGGTGTTTTTTGTGCTCCCACCATCATTGAAAATCACGTTATCGAACAGTTTGGCGTCTCTTTAATAGGCAAAGCCACAGACATTACAGAGCAGTATTATTTGATCTCGCCCGAGAGAAAGGTCAAACACCCAGCGGTGCAACATCTACTACAAGAAGGTAAAAAGTTATTTAAACAACCGATGAATTAACGAGCAACAAAAACTGAACTGGGAAGCCGTTTTATAGAGTTCCTTAATAATATGATGATTAAAAACTATTGTAAGCTAAATCTTGCAGCGTATTAGTGCAAAGTGCCATGACCGAGAATATTCGTGTAAAGTCAAAGTCGCCCTCAAAGGGCGTAAAAGTTACATAGTCGCTTTAAGCAGTTAAGAGCCCTATGATCCAGTTGAAATGCGTGGCCTAAACTTGATCAGTTCCTTTCGATAACCTGAACTTCATCACACCAGCTAGTTTGAATATTTACTTATAAATGCTGTAGCCTTAAATTATCAATTTAATATTCAACCAGTTAGAACTAAAACCGATAGATTGTTTTCAGAGCAAATAAAGGTTGGGGAGGAAACCTATGTCTTAACCATTATTTTCAAGAATATCCTCTGGATTATCCCTTACAAGCATTACATCTGCCTAGCCTCTAACTCTATGACATGGATATTTATTATTAGCTACTTCAAAAGCTACTTTTGTAGCATTGGCTAAGGCTTTTATAATATGTACGCCTTTGTGTGAGGCGGACCACAAAATTCCGTCTAGGTGAATAAACCAAACAGAGCAAATGATCGGATGTCCATCAGTATCGATACAAGAAACTCTAATGGGGATAATGGTTTTATCAAGATATTGAAAAGTTTCGTCTTTAGACCAAGCGCTATTTTGCTTGATTTTCATATTAAAGTGCCTGTTTCCATAATCGCTGTATTTGACGATAAAGTTGCACATTTATGCATGCAACTACTGCGCCTATCATCTTATAAATCAAGCTATAACCATTGAGTATAATTTGAAATTGTTGGGTTTAACTGTGCGTATCTCAATTACTGTTTTGTACAAATATACCTGATTTAATGACAATGTCGGTTATAGGATCAGTGAAAAATGCATTTGCCTAGCACTTTTTTTGCCTTTGTAGTGTGCTAATTCTCAGTTAACAGTGGGTTGCTTAACACTCACATACTGAGCTGCATCGATGCTGAATCGGATATTTTAATGATCGATGATATCTAATGTTATTTAATAGCTTGATTACAAATAATTATCATTTATGATGCCAGTGATAGTAGTTTTCAAACACCGCTTACTATTAGCAGAGTTAATTACTAGATAAACTTCAAAAAGGTATTGTTACATGTTGCGCTCCCTGTCTTGGAAGATTACATCTCCTGTAGTGATTATTGCGATTGTCTGCACTTTGTTATTTTCCTTAGTTTCCCCCTTTCTAATCGAACGTTTTGTTAAAGAAGCTGCGGTTGAAAATGCCAAAGAATTAGTAAGGACATTTCGTGGAGTGCGCAATTACTTTTCAGAAAATGTGGTTAAAAAGATTAGAGCCAGTGGTAACTTCCATATCACGGCAATGCATAAGTCAGATAAACTTGGTATTCCGGTACCGGCAACGTTTTTGATGGAAATGGTTGACTACGATATGAGTAGTGATCAAATCACCACGAATTTCACTAGCCCCTATCCCTTTAGAAACAGAGTAGGTAGAAAGCAAGACGCTTTTCAACAACGAGCTTGGCAGGCATTGAGTGAGACACCGGAAGATTTTTATGTTGAACTCGAAAAAACCAAGCAAGAAACAAGAGTGCGCGTCGCTCAAGCTGACCGTTTAAGTGAGCAAGCTTGTGTCGATTGCCACAATAATCACCCAGATTCATTACAACGCGGTTGGCGTTTAAACGATGTTCGCGGTTTGTTGGAAGTCAATACGGTCGTCGATGGCTGGTTGCAGCGCGGTATTGAGATTAGCCGTATTCTAACAGCGATAAGTTTGCTGTGTTTCGTGATGATTATCTTAGTCAATTACCGTGCGGCGCGGCGCGTTTCAGCCCCCCTAGCGGTGCTTACCAACTCTTTGAATCAGCTTTCCCAAGGTCAAACTACCAAGCTAGACCAAATTAAACCTGCCTATCATGAATTAGCTGAACTGAACGATGCGTTTATTGGTTTTAGTGAAAAGGAACATCAACGCCGGGCGCTACAAAAAGAAGTAGAGCAACTCGCTTACTACGATCCGTTAACAGGCTTAGAAAATCGAACAGGCTTCCAGCGCTCTCTTGATCAACTGCTGACAACACAAAGAAACCTGCACAAAAAAGTAACTTTGTTGATTGTAGATATCGACAGGTTTAGAGATATTAACGATACCTTAGGATACCAAGCTGGAGATCAAATACTGTGTGCTATCGCGCAAAAGCTAGCGCAGATTAAACCAGCAGAAGGAGTGTTAGCGCGCTTATCCGAGGATAATTTTGCTATCGCTTTAGCGGCAGATCAACATGGTAATGACGAGGGAGCTGATGGTTTTTTTGCCAATGTTATCCAGTTATTATCAGAGCCAATGTGTTGGCACGATAACCAAGTAATGCTCTCGGTAAACGTGGGAACTAGTTGTAGTTCTCATCAGGCAAAAGATAGTGCCGAAATGTTGATTCAAGCGAATATCGCGCTATACGCAGCTAAAGAAGGTGGCCGCAATAAAGCGGTTAAACATTTACCTGCATTGTCACAAGCAGCATTAGCGCGTGTCGATTTAGTACGTGATATCGCACAAGGTGTTGAAAATGACGAATTCATCCCTTTTTATCAACCGCAATTTTGTATCGAAACGGGAAAAATCATTGGTGCTGAAGCGCTGATGCGCTGGCGCCGTAGTGATGGTCGTTTAGTTTCTCCTAATGAATTTATTCCCTCAGCAGAACAATCTCATCTCATCGTACCCATGGGTGCCAGCATCTTAGCGAAAGCGTGTCAGGCATGTCATCAGTGGCAGCGTGAAGCTGGCTTAGAAGGTGTGCGGGTGGCTGTGAATGTCTCTAGTGTGCAATTTATCGATCAAGATATGAAAACGCTGGTCAGCGACACATTATCGCAAACAGGCTTAAAACCTAAATTACTAGAATTAGAAATCACAGAAAGTGCGATGTTGGATGACGTTAACCGCGTCATTACTATATTGTCTGCTCTTCGCGAACTGGGTGTGGAATTAGCGCTAGATGATTTTGGAACAGGGTATTCGTCGTTGAGCTATTTAAAATTGCTGCCAATTGATAGATTAAAAATTGACCGCGCCTTTGTGAAAGATTTATCAGAGCAGCCAGAAGATCGCGCTATTTTAGCTATGGTGTGCCAATTGGGCCAGCAGCTTTCACTGAAAGTGCTTGCTGAAGGCGTTGAAGATAAGGAACAAATACAGATGTTAGCTGATGCAGGGTGTGAAGAAGTTCAAGGATTTTATTATGCCAAGCCCATGCCAATAGATGATTTTATTGCTTTTGCCCGCCAGTACAGCCAAGTAGTATCGCTAGAGGAGTAAACTAGTGTCTCGCATCGGATCATTACCAGGAAAAATTAAATTACAGAGTAAAATAGTACTTAGTTGCGGCTATAGTTAAATTTTAGCTGCTTTTTCATCACATTCCTAAAAGTAAAACCACTGGCTCAAGGCAGTAATCACGCCCCCGCGATTGATGAGACGAGCCAATGGATCCATATTCAATCTATTCCTATCCTGGGCTCATATCTACAGTGCATCATCTAGCACGCTTAAAGTATTATTATAAATTATACGACTGGTTTAGTGCTCATAGTGTTTCTTTTCAATGTAATTGAGCTTGATAAAGTATGTAATGCTGAAATAGCTGTCACTCGCGGTGGTGGTGAGCGTCCTTTTGCTACTTACAAGCAGCATTATAGCTTGGCACGAACAAGGTTCATGGGGTTCGCTAAAAATACGGCCTGTTATGGTTTGGCAGCGATGGCTGCCAATATTAGGAAAGGCGCTGTATTTCTAACGCATTATGGATTATCAGAGAACGAAGCGGGATAAATTCGTCCAGAGATAGCTTATTGAGAGCTAATTGGTTACTCATCGGTAAAAATAGCGATCATGACGAATTTTAGATTCTTAATTTTAACATTACTAAAAAACAAGCCGTCTAAATAGAAAACAGGGATTTATGCAGAGCTCTCTAGCTGTATCAAAGAGTATATTAGTATAAAGGTAACGGATAAGAGCAAGCCAAGAAACAATCATCTAGTTCATAAAATTCTATTTTAGGGTTATGTGCGTATTCGAGAATATATTCGACGGGCTCTATAAAAACAGCTAGCATAATTGTTAAAATGGAAGAGATTAAAACAAAACTTATTTTTTACAAAGTAAATATTTACTCATAGTCGCCTCAACGAATATTTTAATAAAGTTGAATGGCCCTAACCATACGGGTTATATCATTGAGTAGCTAGCATCTATTATATAATCAAACATGGAGTATTGGTCTAATTTAAAACAAAATATAGTAGCTTAACTTGATGTGAATCACTTCCTAGCTAAAGACGGCATTGTGCTAAAATGAGGTAGTGGAAAAAGGTACTGATTTGTGTTGAAATTGGCTAGTAGAAATAACAACAGTTACTCTGTTTACTTATATTGTTAACTACTTACATAAAGCAATTATTTCCTACAATACAAAAACACCTGTATGGTATTGAATACAATACAGAGGTTGTCGATGATTTTGTAACTAGGTTGTTGCACTATCTACATCACCTAAAAAACAAAGGCTATTATAATGAAGATATCCCATAAAGTAGTACTCATCTCATCAGTAATCGTCATTATCACCTTCTCCTTATTCTCTTGGTTACAATACAACACGGTAAAAAATGCTTTATATGAGAGAGCTTCCAATAATGTGACAGAGACATCTAAAGTTATTTCCGAACAAATTGCTTCTTGGTTAAACGGGAAGTTAGCTCTAATTGATATGGTAGCGAAAACTATCGACAGTGATTTCAATACAAAAGGCATTCAAAAAGCATTTGATAATCCGGTATTAGCTGACAACTTTATTCTTATATTTGGGGGGTTAGAAGCAGATGGAAAACCAATTACCAATGATCCAAGTTGGGCTCCACAAGGTTGGGATGCTCGCAAGCGTCCTTGGTATGATTTAGCGAAAAACAGCAAAAGTGCTATATTAACGGAACCATACGAAGACTCTTCAACAAAAGAAATTTTAATTTCTGCTACAGCTAACCTAAATGATAACGGTGTTTTTAATGGTGCTTTTGGCGGAGATTTAAGCCTTAAAAGTATAGCGGATACTATTAACCAGGTTAATTTTAACAATACTGGA
>JBALXS010000084.1:0-21706 GCA_036960485.1 Oceanospirillaceae bacterium
ATGTAGTTCTAGGTATGGGTGGGTTTGCATCAGGTCCAGGCGCTGTAGCAGCAAAATTATGTGGTGTACCTTTAGTTATCCATGAACAAAATGCGAAAGCGGGCATGACTAATAAATTATCACTATTGATGGCGAAGCGAAAATTAGCCGCTTTCCCTGAAGCTTTTGGCAGTGACAGTGAAAAAAACATAGAAGTTGTGGGTAATCCGATTCGCGGTGCTATTTTAAACCTGCAAACTAGCAGTGAAAGATACGCACAGCGAACTGGGAAGCTAAATGTATTAATAGTGGGTGGCAGTTTAGGTGCCATGGCAATCAATAAAGTTGTGCCAGATACGCTGGCTACATTGGATATTGAGGATCGCCCTAACGTATGGCATCAAGCAGGTATCAGAAACATTGACGAGACTGCGTTGCGTTATACAGATGCGAAAGTAGAAGCACGAGTAGATGCTTTTATAGATGATATGCAAAGTGCTTATGCTTGGGCTGATTTAGTGATTTGTCGCGCAGGAGCACTCACCGTATCCGAGTTAGCAATAGCAGGCGTCGCGGCAATACTAGTACCTTTTCCGGCGGCTGTAGACGATCATCAAACAGCGAATGGTAAGTTTTTAGAAAAAGCCGGCGCTGCAATTTTAGTGCAGCAAAAGAATTTAGATACACATAAGTTAAGCCAATTATTAGTACAACTAAAAGATAGAAAACTGCTTTCACAGATGGCAGCTAAAGCTCAACAGGTGGCCTCGCCAAAAGCAACGATAACGGTCGCCAATATCTGCCTTAAGGAAATGTTATGAATAAGATAAGTAAAGCGCCTACGCTGGCAGAAGCAAATTATGACGTACCAGAAATGCGTAGAATAAAACGTATTCATTTTGTTGGTATTGGCGGTGTGGGTATGTGTGGCATCGCTGAAGTATTGTGCAATCAAGGCTATAAGATATCTGGATCGGATATTAAGCGATCAGCTACAACTATTCGCTTAGAAGGATTAGGGGTGAAAGTTTTTATTGGTCATCAAGATACAAATGTTGTGAATGTTGACGTTGTTGTCACATCAACTGCTGTTGATGAAACAAATCCTGAAATAATTGCCGCGCGATTAGCGCATACACCAGTAGTGCGCCGCGCTGAAATGTTAGCGGAATTAATGCGCTATCGCCATGGAGTTGCTGTTGCCGGAACTCACGGTAAAACAACCACCACCAGTTTACTGGCATCTGTATTTGCACAAGGTGGCTTAGATCCAACTTTTGTGATTGGCGGTCGTTTAAATAGTGCTGGTACGAATGCCAGGTTAGGAGCAAGTCGCTACCTGGTAGCGGAAGCTGATGAAAGTGATGCTTCTTTTTTACATTTACAGCCGATGGTAGCTATAGTTACCAATATTGATACGGATCATATGGATACCTATGGCGGCGATTTTAATGTACTCAAACAAACCTTTGTCGATTTTTTACATAATTTACCTTTTTATGGTTTAGCAGTGCTTTGTACTGATGATCCGGTTGTGCGCGAAATACGTGAGCGCATTAATCGCCCCGTGCTTACTTACGGTTTAGAGGTAGGAGCTGATTATAGAGCCATTCATATTAGCCAAAAAGGCATGAAAACGCGCTTTACAGTGGTACGCCCTGATGGGCATGATGATTTGCAAGTAACTGTTAATATGCCGGGTAATCACAATGTGTTAAATGCGCTAGCAAGTATAGCGGTAGCCACAGATGAAGGAATTGAGGATAGTGCGATTACTGATGCATTAGAGGCTTTTTCCGGTGTGGGTAGGCGTTTTCAAGTACTTTGTGATCTACCTGTTAAGGATGGTTCAGTGATGTTGGTTGATGATTACGGTCATCACCCACGAGAGATCCAGGTGACGATTGAGGCGGTTAGAAATGGCTGGCCGGATAGGCGCATAGTAATGATTAATCAACCGCATCGATATACTCGAACGCGTGACTTGTATGAAGATTATGTGCAAGTACTTTCTGCTGTGGATTCTTTGTTGTTATTAGAAGTTTATGCCGCGGGTGAAGAGCCTATACCTAGTGCAGATAGCCGTAGTTTGTGCCGCAGCATTAGACAGCGTGGACAGCTTGAACCTGTGTTCGTGGATAGTGTCGATACAGTGCCAGACCTGTTAAAGAACATATTATGTGCAGGTGACATACTGTTGACTCAGGGGGCTGGTGATATCACTGCATTGGCTCATACAATTAGTGAAATGGATTATTCTAAATAGCATTAATGAACAATAAAGTTCATTAATGTTGTTAAGTAACATCAAAAATTATATTTAGTAAAACAACAGTTAATGACAATGAGTCAGGAGAAAACAAAGTAACAATGTTGCAATGGCGTAAGCAAGACATAGAACCGGTTGTTGAAAGCGTGCAGCCTGCGGCTGTTAAGGTAGTTGAACAACAGCATGCGAATCATGGTTTTTTTGCCAGTCTAGCCAATGATTGGTATGTGCGTCCGGGCATGATATTAACTGCATTTACGCTGTTTTGTGGGTTGATGTTTAACGCAGCTACTGCCCTGTGGAATGTGCTTGATCAACCTGTTCAAAAATTAAGTATTACAGGAAACACCCAGTACATTGACAAAAACACGTTGATCGGAAAGCTAGTCACCCAAATGCGTACATCTGGTAGTAGTGATTCAATTTTAGCCTTGGATATTCAAGAGATACAGCAGCTCACAGTAGAAGAGCCGTGGGTTAATAATGCCGCTATTAAACGAGTTTGGCCACCGGCGCTTGAAGTGGAAATTCAGGAGCAAGTACCAGTAGCGAAATGGGGAAATAAAGGCTTATTGAATCACCAAGGTGATATTTTTTGGCCACTGCAGCGTGATCAATTAGATTTTTTACCGATTTTGAATGGCCCATCAACAGATACCGCTAGAGTCATGGATCAGTATCATACTTTAAGCCGTTTTTTTAAGGGAAATGATAGTTATATGCAAGGGCTATCATTACAAGATAGAGGAGCATGGACGTTACTATTAAACAATGAAATTGAAGTAGAGCTAGGCCGAGAAAAAGTTCTAGCTAGACTACGACGCTTTTTACAGTTGTACAAAGGTCATTTGTATTTGAAGGCTGACCAAATAGCCCGTGTTGATGTGCGTTATACCAATGGTGTTGCTGTTAAATGGCGAGCAAAAGCGCTTGAAGCGATGCAAGAGCAGAATAAATAAAGAATTGTAATTATATAAATATTAAAAAATAATGCAGCTGTAGATGAGTTATTATTGTTTACAGTAAAAGTGCAGTCATTTGGTAGGAGGTTATTATGTTCAGTATAGAAGACGATGATATGCCTGGAGCAATTATAAAAGTAATTGGTGTTGGTGGAGGTGGCGGTAATGCTGTCGCTCATATGCTAGTTGCAGAATTAGAATCTGTGGAGTTTATTTGCGCAAACACAGATGCCCAAGCTTTAAGCAGCATTGATGCTCATCAAACCATACAGTTAGGTTGTGAAACCACCAAAGGCTTAGGTGCCGGCGCTGATCCAGATATAGGTCGTGCAGCGGCAATAGAAGATCGCGATGCGATTGCTAAATCTATTAATGGTGCTGATATGATCTTTATCACTGCTGGAATGGGAGGAGGTACAGGTACAGGTGCGGCGCCTATTGTTGCAGAAGTGGCAAAAAGTTTGGGTATCTTAACTGTTGCAGTAGTGACCACTCCTTTCCCGTTTGAAGGGAAAAAGCGCATGTTACTAGCTGAAGCTGGGTTACAAGAATTACGAGATCAAGTAGATTCGCTAATTATCATACCTAATGAAAAGCTGATGAAAGTCTTAGGTAGAAGTACCAGTTTAATCAAAGCTTTTGCGGCAGCAAATGATGTATTGCTGGGCGCTGTGCGCGGTATAGCAGAATTGATTACTCGCCCTGGTATGATCAATGTCGATTTTGCAGATGTGCGTACCGTAATGTCCGAAATGGGCATGGCAATGATGGGTTCAGATCAAGCGCGTGGTGATGATAGAGCATCGACTGCAGCAGAAGGCGCTATAAATAGCCCGTTGCTTGAAAATGTAGACTTAAAAGGAGCGAGTGGTATTTTAGTCAATATTACCGCTGGTTTAGACCTAACTTTAGGTGAGTTTAGCGAAGTTGGTAATATAATTGAAAAATACGCGTCTAACGATGCAACTATTGTCATAGGAACGGTCATAGATACAGACCTTATTGATGATCTTAAAGTGACGGTAGTGGCGACTGGATTTGAAAAAAAGCAGCAGAATATAGAGGTTGTTGTTGAAAAGAAAAAAGCAGTAAATACACCCAAAAAGCATTACGATGCCGATTTGGATCAAATTGAATTACCCACAGTATTACGTAGACAGCAGCAAGAAGCGCTACTCGACGGTAAGGCTGAACCTGTCGCAAACAAAGTTAAAACATCGGAAGACATGTTCGATATTCCAACTTTTTTAAGAAGACAAAGTGAATAACAGTTGAAAGTTAACAAAGCTTGCATAAAGATAGGAAATATAATCTTTAAATGATTAAACAAAAGACATTGAAAAGCAGTATTAAAGCGACCGGATTAGGTTTGCATACTGGCGAAAAAGTTTATCTCAATTTGCTGCCTGCTTTAGCTGATAGCGGTATTGTATTTCGTCGTGTCGATTTTACTCCTGCAGTTGAAATAGCTGCAAATGCATTCTTAGTAAAAGATACCGTTTTATCGACCAATATTGTGCAAAACGATATTAAAGTGGCGACAATAGAGCATTTGATGGCTGCTTTTTCAGCGATGGGTATAGACAACGCGGTTGTTGAACTTAATGCAGAAGAAGTGCCAATTATGGATGGCTCAGCAGCTCCTTTTATATTTTTGATTAAAGCAGCAGGTATTAAAGAGCAGTTCGCGGTTAAAAAATACCTTAAAGTAACCAAAGAAATAAGCTTTTCCCATGAAGGTAAAATAGCAACCTTTAAGCCTTATAATGGTTGTAAGCTGAGTGTTGAAATAGATTTTGACCACCCAGCTTTTACTGGAAAGAACATGAAGCATGAGCTTGAATTGAATAGCGAAAACTTTATAAAGCAAATTAGCCGAGCACGTACTTTCGGCTTTATGAGCGATATTGAATACTTGCGTGCCAATAATTTGGCTCGCGGTGGCAGTATGGAAAATGCCATAGTGGTTGATGAAACATCTATTTTAAATGGTGATGGCCTTCGGTTTGAAGATGAATTTTCAAAGCATAAAGTATTAGATGCCGTTGGAGATGTGTATTTATTAGGTCATAGTTTGATTGGTGAATTTGTCGGCTTTAAAACTGGCCATTTTATGAATAACCAAATTGTTAAAAAGTTATTATTGGACACGGATGCTTTTGAGATAGTCACTTGTTCAGAGCAAAATTTGGCCGTTGCGTAATCCGCGATAAGCATCTTTGTGTCAGCGTTGTTGATCTTCAGCGCTATTATCTTGTTAAATACATTGCTCCCCCACACCAATTACGTCACTTTGATAATTTAAACAGGTACTTTATTTATCACGGTAGTGGTTAGTTTCGCTATAAATGTTGTTTTATTTTTCGCTATCTGTTGTAGGATTGCTGATCAATGTTTTCTGGTATTTGCAGTCAGCTACTTTAATACTAAGTTATTACTTTGTTTACAATTTAAAAAGGGTGAAAAGTTAACAATTATATAACTAATAAAGCTATGAATTTAATCGTAAGAAATGGTGAGTAGTTACCTGTTCAAGAGCCAATTATGTTGGCGTGGCGAGCAAAAGCTTACTTTTAAGGATGGTATCTTTGTGAAGCTAAAGCTTCAGTTGATTTGATTGTTTTTATTTTGCCCTTGAGGTTCTATTATCTATCCCCATCAATGTACAATAGCGACAATTTAATACAGTTAAGATTTACTAAAAGTAGCAATCAGCGAATCGTATTCTAAATTTTCTTGTTTGAATTGATGAATTTGCAATAAACAGCTAGCCTTTTTAAAGCTATATGCAGATGAGAAACTGACAAGTGACGAATTACAAATAATTAGTAAATTAAATAAAATTTATTGGTGATATCTACAACATGATGAATTCAATCTTTAAGAAAGTATTTGGTAGTAAAAATGCACGTGTTTTGAAACAAATGCAAAAAACGGTTACCAAAATAAATAGCTTTGAAGCGCAAATGCAAGCGCTCAGTGATGAACAAATTAAAGAAAAAACTCGAGATTTTAAAGCGCAACTTGCCACCGGGAAAACGACAGTAGATGACCTGTTGCCAGAAGCATTCGCCTTAGTAAGGGAAGCTTCTGTTAGAGCGATGGGGATGCGTCATTTTGATGTGCAGATGATAGGAGGAGTTACTCTTCATCAAGGTAGTGTTGCAGAGATGCGTACAGGTGAAGGTAAAACTTTAGTTGCTACATTACCTGTTTACTTAAATGCACTAGCGGGCAAAGGTGTTCATCTAGTTACCGTGAATGATTACTTAGCTAGTCGTGATGCAAATTGGATGCGACCGCTTTATGAAGCGTTAGGTTTAACGGTAGGTGTGGTGCTTTCCCAACAAGATCCAGAAGTGAAACGTGCTGCGTATCAAGCAGATATAACCTACGGTACTAACAACGAATTTGGCTTTGATTACTTGCGCGATAATATGGCGTTTAGTATAGAAGAAAAAGTGCAGCGTGAGTTTCATTTTGCGGTAATTGATGAAGTTGATTCAATATTGATCGATGAAGCGAGAACACCGCTAATTATTTCAGGTCCGGCCGAAGACAGCTCTAAGTTATATGCAGGCATTAATAAGCTAGTTCCAACACTATTACGTTTTGAAGGCGAGATTGACGTCAAAGATGTTGATCAAGTAGTTGAAGAACATTTTGTGGTGGATGAGAAAAACCGCACGATAGATCTAACTGAAGCAGGTCATGAACTTGTTGAAGAGCTATTGGTTAAAGATGGCTTCTTAAAAGAAGGCGAGAGCTTATACGCACCACAAAACTTAAATTTATTGCACCATGTGTTAGCAGGTTTAAGAGCGCATAACTTATTTCAACGTGATAAGGATTACATTATACAAAATAATGAAGTGGTTATCGTCGATGAGCACACTGGGCGAATTATGCCTGGTAGACGTTGGTCAGAGGGCTTGCACCAAGCCATAGAAGCTAAAGAAGGTGTTGATATTCAATTGGAAAGCCAAACGCTAGCTTCTACCACTTTTCAGAACTACTTTAGACTTTACGAGCATTTATCCGGAATGACGGGTACAGCCGATACAGAAGCGTTCGAGCTGCAACAGATTTACGGCTTAACCGTGGTTGTTATTCCAACTAATAGAGATGTATCTCGTATAGATTCAAACGATTTAATCTATATGACTATGGAAGAAAAGTATAAAGCGATTATAGAAGAAATAAGAGTTACTCAGCAAAAAGGGCAGCCGGTATTAGTGGGTACTGCCTCTGTTGAATCTTCAGAGTTAATTTCGCAGTTACTGATTAAAGAAGATATAAAGCATAATGTATTAAACGCTAAACACCACGGTAGAGAAGCGGATATTATTGTTGAAGCTGGTCGCCCTAGTACTGTTACAATAGCAACCAATATGGCCGGACGTGGCACTGATATTGTTTTAGGTGGTCGCTTACAGGCAGAACTTGATGTTGCAGATGAATCTGAGCATGCAGCTATTACGGCCGCTTGGAAAGAACGTCAAGATGAGGTACTTGCTGCTGGTGGCTTGCATATAATTGGTACTGAAAGACATGAGTCGCGACGTATCGATAACCAGTTAAGAGGCCGTGCAGGTCGTCAGGGAGATCCAGGATCTTCACGTTTCTTCTTATCATTAGAAGATGATCTTATGCGCATCTTCGCCTCTGATAGAATGCGTTCGTTTATGCGCTCTTTAGGGATGGAACACGGAGAAGCGATTGAGCATAAAATGGTTAGTAATGCCATCGAAAAAGCACAGCGCAAAGTAGAAGGGCGTAATTTTGATATTCGCAAATCACTACTTGAATATGATGATGTTGCAAACGATCAGCGTAACGTTATCTACACGCAGCGTAATGAAGTTATGTCTTCAAATGATATATCCCAAACAATTAGCTTGATACGCGAAGAAGTTGTGGGTGACACGATCGCTAATCATATCACACCGCAAAGTATTGAAGAGCAGTGGGATGTTGAGGGGTTAGAAAAAGCAATTGAAGCGGAATATGGTTTAAACTTAACAGTAAAAGCTTGGTTAGCAAGTGATGACACACTGCATGAAGAATCATTAATCATTAAAGTTCAGCAAGAAATTAGTGATGCATACCAAGCTAAAGAAGAAATGGTAGGCGCAGAAGGTATGCGTACCTTTGAAAAGCAAGTGATGCTGCAAGTGTTAGATACACTGTGGAAAGAGCATTTGCAAACCATGGATAACTTGCGCCAAGGTATTCACTTAAGGGGCTACGCACAGAAAAACCCTAAGCAAGAATACAAGCGTGAATCATTTGAGTTGTTTCAACATTTGTTAGGTAATATCAAAACCGATGTAATCAAAGTGCTCTCTCACGTACAAATACAAGTGCCTGAAGAAGTTGCAGAGCAAGAAGTATTGCGTCGTCAGAAGCAACAAGAACAGCAAATGAATTTTGAACATGCTTCAGCGTCTGCTACGGATGAAGGTGGTATTGCGCTTGAAAGTGATGATATGCAAAACGGTGGTGATATAGACTCAGCTCCTTTTGTTAGAGGCGCTGAGAAAGTAGGGCGTAACTCTGCTTGTCCTTGTGGTTCGGGTAAAAAATACAAACAATGCCACGGTAAGCTTAACTAAGAGTTAGGCAGCTCGTGACTTAAACGGTACCTAATAAGAGCGATTTTTCGCTCTTATTCATTTGTGACTTTGAAAAATTAAATAACTAGTTTTCATCCTAAAACATAGTCGTAGTGAAACTGGCCCAATTTCGAAGTGGGCAACACTAAGTGTGGTCATTTGGTTGTTCCAAATAACGAGATCTAGTGGTGATCTGATCGAGCTAGTGGAGCGGCCGCATAGATATTTGTTTCTGGATGGAAGCTAACTAGCGAATTGAAAAAGGAAAGAGTAATGGCAGTAGGTTTTGGAAAAAAAGTAGCATTACAACCAATTAACGGTATTCGAATTGGAGTAGCTAATGCAGGAATTAAGCAAACAACTCGACCTGACGTTGTACTGTTTGAGTTTTCAGAAAATACGAGCATTGCCGGCGTTTTCACTAAAAATGCATTTTGTGCAGCGCCGGTACATGTTGCTAAAGAGCATTTAGTTGCTTTTTCTGAGCAGAATAAAAAAGGCTACTTGTTAATTAATACGGGTAATGCCAATGCCGGAACTGGTGCGCAAGGAATGCTTGATGCTAGTAATTGTTGCCAGGCATTGGCTGAGAAAGTTGCTGCTCAAAAAATTGATGTCCTTCCTTTTTCAACAGGTGTGATAGGAGAGCCGCTGCCAAGTGATAAAATTATAGCTGTTCTAGATACTGCTATATCATCGCTAGAGGTTGATAATTGGGATAGTGCAGCTTCAGGTATCCTTACCACTGATACGCGCATAAAAGGCCATAGTGCTACTTTTGAGTACCAGGGGAAAGTAGTAACGTTGACAGGGATTTCTAAAGGCTCTGGCATGATTAAGCCGAATATGGCTACTATGTTAGGATTTGTCGCTTGCGATGCTAAAATTGCTCCTTCGCTGTTACAGCAATTATTAACACAAGCTTCAGATAAAAGTTTTAACCGTATCACCGTGGACGGAGATACTTCGACCAATGACGCTTGTATGCTGCTTGCAACTGGTGAATCTGGGTTGGAAGTGACTATTGAAGATGAGCCGTTATACCAGTTGTTTAAAGAGCATTTGAATGCGCTTATGCTAGAGATCGCTTTGCAAATAGTTAAAGACGGAGAAGGAGCAACTAAGTTGGTTAAAGTGTTGTGTGAAAATGCAGCGAATACCAAGGAAGCGTTGGATGTGGCTTATACGGTGGCCCACTCACCATTAGTTAAAACAGCGCTGTTCGCTAGCGATGCGAACTGGGGACGAATATTAGCTGCTGTTGGGCGTTCAGGGGTAGAACAATTAGATATAGATAAGTTACAGATTTATTTGGACGATGTGTGTATTGTTGAAAATGGCGGGCGAGCGGTAAGCTACACTGAAGAAATGGGAGCTGCGGTAATGGCAAAAGAAGAAATACTCATTCGAATCGTGCTAAATAGAGGAAGTGTTACAGATGCAGTATGGACGACAGATTTGTCTTATGAATATGTTTCTATTAATGCCGATTATCGTAGTTAAGCGGGATGAAAAAAATCCATGTAGTGGCGTCTGTAGTATTTAATAGCACTGGGCAGGTGTTTCTTACAAAGCGTGCACTTAAAGCGCATCAAGGGGGTTTGTGGGAGTTTCCAGGTGGAAAGGTAGAAGCCGATGAAAGCTGTTTTTGTGCATTGCAGCGCGAGTTGCTTGAAGAGCTAGGGATAGAAATAAATAGCGCAGAGGCTTTTATTTCTATCCCTTTTGAATACCCTGATAAAGCAATACTACTTGATGTTTTCACAGTAGATGATTATCAAGGAGAGCCTTGGGGTAAGGAAGGTCAACAGGGAGCGTGGTTTGCATTAGCAGATTTAGCTCAGCTTCAATTTCCTGCTGCGAATGAACCTATACTTGAAAAACTGCGATTAGTTTATGCTAAATGATCTAAGGTTTTAATAGATATTTTGCAATGAGTTACAATTGATATTGAACTCATTGCTAGCTTTAAATAGCTAAATTTCTTAATAGATAAATAGCATAAACCACTCAGTGAATCGTTGGGGATTTCCAATTCTCTAACGGAACCATGCCTGTACTATAGTCATCTTCTTCGGCACCAAGTTCTTCAGGAATTTGGTAGCTCTCAGTAGCCCAAGCGCCTAAATCTAATAATTTACACCTTTCACTGCAAAATGGCCTATGTGGATTGTCAGTACTCCATGTCAGCAGCTTTTTGCATTCTGGGCAAGGGAGTTTAGAGTGACTCATAAATATTCCTTAAATGATGTTACGCGCAGCTAAGTAATCAATAGTAGCTAGCGACTAAATTTATTTAATAGTGTTTGATGAATGCTGTTTACCTGTTCATCTAGAGCTGCCAGTGAACCGTTATTATCAATAATCATATCTGCTTTGCTACATCTCAGCTCACGGCTCATTTGGCTGTTTATTATACTCTCAATCAAAGCGCGGCTATTATTATCTCGATTTATTGTACGAGAGATTTGTCGCTCAGAGGTAAGGTCTATAGTGATAGTCAGTTGGCATAATTGATGTTGATCTGTTTCAAACAGCAGTGGAGAGCCTAGAATAACATATTCATGATTGGGGCAAGCACTTTCTAGCTGTTGTTGTATAGTGCTTCGAATAATAGGGTGTAATAATGTTTCTAGCCATTTTTTTTGAGCATTATTTTGGAATATTATCTCTCTGAGCTTAGCTCTATTTAAAGTGCCATCAACTAAGAGTATTGCATGATCCGAAAAATACTCTTCTATAGCTATTAATGCGACACTGTTCGGGGTTACGACTTCGCGCGCTACAATGTCAGCGTCAATAATAGCAATGTTTTTTGCTTGAAAAAGATTAGTTACCGTGGATTTTCCGCAACCGATACCACCTGTAATTCCAACAATGTTACTGTTTATACGGCTATGGCGATCTGCGGTCATAGAAAAGTATTAAGGTAAAGTTGTGTTAACAGCGGGCCCCAAAGTAAGCTAATAAAACCTGCAATAGCTAAATAAGGACCGAAAGGAATGGGCTTGTCGAGTTGCTTGTTACTGAAAATGGATAATACAATAGCAATGACAACCCCACTAACAGAGCTGACCAGAATTATCATAGGTAATGCGGTAATCCCCATCCAAGCACCCAAAGCGGCTAGTAATTTAAAATCACCGTAGCCCATGCCTTCTTTGCCTGTGATTAGCTTAAAAATCCAATATATGCTCCAAAGGGATAAATATCCTGCTACAGCGCCGTAAACAGCAGACTCAATGCTAGTGAAAGTATTGTCGATATTCAAAATTAAGCCTAACCATAGCAGCGGTAATGTTAATTTATCTGGCAATAAAAAGTGGTCTAAATCTATAAAGGTGAGTGCTATAAGCACCCAAGTAAATATCAGCGCGTATCCGGTAATTGTGCTAAAACCAAAACTGTAAACTATAGGTATGCTAAGGAGGGCAGAGAGGAATTCAATAGCAGGATATCGTAGAGAGATTGGTTTTTTGCACTGAGAACATTTACCTCTGAGTAATAAAAAGTAGCTTAAAATGGGGATGTTTTCGTACCATTGTATAGGATGCTCACAGTCAGGGCATTGTGAGTTAGGTGTTACTAAATTATAGCGCTCAGCTGCAGGCTCCCCCGTAATTTCAGCATCCCATTCTCTTTGCATCATAGTAGGTATTCTATGAATCACAACATTGAGAAAACTGCCCACTAATAGTGAAACAATGGCTACCATTACGGTAGCGGCAATTAAGTGTTGGGAAAAGTAATCTATATAGAGTTGCATTATAGTATTCGTCTTTTAATTAATAGCTAATAAGGTGAAAGTAATACTTTGTGTCAACATTTATAAGCTTGCATTAAGTGTCATCATTTTGCTTATCCTTAGCTTTTCTACACGACAGCGCCAAGTTTGAAAATCGGCAAATACATTGCAACAACTAAGCCGCCGACAATAGTACCGAGTACAACCATGATAAAAGGCTCCATTAAAGAAGACATGTTATCCACGGCGTTATCAACTTCTTCTTCATAGTAACTAGCTACTCTATCAAGCATGCTATCTAAAGAGCCTGCTTCTTCGCCAATAGCGATCATCTGTACTACCATATTAGGGAATACTCCAGTCATTAGTAGTGAATTCTGAAGTGACTGACCTGTTGACACGGCATTACGGATTTGAATGATGGCATCTCGGTATATTACATTACCAGAGGCGCCCGCAGCAGATTCTAAAGCTTCAACTAACGGTACACCAGCGGCAAAGGTGGTAGATAAGGTGCGCGCAAAGCGAGCTATAATTGCTTTGCGTAAAATATCACCTAGTACGGGTAGTTTTAAAATAAATACGTCCAAATAGTTGGCAAATTTAACAGAACGTCGTTTTAAATGGACAAAGCCATAAAAGAACAGAATACAAGATAAGCCCATGATCCACCACCATTCTTGCACGAAAGCTGACATGGCAAGTATCATCAAGGTAAATGCAGGTAAATCAGCACCAAAATTACTAAATATGGATTCGAATTGAGGGACCACTTTTAGTAATAATATAACAGAAACAATTAAACCTACTGCTAATACTGCTGTAGGGTAGGTAAGTGCTTTTTTTATTTTTGCTTTAAGTGATTCAAGTTTTTCTTTGTAAGTAGCAATACGATCTAGCATAGTTTCTAAAGAACCCGATTGTTCGCCAGCGGCCACTAACGAGCAGTACAAATCATCAAAATAGAGAGGATGTTTGGCCATCGAGGATGCAAGATCAAGGCCGCCGTTTACAGAATCTCTAATGCTGAGAATGAGTTTTTTAAGTGCATCTTTTTCAACACCCGCTGAGACAATCTCTAAACCTTGAATTAAAGGAACACCTGCTTTTAACATAGTTGCAACTTGGCGGGTAAAAAACGCAATGTCAACCGGTTTTATTGATTTACCGCGAGCACTAAACAAACTAATACTTGATTCTTTAATTACTTTTCGTGGTGCAACACCTTGTCTTCTAAGCAATGCTTTAGCTTCAGCAGCATTGGCTGCTTGAATTTTTCCCTTACTTTGGTTGCCGCTTTTATCTAAGCCTGACCAAGCAAAAGAAAATAATTTTTTAGATTTAGTCGCCATCATTATCCTTAAATAATAGTTCTTAAGCAGGAGTTATTAAATAACAGTGTGTAATTAAGCGTCCTTGAGCACAAATTACTAAATAGTTATCACCCTGTTTAATTCTTCTAAAGTAGTAATGCCAAGTGCAACTTTGTCCAGGCCGGATCTTTTCAATGGGCGAAAACCTTGTCTGATGGCGATATCAGAAATATCTAAGGAAGTACCGTTATTCATAATACAATCTGAAATTTCTGCAGACATAGATAGAACTTCGTATATACCAACGCGCCCTTTATAGCCTTTAGTGCATAGTGTGCAGCCTACAGGGTTATATTCAAAAAGATTTAAATCCGGTATTTCTTCAGGCTCAAACCCAGCTTCCAGTAATGCTTTTTGTGGAATGTCATAACTAACCTTACATTCTTCACATAAACGTCGGGCCAAGCGCTGCGCAATGATAAGAGAAATAGCAGTTGCTACATTAAAGGCTTCAACGCCCATGTTTCTTAAGCGGGTTAACGTTTCAGCTGCGCTATTGGTGTGCAAAGTAGAAAGTACCATATGTCCGGTTTGTGCAGCTTTTATAGATATTTCGGCGGTTTCTAAATCTCGTATTTCTCCAACCATCACCACATCAGGGTCTTGACGAAGAAAAGAGCGTAATGCTTCTGCAAAGGTTAAACCAACTTTAGGATTTACGTGTACTTGATTAATACCTTCTAAGTTGATTTCCACCGGGTCTTCAGCCGTTGAAATGTTGCGCTCTTCAGTGTTGAGTATATTTAAGCCCGTATAGAGAGAAACCGTTTTACCACTACCGGTAGGCCCTGTGACTAAAATCATCCCTTGTGGTTTCTGTAGGGCATTTAAGTAGAGTTCTTTTTGTTTGCTGTCAAAGCCAAGTGCATCAACACCAATTTTGGCACTGCTAGAATCTAAAATACGTAGTACAATTTTCTCCCCCCATAAGGTAGGCAGTGAGTTAACACGAAAATCGATCGACCTAGATTTAGATAAGCGCATTTTAATGCGTCCATCTTGAGGAGTTCGCCGCTCGGAAATGTCCATTTTAGACATGACTTTCAAGCGCGCAGAAAGGCGGGTTGCCAGTGTAACCGGTGGTTTAGCAACTTCTTGTAAAATGCCATCAATACGCGAGCGCACTCGATAGCTTTTTTCATAGGGTTCAAAATGGATATCGGAAGCGCCTTTGCGAATGCAATCAAGTAACACTTTATTCACAAAACGTACTATTGGTGCTTCTTCTGATGCTTCTTCGCCACTGTCTTGCTGCTCTTCTTGCTCGGTATCTTCAAGTTCTAAATTATCTAAGCTATCATCATCTAAATCGTCTAAGCCGGCATCTTGGTTATCAATAAAGTTATCGATAGTGTGTTGTAGTTTGTCTTCTTCAACGATTATCGCTTCAACCTTTAAACCAGTATGAAATTTAAATTCGTCGAGTGCATCAATATTAGTGGGGTCAGCGAGTGCCACGTAAACTTTTTTATTACGCTTCATAATAGGTAAAGCGCGGTGTTTTATAATTAGCTTTTCGTCTATTAAGCCTTCAGGGATGTTTTGTGACTCATAAACATCCAAATCAAATAGTGGTAAACCAAATTCATCAGAGGCGGCTAAAGCGGCATTGTAATTGCTGATTAATTCTTCTGCGATTATGTGTGAGATAAATGGTTTTTGTAAAGATTGTGCTTTCTCTAACGCAATATGAGCCACTTGCGCGGAAAAATAGCCATCTTTCACTAATCTTCTTGCTAATCCAACAAGGGGTTTAGTCGTTTGCAATCCATTCGCTCCTTATTTCATATAACAGCTGATAATTTACATTAAAGTCATTAAAGTTTGGAATAATAACGAAAAAGTGCCATTAAATCATCAATTCAATGTTAGTATTTAGCTGTAAATGCGCAGTATGAATTATTGTAGATGATCTTGTAGTATAAAATGTCATTTTTTAATATATAAAATTAACTTAACTAACTTATAAATTTAGCACAGAGCTGGAGAGCAATTATGAAGAAGCAACAGGGATTTACCTTAATTGAATTAATGATCGTAGTGGCGATCATTGGTATTTTGGCAGCAATTGCTTTGCCGGCTTATCAGGATTATACGAAGAGAGCTAGGGTGTCGGAAGGACTAGCATTAGCAGCGGGGGCTAAAACAGCAGTAGCTGAATATTATTCATCTGAAGGTATTTGGCCTTTAACTAACACTCTTGCCGGATTGGCTGATGCAGCTAACATCAGAGGAAGTTCAGTGGTTTCTGTTACTGTTGCTCCTGTTGGTGCTTCTAGTGTAGCTGTTATCACAGTGTTATTTAATGGTACCGTCACATCTGGTGGAACTGTTACATTGACTCCTACAGACACAACTGGGAGTCTGAGTTGGAACTGCACATCAACCTTGGAAAATGCAATAGTTCCAGCAACATGTAGATAGAGTTTACAATACTTTAGAGTGCTAGGATAATCTTAGCTACTATAAAATTATTTTTTAAATAAAACGCATTGATAAATCAATTGCCTGACAATGTTTTGTCAATGCGCCTATCGAGATATAATCCACACCCGTTTCAGCAGTCTCTAATAATGTCTCATTATTAATATTGCCAGACGCTTCAAGTTTTACCTTTCCATCAACCCAATCAACAGCTTCTATCATTTGCTCAAAGCTGAAATTATCCAGCATTACGATATCAGATTTAGCGGCGACTGCTTGCTGTAGCTGAGCAAAGGATTCTACTTCTACTTCTACTTTTTTGCCTGGCGCTGTTTTGCGTGCCGCTTTAATCGCTTGCTCTATGCCGCCACAAGCCATGATATGGTTTTCTTTAATCAGAAATGCATCGAATAAACCGATTCTGTGATTATGACAATTACCACAAGTGACTGCGTATTTTTGTGCAGCGCGCAAGCCCGGTATAGTTTTACGGGTATCCAACAGTTTAACATTGGTGGTGCTGACTAAATCTGCATAGTGTTGGCTGATAGTTGCAGTGCCTGATAAGGTTTGCATAAAGTTTAAGGCGGTGCGCTCAGCGGTTAAAAGTGAGCTTGCAGAGCCTGTGCAAGTGAAAAGTACTTGATTGGGTGTTACCTTATCACCATCTTTTACTTGCCAGTCAATAGCTAGATCGGGATCAACTTGCTTAAAGGTTTCATCCACCCATGCAGTACCGCAAATAATAGCGGTTTGGCGAGTGATAACTTGTGCTGTTGCTTGTTGTTTGCTTGAGATTAGGTTGGCGGTGATATCGCCAGAGCCTATATCTTCTTCTAACGCAGTGCGTACATTTTTTTTAACAATGGTGGGTAAAGGGGCAGCAACAGGCATTTTTGATCCTTACTAGTGATAAAATTTAATAACGCTTATAATAAATGAAAAAAAGATGATAAGGGAGCTTTGGTGCAGAAATTTTCTATTCTTAATGGAGTTTTATTAGGTGCAATACAAACGCCCTCTCCAAATTTTAATACAAGAGAACAATCAGTAATATTAGATTTATTAGTGATTCATAATATTAGCTTGCCGCCTGCTAGATTTGGTGGAGGGTACATAGAGCAGTTTTTTCAAAATAAGCTCAATATCGAGCAAGATCCTTTTTTTACAGAAATTGCTAATTTAAAGGTATCAGCACATTTACTGGTAAATCGTGCTGGTGAAGTAACGCAGTTTGTTAATTTTAATGATAGAGCTTGGCATGCAGGTGTTTCAAGTTACCAAGGTCGGGAAAATTGTAACGACTTTTCAATCGGAATTGAGCTTGAAGGAACAGATGATATGCCATTTGAAGATTGCCAGTATCAAGTGTTAGCGAAAATCAGCGCGCTATTAGAGATGAATTACCCCGCCATTAATGTAGCAAGTGCATTAGGGCATAGTCAAATAGCTCCCGGTAGAAAAACTGATCCAGGTAAGTGTTTTGATTGGTCTCATTATCAGGCGCTTTGGAATGAATATATTAAGTAACTCTCAGCACAGTGCTTACGTTAAACACCTAGATTATTGGGTTGGATGAGATTATCTTTAACAGCTGAACAACTTTGCAATGCAAAAAGGGATTGCCGTTTCTACCCTTAATATACGTTCGCCTAAGCTAATCGCTTGGAAGCCTTGTTCAGCTAGTTTTTCAATTTCATAATCAATAAAGCCACCTTCAGGACCTATAACCAAGGTGCTTCTCTGATCAACGCTGATAGGGCACGGATGAGCGTTATATGGATGGGCAACAAGCTTTAAGCTATTATCTGCTATAGCCTGTAGCTCATCTTCTACAAAGGGTTTAAAGCGCTTTTTAAGGTGGATGCGCGGCATGATAGTATCTACCGCTTGTTCTAACCCCAATTGTAGGTGTTCAGTTGTGCAGGCAGGACTTAAGACGGGGGAGGACCAATAGCTTTTATCTACCTTATAGCTATTGATTAAATAAATATCTTTAACCCCTAGTGCGGCAGTTGACTGCAATATGCGCTTGAGCATTTTTGGTCTAGGTAGTGCGAGGATCAATGTTAATGGTAGAGGTGTTAATGGAGCTTGAAGAAAAGAGACGATAAGTGTGACTGACTGATCATTTATGCTGATGATTATACCGTTACCGCTGTTGCCGTTAACTAGCCCTACTTTTAAGGTTTGTGCAACTTCTGCACGGTGCACTTGAAGTATGTGCTCAAAACGTCTTCCGTAAAGCACAATAGTATCGGTTGTTATAAAATCTTGTTGATCAACTAAAATAAGGTTCATCGGATAAACGGCACCCATTGCCCAATAGTCAGATTTAGTGGGAATTGATCACCTAACGGATATTCTTGCATATCATGTGCTTGTAGTATGTGCTCAATATATCGTCCGTAAATCACAACAGTATCGGCTGTTATAAAATCTTGTTGATCAACTAAAATAAGGTTCATCGATTAAACAACACTAAATGCTCTATTGTCAGCTTTAAGGGAAATTGATCACCTAACTGATACTCTTGCATATCATGTGCTGGAGTGCTGCATAAAACAGTTACTGTATCTTCAAGTTGTAGCTCGTAAGTAAAATAGGAACCGTGAAAATTTTTCGCAATCACTGTACCGCAATGAGCTGAATCAGGTGCATGTTGCACATCATCTATACGCACTAGCACTTCAACTTCAGAGCCTGCTTGATAGCCATGCGGAGCATTCGACCTTAAATTTCCCAAGCTGGTTTGAATGCAATGTTCGCAGGTTGTTATTGCCGGCAGAAACTTACTTCTACCTATAAAGCTGGCGGCAAATTTTGTAGCAGGTTGATGGTAGCTATTATAGGCGCTGTCCCATTGATGAATTTCGCCTTGCTCCATAATGGCAATCTTATCTGCAATAGCAAAAGCTTCAGCTTGATCATGGCTTACAATTAAAGCACTAACCTGCTCGTGCTTTAATATAGCGCGTATATGCGGCACTAAGCTTTCTTTGAGTTTTGCATCTAAACCTGAAAAAGGCTCATCTAATAAGATAAGTTTAGGTTTTGGAGCGAGTGCTCGAGCTAGCGCGACACGCTGTTGTTGCCCGCCTGAAAGCTGATGCGGATAGTGTTTTTCCACGCCGCTTAGTTCTACCAGTTTTAATAATTGCGTCACTCTTTGTTGCTGTTCAGATTTACTTAAATATTGAATGCCAAAACTGATATTTTTTTCGATAGATAGATGAGGAAATAGCGCCACGTCTTGAAAAACCATGCCTATATCACGCTTTTCCGGAGGCAGAGTAAGGCCTGTTTGAGAGATCACACTATGAGATAGTTCAATGCAGCCTTGTTTCACTGGCTCAAAGCCTGCAATAGCTCTTAATAAAGTAGATTTTCCGCAACCACTAGGGCCCAATAAGCAGCCGATTTCACCTAAGCTAAGTTGCAAAGCAACGTTTCTAACAATTAGCTTATCATCATAACCAACACTAATATTTTTAAGTTCTAACAGTGTTGTATCCAGTTGTTGTGCAATATTCATAGTAAAATTAAGCTCTTCTTTTAGAAATAGATTTGCTAAGTAGTATTACGGGTATCAAACCGACAGCAACGATCATTAAAGATGCAGGGGCTGCATCGATTAGCCTTTCATCAGAAGCTAATTCAAAGGCGTGTACAGCCAAAGTATTAAAGTTAAAAGGGCGCAAAATTAAAGTGGCTGGCAGTTCTTTTAACACATCGACAAAAACAATCAGTAAGGCGGTGAGCAAAGAGCTGCGCATCAATGGTACGTGTATGCCTTTTAATACCTTAAAATTACTGTGGCCAAGGGATCTAGCAGCGTTATCAATATTAGGCTTAATCTTATCCAATCCAGTTTGTACGGCACCTAAAGAAACCGCTAAAAAGCGCACGCTATACGCAAAAAGCAAGGCGAACAGTGTGCCAGAAAAAAGCAGACCTAATTCTATATTAAATAAATTGCTAAAAATATCGATTAATCGGTGATCCAGCCATGCCAGTGGGATAATAATGCCAATAGCGATAATAGTGCCAGGCAAAGCATAACCTAAACCCGCGGTAGTGACGGCTACGCTGACTAGCGACCCGCTTTTTAAGCGTTTAGCATAAGCTAAAACTAATGACAAAAATACCGCGATTAATGCAGCGCTAAAAGCTAAGTAAAAGGAATTCCAAGCGAGTGATAAAAATGTACTTAATGAAAAATCTGCTTGAGTGATAGACCAATACAGCATGACAGAGGCAGGTATTATAAATCCGAAAGAAATCGGCAGTAAACAAAACAGCCATACTAAGCAACTGTGTTTAGATGAGAGCTTGATCGAGGTATTAGCAAATCGCTGCTCACTGTTTGAATGATAGCGATTCTGTCGTCGAGAATAGCGTTCTAAAATAATCAGAAAAGTGACAAAACCCAGTAGTAAAGAAGCTAATTGCGCGGCGGCATCTGCATCACCTAAGCCATAAAAGGTGCGAAAGATACCTGTGGTGAAAGTGGTAACACCAAAAAATTGCACAGTGCCGTAATCTGCGAGCGTTTCCATTAAAGCTAGTGTTAGTCCAGTTATAATAGCGGGACGCGCCATCGGCAGTGAAAGATAAAAGAAGGCTCTGACTCGGCTGTAGCCTAATGTTCTGCAAACTTCCAAAGAGTTACTTGATTGCTCTAAAAAGGAGGCGCGTGCCATTAAATAAACATAGGGGTAAAGCACTAAAGTAAGCATGGCTATTGCGCCATTTAGAGAGCGGATTTCAAAGAACCAATATTCACCGTAGCCTAAGCCGCTGAGCTCACGAATACTGCTTTGCACGGGCCCTGCGAAGTCTAATAAACCAGTATAAGTGTAGGCAACGATATAGGCAGGCACTGCAAGTGGTAACAGTAACGCCCAAGTTAAAATGCTTTTACCTTTGAAGTCACAAACACTAGTGAACCAAGCAGCAGGTACACCGATAGCTAATACGCCAACACTAACGCCTAGCAATAAAAGTATTGAATTAAGCACATAATCAGCTAACACAGTATCAACTAAATGCGTCCACGTAGGGCCGAACTGAGTAAACAGAGAACTAGAAACTACCAGTATAGGCAGTGATAATACTATGGCAATTAAAAGCGCTGAACTGGTTAAGCAATTAAACGCTTTAAAATATTTCAGTTTTGCTATCATTGAATACTAACTTTGCTTAAGAGGCTTTAAAGCGCTGCTAACGCTTACAATCATTCACTAAAATCTGCTACTTTCAGCCGCTTATTTCCAACCGACTCTGTCCATTAGCTCTACTGCTTTGCGGTTATTCTCTCCAAGCTTATTCAAAGCAAT
>JBALXS010000085.1:0-2812 GCA_036960485.1 Oceanospirillaceae bacterium
CACACACTAAGGATTAGTGTTTTAGTGGGCTAAAGCACTCAATTGACAATTTTAATTAATATGATAAATTATAAACTATAAACTATAAATAATATCATGAAAAAATTTGTTGCTGTTAATGCTAAATACTATAAAAATTCTAATTCTGAAGGTTGCTTAGGTCATGTAAACAGGGTTTTTAAAAAAAATAAAAATGTAATTACTTCAATATATAAAAACTTTGGTGATAGTAATTTATTAGAAAAATATAAAAATAAAAATAAAATTGCTGAAACACTAAAAGGAAAAAAATTTCAAAAGAACGCAAATACATATATCGATGAAGTTATAATTTTTTCATCTGCACAAATTGAAATACTAATTAAGAAATATGGGTACGATAATTTTAAAGAAGGTATGACTAACGGAATAAGAGAGTATCAAAGGTTAATACAAGAAACAGATGGTTTCGAGCCAATTGGTTTCAACTTTCACCTAGATGAAGGCTATCAAGATCCTGAAACAGGTATTATAAAGTATAATTATCATGCTCATGCTATTTTTTTAAATTATTCTATGAAGTCTAAGAAAAATGGCACTAAACCTAAAGGATACTCTCCTTTACGTGAAATGAAAAAAGAAAATTGGTCTGCACATCAAGATATAATTTTTAATGTTTTCAAAAAAGCAGGGTTTATCCGAGGGATTAAAAAAGAGCTTAAACAATATAATACAACTCACTTAGAAAAAAATAATTTCGTCAAGAAAAAACATAAATCATCAATTAAAAAATTAGAAGAAAAAAAACTCTCCATAGAAGATGATATATATTCTTTAGATTATTTTTATAAAGATTTAATGAGCAATGTAATCGAAAAATTCACAGATCTACTATACAACCATATTTCTGGAATAAACGACAAATTAAATAACAATGGTAATTCTGAAAAAAATCTTATAGATCACATTAGAAAAATCGATAATGACAAATTGGAAAAAATACTTATAGATAAAGCGATTGAAGTTGAATTAGCTGAAACTAAAACTAACTATATATCTAATCAAATCAGGTATAAGAGAAAAGGCCCATCAATTTAACGCTTAATAAAACACACCTAATAAAAACCAAAGAGGATTAGAATAATGGAACATAGCAACAACAATGATAATAATAACATAGAAGATATAATCGACTTTTCTGCTTCATACAAGGCTTTACTAGCTGAAAAATTAATCATTGAGGAAAAAAAGAAAGATCAAAGTCAAAAAGACAAGAGTGGGAGTGAGAGCGGGAAGAAAAAACTTAAACCATGATAAAAAACTATATGAAAATTTTATCCATGATGCTTTAAAAATTATTTAATAAGATTGAATTTCAATAATACATGTAACTGTTTAAACACTATAATGTGACTTAATCAAGTAAATGAGTTCTGTAATTGTGTGACTCTATTGCAAAACTAATGCGCTCACCCTCATCCAATCATATCGATGCATTCAAATCAAGAGATTCAGAATCTTCTTAAATTACTTAAATTCGCTATTTGCGAACTTTATTGACATTGAACAAAAACAAGGTACTATTGATCTATTGTTGATAAATGAGAGAAATCGCCATTTTTATATGAGCAAGCTTGTCGTGTTAGTTTGTTCGCGGAGGTTCACACCTCTATCTTTTACCCCGCAGATGTTTCAGTGCTTACCCTGTTGTAGCTAACTGTTGAGACTCTCCTGCGAGGCGTACAACGTGCTGACGAGACCGCACGTTGGAAAACTGGGGTTTACAGTCAAATACTCTCATATCTCTGTTAGGCGAGCTGTGTTGCATCCGCAGCGCAGTAACAAGAGGTAATATTATGCAATTATTCAACAACATTTGGCTGGCACTAAAAGATAAAATTACTCGAAAGAGTATTTGGGCTTTCCTGAAAGGAGCTTGTTCACTCTTAGTATGGATTTATAAGCTCATTCGCTTCTTAGAAGGTGATGATATCGAATAGTGTTCCCCTTTTTTCTCCTTTAAAACAGGTGGTTTTATGATTAACAAGGCTCTACGGCTAATTCGTCAGTTCCATGAAGTTAAACAAACAGACCTTGCGAAACAGCTAAATATTTCAAAATCATATCTTTCCGAAATAGAATCAGGAAAAAAGACTGTTAGCTTTGAGTTACTCCAAAAATATTCACAAATATTTGAAATTCAAACATCATCCTTGGTCTTCTTCTCTGAATGTATTAGTTCTAAAAACAAATTTTCAGAAAAGTTTAGATCAAACTTCGCAGGGAAGCTACTGAATATAATGGAATGGGTCGTCAACGGAAATGAAAATAAAAACTCGAAAGCTAAAAATTCAAACGAATAACAAACAATACCCATTAACTGATTCTGTTTTATACAAACTTTCTAATAAAAATAGATTAGCTTCTCTTTTAAATACCACTTTGCCCCTACTTAAAAAGCTTTTATGTGACAGTAATTATAGATATTTCGAAGACAATAGCTCAGGAAAACCACGTGAAATAGAACATCCACTTGGCCAATTAGAAGTTATTCACACTAGATTAGCTAGTCTTCTATGTCGTGTTGAACAACCCGATTATGTCCACTCAGGAATAAAAAATCGATCTCATGTTACGAATGCAAAATCTCACATAGGACACTTTCCTGTACTGGCAACTGATATTCAATCTTTTTTCAAAAAAACTACGACACTTCTGGTCTTTAAATTCTTTCATCAGCAATTAAAATGTTCTTCTGATATAGCAAAATTATTGTCTCAACTGTGTACATGCAAAGGATACATACCCACAGGTAGCAGAATAAGCATGCCCC
>JBALXS010000085.1:2822-21616 GCA_036960485.1 Oceanospirillaceae bacterium
GCCTTTTGGGCTAATTATCATATGTTTCATCAACTTAAATGTTTATCAGAATCTAAAGAAATAACTATGACAGTTTTTGTAGATGATTTAACTTTTTCTGGGAACAAAGTTACAAGACAGTTCAAGCAGCAAGTTCATAAAATTATTAATCAGAACAACCAAACTATGCACCCTAAAAAGACTGTTCTATATAAAGTAGGGGCTACAAAAATAATTACCGGAGTTGCTGTAAATAGTACTTCAATATTAGTATCTAACCGTCACCATGATAGCATTCGTTCTGACATGGTACGTTGGGTAGCCGTAAAACAAGACAACTCTATGCCCGAACTAAAATCTGCTATCACCAATAAATTACTAGGTAAGCTCAACTCACAAGCACAAGTTGAACCTCGATTTAGAGACAAAGCTCGTAGTGTTAAAACTGCATCCAATAGCACATAATCTTTATCTTAAATATTCCTACTATTAATCGCTAATTACCATAATCAAAAGGCCTACCACCTCCTTTAATTAAATCGCCAAATCTTTTCTTATATTGCTTAGAGTTAAAACTTTCACCATTTTCTCTAACTTGTAGTAACTCCTCCAACACAACAGCCCCAATAGCATGTACAGCATCGTGTCTGCTCATGCCCTGCTTAATTAAAGCCGTTAAGGTTTCAGGGACATATTCAGTATTAAGGGCTAACTGGTTTTCAACGACGACATGAATTGAAGCATGCAGTGTTAGGGACTGTTCAAACAAATCAGAACTATCGTGTGACTCCATAGCTAAGTTAATACGATCATCTTCACTCAATGACAACCAAGAGTTTGAATTAAGAGGTTGCTCAGGATCATATTTATTCATATTACTGTCCTTAATTTTTTTCGTGTAAATGTACACATGACAGTAATACGACTCACGGGGAAGGTAAAACCAAGATTTAGCAACGCACTGCGCACGCGCTCTTTTGATTCACGCACCGCGGCTTCCGGCAAGCCCACTAATTGAAATGCCGGCAAGCCACCTGACAAATGCACTTCTACCTCCACTAATGGTGCCGCGATGCCTAATTGTGCTCTTGTGTAAACCTTAGCTAATGACATACTCCCTCCTAGAAATTATGCCTGATCTCTAAAGTATAACCCCAAATTTAGCTATACCGCAGTTTTTAAGATACTTGTTGTAGATAGCTCTTTACTAGCCAGCAATTAACCCTTAAATTTTCTATTTTAAAATGTATATTTGCCTTACTAAGATATCTGTCCTAGTATTATTTTGAGTATTGAGATAATTAACCAAATTAATATTTACTATTTTCATTAATGATTTAGACGGAAGTTAACGAGATGAAAGAAGATAAAGAATGCGGGCTAATCTAGCCCTTAATGTCAGTATTTTTTAGGCATTACTAACAACAGACTTGTACTAGAGTTTCTGCAAAACCAGCATTTTTATTGGATTAATTATGACGCAAATTTTTACAGATAAAACCGGTAATGTACGTTGTGGTTGGAGCGAATCAGCTCCTGAATTTATCGACTATCACGATAATGAATGGGGTTTCCCCAGCAATGACGACTATCACTTATTTGAAAAACTGTGCCTCGAAAGCTTTCAATCAGGCTTGAGCTGGCGCACTATTTTAGTTAAAAGAGAGAATTTTCGTGCTGCTTTCAAGCAATTCAATTTTCATGAAGTTGCCCTATTTACAACGCTAGATGTAGCACGTTTATTGCAAGATAAAGGCATTGTCCGCAATCGCCGCAAGATTGAAGCGGTTATAAATAATGCACAAAGAGCATGCGAGCTAATTAAAACTGAAGGTTCTTTAGCGCAATACCTGTGGGGTTACCAACCGGCAACGATTTTGAGTGTCGATCCTCAAAGCGCCACCACTTCTGCTGAATCTATTGCTTTGTCTAAAGATTTAAAAAAACGTGGCTGGAAATTTCTTGGCCCCACAACTTTATATGCGTTCATGCAATCAATGGGCTTTTTCAATGATCATATTGAAGGCTGTATGACGAGAGAGAAAGTCACTAAAGCTTATAGCGAATTCACTCATCCCAATAAAAAATAGTTAATAGTCGTTTGATATTAGAGCAACGTAACAGACAACTAATCTCAAATTAAGCAATACTGTTTACATTCCGTTTTTTACTATCATCTAGAGGTTATTATGGCTTTTGAAATATTACTAGCAATGGAAATTTTAGATGAGCACAGCTACTTACTCTATCGCAAAGCAATGACCCCAATTTTACATAGCTATGACGGTAAGTTCGGTTATGACTTTAAAGTATCCCAAGTGCTTATCTGTGAAGAAAACCCTGCTATCAATCGTGTTTTCACGCTGACTTTTAGCAATAAACAGCAAATGGAACGACTGTTCGCTGATCCAAAATACTTAGCAGTTAAAGAACAACATTTTATAGGTGCTGTCGGCAAAATAACGCGTATCGCCTGTTATGAAAAACCTGATTGACATTAATCAACGGTTATCAGCACTTTCCCAGTTTTCAAAAAGTGGCCGATTGCCCGGTGAAAAATGACTGAATCTAAAGGTTCATCAAGAGATTGTGCGACAGACTCTACCCATTGCGAATCAAAAGCCGATTGTTTAATGGCCAGCAAATCGCGGCCAAGTTCTACACTAAACTCAGGATGCGGCTGCATCGTAAACACTTTATCACCATACACAAGAAATGCGTTTTCACAAAAACCTGAAGAGCCGATGCAGCTAGCATCAGCCGGTTTTTGTACCACTTGATCTTGATGCCAAGCAATCACTTTAGGTGACACACTGCCATCGTGCAGGGTGTATTGATGCCCTCCCATTGCCCAACCGCCCGCAAAAGGTTCAACTCGCCCACCGAGTGCACTGGCAATAATTTGATGCCCAAAACAAATACCTATTAAAGGGATGCTACGTTGATAAGCTTTTTTAATGAAAGCTTTTAACTGATGAATCCAGTCAATATCATCATTCGCACAATGCACAGATCCTGAAATAATCCAGCCCTGGGCACTAGTAACATCGCCTGGAAACTCGCCATCACACACCGCATAATTATCTATTGAAAAACCTTGCCCTTTGAGCATATTTTCCATTACTTGATCGATATCACCATGCGTCGCAAACATGCTTTCAGCTAAATGCCCTGCAATCAGTATTCCTATTTTCATTGACAACTCTGTTGGTGTTTATCGTGGTACAAAAATATTAATAACCACGCTTTAAGTCAACACTAACCGGTATATTACCTGATGTTCGGTAGGCTGAAATATTGTCTGCAGCCACTTTTGAAGCAGTGGCTAGATTGGTCATCGCTGATATGTGTGGTAGTACGGATATTTTCTGATGTTCCCAAAGCGGGCTACTGGCACTAAGTGGTTCTTGTTCAAACACATCGAGCACAGCATGCCCTATTTGCTCTTCATCTAAACACTCAATTAAATCTTGATGATTGACGATGCCGCCTCTGCCAAAATTGATCAGCTTAGCGCCTTTTGGCAGATGCTGTAGCAAGGCTCTATTAATTAGCCCCGTTGTTTGCTCTGTTAAAGGCAATAGGCAAATGAGAATATCGGTTTGCGCCAGCATTTCTGGTAAAGCACTAGAGCCCTGATAATGCGTTACTTGTGGGATATTTTTTGCAGTGCGGCTCCAACCACTTACACGATAGCCATGGTGAGCTAAAACTTGCATTGCATTAACCCCCAATTCTCCAGAACCTAGCACGGACACTCGCGTATCTTGTGCTTTAGGCTGGTCTAACTGGAGCCATTTTTTTTGCCTTTGCTGCGCAATATATTCAGGTATTTGGCGATGTAAATACAGTGTCCAAGTCAGTACTGCCTCGGCCATCGTCTGTGCTAATTGTGGATCAACTAAGCGCACTAATTGTAGGCTTGGCAGCATATTTTCAGCTTGTAGTTGCTTTACAGCTGCGACTAAAGCCTCAACACCGGCCCATAAGCTTTGCACCCATACCAGGTTAGGGAAACGCGCTATCACTTTTGCATCCGGGTTGGCAGCGATGGCAATTTGCACTTTTTCAGCTTGTGCTTGATTAATTTGCTCAGGCAGCAGTATTACTTCGTTAGGTAATAGCAATTTAAACTGCGCCAGCCAATTCTGCTGTTCTTCTATACTAATATTATTAATAAAAACGATTGGTTGCATTAATTAAACACCTTTATAATTTACTGTATGTATTGGTTTAGTTTCCACCACCACACTTTTAATAGATCAAAATAGCCAGTGCCACTAAGCCAGAACTGCAAGTTCAACCATTCACTGCGCAGCAATAAATTCCCCTGCGCACTATAAGCCCAGTTTAACAGTGCTATATGCAATATTAAAATGGCGTAAAACGTCACCATAAAAGCCGTTTTTTTACGTTTATGATTAAGTGTTGCCTGCGCTAAAATAGCGCCAGGCCATCCACCGCATAGCGCCCAAAACTGCAGCGTTGCCTCGCTGATGCGCCACTTATTTACTCTAGCGGCCGCCTTATCTTTTGCATATAAATAATAACTGTACAGACTCAATACGGCATAAGTTACGACAACCCCTAACACCAGCTTATTAGTCATCACGCCATAAGCTAAAAACGCAGAAAAAAGTAGCACGATGCAGAGCGAGAAACCGATTACTGAGGATTTCCTTTTTGCTGTTTTACGCTGTAACCTTGCACCTCTAAAAAGAATCGATTCGGCCTTTGGTTTGCCTTTTTCTCGCTCTGTTATGTCAAAACTTATGAGCTGCTCTACACATGGGCGATAGTCTGCAGGCTCGAAATCTTTAATGTGCACAAATATTTCGCTACCCTTGGTTTGAGTAGAAGCAAAACCATAGCCTTTATCATCGTTCCAGCTAATGATTTTCCCTTCAACTTTCATATTTTCCCGCATTTTAAACCTTAATAATATCCATTTATTAGCGATGAATTAGGTGGAAGCTAAATCATCCAAAAGCTAATACCCCGCTTCACAAAGTGAAGGAAAAGCTAAGCGAGAGAGCTTGCCCTGGGGAATTGTTTTAATGTGCTCGCGCTTTTATCTCTTGTGGTGCTAAAGCGGCGTAAATCATTTCATTAAGCGGTGTGCTTATCCCAACTTGTTGCCCTAATCTGATAACAGCACCTGTTTGACTGTCTAGTTCAGAAGGCCTGCCTGCTAATAAATCTCTTTGCATTGAGGTATCACTGTTGCTGCTAGAGTTCAGTATTTGTTGCCACACTAATGTTTCAACATTTTCAGGTAGTGCTACTTTCAAAGCAAGCGCCACTTGGGTAATTTCGCTGATAACGGCTTTTAAAAATTGCTCCGTTTGCACACTAGCTCTCACTTCGCCAAAATTAGCGCGTGTTACACAACCGACGCCGCTAGTACTGGCAATAAAAATAAATTTTTGCCACACCGCCGCCGTTATGTTGTTTTCTAACGTTGCTTTAAATCCTTGACAGGATTGCAAAATACTTAATAGCTGTTCAGCGCGCGCTGTAATAACATTACCTTGCTCGCCAAACTTCAACCAGGGCTGCGCACCTATATGACTGATATGCCCAGGCGCTGTTAGTTTAGCAAAAATGCCGCACAAACCGTTTAACACTTTTTTCGCGCCTAATTGCGTGGATAAAATACTGACTGCATCCACACCATTTAACAACGGTAAAACCACTGTATGCTCGCCAATTAGCGGCTTCATAGCAGCCGCTGCTTGAGCAACTTGCCAGCCTTTTACACTGACAATCACTAAATCAACAATACCAATGTCAGCAGGTTCTGCTGTTGCCTTAGCTGGATGTATCAAGAAATCGCCATTGATACTATCTACTTTCAAGCCATATTTTACGATCGCACTTAAGTGCGCTCCTCTGGCAATAAAGCTCACATCCATGCCAGATTCAGCTAACCTGCCTCCGAAATATGCGCCAACTGCTCCCGTTCCGTAAATCGCAACTTTCATCGTCGTTAATACCTAAGTTTATTAATAGTTAATTCATTTACTGGTCATTCAAACGTAGTACATCGTAACAAACATTCATATCACATAAGCGATATTACAACGTTGAAGCAAACAATAAAGCAGCCGAACTTTATAGTAATTTAGTACGTTTTTTACTATCTAAAAATTCTTATATTAAGTTTATATTCATTTTAATCCTCTTCGAAAAAGAATAAAAAATAATAACTTTTGTTACATAGAATTAATGAAACATTAATTTATGGTTACTTTTTAGATTATAATGTATAATTACACAAGTGTTTAACAACTCAAGATTTTCTTATATATGGATATTAGTAATCTATCTATCTATTTGTTTAGTATATGATTAAATACATTATTATCACAAAAAAATAACATAACTTTTTCAGCGTGTTTGTGACATATATCCAATCGAGATATCATATATTATTACTCATTCCTTGTTCAGGTTTGATTTTATCTATTGTAAAACTGACTCATCTAATTAAACTAGTGTTCAAACAAGAAATTTAAACGAGATATCGAATAAGTTTCAAAAATAAAATAATAAGTTGCATCGAACTATCAAAGTTTTAGGCAACTAATATAGAAAGATCGAGCGGAAAATGGAAGATGTTGATACAAGAAGTGCTACTTTCAGACCTTCTTCACAAAAAGACTCACAAGATACACCCAGCCAAAATGAACAACCTGATATAAAAACCTTAGGAGAAGTTGGGCTTTCCCAATTCGCTCCGTATTTAATAAATCGTGTAGTAGGCCTTTGGAACTCAAACCTACAAGATCAATTACGAGAGCATAACTTAAGTACTGTTAAAATGCGTACTTTAGCCGTACTTTCTATTGTCTCGGGCCTCACTATTAATGAACTGTCTCTATATACAGTACTAGAGCAATCGACGATGAGCCGCTCTTTAGATGCACTTGAAGAGCAAGGCATGATCCGACGCGCTTCTAGTGAGAAAGACGGCCGTGTTCGCAGAATATACATTACTGATGCAGGGCGAGATAAGTTCGATGAATATTGGCCGACAATGTATAAAGATTACCAAAACCTATTTACAGATGTCAGTGAAGAAGAGCATAAAATACTGCTGGTTGTATTACAGAAGCTGATAAAAAATATTCGTGCTTACCAGCCATAAAATATGCTGCATTTACAGCCCTTCGCCTGTTAGTGAATCACTAAAAGGCGAAAGTTACTTTTAAGCTTCGTAGTCAGCCAGAATATCAAGCGCAGCTTGATGCAACTCTCTAGTGGCAGCAGCCACAACTAAGCCATCCCAGCCCTGGCGTAATGCATTGCCGCGCCAATCGGTAATGACACCACCAGCTCCTTCTATTACCGGTACTAATGCGGTGATGTCGTAATATTTCAAATCCCCTTCTACCACTAAATCTATATGTCCTGAAGCTAGCAGGCCATAATTATAGCAATCACCACCGTAGCGTCTTAATTGCACTTGCTTACAAATTTTCTCAAAGGTTGGCCACTGTTGTGCTGTGTACATCCCAGGTTCAGTACAATAGAGCAGTGCATCACTTAGCTTAGTGACGTTAGAAACTTTACATACTTTGTTGTTATAAGTGGTTTCTTGCCCTGCTATTCCAACCCAGCGCTCATCGAGCATCGGCATATCAATGATGCCTAATTGTGGCTCATTCGTGTTAGTTAAACCAATGAGCGTACCGAAAGTTGGCATACCAGAGATAAAGCTTTTAGTGCCATCTATAGGATCTAAAACCCACTGCCAAGCTGAATCGGAATGGAGAGTGCCATGCTCTTCACCTAAAATACCGTGCTCGGGATGCCTCTTTGCAATCTCGTCACGCATTAGCTGCTCAGTTTGCCTATCAGCAACGGTAACTGGTGAATCATCTGCTTTGTTGTCAACGCTGATACGTTGTCTAAAATAACGCTTAATGGTTGCTCTAGATAATAACAATGCAGCTTCGGCTGTTTCTAAAAACGCTTTCATTTACTAACCTCTTGGACGCTGATCGATAAGCGCAATTTAACGATGCTCCAGCTTTGCCTCAACATCGTATTTACAGTGTGCTCATTGTGTGTTTTTTAGTATTAAAATCAAGTGTAAATAACTTATCCTAGTGATTAGCTCAATTAATGACACGCTGATTTTCTATTCTCGCTAGATCAATAATCCACTGCCTAAAATGCGCCACATGTGCAGGCGTGTCAACATCTGCTTTTATCATTAACCAATAGCCTCCACTGCTTGGCAGCTTTTCGCTAAAGGGCGCTACTAGCTCACCACTTTTGAGTTTTTGATCAACAATCGGGGTACGCCCCATCGCTATACCTAAACCTTGCACCGCAGCTTCCAGGGTTAAAACAGATTGATCAAAACGGTGACCTCGCTCATATTCAACACCTTCGACACCTGCATGCTCTAACCACATTTGCCAATCTTCAGGGTAAAAATTGATATGCAATAATGCATGCTGCACAATATCAGCAGCAACCAGTAATGGCTTGGCTTGCGTCAATAATACTGGGCTACATACGGGGAAAATTTCTTCTTTAAATAGTAATGTTTTACCTGCTTCTTTATCTCGATCAAATAAATAGCGAATTTCAATATCAAAGATTTCTTGGAAAAACTCAAGATCGTTATCTTGTGCACTTAAGCTGATTTCGATATCAGGCACCAATTTTTGATATGCCACTAGGCGCGGCATTAGCCATTGCACTGAAAAAGAAGAAGGTGCTTTAATCGTTAATTTGGGGTGCGCTGTTTGTCGATGTAAATTCTGATAACCTTTTTCGACTAAGTTAAACGCTTGCGTAATATTAGGTAACAGCGTGCGCCCTGACTCAGTTAAGCTTAATCTTTGTGATGAGCGGTTAAACAAACTGGCGCTTAAATATTCTTCAAGCGTTCGCACTTGGTGGCTTATCGCCGCTTGCGTTACGTTTAGCTCTTGTGCTGCCTTGGTAAAACTTAAATGTCTGGCGGCCGCTTCAAACGCTTTTAGCGCATTAAGCGGGGGCATTCTACGAATCATGAAATAGTCTCATCAGTGATAGCAGTTAGTAATAGCAGCTGTAGTTATGATAATAGCCATGATGGATGATAAAAGTAAAAGAGCAGCCCTGCTATATAAAGCGGCCTTGAAGCTCTATGCAACAGCGGTATTATTCTAGTGTAAATAGTTTAGCTGTAACAAGTGTTAATGCGCAGTAGATGTTTGTCTTATTGTTCGATCTTTTATGCAAAAGTGACTATTGGGCATAGCCTTACACATCTGAAGACCGACCAGAAATAATTTATATCCTAATAAAATAGAAATAATATTACTTTTTACCTTTCAATCTATTATTTTTTAGACAATAAGATATAAATTTAGAAATTATTAATTAAATCGTCTATCGCTTAATTGATAAACTGTTCTCAAATATTCTTAATTTGCTAATCGTTGGAATTACTCATGAATCTACCTCTTACTGTTATTCGCCGCGACATACTCGATCAATACTTAGCTTGTGAGCAAAGTACCCTGCACCGTTTAATCACCGATGCTGATATCGACAGCGATTTACGTAGCACTATCTCTGCTCAAGCCGCACAGCTAGTGACAGATGTTCGAAAGCTCGGTAAGCCATCAATGATGGAAAAATTCCTTGCCGAATACGGACTGACAACCAAAGAAGGCGTCGCATTAATGTGCCTTGCTGAAGCACTGTTAAGAGTGCCTGATTCTTATACCATCGATGCTTTAATTGAAGATAAGGTTTCCAGCGGCAATTGGCATAGCCATTTAGGTAGTTCTAACTCTTCTTTAGTAAACAGCTCTACTTGGGCGCTGCTGTTAACAGGCAAGGTTATAGCTCCTTCTAATAAGGAAAATGAAGAGCAAAACATTGCCAAATCGATTCGTTCGTTAGTAAAGAAGTTTGGCGAGCCGCTGGTTCGTACCGCTGTCGGCCAAGCAATGAAAGAGCTAGGCAGCCAGTTTGTATTAGGCCGTGACATTAATGAAGCCTGTAAAAGAGCGGCCAAATTTGAGAAGCAAGGTTATTCATATTCTTACGATATGCTGGGAGAAGCTGCGCGCACAGAAACCGATGCACTGCGTTATTTAGAATCTTACGCTTGTGCTATTAAAGAACTAAGCGTGGCTTGTGAGCATAATGATATAAAACTTAACCCGGGTATTTCAGTAAAATTATCAGCGCTCTATTCGCGCTATGAATACCCGCAAAAAGCGCTGGTTTTAGAGCACTTAGTACCGCGCACTTTGGCTCTAGCGCAACAGGCAAAAGCCGCCAATATGGGTTTTAACATCGACGCTGAGGAAGCAGATCGTTTAGATTTATCACTAGATGTAATTGAAGCGGTATTATCAGACCCTTCTTTACAAGGCTGGGACGGTTTTGGTGTGGTAGTACAAGCATTTGGCCAACGTGCCAGCCATGTTTTAGATTGGCTGTATGCTTTGGCTCAAAAATTAGATCGTAAAATAATGGTGCGCTTAGTAAAAGGTGCATACTGGGATGCTGAGATCAAACGTGCTCAAGTATTTGGTTTATCTGGTTACCCTGTTTTTACTCGCAAATTAAACTCCGATGTCTCGTATATTTGCTGCGCCAAAAAGCTCGTCGCAATGGCCGATAGGATTTATCCACAATTTGCCACCCACAATGCGCATACAGTGACCGCCGTGCTTAACCTCGCAAGTCAATTAAGCACCGATCAATATGAGTTTCAAAGATTACACGGCATGGGTGAATCACTGCATCACCATGTGCTAGAAAGCAATCAAACGCGCTGCCGTGTTTATGCACCAGTGGGAGCACACAAAGACCTACTCGCCTATTTAGTGAGAAGGCTATTAGAAAACGGCGCCAACAGCTCTTTTGTTAACCAGATTGTCGATACCAGTATTAAGCCTGAAGATATCGCCCGTGATCCTATTGATGCAGTGCTTGCACTTAACGATAAGGTTGCTAGCCAGCTCATCCCTTTACCAAAAGATCTATATGGCCTTGAACGTCAAAATTCAAGCGGCTGGGACATTACTGATGCTAAAACCGTCACTGCATTAGAAGAGCAAAGAGCAATATTTAAAGATAGCCAATGGCATGCTGCTGCAATTATCGCCTCGCACGCAGTCGAACTGCCCCTAGCTGATGCGGAACTTACTATTATACGCAATCCTGCAAATCCAGAAGACGTGGTAGGTACTGTGCGTGACGCCAGTGCTGCACAAGTTTCGACGGCCATAGAAGCCGCAAAGGCTGGTTTTGTCAGCTGGAATGCACAAAGTGCTCAACAGCGAGCGAAATGTTTAAATAAACTCGCTGATTTATACGAGCTACACGCCGCTGAATTTTTTGCACTTGCCACTAGAGAAGCAGGTAAAAGCTTATTAGATGCAATTGGCGAATTGCGCGAAGCGGTTGATTTTGCAAGGTACTATGCCAATCAAGCAATAAAAGTTACCACGGGCACGACTGCTCGCGGCGTTATCACTTGTATCTCTCCTTGGAACTTCCCGCTGGCCATTTTCTCAGGCCAAGTACTGGCCGCTCTAGCCGCGGGTAACTCAGTATTAGCAAAACCTGCTGAGCAAACCGTATTGATCGCTGCAAAAGCTGTACAGCTAATGCACCAAGCTGGCATCCCTACTGATGCAGTACAGCTATTACCCGGCACTGGAGCCATTGTAGGCGCACAGTTAACTGGCCATGCAAGTATTGCTGGTGTGTGCTTTACTGGCTCTACTGCCACTGCACAACGCATTAATAAAACCATGGCGCAAAACATGCTTGCCAGTGCCCCCTTAATTGCGGAAACGGGCGGGTTAAACGCGATGATCGTTGACTCTACCGCACTGCCTGAACAAGTGGTACGCGATGTACTCGCTTCGGCTTTTCAAAGTGCCGGACAACGTTGTTCTGCCCTGCGCATGCTGTATCTACAAGAAGATATTGCCGAAGATTTACTAGAGATGCTATATGGCGCGATGGACCAACTACACCTTGGTAATCCTTGGTTACTGAGCACTGATGTAGGTCCTGTGATTGATCAGCTCGCTAAAGATAAAATTGAATTACACTGCAAAAATTACGAAGCACAAGGTAAATTATTAAAAACCTTAGAAGTACCAAAAGAAGGTTTATTTATAGCGCCAACCGTCTTAAAAGTAGCTGGCATAGAAGAGTTAAAAGAAGAGGTTTTTGGCCCGATTTTACACGTCGCAACTTTCAAAGGTAAAGACATCAGTAAAGTCGTGGCGACTATCAATGCACAAAACTATGGTTTAACTTTCGGTATTCACAGCCGCGTTGATTCACGTGTGCAAAGTTTAGTTAGCCAGATAAAAGCGGGCAATGCTTACGTTAACCGTAACCAAATTGGCGCAGTTGTCGGCTCGCAACCTTTTGGTGGAGAAGGATTATCAGGTACCGGGCCAAAAGCTGGCGGCCCACATTATTTGAAGCGTTTTTTATCCACACCAACATTAATATCTCAAGTCACTCAAACTTTGGAAGCAGACAATGTCAGTTTAAGCTTAAGCAAGCTACAACAAGAAATCAGCGCGCTAGCAAACAGCGCTGACAACAGTGCTTGGCTGCATGATCAAGACAACCGCCAAACACTACTAAGACGCTGGATAGATGAAACATCTGATACTGCCTTTATAAATAACCAATTACTGCTGCAGATCGTACCGCCAACAGCGCCTTTGCAAATGCCAGGCCCTACTGGCGAGCTAAATATTCTCTCGGAATCAGCCAGAGGATTAGTGCTTTGCCTAGCAAGTAATTTTAAAGTTAGTTTACAGTTGGCTTTAGCGGCTTTATCTCAAGGCAACTGCGTACTAATGTTAGTTAATGATCAAAACCAAGCTTACTTGCGCGAGCTAAACGAGGTTGCACAGCACTTAGCGATCCCTGTTGTTTTTATAGCGGCCGGATTCAATGCTAAAGATCTTATTAGCTTGCAAGATTTCAGCGCTGTTGCCAGTGATGCCAATGAAGTGACTTTAAAACAGTATCGTATAGCACTTGCTCAGCGCCAAGGAGCACTAATTCCATTAATCAATGAAACTTCGCCAGAGCGCTACATTTTAGAACGCCATTTGTGTGTTGACACCACCGCTGCAGGAGGAAATGCTAGCTTGATCGCGGCTGTGGAAGATTAACTAAGCTTTTCTTCTAGGAGATAATGATGCTCTCAAACTTGTGAGCATCATTATACAATAGATAAATTTGTAGGTTTAGCGGATAAATCGTTACTGAAAACAGGATAAATCTTTCTCTATTTAACGAGTATTTATTGATAGCTGGAGCATGCTTTATACACGCAATCGTAAAGATAGCAGCATAGCCAAGGCAATGAAAAGCGAAGAAACCCACAAGCAAGCCGCTAACCCATACCATTGAAATACCACGCCCGATAATATAGTTCCTATTAAGCGACCCAGCGCATTCGCCATATAATAAAAGCCAACATCCATTGAGACTTTATCGCTATCAGCCAATTTAATAATTAAGTAACTGTGTAGTGAAGAGTTAATCGCAAATATGCCACCGAACACTAACAAGCCGATCACAATAGTCGCCTGTGGATAAAAATCATAAATCAGTGCTAGCGCAATTAAACTTGGCACCAGCACTAAATAGCTCGCCCACTTAACGGCTGTTTTCCCGGTTGGCAGAACGCCTTGGCGCTTGCCTGTAAACTGCGGCGCGATTGATTGGACAATGCCATAGCCTATCACCCAGCAGGCCATAAAAGCGCCTACATATCTATGGTCCCAGCCCAAGGTGGTTGCTAGATACACCGGTAATGCAATGACGAACCAAATATCGCGGGCAGCGAACAAAAATAACCGAGCGGCGGCTAAGGTATTTATTGCCGGGTTTATAGAAAAAATCTGCTTGAATTTAGGTTTATGCTGCGCTTTACCCAAGTCCGCCTTAAGCATTACTAAGCTCATTAACCACACTAGTGTTAACACCGATAGCATCAGCAGAATGGCACCTTGAAACTCCAACAGCGCTAAAAGCAAGCCTCCTAGAAAAAACCCGACACCCTTTAATGCATTTTTGGAGCCTGTTAACAACGCTACCCAATGATAGAGCTTGTCTTGTTTATCGTTGGGCACTAACAGCTTTATAGCGCTTTTAGCGCTCATTTTATTAAGATCTTTAGCAATGCCTGATAACGCTTGCGCCATCATCACTAAAGGTATAGTTAGATATTCAGTGGGCACTGCCAACATTAGCAGCGCGGCTATTTGTAACCCTAAACCTAAGTTCATGGTTTTATTCAAGCCAATTCTAGCTCCTAACCAGCCACCTACTAAATTGGTTACTACCCCAAAAAGCTCATAGAAAACAAATAGCATCGCGATATTCAACGGGCTGTATCCCAGTTGATGAAAATACAGCACTATCAGCATGCGCAAAGCGCCATCAGTTAACGTAAATGTCCAGTAGTTAGCGGTGATGATCAGATACTGCTTAACCTGCTGTGTTAAATTTGCCATTGTTTGTTACAGTTCCTGATCAGCAAGCCCGACCATACGCGCTATTTCTGCGGTACGATTCGCGTATCCCCATTCATTGTCATACCAAACATATAACTTAAGCTGAGTGTTATTTACTACCATGGTCGATAATGCATCAATCACACATGAGCGCGGATCTGTTTTATAATCAACTGAGACTAACGGGCGTACTTCATAGCCCATAATACCTGCTAACGAGCCCTTTGCAGCTGTTTGCAACAAATCATTAACTTCTGTGACTGTGGTATCACGTTGTAACTCAAAGACGCAGTCGGTCAATGATGCATTCGCTAATGGCACCCGCACCGCATGGCCATTAAGTTTGCCTTTCAGCTCTGGGAATATATGCGTAATGGCAGTGGCAGAGCCTGTCGTGGTAGGTATTAAACTAATACCGCATGCACGTGCGCGGCGTAAATCCGCATGCGGGGCATCTAAAATAGTTTGGGTGTTGGTAATGTCATGAATAGTGGTCATTGAACCGTGTTTAATACCAATAGATTGATGAATCACTTTTACAACTGGTGCTAAGCAATTAGTGGTGCAAGACGCTGCGGTTACAATTGGGTGAGCATCTTTATCGTATTGATCTTCATTAATACCCATTACAATATTCAAGATGCCGTCTTCTTTAACTGGCGCCGTCACCACCACTCGCTTAACACCTTGCGCTAGATACTGCTCTAACAAAGCGCGTGTTTTTATTTTTCCTGACGCTTCAATCACAACATCACAAGCTGACCAATCCGTGTCAGCGATGTTAGTGTTTTGTGTGCAAACAATACGCTGTTGATTGATAACCATATAATTAATATCGTTTTCTAATTCACATCTTGCATTGTGCTGCCAAGTACCATGTACAGAATCGAAATTCAATAAATGTGCTAACGTTAGCGCATCACCTGCTGGATCATTTATTTGCACGATTTCAATATCAGACCAATCAAACGCTGCTCGCATTGATAAGCGTCCCATTCGGCCAAAACCATTAATACCTATTTTTATCGTCATTTCACTACCTTAAATTAATTAATAAACTAAGCATTTATCAAGTGAGACATCAAAGCACTGCGGGTGTAAGCCTTAAAACCCTTAGTGTGAACTGCTTTTGTGACGCCAATATTATAGCGCTTCAATAGCTGAAAATAGTTATATAACTTCTTTATGATGTGCACTTATTTAGCTATTTTCGTATGAAATTGTTGCAGGCAACGTTGCATTACTGCTATCCCTTGTTGCATTTGCATTTGTGTGGCACCAGAGTAGCCCAAAATCAACCCTTGCTGACCACTAACAAAGTAATAATTTGAAAGAGCTGCCGCGATAATTCCCTCTTGTGCTAGTTGTTGGTGGAGCACTGTATCTGGCATGTTATTGCCAGGTGTTGCTCGCAGTAATAAATGCATACCACTGCTAGGTAATTCACATCGGTAATATTCTGATAAGACTGTGGTTACCAATTGATGAAGATAGTCACGCCTTTGCTGGTAGATTTTTTTAGTTTTACGCAAATGGCTGTAAAATCTTCTGTTTATTAAGAAATCAGCGAGGATTGTTTGTGTCGGCAGCGAAGCCACATTACCAAGTAGGTCCTGAGCTTGATGAAAGGCACTTATTAAGCGCAGCGGCACCACAATGTAGCCCATACGTAAGGTTCTAAATAAAACTTTGGAGAACCCTCCTGTGTAGATAACGCGTTGCTGCTCTGCTGAATAAAGGTTATTTGAAAGCGCGAAAAAGGTGGCTAATGGTGGCTTTTGATATTGGTATTCGCTGTCGTAATCATCTTCTACTATCCAGCTATTATGCTGCTGGCTTAGCGCTAGCCAATCTAGCTTGCGCTCGGTGGACATCACTGCGCCCAATGGATATTGGCAAGTGGGTGTGAGCCAGGCAATATCAATTTCATTATCAGGCAAACAAGCCCCTTGAGCATCTATTGGACAATAACTAATGTCACTTGAATGTGCAGCAAAACCACTTTGTAACGGCGAGTAGCTTGGATCTTCAAGTGCTACGCGCAAATTGATGGCAGAACTTTGCTCTTGAGTCATTGCTTTTTTGGCGAACAAAGCGGCGGTGGCGATGAGTGTTAACGCATCTCTACTTCCCGCTGTAATAATTACTTGTTCTGGCTGGCAATCAAGGTTGCGTAGCACTTTAAGGTAATTAGTAACGGCTTGTTTTAATGGCTCATACCCGCCTGCTGGGAAGGCCCGAAGGATATCGATATTCTGCTTGCGCCACACTCTAGATGAACACCTTGCCCATTCATCAAACGGAAAAAGCGCAACATCAGGGCCTGAATCAAAGGCAAATGACGGCTCTGCTGCCTCAGCCACTTTAATAGGCTTTGCAATTGGTGCTGTTTGTGCACTGCTGTATTTGACGTTTTTTTGCTTCATTGCATGCAAACCTGATACAAACACACCAGATGAAGGGCGTGCAACTAAATAGCCTTCTGCGATTAATTGATCGTAAGCATTAATTGAAGATGTGCGAGAAATACTCAGTAGCTGTGATAATTTTCTAGAAGAAGGCAGCCTTTGATCTTCATGTAAGCGATCATCTTTTATCAATTTTTTAAGCTGGTTAGCCAATTGTAAATACAGCGGCACTGCACTTTGCAGCTCTAGATGTAAACTTAACGTCGCAAACTCTTCTTCTAAACTCATATGGCCTCAGCGGTTAAACAAACTAGCACTTTCTCATTTTACTAAAAGTGGTATGCAATTTTTAGGTAAAAGTGGATATTTTTAAAGGTCCTTCCTAACGATACTATATCTTTTGTCTTTTATCCCTTATCTTTTATTCTTAATATTTAAGTGCTAACAAGCAACCTTTAGCGCTTCAGTTTTGGTAACTTACTATGCAAAATCACTACAATCATCTCGATCAACCTATTAGTTTTGATGTGCCAAGCTGGTCGGCTTGTGAATTTCCTCCATACACCCCTATGTTAGGGCAATATTGTAACTTAATTCCTTTAGACCCAGCTTTGCATGCACAACAACTTTACCAAGCTTTTTGCGAAGATAGCACGCATAAAAATTGGACCTACCTACCCATCGGCCCTTTCACCGATTTTGCCGCCTTTAACGCTTGGTTAGAGGACGTTGCGGCGCATATTGATCCATTATTTTTTAGTATTATCGATAAGAAAACGCAGCAAGCAATTGGCATGGCATCGTATTTAAGAATCACCCCGCAAGCAGGCACAATTGAAGTGGGCCATATTCATTTTTCTGCTAAATTACAAAAAACACCATTAGCAACTGAAGCAATGTACTTAATGATGTATCGAGTGTTTGAAGAGCTTAAATTTAGGCGCTATGAGTGGAAATGCGACACGCTTAATTTGCCTTCTAAGAAAGCGGCTCAGCGCTTAGGTTTCAGCTTTGAAGGAGTGTTTCGCCAAGCATTAGTTTACAAGCAACGTAATCGAGATACCGCGTGGTTTTCCGTGATAGATGCTGAATGGCCAGCACTAAAACTCGCTTTTGAAGCTTGGTTACATCCAAGTAATTTTGCCACCAATGGCCAACAGTTAAACTCTTTAAACACATTTTTAACGCCTTTATAAACAGGAGAGCGCAATGACAATCTCAGTAACACACTTAGCTTTAGAAGATAGAGCACAATGGGAACAAATGTACCGAGGCTATGCGGCGTTTTATCAAGTGCCAATGACAGATGAAACTTTAGAGCGGGTATGGAGTTGGATATTTAACCCGCAACAGCCCTTTTATTCACTAATCGCGAAAGATGCGCAAGGGGCAGCACTTGGCTTAATGCACTTTAGAGAAATGGCTTCTCCACTGCGCGGCGCATTAGTAGGATTTTTAGATGATTTATTTGTAGAACCTGCTGCACGTGGCAACGGTGTTGTCGATGCACTATTTGCGCAATTAAAAGCCGAAGCTGACGCAAAAGGCTGGCCTTTAGTGCGCTGGATTACTGCCGATGATAACTATAGAGGTAGAGCAGTATATGATCGAATTGCGGCTAAAACAAAGTGGCTAACCTACCAAATGGATGTATAAGCGATTTACTGCCATGGCGAGCCGTTAAGCTCGTCATTTGCAAGTTCGTCTGCTTCTAAGCCCACTGTCTTAATTTTTCCTATTGTAAAAATCACCAACTATTAATCACTTTGAACAGGCTTGAATTTAGCTGCTCTACTCTTTATTGCCAATTTCACAAACTCTTGAATACCTTGTTTTTTACGCTGCCCTTTAAGCCATACTAAATGCTCTTCTACTGCTTGTA
>JBALXS010000086.1:0-21511 GCA_036960485.1 Oceanospirillaceae bacterium
AGGAGTTTTTTCTATCCATTCTTGAATGTCAAATCGTTCTTTTAATCCTAAATTTGAAAAATCAGTAGCCTTCAACTCAATTAGTTCTTTCTTTTCTATATCTACTTTAAACACAACAAACGTTACCTTTAAGAAACTTGGTGGTACGGGATGAGGCCTTTCCTCTTGACTAAAGAGCAGCAAGAAAGACCTGATTATTTTTGTTTATAAATACTAATCTATTGCTATTCTTTTAAAGTTAATTTCTTCGAATAAAGCTTATTACAAACACCGAATGCAAGCCTGTTCACAGCAATAAATAGAACGGCGACAAAAACAATAATACCTACTATTACACCCACACTTAATGACCATGAAGCGACTACTCCTTGCAAATCATTAATTGAGATATTTTGAAAAAGAATAAGCCACACAGTGAAGCCTATTATAGTAAGGATAGTAAACAGCATTATTAAAATCCAAGATAGCCAGGTAGAGCGCCATATTTCGCTTTTATTCATTACCCTAGCGTGATCATTTACAAAAGCATGTACTGCTGCACTTGCTGCTATAAAGACAATAAATAACGGCGAGCTACTGTCTATGTCGAAATATATTAGCACCCCTCCAATAATCGCGGACAGTAGAATATATACTGCCAAAAACCATAACATATATTTCTTAAGAGAAACTTTTTCGCTATTCATCTGATTTCCTTGATTTTAATAAGATTCCTTAGAGCCGCACTTTACCTTACGTTAGCTTGAATCGATACCCTTTTAGCCTGGTGTAGGCTATCGTTTTGGTAAACACCTAGCATAGTAGACGCTACAAATGACTATTAAATATTAACCAATAATGAACAATAAGGAATAGCACTGGGTAAATACAAGCCTATAAAGCTGGCTATGAGTTTGAATATATCATGGCGCTAACAGGGCATACCGATAAAAAAACAGGCTATAAAAGCATCTGCAGGAATAAACCTAGAAGAGATAAATGTACTGGATATTGACTAAGCCAGATGACAATAATGAGGGATAAAGTAGCTAAAAATCGTTCTCCAATCAAGTCGTATCTAATAGATTATTAGAGATTATTTCATTGTGTACTTGGAGTTTTTGAGAGAGACAATATGTTATTATTCTATAATATTTCAATAATTTATATGATTATTAACAAAATAATATCAAGGTAGCGCTCTAACCAACTGAGTGATAGCACTAAAGAGATGCGTAGCAAACTTCGCAGTTTGCTTAGTTCAAGTTCTTTATCCGCTTTTTTATTTTATTTAGCTAATGGCTTATTACTCAAACAGTCACGGTGATTTTTTAAACAAACTTGCTAAGTTATGACTCTAGGTCACAGGGCAATAAGTACTTATTGTAAGGTTTAAGTCACTGCAAATTTTATGCTCCTCGAAATCTTATTATTTGCATTTTTTGTTGTCCATTCCCGCCCCTGTTTTGCTTTTTATGGACTGCGCTTAACTCGTGCTATGTTGTTGTCTTAATATGGACATTTTATGGCGCTTAAATACTATTGTGATGACGCTTTGAAATAGCTCGGTGTCGCGCATAGATCAGCCTGTAAACGATTGTCAAACCATAATTGGCTCATTCTCAAAGTAGTATTTTTTATGATTCTTCCCACTACTTTCTATTCCATGGAGCAATGTATTATGAGCGATACCCCAACTAACGCACGTCGCACGCGTGGCGGCCGAGCAGGTCGTAAAGCAAAAGAAGCCACTGAGGTTAACCCAATTGTCCCTTATATCACCCGTAATATTCCCTACTATGAAGTGTTGGATGAAGACGGCTTAAAAATCATCGAAGCAAATGCTGAAACTATTTTATCTGAAATCGGCATTGAGTTTAGAGATGACGAAGAAGCATTACAGATCTGGCGCGATGCTGGTGCTGATGTACAAGGTCAATTAGTAAAATTCCCTAAAGGTTTATGCCGCAAATTAATTCAAGCTTCTGCGCCTAGAGAGTTTACGCAGCATGCGCGAAATCCTGAGCGTAACGTTGTTATTGGCGGCAAAAACACGGTGTTTGTTCCCGCTTACGGCAGCCCTTTTGTTTCGGATATGGACAAGGGAAGACGCTATGCAACGATTGAAGATTTTCAAAACTTTGTAAAACTGGCCTATATGTCAGATAGCTTGCACCACTCTGGCGGCACTATTTGTGAACCGGTTGATTTACCGGTGAACAAACGCCATTTCGATATGATTTATACGCATATGAAGTATTCAGATAAGCCTTTCATGGGATCCGTGACGGCACCTGAAAGAGCGCAAGATTCTGTTGATATGTGTAAAATCTTGTTCGGTGATGACTACATTGATACCCAAACAGGTAAGCCTAAAACATGCATGATTAGCTTAATAAACGCTAATTCACCCATGACCTTTGATGACACCATGCTAGGTGCGGCTAAAGTATATGCGCGTAACAACCAAGCGTGTATCGTTACGCCGTTTATCTTAGCCGGTGCAATGTCTCCTGTAACAGTTGCCGGTACTGCGGCACAGTCACTGGCTGAAGCAATGGCGGGTATGGCGTTTGTTCAGTTAGTTAATCCAGGCGCACCAGTAGTAATGGGCAGTTTCGCCAGTTCTATTTCTATGCAATCTGGTGCTCCTACTTTTGGCACACCAGAACCTGCCCTTGTACTTTATATTATGGCAGCATTAGCACGCCGTTTAGGAGTACCTTTCAGATCCGGTGGAGGGCTTTGTGGCTCTAAACAGCCTGATGCTCAAGCGGCAAGCGAAGCGGCAAACACTTTAATTCCTGCGACTTTAGCCGGTGTTAACTTTGCTTTGCACACAGCTGGCTGGCAAGAAGGTGGCTTAGTAATGGGCTATGAAAAATTTGTGATGGATACTGATTTAGCGGGCATGATGTGCACTATGCTAAAAGGAGTTGATCTTTCAGAGAATGGCCAAGCTTTAGATGCAATTCGTGAAGTGGGCCCGGGGAATCATTTCCTCGGTTGTGCGCACACCCAGGCTAATTTTAAAAGCGCTTTTTATCGCTCTCCACTCGCTGATAATAATAGTTTTGAGCAATGGGAAGCTGATGGCAGCTTAAGTCATGAACAACGCGCAAATGCGCTTTGGAAGAAGATGCTTGCAAACTACGAAGCTCCGCCTATCGACCCTGAAACCGATGCAGCGCTTATTGCTTTCATGGATGCGCGCAAAGCTGCATTCCCTGATTCTAATATCTCTTAATCTATCACGACCTCGTTGGTAACGGGGTCGTTTTTTATGTTAGCGCTTTACTTAGACGCCTACTAATCGTAAAACTATCCTTTTAGTTATTCATAAAACTCCTTACATAATTGATTTGATGAGTATTAATTTAGACTCAATGATGGATCAACACATTGCACTGAGGATTATTTGCCTACGATAAATAATTAGCGATTAACAAACTGTTTATTTTCATCCTCTTTGTGCAAATAATGTATAGGCTTTTTGATAAACCGTGCTACTTTACAATTTATAGATCATCATATTAAAAAGCAAAAAACACTATAAATCCTCATCATATTAAGCTATTTCAATGGCTTGAGATACGACATGACAACAGAATCTATTAAAGCTCCAATACGTTACGGTTTTTTACTGGTCGATAAATATTCGATGATTGCACTGAGCTCTGCAATTGAACCTTTACGTATGGCAAACAGACTTTCTAAACAAACCTTGTATGAATGGCCCGTTTTTACGGTAAATGGCCTCCCTGTCCCTGCCAGCAACGGCCTAGTGGTTGCGCCTGAAGGATCTGTAGATCAAATTGCAAACTTAGATATTTTATTTATCTGCGCCGGCGTTGATGTGTCTGGCGTGTACACTAAGAAGCTGCAATCTACTTTATGTAAACTTGCGTTACAAAAAGTTAACTTGGGTGGCTTGTGTACGGGCACTTACTTATTAGCACGCGCAGGATTACTCAATGGTTATAGATGTACTATCCACTGGGAGAATATGGCGAGTTTGCGTGAGGAGTACAATCAAGTAACCATCACCGATGAGCTGTACGAGATAGATCGTGATCGCTTTACTTGTGCTGGTGGCAGCGCCCCGTTAGATATGATGCTCAAACTGATTAGCGACTCAAACAGCGGCAAGCTTTCTGCCAACATTTCTGAGCAATTTGTTTGCGATAGAATTCGTGGTCGCCACGATAGACAACGCACACCGCTGCAACAACACTTAGGCGCTAGCCAGCCTAAATTGATTGAAGCAATTACCTTAATGGAAGCAAACATTGAAGAGCCAATGAGCATTGATGAATTGGCAAGTTTAGTGGGTGTTTCTAGGAGACAGTTAGAACGCTTATTTCAAAAGTACTTAAGCTGTGTGCCAACCAGATATTATATGGATTTACGTTTAAACTGTGCGCGCCGATTATTACTGCAAACCAGTAAATCGGTGATTGATGTATCACTTGCGTGTGGTTTTGTTTCTCCACCGCATTTCAGTAAATGCTATCGCGATTATTTTGGTATTCCACCTAGAAATGAGCGCCAACAAAAACTATCCAATATGGATATAGAATATTCAAAATAAGTAATAAAAAAGGCGCTAATTAAGCGCCTTTAATATTTTCTTCCCATCCCTTCTTATGCGCTTCTCGACCTTCTACGGCTTGTAGTACGACCACCGCGCGGTGCACTGCTGACTTCTTTCTTTGCTGGCAATTGCACTTCTTTTGCGAGATGAACAAAATCATCTGTTAAATGCGGCAAAGCCATAGCCGCTACAAAGTGATCTTGAAACTTCGCTTCAGTCGCAGTCTCAATCTTTTCCACTTTATCGATAATATTAGAAATTAATGTACGTTTTTCGCGATTTAACAACGCAATACGTGCACCAGTTCCCGCTGCGTTGCCTACTGGGGCCACCAACGGTAAATCGCAATCGGGAATCAGCCCTAGCACCATCGCATACTTAACATCGATATGGCTACCAAAGGCACCCGCTAAACCAATACGGCCTACTGTAGTAACTTGCATATGATCCATTAACAATTGAATACCTGCATATAGCGCAGCTTTTGCCAATTGAATCGCACGCACATCATTTTGCGTGATGGATAATGTTTTCTCACTTTCATGTAAAACGTAGGTAAAAGTGCGCCCATCTGCCACAACACGCTGACTTTTCTCAGCCATCGCGCCATCAATTACGCCATCACTATTAATAACGCCGGCTAAAAATAATTCAGCGACAATTTCAATAATACCTGACCCACAAATCCCGCTTATTTGCAGCTTCTTAGTTTTCTCAGCAAAACCTTCATCTGTTGACCAAAGGTCACAACCAATGACTTTGAATTTAGGCTCAAGCGTATCTTTATCAATGCGTACACGCTCAACAGCACCGACTGCGGCACGCTGGCCGCAGCTGATTTGCGCACCTTCAAATGCCGGCCCTGTCGGGCTTGATGCAGCTAATAAGCGCTCTTTGTTACCTAATACAATCTCTGCATTGGTGCCTATATCCACCAGCAAGGTCACTTCATCGGCTTGATCTGGGCGCTCTGCTAAAATCATTCCTGCGGTATCAGCCCCTATATGCCCTGCTATACAGGGTAATATAAATGCTTTAGCGCTTGGGTGTAGTGCAACATCTAACTCACTGGCTTTTAAGGTAATCGCCATGTCGGTGGCCAGCGCAAAAGGTGCAGTACCTAATGGTGTAGGATCTATGCCTAATAATAAATGGTGCATGATAGGATTGCACACTATGGTCATGTCAATGATATCGGCAATATTTATTTTGGCTTTTTTAGCCGCTTCTTTAGCGAGTTGGTTGAACGCTAAACGCACTGCGTTAGTCATTTCAACTTCGCCACCATCATTCATCATCACATAAGAGACACGGCTCATTAAATCTTCGCCGAATCTTATTTGCGGATTCATCGCTGCACAAGTGGCTAATACTTTGCCACTGCTTAGTTCACATAAGTGTGCTGCTATTGTGGTTGAGCCTAAATCGATGGCTAAACCGTATAAGCCAAGCTTAATGCCAGGCCATACTGCTATGATTTGAGCACTGCTTTTTGTATTGCGCTCAGGGTTGTTATCACTCGCATCATTATCATAATAAAGTGCTAGTGTAATCTCACGGCCAGCTTTTGCTAGCGCAGGTTGTAATTGCTGCATTACCGATAGCTCACAGCGACGACTCTCTACATTATGCTGTTTTAGCAACAAATCTTGCACTCTTTGTAAGTCAGAGGCAGGTTCATCAATATCGGGTTCATCAACGGTGAGTGTAAATAGTTTTACATTCGGATCTATCACTAGCTCTAGGGCAGTTGCCTCTTTAACAATGTGCTGTTTATGCAGTTGGCTACTTGCCGGAACATCGACAACTAAATCACCTAAAATTTGCACATTACAGCTTAGGCGCTTACCGGTACTTAAATCTAATTTTCGATTAGTATGCTCAAGCTCACTCGGCACTGACATGTTCTCTACTTTAGAGACAATGCCGTGTTTTGGGAACTCACCGATACTCGGCATAACCTGGCAGCGAGTACAAATACCTCGCCCGCCACAGCTTGATTCAAGATCAACCCCTAATAGCTGTGCAGCCTGTAGCACTGGGGTACCCAATGCAAACTCACCGCGCAAACCGCTAGGTGTAAATACAACTGTTGCTTTTTGTGTCATCATTAAATCCGCTGAATTAAGGTTATGAAAGATCTTTAAATTTAGGCGCGACGTCTGCGTCCACTTCTACCATTTCTGCCTTCGCCTTCCGCTGCTGGCTCACGAAAACGTTTAATCCAATTTGCACAATCTGGATCGCGACCCATCATAACATCTGCACCGAGCGTTGCTGCTATTACTTCTGTATGTAAAGGGTTAGTGATCGCTGAAGTCATACCCGCTGCTATTGCCATACTCAAAAATGCAGCATTAAAACCATCTCTGTTAGGGATACCAAAGCTGATGTTAGAAGCACCACAAGTGGTATTTACTTTAAGCTCGGTACGCAAACGATGTACTAATTTCATCACTTGAATGCCTGAATCATTGATCGCGCCAATAGGCATAACTAAAGGATCAACCACCACATCACACGCTGGAATACCGTAATCTGCTGCGCGCTCAACTATTTTTTTAGCCACCTCAAAACGCACATCGGGATCTTGTGAAATACCGGTTTCATCGTTGGAGATAGCAACCACAGCCGCACCGTACTTTTTAACCAATGGCAGTACGCGCTCCATTTGCTCATCTTCGCCGGTCACTGAATTGACAAGTGCTTTACCTTGATAAACGGACAAGCCAACTTCTAAAGCTTCTACAATTGACGAATCGATACATAAAGGAATATCAGTAAATGACTGAATAAGCTGAATGACTTCGCCTAGTATTCTTGGTTCATCGGCCAGTGGAATGCCTGCATTAACATCCAGTATGTGCGCACCTGCGGCAATTTGTGCCAGCGCATCCGCTTTAACTCGACTGTAATCCCCTTCTTTCATTTCAGCGGCAAGCAACTTGCGACCTGTGGGGTTAATGCGTTCGCCAATAATTATAAACGGGCGCTCAAAACCAATCACAGCTTCTCTAGTGGCTGAACTTAAAATTGTATCTGTCATTTTGCTGTACTCTCTGTCAACAGTTGCTCATCGCGCCCCGGGTACCAAGGGGTTCTTCCCTGTAATACACCCGAGCGTTTAATTATGTCACCTACCGCATCTTCTTGACGGTATGCCATGACGTGTATGCCACTAACTCCTTCGATTTCACTGAGTTCTTGAATCAGCTCAACACAAAGCTCTTGGCTTTCTTTCTTTTGATCCTTGGCGCCTGCTAGGCGCGCAATGACCGAATCAGGGATATGTATACCGGGCACGTTATTGCGTATCCATGTGGCCGTTTTTGCAGATGCCATCGGCCCAACACCTGGCAGTACAAACACTTTCTCTAGTAAGCCTAAATCTCTCGATTTCGCCATAAATTCTTTAAAGCGTGGCACATCAAAACAGTAGTTAGTTTGTACAAACTGCGCTCCTGCTGCTATTTTTTTAGCGAGGCGGTACGGCCTAAAGTCATGCGGGGGCGCAAATGGATTAGATGCAGCACCTAAAAATACTGCGGGTGGATCGGTAATTTTACGACCACTTAAAAATTCACCTTTATCGCGCATGCCTCTTATAGCCTCTAAAAGCGACATACAATCTAAATCAAATACTGGCTTGGCTTGCGGGTGATCGCCTGCTTGTACGCCATCACCTGTTAGGCACAACATGTTAGTAACACCCATCGCTGCGCCGCCTAACACATCACCTTGAATAGCAATACGATTTTTATCACGACATGAAATTTGCATAATCGGTGCATAACCGATACGGGTTAACAAAGCACACATGCTGACACTCGACATATGGCAATTAGCGCCAGAGCCATCTGTGGCGTTCATGCCGTCGACAAAGCCATCGAAAACACGGGCTCTGTCATAAACGTCTTGTGGGTTTGCTGAATCAGGTGGTGCGAGCTCGGATGTCACTGCAAAGTGACCTGCACGCAATACACGCTCTAACCTTCCAGCTGATGTGTGCCCTTCTAATATAGGTAGCTTTTCGCCTGGGATAGGCTCATCCATAAATATCATTTTTGTTTAGGCTCATATTGCTGAACAATTTCGTTTATTTTACGCAGCCATGAAGAGCTGCCTTGCTGAGAATTATCAACGGGGAGTTGCACGATATTAATACGATCACCAGTGCTCATGCTTTGACTGCCTCGCCAAGCTTCCATCCATACACAACGCATTTCAGGTTTCACTTCACAATGGCCATTTTGGCGTACCCCACCACAAGGGCCGTTACGCAAATTTTTGGGGCAATTCATAGAACACGACATACCCGTTGAACTTAACGCGCACTGGCCGCACATTTTGCAATCAAACAATAGCCCTTTACACCATTGCTCTACTTTAGCAACAGGTTTTTCTAAACGTTCAAAGCCAATTTTGGCTAATAGCGGATATATTTTTACCAACACTTTCTCAAACGTGTTGTATAAGCATTCAAAGGATTTTGAATGCGTAACCGCCCATTGACGCACCTTTAACATTTATATCTCCAACCAGGTTCTTTGTCACAATATCTTAGGAAATCAGTTAAAAATCGGCGGCCACCTTTTTACAGTAACCCGGTTATTTATCATGTTCAGCTAAGATGATTAAGCGTTCGAGTCTAGATGCTTTCTTGTTCTCTGTTTTCTGCTTACCACTTTTAGTGCTAAATAAAAATTTTAAGAGGTGATTAAAAAAACTATACAAGCTGAACGGCAATTTTATTATTAAATTTTGTTAACGGTACTGATAGCCCATTCGTACCGGTATATTGGTATTCATACTCAAGGTTTAAACGCTTAGCGGCAATAACTGCAGCGCTCTGAAGCTTTTTGTCTTCACACTGAGATAAATACATCAACTTGCGATAATTACCAAAGTATAAAGATAATAATTCTGGCTTTTGATCGATACCTAAGCCACGAATGATTAAACGTTCAAAATGCCTTACTAGAAAATCGGTCAAGTAAAAGGTGCCTAATTCCGCTTCTTGAAGTTGCTCAAACTGCTCGCTACCCGCGTAGAATTCGTAGCAATGTGCACCCGAAATTCGCTCTACCTGCTCTGCTTCAACCAAAACATCAAGTAATCCTCCAGTGCCACAATCAGCAAAGGCAACAAAGATTTGCTGTTGTTTTGCCTTCGCAACATCTATCAGTGCTTTTACCTCCCCAGTAATTCTTTGCGGGTAGTTATGTACTTCAGCACTGATACACTGCACATCAAGGTGTGTCCAATTATTGGCTTTGCAGACGCTTAAAATATCGCGCATTAAAGCGGAACAACAAATGATCACTGCACTAGCGTTATCGTTCTTAGTTGATGAATTCACCACAGCAGATGACTTAATTACCTTGGTTTGCGTAGCGGCTATTTCTTCAAGCCTTTTAGCTCTTCCTCTACGCATTTAAGTCACCTTTAGCTTCTTGCAATTGTAATATTCTCACAATAGCGACCACCAAATATTAACCGTTACTCGGCTAACGTTTAAGCTGCTCGCTTTTGCTTTATCATCTCTAATGCCATATCAACTGCAATGGCTGCATCACGACAATATCCATCAGCGCCTACAGCATCACCAAACTCTTGATTAAGCGGTGCACCGCCAACTAAGACAATGTAGTCATCACGAATGCCTTGCTCTTTCATAGTATCGATCACGACTTTCATATAAGGCATTGTGGTAGTAAGTAGTGCCGACATACCCAAGATATCTGGCTTGTGCTCTTCTAATGCTTCTAAGTACTTCTCAACAGGGATGTTAATTCCCAGATCGATCACTTCAAGCCCAGCGCCTTCCATCATCATTCCTACCAAGTTTTTGCCGATGTCGTGAATATCACCTTTTACGGTTCCGATCACCATTTTACCGACTGATTCAACACCTGTTTCAGCCAGTAATGGCCGCAGGATCGCCATACCGCCTTTCATTGCGCCCGCTGCACTGAGTACTTCAGGTACGAATAAAATTCCATCACGAAAATCAACCCCGACAATCGCCATGCCTCCAACCAGAGCATCATTTAACACTCTATCAGGCGTCCAACCGCGTGCTAGCAAAATGTTAGTGCCTTCAGATACTTCTTCTGCCATACCATCGTAGAGATCATCGTGCATCTGCTCTACTAATTCGTCATCATTCAGGGTTGATAAATCTAGTTCATCATCAAAATTTTCTTCAGACATCGGCCAAACCCCATTACATTAATGTATTTAATTGCTTGTTGTGCACTAAAACAAGTATTCAATAACCAACTAGTTTAAGCATATTAAAGCCTGCCGATTTAGCAGTTTTTAAATACCCTTAGCCATTATTTACCACTTATTTAGCGCCTTCTTTATTAATGCCTAGATTATGACCACGAGCTTCGCGACGCTAACATTGTTGCGACGACAAGATACTAGAAAGCGACATACTGGACTATGGCGTGATAAGGGTAATTTCAACTCAATCTAAAATTGCTATTTATTAGTTAAAAGCGGCATATAACTGCCCAAAAAAACGCTTATATTAAACAGTCATAAACATAAGCATTTGATATAAGGAAAACTATTTTTTACTTGCAAAGGAAAAGAAAGGAATGGAAAAGATTAGAGGCTATATCAATTAATTACTGATTTTATGCTACGACTCATTACTTACAATTTATATCTAAACGCCAATAGCATTCGCTTTACGTATCGCTATTGGCGTAGCAGGTTATTCAAAAAAATTTACATAAAAACTTACTCTAGTTTAGCTAACATGCGTATTTTGCTGTCAACCTCGCCATGATCGATATAGTAGCCACGCAGGTGCCTATCACCGGTGGTTGGATCAAAAGCTGAGCGCCCGTGTAATACACGACCATTATCAAACACCATCATCTCACCTGCTTTCAGCTTCAGCTTCAATGCATACTCAGGTAAGCGAATGCGGCGCATTAAATCTTGATAAGCGCGATAATAATCAATATTTTCACCATCGACTAAATTTGCACTTTCAGCTAGATGGGCATTAAAAATGAAATTATTTATCAGGCCGTTTTCTTCGCTAATTAAAGGATGCATGTAACGAATATCACAATTTTTATCATGAAACCTAAACGGCATTTTCTGTTGGCATAAGCGTTGGTAGTTATCTGGATTTTGGCTACGCAAACCTTCTGCGATTGCAAAGCCATCTGCCAATAATGATTCACCGCCTTGCGCATCGTTTTTAATACAGTGCAAAAACTGATAACCCGGAGGTAATTGTTGGTTGCTGAGGTCAGTGTGTAAAGGCAACTCTACTGAGGTATAAGCTAAATTATTAGGATCCGCTTTGTTAATAACTTCAAACATAACTCCGAAGTTAGTTTCACGTTTAAAACCAATTAAATCACCGAATTGCTCACCGCTATGCTCCCCTTTGAGCTCATTTATAATAACTAAACCATCGCGCTTTAAAGCACTTAACATCCTTTTAAGTTGCGCTGGATTTTCTTTGCTAAAACTATTAACACTGAAACGTTTAATTTCAAAATCGCCTTGCCAGCTAGCATAAGTAATCGCTGCTGCATCTTGCATCTGGCAGTTTGTTGCATAGCTGGCTAATAGTGTTGCAGGGAAGTTTGAACGCTCGATTTCATCAGGCCACTGTAAAGACAGCTGCTGTTTTGTAAACTCAACATTTGTTGGTACGATGTCAATTGATACTTGTGTTAGATCGAATAAGCGCTCTGCCGTTTGCGGATGAAACCCTAGCGGGTCTATATCGCGCAACCAAATAAATGGAAATGTAGACTGGCTGTTATCAGCCCAAGTGAAATCAATGGCATCGTTAGTTACATTTATAGTTTTTATCATGGTGATATCTTTATTTATTTAAACGTTAACAATATCAGCTAGAAAAACAACACAATACAGTAGAGTACGCAGCTGTATGCTACGTTTAAACGTGTAACGAGGTGCTTGTGTAACTGATGGAAAAATTACAGTAATGTAATTTTTTCGGCGGAGGCCACCAGTCAAAGCGCTTTACATAGAGAGGATTAATAGTCATGGCATATGAAATACTCGTTATCTTTTGGCAAGTCAACAAATAATTATTTTTGCTACTATCTAGTTGCCTAGACTCATTGGAAAATCAGTGCTATTAATTTATGAAATTACATATAAAACAACTAGCTACCATGCATTTAAAAGAGAGTACTTCGAGCAATTGACAATTTGCAGTAACTCATCTATAAATTATTTTAAAAACCAGCACGACAGTAACAGATACCACAGCGGCGATACTGTATTAGGGGCTGCTCCTTGTATTACACGATAATTGCTAACAAGATTGGTAGTTAAAAATGCGCTATAGAGGACTTTAGCACGATTGTTGATAAGCTTTATAGCGCAGCTTACTGGGTGCTTATCGATGATTTTAAAATTCGCATTATGCAGCACTTACTTACTTACTTACTTACTTACTTACCACAGCCGACCATAAACCTTAAAGCTGTGTGAGGTAATTTGGCTGGAAAAAGAAACGTTAGATAGCGCTATTGCGAAAGCAGATAGCGCTTTGTACCCTAACAAAATAAAGAGTGGAATAGAGCTATTATGCACAACCCTTAATCCGCAACTTTACCGATGCTAAAAGCTATTATAAATTAGGCAACTTGCGTTAGCGCTTTATTAGCTAGGTATTCGTCGTAAGTACCTTGAAAATCGATCATTTTCTTATCTTTAATTTCAACAACACGAGTCGCTAAGGTCGATACGAACTCTCGGTCATGGCTGACAAAGATAAGCGTACCATCGTAATCTTTCATGGCATTATTTAACGCTTCAATCGCTTCCATGTCCATGTGGTTAGTAGGCTCATCCATGACTAATACATTGGTATCCATCATCATCAATTTACCAAACAGCAAGCGGTTTTTCTCACCACCTGAACAAACACGCGCCTTTTTATTAAAATCATTTTCGGTAAACAATAAACGTCCCAAAAGAGCACGTACTTTTAAATCATCATGCTTTACTGTGCGCCACTGTGACATCCAATCAAACAACGTCAGGTCAGTGTCAAAATCTGGTGTGTTATCTTGTGGGCAATAACCAACAACTGCATTCTCAGCCCATTTTATGGTACCTGAGTTAGCTTTTAGCTCATCCATTAGACAACGTAAAAAGGTGCTTTTACCCGCGCCATTTTCACCTAGCACAGCTAATTTTGCACCGGCTTCTATGATCACATCACCCGTGTTAAACAATGTTTCTTGTTCAAATCCATGGGACAATTTTTCGAATACTAACGCTTGGCGATGCAATTTCTTATGCTGCTTGAAATTCAACGAAGGCGTCATCCGACTAGATGATTTTACGTCATCAAGCTTGATTTTATCCATTTTCTTAGCACGAGAACTCGCTTGCTTCGCTTTAGAAGCATTCGCCCCAAAACGGTTTACAAACGCTTGTAACTCATCTATCTCTGCGCTTTTCTTGGCGTTCTCAGAATGCAGTTGATCACGAATCAATGATGATGCACTCAAAAAATACTCATAGTTACCAGGATAAACACGCAATTCACCGTAATCAATATCTGCCATATGGGTACATACCGAATTTAAGAAGTGGCGATCGTGAGAAATGATGATCATGGTGCATTTGCGTTTATTAAGCTCGATCGCCAACCAATTAATGGTATCGATATCTAGGTTGTTGGTCGGCTCATCTAATAGCAAAATATCAGGATTAGAAAACAATGCTTGCGCTAACAATACGCGCAACTTCCAGCCCGGTGCCACTTGGCTCATTAAACCAAAGTGGAATTCTTCAGCAATACCCGCTTGAAAAAGGATATCCCCTGCACGACTTTCAGCAGTGTAGCCGTCCATCTCAGCAAATTCAGATTCAAGGTGCCCTACTTCCATACCTTCTTCTTCAGTCATCTCAGGTAGTGAATAAATACGATCACGCTCTTGTTTAACTTTCCATAGCGCTTTATCCCCCATGATGACGGCATCGACTACGCTATATTCTTCAAAAGCGAACTGATCTTGGCTTAGAGTCCCCACTTTCTCACCAGGAGTCACAGAAATATTTCCTGATGTTGGTGTCAATTCTCCGCTCATGATTTTCATCAGAGTTGATTTTCCACAGCCATTGGCGCCTATTAAGCCGTATCTATTACCATTGCCAAATTTTGCAGATATATTTTCAAATAAAGGTTGAGCACCAAACTGCATGGTGATGTTTGCTGTGGATATCAAAGGAAGCTTCCAAGTTATTAGTCAATCGAGGGCGCGCATTATACAGAACAATCTGTGTGAGGTCGACTAGATTGATTGTTTTTTGCGCAGCTAATGCTAGTTAAATGCGTTAATAATTGAAATAAGTTAGTTATTGATAGGAATTATGGATAGGAAGGCACTGTGTCGGTAATAGAAAGGTATTTAGTCTTAAGAGTGATGCAAACAACAACGGGATCGTGTTTACTATAGGAAATATTATTTCATATTGGGGATTTTTTTGTTATAAGTATACTTTAAATACTAAATTCTCTTAATAGCGACATCGCATTAGCTAGCTTAACGTTAGATAAAGCGTAACAATCAACCTTAACAGGTAATTAAAAATATGGTTTCTATACAACAACTTAAGACAGCACGTAATACAGCAATCGCCGCAACTAGCACAGGTGCTCCCAAGGCGACCTCTAACCAGTTTTTTGGTGTAGGCCCAATCACTGATATGACTCTAAACGAGGTAGACGCTCGATTATTGCGTTTTGAATTTGATGCATGGATAGAAGCTAATTACCCAAAGCTTGATGATCAAGGTAATAAAATCGGTCAATTCACTACCGCTGAAATCGGCCGTGGGATGCACCGTGGATATCCAGCGGATAAAGTATTAAATGACATGATGCGCGAAATGCATCGCTATTTTGCTTTTCCTAAAACCAATAAGATGGCAGTTGGCTTAGGCGGCGGGCACAGTGGTTTTACCGCAGCAGCCCTGCATATGATGAACGCAAACAACCGTGATCAAATTGTGTTTGTTGATACACCTAAGCCCGAATCTGAAGCGGCTAAAGCCGGCGGATTCTTTCGCCAATCTTGGGGCACGCAATTAACTGAGTTACAACGCTATGCCACTAACGGTGATGAAAGTCGTTTAATCTTCGCTGAAGGCGAAGGCGCCATCCCTAGTGCTGATTTTTTAGCCGCTAAAGGTGTTAAATTATTCTTTGGTGTGGGCCATGAAACAACAGGTGCGACCACTTACACAAGCGAAGAAATAACTAACTTACTGGCCTGGATTGACCTAAACCCTAGTGAACACCATGCAGTTATAGATGCAACTTCTTTATTAGGTGCAATGCCTTGGCCACAAACACTAGTTGAGCAGATGCTCGCTAAGTGCACCATGTTTATGCCTTTTCAAAAGGCGATTGGCGGCATTTCAGGCTACTATGTCATTTCATTAACACCACAAGCACTTAACTTAATTGATGAAAACCAGCAAGATCCTTCATGGGCTATCCCTAGACAATTGAAAATTGCCGTATCTGTGGATGGTACTTTACCGTTAAGCTCAGCAAAAAGTACTGCACTAGGTCCTATTTATGATCCACAAGCAGATAAAATGCTTGGCGGTATCATCAATACTTACAGCACTTTAGCCTTCGCAGAAACGACTTTCGGTATTTTACGTAACGAAAGAAACATTGGTAGTGTAACCACCCTTAATGAGCGTTCAAGTACTAACCGCAACATCGTCAACACTTGGGTTGCCAACAACCCATTGTTTGAGCTTGGTGTTGCTAATGAAGATGCACGTGGTGCTGCTGTTACGCTATTAAAGGTAACTGATAGTGACATTACTGATGATGCTGTTCACCAGCGCATCGTAGCTAAATCTAAGCAGTTACTGGGTTATGATGGTATTACGCATGCTGATGGCAGCCACGAAAAAGGCCTAGATGTAGCGCGTTATGTTAATGCTTTCCCAGGATCTCCGGGTGATTATCGTGCATGGATCGGCGGCATTCGCCCACAAGTAGATATCACATCGCTACTTGATAACGTTAACTATTGCTACTTGCGTGCAAAAATTGCCGTGCTAGAAGAGCTATTAACACAAGCTGGCGAAAGTTATGACAGCGCTGTTAATACTGCTAGTACAGATGCCGTTCGTGTTGATGATTCGCAACGTGCTTATAAAGTATTGATCGCTGATTTAGTAGGTATGGTTCTTGACGAAAACGGCGAAGCTGATTGTTCTAACGTTAAGCAACACGTTGAAAGTAAAGGCGGTGTTTTTCACAACCAAGCATTGACCGGTGATACAAAACTAGCCGCTGGCATACATTTCTTTTATCAGCCGCATTTAAGCCGTGAAGATGAGTTACTAGCACAAACAGAGCAAGGCCAATACGATGCAACGATTGTAGCGGCAACCTTCTTACCTAAAACGGCTAAGTTTGAATTTGGCGGCGTACGTATTGGCGCTGGCACTGGCAACATGGGCGCAGATAGCTGGGGCGGCGGTAACGGCACTGGCGGTATTGCACCTTTAATGAATACGCCTAGCTTTAATTCTAGAGCCACTGCACAAACGGCTTTTAAAGCATTACTTAAAGTACTACCTGATTTACAAGTACAAGCAATGCACGATTTAGTGGTTGCGGGTGATTTTGATACGGGTAAAAATCTTGCACAATTCCCGACTACCAAACTTGAAGGCAAAAAAATCGCCATCATCGGCTTTGGCAACATTGGTCGTGAAGTGGCTAAATTAGCTGCTGCATTTGGCATGCACGTAAGTGTTTATGCTAGAGCAAAGCACCAAGCTTGGATTGAATCAGAAGGCTTTGAATACGCAGCTTCTATCGTGGCAGCTGCTAAAGACGCCGATGTTATTAGCCCGCACACCGGCCTTGGCGCTCTAGATGCTACAACAGGTATTTTCAGCAACGCTAACATCATCAATAGCGAAGTTTTCTCTGCCATGAATCCTGCCGCTATTCTAGTTAACTATGATCGCGGTGAAGTGGTTGATATTAACGCTTTAGATGCAGCGCTTAGCAGTGGTCAAATTCGCTACGCAGCAATTGATGCCGATCTGTTTAAAGATCCAACCAGCGGTGCGCTATCTGGCCCTATGGTTCCTTATCGCAACATTGAACCTAAGCATGTTGGCAAAATGGAGTTATTACCCCATGCAGCTGCAGATACTGAGCATATGTCTCGTGTTGAAGGTGCTAAGCAAGCGGTTGATCAGATTTTCGATGTTATCCAATATCGCAAGGTAACCAACCTTAAAGGTGATCTACCTGCAGGCTATGTCGATGCTGGTGCTAAAACGGTTAATGGCGTTGGTAAAGTCAATGCTGCTAACTTGCATGGTTTAGATGATGCACAGCTTCAACAGCTAAGTGAAAGTGCACAATATGTTGCAGCTTTTTGGGGAGCAGTTAACGCAACTCAAGACCCACAACGTAAAGCGCAATTAATTGCTCAATATAGTGAACAGCTAGTGCTTCAATCTAATATTTATGCAACGCTTATGCAAAAGAATGGCCTGCAAGGTCCTTTAGCAGAATAACTAACTAGCTATATCATTGCTCAAGAAAGGAATACAGCGTGAAAGATCAGATCAAACAGCAGTTAATTACTATTTTCGATGCCGCCGTGAAAGACGTAGCAGGCTTTAATGCTTGCTATCAAAGCGTCACACAAGGCGCATTAGCCGATATTAATTTTCAGCCTGATCTGATTATCGCTGTGGGCAAAGCAGCCAGTGGTATGTGTGCTGGCGTGCTTAGCGCACTTGAAGCTTCTAGTTCCAAAAGCCTGTGCCCTGCCCTTGTAGTAACTAAGTACCAACATACCGACCCACAACTGGCCCAATACCAAAACGTAACAGTGATAGAATCAGCCCATCCTGTGCCTGATGATAACTCGCTATTAGCAGGACAAGCATTGCACGAAGCTGTGCAATCATTGCCTTACAATAGCCAATTACTGGTATTAGTGTCAGGTGGCGCTTCATCATTGGCTGAGTCACTACCTGAGCAAACAAGCTTAGCGCAGTGGCAGCAGCTAACTAATAGCATGCTTTCAAGCGGTTATAATATTGGTCAGATCAATACCGTAAGAAAAGAAACATCTCTGATTAAAGATGGCAAATTACTCGCTAACTTTAAAGGCAGTGCTGTACAAGTTTTGGCGATATCCGATGTAGAAGGCGATGACATTAGTGTGATTGGTTCAGGCATTGGCGATACTAAAAGACTCAACTGTAACGCTGCTATTCATTTGATCGCAACTAATCAGGTGGCTAGAAACGCAGCTCAACGTTACGCTACTGATGCAGGCTTTACTGTTATTAGTAACACTGAAACAATGTATAAAGATGTGCAGCTAGTCTCTGCTGATATTGCCAACTGTTTACTAAATGCTCAAGCAGGCGTATATATTTTCGGCGGTGAGCCGACGGTTGTTTTACCCGAAAATCCTGGTAGTGGTGGGCGCAATCAAAGCTTAGCACTTTCTTTAGCTATCGCTGTTAAAGGGACTGATAACATTCACGTTCTTGTGGCAGGTACCGACGGCAGCGATGGGCCAACTGATGCCGCTGGTGGTATTATCAATGGGCATACAATCACCGATATCAGCAAAGCTGAAGGACACTTAAAGCGCGCGGACGCGGGTAGCTTATTACGTGAGCTTCAAGCTATCTATATTACCGGGCCAACTAATACAAACGTGATGGATCTTGTTATTGCTATTGTTGAGTAACTCCAAAATAGAGTATGGCTGTTTATTGACGGCTACATATTATCTAAAACGTATTTCGAACTACTTATTGCTAGCTAGCTAGCAATTATTTGAGCAAGGCCGACGTCTTTGCCGCTAAAATAAAATCATTTTTGTGTAAACCACGCAGTGTATGTGTCCACCAATAAACCGTTACTTTTGCATACTCAATAATGATTTTTGGATGGTGATCAGCCGCTTCAGCTAACTCAGCAATCGCATTACAAAAGGCAATTGCCTTCATATAGTTCTTTATTTTAAACTCTGCTTTTAAATGCTCTTTATCATTATCAACCACTAATTCCCAATCAGGCAGCTGTGCCATTAACGGTCTTATTATAAACGGGCTGATCAGCTGATTTTCCGTTTTATGATTCGTACAATTTAAGTTAGTTAATACTTCCATATTTTCCTCTTTTCGACCCGTCCTGAATCATAAAAATCCATACAAATAAATATTGGGAGCAGACAAATGGCCTTTAATATTTCAAGCCTGCCCAGCTGTTGGCACAGATTTGTTTGCACTTGCCCCAGTATAGGTATTAAAACTATCTAAAACATTAATCTGAATCAATTTTTTAACAACAAGAACAATCATCACCAATAGTAGATGCATACCTATGGAACAAATAAACCAAGACACTTGCTGCTATAGTTTTAAAGCTTAATCACCTCCAATACCGAATTTTTATGGTAACTGGTTTTCACTAAGCTTCAGTACGGTACTACATCGTTAGCCAGCATTACACAAATCCACTGTTGAACATCTTTAAATACAATTAACAACCGCTAACGATTGATTAAATATGCTGCTCAATAAGTGCATAGTTTATTATATTTAAAATTTCGTAACGGTTTAACAGTAGAAATAGCAGCCGCGCGTTCTATAAACAGTTTTTTTGCTTTACGCTGCCAGCGTCATAATTTTTTTACGATAGCCTATGAGCTATTCATAAAATGATTCAGCGCAATACTAATAAACGTTAAACACCGTAAACTTGCATTAAAAATAACTGCTGAGAATAAACGAATATGTCGTCACAAATACTGTTTTGGGTCATAGGTTTTGTATTTTTTCAACCACTGCATCTAGGCCTACCAATCCTCTATCTTTTTATCTATACAAAAGAAAAAGGGCGTAGTGAAAAGGTCAAGAGTGTACTGCTTTTGGGTATTGCCAGCTCAGCGCTATTATTTATATGCGCCGCTTGGCTCTCACAAGAACATTTGTATTTAGCTATTATAGTACTAGTAATTTCTATCCCACTACCTTGGTTTGGATTGCGCAAAAAATAGACACAACAACATTTAGCTATCAACACACAAAAAAAAGCCTCGCATGTTTGAACAGTGCAAGGCATTTAAGTATCTAATTTTAAAAGCGTAAGTAATGTTTCACTTAACAGCTTTACGCATTACTCGCTGTAGCCGCCGCGAATAGGGTAGTTATTTTCTGGGTTCTTTAACCAGCTAATACCTGCGACTAACTCACTAATTTCCGGGCGAATAAATGGGTTATTTGAAGTGCTTACTAAATGTAATAAGCCTTGCTCATTAACGACAAAGATAGCAGGTTCAGGATATAAATGATCATTTTCCTGCTCGCTACGTGGTGATGAGATAAACAAACCTAATTGTTGCATCTGCTGCAGACTTAAACCGTAATGGATAGGAAAGTTCACAGTTAGCTTTTCGTTAAATTCACTTAATTGTTCTTCACGATCTGCCGATACAGCTGCCACATCCACTTTAAGTTCAAGTAACGCTTCTCTATGCTGCTCTAAAGTATTCAAGTATTTTACGCATAATGGGCAGTGCTTACCGCGATAAACAACAACTAACTTCCAGTCACAGCCTTCTTTTTTTGCCGCAAGATCGATTGATTGAGCATCTAATGTATTTAAACTAATACTTGGAAATTGCATGCCGGGTAATAATTTTTGATCATTCATTTATCGAATCCTGAGTTAGATTTAAAATCTGTTGCTTAGCTAGAATAGTATATATAGTTTGCATAAAATTCCAGATCAATCGTTCTGTTATGTTAAAAAGATTGCTGGTTATTCTCAGTAAGTTTCGATTTCTGAGTAATGAATGAGAGCTCTGTTGCCGGTGGTATTAGCCAATTTAGTGC
>JBALXS010000087.1:0-21165 GCA_036960485.1 Oceanospirillaceae bacterium
CTTCCTACAGAGGACTTTCACCTCATTAGTTCATGCCCATGCTGGGCGTACACAATCACAGGCAAGCGACGCAAAAACCCGCGCGCCTGCTGCCAGCGTTATCTTCTTCAGAGTTCGCACGTACCTAAATTTTTAGTCTAGTAAAATAATCTTTGGTAACTTTAAAATGGATGTAGAGTATGGAAATGTTAATAAACTTGATACACAATCAACAGGTTGGTTTATTGGTTTCAGTGACTGGACAAAATGTATTATTACTGACGACTCAGGATTGAGGTTCGTTCCATCAGAAGCTCAGCTAAAAGGCCTTTGTGTTAAATGGATGCAACATCACAAAGGTGATCCTAGGGGGTACAATAAACCAGTTAGTATAGGCCGCACTGTATCGATATTAGTAAGCGACACCGGTGGGTTCCGTCTTGAATTTTGTATGGAAAAAAACTTTCAAATTGACGAAAAGAAGAGTTACTTACTCCAAAATCAAGGTGATTTCGTTATTTGGGGATCACAGCTCTATCACCAAGCCATTGTAGAGAAAGATAGCACGATACTAACCATTCGTTGGGAATAAATCGTATCGCTTAAACTGGTCAAGAGATAACAAAAACATCAATCAGACAAACTTCCGTTACGCATATTATGCATTACGCACACTTCATTGATGCGCTCCAATTTGCTAATTAAGTTGGCGTTAGTGCGTCAAGCAAAGCTTGATGCATCTTGCGGGGTGTAAATCCCCGTCAGGTAAAGTTTAACCAACCACCTGTATCGAGTGTTGCGCTTATGGCGGAGTCTGGGATTAAGAATCGCTTGTCAGCAGTGGGGACAGCAACAGGCGGGGGTATTTAGGGGGCAGCCAGAAAGTTTGATCCTAACAACCCTCAACCAGTATGAAACTATATTACTCAGTATGTATCTTTATTCCTCGACTACAACTGGTTCGCTTATAAAGTAAGTTTTAACATCTTTTGGCCAACATCTTTTTGAATATCATTGTGTTGAATTGTATCAACAAGAACGCCTTTTTTATCAATTAAGTATAAGCGTGATGTATGGTCAACACTGTAGCCAATTGCAGAGTCGTCTTGGATGCTGTAGCTATAAAAAGCACCATATTGCCTAACGATTTTATCTATTACTTTTTCCTCGTCGGTACCGGAAATCATGCTGGGATAAAAATACTTACCATAAAGGGCAATTTTGTCTAACGTATCTCGCTCGGGATCTAGGCTAATAAAAACAGGTTGAATTTGTGTAGAAGAACTCGGTGGAAGTTTTTTCAGTGCATTGCCTAATAATGCCAAAGCAGTAGGGCATACATCAGGACAGCTAGCGTAACCAAAATAAAGCACTACCACCTTATTGCGATAATCTTGTAAGTTAAATACACCGTCAGCAGTCGGTATGCTGAAATCTCCTCCAAGCTTTGGTCTACTTGGCGCATCAGCCACAGAAGGGTTTAAACTTAAATAACTGACCATACCTAAAGCAAGCGCAAAGGTGAGCACCACAATATAGATAATTTTACTTTGATGTAACTTCATGTAATCTCCAAAATATCATCCTTGATATACCGCTTTTTGCGTAATTTAACTGCAGTTTTGCTTTTATTATATGTGCATTTTAACCTTAAATATTAGAGCCCTTAACGAATACTCTTGATAGCCTTTAACATTTCTTCACTATCCCATTCTCTAGGGCCTAAAATACGCTCTATGATTTGCCCTTTTGAGTTCACGATAACGGTGGTAGGCATTGCCATTATTTTCCAATCTTGGCTGGTGACATTACTTTCATCTAATAAAACCGTGAAATCGATAGGGTAGTCTTTAATAAAAGCTGCAACGCTATCTTTATCTTCACCGTAATTGATCGCGAGCATCGCAACATTCTTATCTTTAAGTTCAGCCCAAGCGCGGTTCATCGCTGGAATCTCTTTTCGACAAGGGCCGCACCAGCTTGCCCAAAAATTAACGATCAATGTTTTACCTTCAAAATCAGCTAATTGATGAGTATTATTTTGTAAATCTAGCAACTTAAAGTTAACTGCATTTTCAAGCTGTTGACTGCCATTTTGATTTTTAGGCGTACTTTGCGAAGAGGTTTGCGCAAGTGCCAAATAGCTACTGCAACTAAAAACTATAAAAATTAACTTAACCAGCACTACTTGATACTTACGTGTTATTTGTTGCAAAATATATTCTCCTTGGCGGCTGTTCTTAATTGATGATACAAATTGATAGAATACGCGTTAATAATTATATGTGATTTAATGAAGAGCGAGTTAGAACAAGCGTCACAATGAACGTGCAGGTATACCATTTCACAAACTCTAAATAACTAATATGTATAGGATATAAGCTATCATTTGGGGTAAGCTTTTACTAGGATAGTGTTTAACTTAATACTAGTGTGCTGTCAAAAACAGAGTTTTGTAATGTTTTTAGCTGACAGCTCTATAATCGTTGCAGTTTTCATGGGTATAAAGTGATGAAAATTGCGCTTTGCTTATAGTTAAATTAGCAAAGCACAATATAAATGAAGGTTAGGAATAACAGCAGAGAAAGAGCTAGTTAAAATTATGGCTCTGGCCGATTACCTAGCAATCAACTTAAGAACTTATTTGATAATTGATTCAACCGGTAAAACGACTGCTTGCGAAGTGCCGTCATCAAAGGTTAGTTCAAAGCTAAAGTTATCACCTGCTTTAATCATTTTTTTCAAACCAATGAACATAATATGTAAGCCACCAGGTTTCAGCACTGTAGTACTGCCAGCTTCAATGGTTAGCCCAGGCACTCTTCTCATTTTCATCACACCGTCAACCTTAGTGTGGTTATGAACTTCAATTGATTTAACGAACTCACTGCTACCGCCAACAATAGTTAATGCCTTATCGGTATCATTGGTTAATTGCATAAATGCAGCGCTCATCATTTGTCCCGGGGGCACGGCGCGTAAATACGCATCTTTAATGGTTATATCGGCAAAAGCTGAATTTGCTAAAAAAACACTGGCGAATAAAAGTTTAGTAAATACATTGAATGTTGTTTTCATATTATTACCTCAGATCATTGGTGACCGGTTAAAAAGTGTAAGCTCTCTAGCTCATTAGTTTGTGGTTTTCTGTCATGGTCAAATCGATATTTTAGTATAATGGTACTTGTCATCAACGTAAAATCAATGAGTTAGAGAACAACAAAAAATTATACCGGGCATCAATGATCTCAATTAGTTAGTTTTAAAAGTTTTTGTGCAAGATCTTGTTGGATATCTGCATGACTCACGGTATCTGCCAATTTTCCATTTTTGTTGATTAAGTACAATCTAGATGAGTGATCTACACTATAGCCCATGGCTGAATTCTCTAAGGTCGTAAAGCTATAAAAGGCTCCATATTGACGTACTAGCGTATCAATTTTAGCTTGTTCTGTAGTACCTGCTAATAAGCTTGGGTGAAAGTATTGCCCGTACTGCTTCAGTGTCGGCAACTTATCACGAGCAGGGTCTACACTGATAAATAAAGGCTGAATTTGATCCGTTACATCTTTAGGCATTATTTTCAATGTATTACCTAACAATGCTAAAGCAGTAGGGCATACATCTGGGCAACTGGCATAGCCGAAATAAAGCACCACCACTTTGCCGCGATAATCCGCTAATCTAAACTCTCCATCAGCTATCGGTAAGCTAAAATCTCCACCTAATTTATCGCCCATAGTGTTTTGCGAGGTGCTACTGTTATTATTACTTTTATGAATACCTTTATTAAGAGTCAAATAACTAATTGAACCTATTAGTATAAGCATACATAAAATGAAAATGCTTATAAGCTTGCCTTTAATGGTGTGCATGGATTCTCCAATTAAATAATTTTCAGTGTAAACCAATAGCTTTTATAACTGTTGTCGAGCTGGTGCTGAATATTGAGTGTTACACGCCAAGTTTTCGAAACAATAGTGCAAACGGGAATAGAGCCTCGTAATTGCCATGTTTGAGAATCATCAGTACTCGTTTCAAAACGAAATTGATTAATCCCCATATATTCATCCAAGCCTTCAAAGCGCAGTTTTGCTTCACTAATGGCTATGTCAGTACTTTTAAGCGTCATGGTAAAAGGGATTAAAGGTTGTATAGGGGCAGCTACACTAAGTTCGATAAACCCTTGTTCTATTTTGATAATACAAGTTTGTTCTTGGATAGGGCAGTATATTTGTGCATTGTTAATATTAGTCTTTTGTGCCGCTTGCTCGAAACCTGCTTTTTTCCATAGAAATGTCAAAATAAGGATTAAAATACAAACGGTATTAAAACAGATTAGCGTATGCGTGAATGTAATACTTTTTAAAAAATGTTTGGTAGCAATCATATATGTGTACTTAATGTATTTTTTAGTCTTGGCTGAGCTGGTGTTTAAGCTATGCTTAACTCTAGTTACTTGACGTTAAATATTTATAGCTTCAAAAATAATATGTATTTGGGTATATAGTTTCCGTGTAAAGTTACCTTGTATTATATTCATCGGCAATTAGTATCTTATAAAACAAGCAAGATATTGATACAAAACAAGTTTATTCACTTTATTAAACACTAAATCAACGTTTAAATGGCGGACTAAAAACAAGGATACCAATAAGCAAAGGATTGGAACTGCTTAAACATTTTGAAAGCTATTTATAAAACTCGCGAATTAAATGCTCGCGTAAAATTAATGAGTTTCAGAGCTACAATAATTAAACTGGACAGCAATATTTGTAACTAAGAGCTTAATAAGCCGGGATGATCATTGAAAAAAGTTGTTCACGCTAATTCACCAACGCTAGGATTGGATTAAATATTAAGTGATGGCTGCTACTAGCTAATAACCATCACTCATAAAAAGTGTATTAAGGGGCATTTTCTTGTAATAGTCTAGCCAATAAACTTGCGATTTTTAATTGTTCAGAGCCGCTTTCAATCAAGTTGTTTTTAATTTCTATCATCACATTAGGTAAGCTGCGATTACGACCATGTAGTTCAAGTGTATGTACCACACCATCTGCTGCGCTGTAAGGCTCGTTTTGTCTGAAAACCAGATCACTCATCTGCTGTGCTGCACTGGTAAGGGTGTGCGCCCAACTAGGATCTAAATCATTGATTAAGCCGATGTCTAAGTGTCTTTCTTTGCCATTATAAATAGGGTTAAAGCTATGAATAGTGACGATAATGCTATCGATATCGTTTTGTCTATTATCAAGTAACTGGCGCACGCTGTTGTGAAAAGGATAGTAAATATCTTGGGCGCGTGCATCTGTTTGCGCTGCTGTTAAATTAAGGTTACCAGGGATATCAGTCGCTTCACTTCTTTGGGGAATTGCACTGGCTTCACTAGGAGGTCGGTTACAGTCATACAGCAGTCTTGAACGTGTTTGTAGTATTAAAGGCGCGTTAAGTAACGTTGATAAATGCAGGGCAACATCTTGTGCACCTATATCCCAACCGATATGACGGCTCACTTGTGCATCACTTAATCCTAAATTTTGATAGCTATCAGGAATATGTTTACTCGCGTGCTCACAGATAATGACGTACCTTGAATCACCTTGTGCATTGATTATGTCGGCTATGCTGTTGTTATTGGTATCTAGCACTGTGTTTCCTTGATCAAGAGGGAATGTGGAATGAGGCTTAAAATTGTTTCACTCAACGCAAGTTTTGCTTAAGTATTTGAGTTCTTTAGTTACTCTTTTTTCTCAAACATTTAAAGCTGTACTGATAAGTGAAAGAGTCACTGAAAAATAACATAAATGTGTATAGAATAAGTAATTGTTTAGATGTTTACATAAAGAAAATTTAAGGTCAATATTTTTACAAAACTTTATTATCGGTTATCAAATGCGTGTAAAAATGGCCTTTGTATAAAGTACTAAGTCATCCGAAAAATTATCACTGGATTGTTTAACATTACTATTATGAGTATTAAAAAGGTTAGTTAATGAGTGAGATTCGTCAAACAACAATTGTTGAATGTATCAAAGCGAGCTATAGCCAGTTTACGCGTTCAGAGCGAAAACTAGCAGATACTTTAATTGCGAATTACCCAATGGCGGGCTTAGTAAGTATCACTGAGTTTGCCAGAAAAGGGCAAGTGTCCACGCCAACGGTGCTGCGCATGATAAAAAAGCTGGGTTATAAAGGATTTCCTAGTTTTCAAGGTGAATTGCGCAATGAGCTACAAGAAACGCTTTCTAACCCCATCGAAAAGCATCAGCGTTGGCAATCAGATGCACCTAAAGAACATGTGATTAACCGCTTTGCAGAAGCGACTTTTAATAATTTAAGCCAGTCTCTGAAACAAGTCGACACTAAAGTTTTTGATCAAATAGCGAGTTTATTAGCAAATCAAGAGAGGAATATCTTCATCGCGGGTGGGCGAATTACACATAGCCTTGCTGATTATATGTGTACTCATCTACAAGTAATACGCAAGCAAGTTCATATGCTCCCCTCTACTAGTAGTTTGTGGTCTCATCAACTGTTGAACATGCAAGAGCAGGATGTACTCGTTATCTTTGATGTGCGCCGTTATGAAATAGATTTATATAAATTCGCCCAACTCGCCGCTAATCAAGGCGTTACTATTATTTTAATGACAGATCAATGGATGTCGCCTATAGCAGCATTGGCAACACACTCAATTAATGTGCGTATTGAAGTTCCGTCAGGCTGGGACTCAGCCGTTGTGACACTCTTTTTCGTAGAAGCTTTAATTGCGGCAATAGAGCATGAATTATGGGAAGAAACGAGTCATCGTATGCAGGCACTAGAAGAGATTTTGAATGCGACGCAGCGCTTTCAGAAATAATAATTACGTAATTAAGCTGTAGCTTAAATAAATATCGTTAGAGCGAGAGTATAGATCAGTTATCGATAGTTTATTTTCAAACCGTTTTTGACCATATCATCTAGTAGGCTAGTTTCCGTTATCTGGCTCATTTCTAGGGTTAATGATTTTAAGTGTTTCATGTTGAGTAATAACTCAAAATTTCTAAAATTAGTGTGGCTTAAATCTAAATGTTCGAGGTTAGATAATTGGCTAAGCGCTGAAAAATCGCTGATTGGCATCCATAATAAATTTAAACTGCGCAGCTGCTTTAATGAAGCTAGTGGTGTGATATCACTGGCTAATGAGTACCCAAGGTTTAGGTGTTGTAGCTTAACTAAGTTTGTTAAAGGGCTAAGGTCATGCACTTTAGTGGCGTATAAAGAGAGCGAAACTAAGTCTTTTAATTGGCTAAGTACCTTAGTATCAGTGACTTTCGTACCTTTTAAATTTAAGCGCTGTAAGTGCGATAAATGTTGCAATGGAGCAATGTCTTCAACTAAAGAGTAGCTGATTGATAAATATTTGAGCTGAGCCAAGTTGCTTAGCATGGAGATGTCGGTAATCTTATTACCATTAGCGCTGAGTATTTGTAACTGTTTAAACCGTGCTAGCTGCTGCGGGAAAGCTGTAAGGTTCGAAAACTCATCTAATGAAAGGAAGTGCATGTTGCTGTTAATAGCATCGGTAGTTTTTTGGATGCTATTTAAAGAGAATGCGGCGGTATGTAAAGAGCTTGATAGCCCCACCAAAAATAATACTATGTATATTTTACTGCTAAAATAAGACATCACCAACTCCCTTTGTTCGAATAACCATCATTTTAACACATAACTAAAGACTTAACTGTCTGAAAGCTATCAAGGTGAATTTTGAATATGAGTGGCGAATTAAAAAATAGTTGATGAACTAACGAGACGTATCAAAAATACAAAAACAGATCTAATAGTTTATTGGGAATACGCTATTAGATTTGTTTTAAAGAGCTGGTTTAAAGTTAGCAATACAGAATGCTTATTAGTCATCATCCTGAAAATTGATAGTGCCATTAGCCGTCAGGCACATATCCGATAAACTTCTATCTGCATGAGTCATACGGTGGTTGAGCATTTTTTGTGTCATGCTCAAGAGTATGTGCATACATTCTGGCTTATTGGCTAGATTATGCATTTCATCAGGGTCGGCGGTTAGATCAAACAGCAGTGGTGCTAAGTGGGCGTTAAAGTGTACTAGCTTGTATTGTGCTTCACGTAGTATAGCAACATTAGCTTGTTGCAGGGGAAGCTTTAACTGTTGCTGCCAAATGGTTGGCACGCCAGGTTCTGCGAAATCTAGCTCGAAAAAGATATGCGTGCGCCATGATTTCGGCGGCGAATTATGTAAAAAAGGTAAGAGTGAACGGCCATTAATGGCCTTTGGCATTTTATCAATACCTACCCAATCTAATATAGTTGGCATAATATCAACTGATTCGGTTAACTGCTCTACTTGGCTACCGTGCATAGCAACTTGTTTAGGATCACGAATGATTAAAGGGACATGTATCGCTTTGTCATAAATAGTTTGTTTGCCCCATAAGTGATGGTCACCTAGCATTTCACCGTGGTCAGCAGTGATTACAATCAAAGTAGAATCGTATTGATTGGTTTGCTTTAAAAATTCAATTAACCGACCTACTTGATGATCTACTTCACTGATAAGTGCTAAATAGATCGCTCTTAAGCTGCGTGCTGTTGCCGGATCATCCTTATCTGCATTGGCAAACATTCCATCAACAACGGTATGTTGTTGCATAAGTTGCAGTTGCACATCTAAAAATGGATGTGTACTAGCTTCATCCGCTTTGTTTGCTTGTCTGGTAGCAGTGGGAAAATCGGTGTCACGATACATACTATTATAAGGGCTAGGGGCTACTAAAGGCGGGTGAGGGCGTATATAAGTAACATGGGCAAACCAAGGCTTGTCGGTGCGTACACTTAATTCATTAAGTGTTTGATCAGTAAGAAAGGCACTGTCACTGTGCTCTGCTTTATAAAAAGCAGGATCATCAATTTTAGGTACAGCACCTGCTGGTGTTTTTGGATGATAAAACTCAGTATAATCAGGTATTTGATAGCCTTGTTGCTTTAAATGACTGCGCCACGGATAACTCTCTTCAAAGCGCATTTCAAGCTTTTCATTAAAGCCTGGTAGCACTTGCTCATATGTAGTGATAGCTGGGTCATTAGCATGAAAAGAGGTGGGGTCTAAACTGGTGTCGGTATAACCAAACAGCATTGGCTCATATCTTAGCTTGCGCATCTGTGTTGCGATATTAATGCAATCTTTAGCTAAAGGTGTACCGTTGCGTACTGATCGATGATTCATCGCATACTGCCCTGTTAGCAAGCTCGTCCTAGATGGGCCACAAGGGTTTGCTACGCTATAATGCGATTTGAACGACACCGCATCATTCATTAGATGCTGCAAATTAGGCAATTTTATTTTGTCAGCTAACGCTCCAAAAATACAGTCAGCACGTAACTGATCAATGACAATAAAAAGTACGTTATCTGGATTTTTCAATTAACTTTCCCCCATAAATAGTTTTAATCTAGCGATAACTGTAAAGAGAATTTTCCTGAAGTAAGCGCTATTTATATTCGTCAGCATTTATGCCTTAAACTTTTATTTAAAGCAATAGCTTATAGCGATTTTTACTAAAGATAATAATTGCTTGTTATCGAAGAGAGTTACAAGCTTAAAAATCAAAATTGGGATTTGTATCATGAAATTGATGATAGTGCTTTGATCATAGAGGCAATAAGACTATTGCATTATATTAAACACTGAGCGCAGGCTTAGTTTAGATTTTTCTTTTCATATCGGCTGATTAATTATTGTAATCCAGCTGAGTTCTTCATTTGTGCAGCTATGGTGGCTATTTTTCGCAGTAGATTAGTGTTGAGTCCGACAGGCTCCTAGCCATTGATAATCATTATGCAGATAATGATAAAGAGGATATGAAAATAAGGGTTTTCCCACTGCAGCAATATTGCTGAGGTTTTGAGAGTGAATTAAATATTGACCATTTAATTTGCCAGTAATCGCATTACTAGTACGACCTAATTCCACAAACTTAATTAATTTAGTGATACTTTCTAAGAAATGAACTTTGGTTGCATCTGCTTCATCGAAGAACTTTTGTGAATGAAGAACACCCTTAACTGCAACAATCCGATCATCCTTTATATCCTCTGCGCGACAATATATTTCCGTAATTAACTGTAGGGTGACTAACTGGCTTGCCGAACCTGCGACTCTTAAAAAATGAAGCTCTAGTGGTAATGCCATCAAATTGCATGAAAAAACAAAAGCTATAATAATGAGGTAGGGTTTTAGATTCGTCCATGATTGCTAATACTAAATAAATCCTTAAAAATTTATCTACTAACAAAATTGGATATCGCAAGGTGTTTTTGTAGCAGCGAATGATATTTAAGCAAGAGTTTTATGGTGTTTGCTTAGCGCTTGAATTAAATATTATTCGCTGTAGTTACTAAACTAAATAACGGGCAAGTTATGATCTGATCCCCAATCCGTCCACGAGCCATCATAAACAGCCAAATGTTTGTAGCCCAATATTGATGCTGCTAATAAAGTAATGCAAGCGGTGACACCAGAGCCGCAGCTAAATATATAAGGGCGCTCTTTATCAGGCATGTGTGTATTAAAGCTCGCTTGTAGCTCTTCAGCGGATTTGAGTTCTCCATCACTAACTATAGTCGTAAAAGGGAAGTTGATCGAGTTTGGAATGTGACCAGATCGTAAACCTGCTCGGCTTTCACGTTCAATAGCATTAAAGCGTGCAGCAGATCGCACATCGATAACAATGGGTTTGATATCGTTGGTGCTACTCGTAGAAGCTGTATCGCTAATGGCCGCTAAAACATCAGTGCTATCAACCCAGCTATGTTGCGAAAAATTAGCGATAAAATCACCTTTAGCACATGAAGCGGGGGTAATTGTTTGGGTTGTAGAATCTATTTTATAACCAAGCTCAAGCCATTTAGGTAAGCCACCTGCCAATATATAAACTTTCTCAAAGCCCATCGTTTTGAACATCCACCATGCTCTTGGAGCATAAAATAAGCCTTTTTGATCGTAAACAACAATTGTGTGGTGCTGGTTGATGCCCATTGTTTGTGCCAGCTGTGTAAAGCGTTCAGCACTGGGCATTGTATTAGGCAACGTGGCATGTGGATCACAAAATACATTCGCGTAATCAAATATTTGGCTACCAGCAATGGCAGCAGTATTCGTTTTCGCTGGTAAATCAATAATACTGGCATCAAAAATATCCAAGGATTCATCGTTTAAGTGTTCATTAAGCCATTGTGCGCTGACTAAAGGAGAAGATGATGTCATATTTTGCTCTCTGTTTTTATTCTGTGATTTAAAGTAGATACTGTATTAGTTGCTCGGCTTAATTGCTTGGCATTTAACAGAGTCCTCGCCATTAAGCCTCTTTATCAAACTAGTTCTCAGGGCGATTAAGGCCCAGAGTTTTAAATTGCTTATCTTGCATGCTGTTCAGCAGTAACTCACCATTTTTAGCGACTCTGAACTCGCCATAAACCGCTTTGCTATATAAGTCAGCGCTGCCTTCTTCAAAGAAAAAAGCATGGGTTGCTAAGCGAACTTGACGCTTACGGACACGAAACTGCATTTTAATTTGATTTTCAGCAAGCACTTGTCCTTGATAAATACCTTTATAACTAGCGACTGAGTTACCGTCAAGCTCGACGACAAACAGGCCTTGATCAGTATCATCTAGCACCGCATTATCAGTCCCATTTTGGTCCTTACTCTTTTCAAGTAAAGTTGATTCTATATCAAAGCGCAGGCGCATGTAATCGCCTTGCATGAGTGATCTTGGATCCACTGGAGCAAGTTTGAGTAATACAGATTGCCCAGTAGATAATAGCGCTTCACGCTGATATATGGTGAAATTTAAGAGCGCTATAATCACTATTACCCAGAGTGTGACAAGTTTGCTTTGTAAATTAAATTGGTATTTCTGCTTTAGAATAGCCAGTGTTAAAGGTTGCTGTTGTGCACTGATATGCATCCAATAGGCGCCAATACCAAAGCAGATGCTAAATCCAATTAATACTATTGATTTATAAAGCAAGGTCCAGTTTAGGTTGTAGTAATACCAAGAGATAAAGCCCAACAGACTGAGAGCACCAATGATTACTAAGATGCGACGTTGTTTTAAAAAGCCGACACCTAGCAATAAATAAGCGGCACTAACACCTACCACTAAATAGCTAGTGACGATTAACAGCACCCCAAGTAGTGCCAATTTTAAGCTATTTTTGTGCTGTAAGGGGATTTGATAGAGCACTCTAATACTATTGAGTAAGTAGACAAAGACAGCAGATATCAACAGCTGGTTTAACCAGTAAGTAAAGATTTTAGTGGCCAATAATTGCTGTTGGTTGTCGCTGATCATATCGGCGAAGTCTCTAAAGAAAAATTTACCACTAAACATCACTAAGGTGATTGCTAGGCCGTAGCCAATTGGCTCCCATAAATCTTTACGTTTTAGCCAGCGTAAATCTAACATCCACACTGCGCTAAATAGAATAAACACTAAGGTTGGGCTTAAATTGGCAATATCGAGTTTCCTTAAGCACAAGAAAAGCGCAATCATGGCAAACCAAGTGCTCAGCAGGCGGGCGATATAATTGTTCTGCAAGAAAACTAAGCACAGTTGTAATGAAAAGAGTGAAATATAAAATTCAAATGAATTGAAATCAAAAGAGACAGCAAGGCCCCAAGAGATTAAAAATTGACCACATAAGTTAAATGCTAATGCGAGCTGTTGTACAAAATCACGCTTGTGATCACTCTTGAAAATGAAGTAAGCAAAAGCACTACAGGCAAGTCCTAGTAGTATGAGTTGAATTGAATTTTTTTCATTGAATAGGGTGAAAGCAAAAATCGATCCGATAAAGGCTACTAAAAAGCAAGCTGCTAGCCACCCTGCAAACCCTTGAATTAAACGGATGTACCAACTTGATACATCATTTTGTAGTGGTGGGTTAGCTGTCGTTACGGCATTATTTTGTTTAAGCAAATTCCAAAGTGTTTGCGAGGAGAGATAGTTATTAATCATTGTTTTTTCTCCGCATTATCTAAGACATTAATCGCTGGGTCTTCATCTTGGTCATCACTGCTTTGAGGTAGTCCTTGAAACTGTCGAGATAAAGCTTTTAGCCAGTAAGTGGCTAAACTAGAGCTGCCTAAAATATATAAGCTAATTAATAGAAGCACTCCTTCATCAGCATCATGCTCAAAAACATCAAATATAAATATACTAGAGACGATAATAAAGCTCAAAAAGCTGGCTGCTATAATGTATAAATCTTTGATTATGTAACGATAAACTAGAAAAATAAGTGAAAGCCATAACAGGTAATAAGCCAGTTCTGCACTGTTACTTTTATAGCTAAACACTTTGTCAGCGGCCCAAGTACTTAAGGCAACACCAGCGATGGTCACTAATATCTGTTGTGTATAGCGGTTGTTCAAATACGGTGTTGCTAGCTTTAAAGGAAAAATACGGTAACCATTGTTGGCAATTTCAAACACAACCAGTAATAGACTATTCGTTACACAGATAACGATAGGTGCAGTATCTCTGCCAAGGTTTAGCCATAAAAATCTATGAGTTAAATCTAAATACAGTCCAAGGGCGGTATTTAATATAACTACCCAAAAAATCCATAAAATACAGGAGCGGCTTAACAGAGCCCAAGGCAGCATCAAAACAGCCCAAACTGCAAACAATTGCCAAGGATCAGCGCCTGTTTGATAAGTTTGGCCAATTACTGCAAGTAAAGCACCAGTTAAGAGGGTCATCGCCATCAAAAGTGCAGATTTAAGCTGTGCATGACTGGATAATCGTACATAGGCGATGGTACTCAGTAACATGGCGAATTCGATCAAGCCAAACTTACTAAACCTCGACATATCTTGCCAGTTGTAAGCAAAGAAGAAAATAACACCAGCGCAGAAAGCAATCATTGCCAGCCACGTTAGTGCCATGCGCATAAAGTTAAGCCATTGGCTGGTGCTAGGCTGGCCTTGAGCGAGTATCATTAATTGCGCTAGATCTTTATTTTTAAGTAGATCTTGCTGCGCCCAATTGAGTATACGATTGCGATTATCCCACATTGTAAATCCCTTTTATTTGATCAAATAACCTTTCGATTTTAAATAACTTAGCATATGAGGTCTGGCTTCATTATTGAGCATGTTAGATATTTGCTCGCTCCAACCTTGTTGCTTAATGTTTGAGCTTCTTGTTGCATAGTACTGCTTTAACTGCTCATCGTATTCGCTGATAATTTGCTGGTCATTAATAATAGTGTGGTCAGAGTTCTCTGCCCCATTATGATAAGTATCTTGTCTGAGTACTGCTTGCACAGGGAGTCTTGGCTTTACTTGCGGGTTTTGATCAGGGTAGCCCAAGCATAAACCAAATACCGGATAAACTAATTCAGGTAGTTCAAGTAGTTCACCAACTTGTTCGATGTTGTTACGCAAACCTCCAATGTAAACGCAACCTAAGCCAAGTGACTCAGCAGCGATAACTAAGTTTTGAGCAAACAACGCACAATCAAGTGATGCAGTTAAAAATTGCTCAGTAAAACCTGATTGCATCGTTTGCTCGTGCAGATCACAGGCGATTTTATGGCGATTCATGTCCGCGCAAAAAACTAGGAAACGAGGAGCGCTTTGTACATATTTTTGGTTGCCAGCTAAAGTAGCTAGTTGTGCTCTATTAGCAACATCATTAACTTGAATGACAGTGGTCGTTTGAATAAAACTTGAAGTAGCTGCACTTTGTCCTGCTAAAACGAGTGCTTCAATCGTTTGCTGTGCAATATCTTGGGTAGTGAATTTGCGGATAGATCGGTGGGAGTTTAATAACTTAAAAGTATCATTCATGTCGTTATTCTCGAATAGATGGTTATTTGCTGAAGAAGCATAGTGGCTAAATGTTAAAGCCTTTATCGGTACTTACAGCAACAAATGCAAATGGGGTAAAGTCAAAGTCGAAACCAGTGTGCGACTGCTGCTAGTTTTAGCGTTTATTTATAAAAAATCATAAAAAATAATTGCTTGCATTCTACAGCTGAAAACTAAAAACATGAACAAAGGATTTGAACAATATTAATTATAATGCTTATACCGTTATCTAAAACGATTTGTGGCATCTTTGGATTTTCCAGTTTTAATCAAAAAACCGGTTAAAAAATTAAAAGCTAGGACATAAACTATCCATTTAATTCGCGCAAAAATTAATATTAGTAGAGAGAAGATAAGCGGGGAGTATCGCAAAAGTAGCTGTAAATAAGCGATACCGTGCTGCTAATATGATTAACAACAGGGCATCGCTAATGTAGCGTAGTAAGGATCTTCAAAACTCTACTGTATGTTAGCGCCTTCAATAATCCATTTTCCAATGAGTTGTCGCTCAGTTGCCAGCATTTGAGTGATATTACCTAAAGGCATCACTTGTGTAGTGACAGACTGAGCGTTTATTCTAGGTGCCATTAATTTTATTTGTGCAGCAGTGTCGAACATTACACCGCTAGGGGCAGTAGTGAACAATGGGCTGGTTGGGTTAGCTGAGTGACAGACAGTACAGCGCTGATCTAAAATTTGTTTAACTTGTGTAAAAGAAACTTGAGCGGTTAGTGGTGCAACTTTTTTGGGTGATGCTACAAAAGCAAGGCATACCATGCCCAGTGCAGCAGCCGGTATAGTCCAAGCGTACTTTTGGCTAAGATGTCGAGTATTAAAATAATGACGTACTAGCACGCCAAGCAAAGAAATGACCGCTAATACCGCCCAGTTGTAATCATGACCAAAAGTACTTGGAAAATGATTGCTTATCATAATGAACAGCACAGGTAAGGTGAAATAGTTGTTGTGCCTAGATCTTAATAAGCCTTTAGCGGGCCATTTAGGATCAGGCGCTGCACCGGATGCAATTGCTCCTACTAAATTGCGTTGAGCAGGCATAATAACGAAAAAGACGTTACCCACCATGATAGTACCGATGATTGCGCCGACGTGAATGAAAGCACCACGGCCACTAAACACCAGTGACAATGCCCAAGAAGCAAAGATAATTAAAACAAACAGAATCAGCCCTAACAGTGCTGGCCTTTTTCCAAGTGAGCTATCACATAACGTTGTATAAACGACCCAACCAATAATTAAACTGGCGATGCTAATGGCAATGGCAGCAACTGAGCTTAAATTTGCCCCCGGAGCTATTAAATAAAGTTGAGCGTTCAGGTAATAAACGGCTGCGAGTAGCGCCATTCCGGATAGCCAAGTGGTATAGGCCTCCCATTTAAACCAATGCAATTTCTCAGGCATTTGCGGCGGGGCTAATTTATACTTTTCAAGATGATAAATACCACCGCCGTGAATGGCCCATAAATCTCCGGCTTGGCCTTCTTTCGGCGTGCGTCTATCTAAATGGTTTTCTAGCCAATTAAAATAGAAGGATGCACCTATCCAGGCAACGCCTGTGATCATATGCGCCCAGCGGATCACTAAATTTAGCCATTCAGTGTAATGGGGATCCATATTTAACTCCTTGTCAGTGCTTGCTAGTGTATGAGTGGCTTTATTATATTAGTTCGGACAATATTATTTGCTGGCATTATTAGGATTTAAATAAATTTCGATATCTTCACTAAAATAGTGCTCATCACAATTATTGCCTGCGCCATCACGATCAATTACTAAAAAATCGTCATCTTCAGTGCAACATAAAATAGGATGATGCCAAACCCCCTGGCGATAATTTATGCCTTGCGTACCGTTGGCAGTAAACGCTGCTAAGTGCTCGGGCTCAGGGGGTAGGCCAGCAGGAGCGACCAGCACTAAAAAAGTGTTTTGCTTAAGGGGGATAAACGCTTGAGACCCTTTGGGGTGGCGCTCCATCATAGATATTCGCAATGGCATAGTTAAAGGCTGCGCGCGAAAGATATTAATAATGGCTTTATCACCTTGCTCAGCGAGGTCGACACTTGCAAGGCGATGATAACGCTGAGTATTACCATTGTTAATCAAAAAGTGATCGCTACCAGTGGTTTCAATCACATCACCATATGGAGCGAAAGCTTCTTTAGTGAGCGGGCGAGGGCGTATGATTGGCATAACGTTACCTGTTTAAATGAGTGCTATTTATGAGAGCTGATCTTACCGAATAAACGCATTCGGCTAACACCACCATCCGGAAAGATGTTTAGACGCACATGAGTAATGGGGCCTATATCATTAAGCTGGTTGAACTCATGCTCTTGGTGCATTTCTAGTTTTTGAGATGGCAGTAATTCTTGCCAAAACAAGCTTTGGGTTTCAACTTGCTCATCTGTACCACCTTTAACGAAAGCACCTTGAATAGAGCAGCTATCAGGGTAATTACCTTTAAAGTGTAAGGTATCAATCAGCACGTCAGAGATTTCAGCCTCATGGCCTAGTGCCACAATTACCCAATCAAAGCCAGGGGTTCTGCGCCTTGCTGTTTCCCAGCCATCTCCCATATTGATGCCGCGACCTGGATTTAAAATGTTACGCATTTGGCCAAAGTGCTCATCAGAACAAGCCAGGGCTCTGCCACCATTTAAAGAGCTTGCAAAATCGATGCTTTGATCAGGATCTTGTTTAGACCAATTATGGAAAGGGATGCCATGTACACGCAATCTTGCTATACCGCCATCGGGAAAGATATTGAAGCGTAAGTGGCTCCAAGGCTGAGCGTTTTCAATAGCGTGAAAGTGCTGGCTATCACCCGCTAAAGCAACAGCACCTAGAATTTCAGTCCATTGAGTGTGCTCTCCTGGGTCGCCTTGCTCGCAGTAACAAGCTTCTAAAGAGGCAGAAGGTGGGTAGTTACCTGTAAAATAAGAAGTGTCAATTTCGACTCCTTTAATAGTACCCGCTACGCCAAGTTTTATGATGGCATGATCAAAACCTTCAAAGCGTTTACGACGTGACTCCCAACCATCCATCCACTTGCCGTTATCATCAAACACGCCTTCTTTCCATATAGCAGGTTCTGCTTGTAACATACGATCTGCAGCGGCAAACCAATCATCGGAAACAGCGATGACTTTAGCACCTAAACGCGCGTCAGCCAAATTAATGTATTTTTGAAAAGATTGTTCAGTGCTCATAATATGCTTCACTTTAAGTTAGATTTATAATTAAGCGTTTTCTTTCAGTAATTGTTTAAAATAATATTACATCTGTTTTAATCTCGATAACGCTATTTTGTTTATCTCTAGAACGGCCTGTTTAAACTCAGTTTCGTTATCATTGAGTAGGCGTTTTTCAAAAGCAGCCATGATCTGCTGCTTATTACTGCCCTTTACTGCCATGATAAACGTAAACTGGAATTTTTTCTTATAGCGGGTATTTAATCGATTGAAATACTCGAACTCTTCTTGGGTGCAAGTACTAATACCAGCACCCGCTTGCTCTGATGTAGAAGCGCTGGTTAGCTCACCTGCAACAGCCGCTTTACCGGCTAAATCTGGATGGGCGTTTATTAAGGCTAATTTTGAGGTTTTATCTGCACAGGTCAGTTGCTGCGCCATCAACTTATGCAAAGCCGCTATTTGATTGTGTTTATCAGTAATACCTTCATCGAAAGCGGCTTGTGCTATCCAAGCTGAATGCTCATAAATATCGCCAAAAGCGGCTATGAATTGCGATTGGCTCAACTGAGATGGGTGTAAAGTTGCAAAATTGATCATGGACTTATCTCTTTAGGTCTCTTTATAAATCTTGTGGGGCGCAATAAGGGTGATGTTCATGCCAGTGCTTAGCAATATCAATACGACGAGTGACCCATACGTGCTCATGGCTATTTACATATTCGATGAAGCGCTCAAGTGCTGCAATGCGTCCAGGCTTGCCGACTAAACGACAGTGCATTCCTATTGATAACATTTTTGGGGCATATTCGCCTTCAGCGTATAACGTGTCAAAACTGTCTTTTAAATATTGGTAAAATTGCTCGCCACTATTAAAGCCCTGAGGTGTAGCAAAGCGCATGTCATTAACATCTAAAGTATACGGGATAACAAGATGCCCTTTGCCTTTATTATCAAGCCAGTAGGGAAGGTCATCATCATAAGCATCGCTATCATATAAAAAGCCGCCTTCTTGCATTACTAGAGGGCGGGTATTAGGGCCGTTGCGACCAGTATACCAACCTGAAGGGCGGTTGCCGGTAATGCGCTCAATAATCTCGATAGCTTTGTTTAGATGCTCTTCTTCTTGCGCTAAATCCATATATTGATAATCTATCCAGCGATAACCATGGCTGCATATTTCATGACCCGCAGCGACCATGGCTTTAGCAACATCGTGGTGGCGTTCAATTGCCATTGCAACGGCAAACACTGTTAACTTAATGTGGTGTTTTTCAAACAAGCGTAATAAACGCCAGACTCCAACACGGCTGCCGTATTCGTAGCATGATTCCATGCTTAAATTACGCTCACCCACAATGGGTTGAGCAGCTGGCATTTCAGAAAGGAAGGCTTCTGATTCAGTATCGCCATGTAATAGGCAGCGCTCAGCTCCCTCTTCATAGTTGAGTACGAAGGAAACGGCAATTCTTGCGTTATTTGGCCATAATGGGTTAGGTGGGTTTGCTCCATAACCAATTAAATTTCGAGGATAATGACTGTCCACTGAATATAGCTCCTTGTCAAAATAAAGCATTATAGTAATAATCTAGCATTATAATATAAACAATTTTAAATATTATTGTATACAATATTTTTTAAATGAAGCAAAGTAATATAAATATATAATTGCCAGATAATGAATGCTTTACTTTTTATATACCAGCTACATAACAGCAATCAAAATATGTATGCCATGATGAGCGTGAAAAAAGACGATAATATTAAAATTCACATCTTTAGCCATCAATAAATTACATAAAATATCTCTATTTATAAAATCTAAAGGAAGGAATTTTAACAATGATAAACACTTCTACTGCAACCGGTTACTTAACAACTCATGTGTTAGATACCGCAAATGGTTGCCCAGGAAATGCTATACCGGTAGCGCTCTATCGACTAACAGCAACGCGAGAGCTATTATTAAAAACAGTGACAAATGATGATGGGCGCTGCGATCAGCCGCTTTTAAAAGAAGCTGCTTTTACAGTAGGTAAGTATGAATTGGTGTTCAATGTCGCTGATTATTACACCGCTAAAGGTGTGCAATTAGCAGAGCCTCCCTTTTTAGATGAAATTGTTTTACGCTTTGCTATTGCAGATCCTAGCGCGCACTATCACGTGCCGTTACTCGTCTCTCCTTATAGTTTTTCTACTTATCGCGGTAGCTAATCATCTCTGTTTTAAACATTTATTCTATGCGTCGTATTGATTGAATCAGGTAATTAAAAATCTAAATTTAAAACTTATTGTCAACAATTTCAGTTTATTTTATAGACAATGTTTAGCAATGTAGTTATTTTGTACAACAAGGCTGGTTTAGCTTACAAAATAACCAAGTAATCGTATTGCAATAAAACAGATAAATAAAATAAAATGTTTTTGGAGATTAGATATGGATGATACAGGACAGGGAAATGGCGAAAAAAACCCAACACATAGCGCGATTGGAACACCGGAGCAATTAAGGGATCCAAATTATTTCCCACCCATAGGTATTGCCATTCCATTGGGAATTCAGCATGTTATGGCAATGTTTGTCTCTAACGTCACTCCAGCCATTATCATAGCGGGGGCTGCAGGATTTGGTTTCGGCTCGAATTCAGCTAATTTCCCGATGATGATCTACATGATGCAAATGTGCATGTTGCTCGCAGGGGTAACAACGCTACTACAAACCATTGGTTTCGGCGCAGTAGGGGCGCGTTTGCCGATCGTTCAAGGTACCAGTTTTGCTTTTATTCCTATTATCGTGCCGTTGGTTGCCGGGAAAGGGATCGATGCGATGGCAGCAGTAACAGGCGGTATTTTAGTGGGGGGTATATTACAAGCGTGTTTAGCACCGTTTATTGGGCGTATGCGGTTTGCACTACCTCCTTTAGTGACGGGTTTAATTGTTACCATGATAGGTTTGTCATTATTAAAGATTGGCGTTCAGTATGCAGCAGGCGGTGTACCCGCTATGGGTACTGTTGAATTTGGCTCTCTGCAAAACTGGGGAGTAGCGTTTGTGGTTATTATTGTCAC
>JBALXS010000088.1:0-20922 GCA_036960485.1 Oceanospirillaceae bacterium
ATATTTTATGAATAAGAGAACTCCTTTGAAACAACTATTTAAACCGCTAACCTCCAACGTGATTACTAGGCAACTTTTTACATTACTTATAGTAATTTTCGTCGCTAGCTATGCTGTAATTGGCACTGCAAAAACAGTCGATGGTATCGATTTAGAAGCTGTGATGAAGCAAATGCGTTTTGAATTTAATCAAGCGATGAAAACAGATTCCGCTGCAACAATGACACTGCATATTCAAGCTTTTAAGCAACAGCTATCTAAAGCAAAGCAATTCCCTTTCTCTAAAGAACGTATCGAAAAAGCCACAGAAGGTTTGGGTAAAGTCACCAATAAGATAGAGCAAATAACATTACCTATTACTGCTCAATCGCTCGACCAAAGCAAACAATTGTTAGCGGCTATCGATGATATAAAAGAGCAATATCACGATAAAAAAGTAAGTTTATGGGATCGTTTTTACGAGCAGCTATTCGGTGAGAATGAAGACAATGCGAAGCTGATACTGCTTGAGTAAACACCTCTTTGCTTAGATGTTTTTTCTACTAGCAGGATGAGGGCTTTGCTCTCATCACATTATTTGTATAAAGGCAGCATAACGGCTCCTTATCTACTCTTTTTATACATTATTTTGGTGCATAGAGAGCATTGAGAGTAAAAGCTCTCAAGCTACTTTTTCGCTAAAAACTGCCACGCATCGTACTGACTTAAAAATACTTGCCCCGTCAGTTGCTGTAAAAAATGACTGTTATTTAGCCTATCCATCACTGGGCCTTTCACTTCCGATAAGTGAAACTGCACGTTGCTATCTTTTAGTAATGAGTTAATCGCCTCTAAGCTTTCCAAAGCAGATGCATCAATAAAATTAACGGCAGGACACATCAAAATAAAATGCTCAATTTCAGAATTTTTTGCCACTAAACCGTACACTCTATCTTCTAGGTACCTAGCATTGATAAAATACAAACTCTCGTCAATGCGCAAAGTGAGTATCTTGTGGTCTGTTTGCACGCTATGACGTTCCACATTCCGAAAGTGTTCTGTTCCTGCAACAAGTCCTACCTGTGCACTGTGTGGCTGACTGGTTCGATACAAATGCAGCAAAATAGACAGCGATACACCTAGCACAATACCCACTTCCACACCTTGTAATAAAGTAAATATAATTGTCACCATCATGGCGGCAAAATCACTTTTTGAATAAATCCACGTGCGCTTGATAGCTCCTAAATCAATTAGAGAAAGTACTGCCACAATAATGGTTGCCGCTAGCGTCGCTTTGGGTAAAAAGTAGATTAGAGGTGTTAAAAACAAGGTCGCCGATGCAATGCCAATAGCAGTATAAGCTCCCGCTGCCGGTGTTTTTGCGCCGGCATCAAAGTTGACTACTGAGCGAGAAAACCCACCCGTTACCGGAAATCCACCAGAGACAGCAGCCGCTACATTTGCAGCACCTAAACCTATCAACTCTTGATTTGGCGATATTCTTTGGCGGCGCTTCGCCGCTAGCGTTTGCGCCACTGAAACGGATTCTACGAAGCCAATAATGCTGATTAATAATGCGGGCACTAGCAACTGCTGCCATAACTGCCAATCCAGTTTTGGCATTGCTAAAGAAGGTAATCCTTGTGGTATATCTCCCACTACACTGACACCAGATTGCACCAGATCTAGCCCCCAAGTAAGCACTATAGTAATAATAATCGCCAACACGGGCCCTGTTTTTGCCAGTGGTTCGGCTACTGCCGCTTTGATACCCATCTTACTCAGTAGCGGTTTAAACGACTTTCTAACCCAAAACAGAAAGCCTGTGGCAAACACCCCTATTAGTAATGTAGCTAAATTGGCATGCTCAATGTTCATGACTAAAGAATAAAGTATTTCCACAATGTTATGCCCTTGGGCATCTATTCCAAATATATGCTTTAACTGGCTAGCCGCAATGATCAATCCCGCTGCACTAATAAAACCAGAAATTACCGGATGGCTCAAAAAATTGGCAAACAACCCTAACTTAAAAAAGCCCATCGCCAACAGCATCAAGCCTGACATAAACGCTAAAATAATAGCGGCGGTTAAATATTGCTCGGCACTTTGCAGCCCTAAATTGCCCACTGCCGCTGCCGTCATCAGTGATACAACCGCAACAGGCCCTACAGATAAGGTTTTGCTGGTGCCAAATACCGTATAGGCAACTAACGGTAATATACTGGCGTACAAGCCCACCTCAGCCGGCAAACCTGCTAATAATGCATAGGCAAGGGATTGAGGTATCAACATAATGGTGACAATCAACGCTGCGATTAAATCACTACTGAAGGCATTACTATCGTAGCTTTTACGCCATTGTAAAATGGGAAAATAGTGTTTTAACATTGATGAACCTTAGGCGCTCGCTGTGTATCATGACACTGCATTAATTAAATAAGAGATGCTAATAAGTATAAATCAGCTAGTTATATTACTGATGGAAGATGAATTGTAGGAGTGAAGTAATTGGCGTGCAATTCTGAAATCTATACATGTTATTTAAATCTTGCAAAAAAGCATCAGCCTAACTTAATGCAGACCAATACTGGTACGTTCACTTGAGCTTAGCCATTCTTTTTTATAAAGGCAGCTAACCATTCTTTACCTTTGAGCATTGCATTCCAATAAACCCAAGGTAATATTTTACCGCCATAACCAAACTCAGCTAACAAAATTTTACCGTGCTCCACCGTCAGTGGGCACGAGCCATAGCCGTCATATAACTAATTTTGTGCAGTTGATTGCATGCTAGCTAACAGGTTTTCAGCGACAACAGGCGCTTACTTGCTATTTTCGCATTCGCCGTGCCATTAGCATCACCAATACCAAGGATATTAGGATACTTTTTATGCTGTAATGCTGCTGAGTCTACATCAACCCAACCAGCTCTATTTGATACTTTTTAATATATTCCAGCAACGCTGGCACATAATCAGCAACGCCAAATAACCCTGGCCCTGCATTGCAAAATTCTACGTCGATGCTACTTAGTCGCGATTCACTGAACCATCTAGAGTAAGCTAAATACATCGCTTTTTTGGTGCTCTAGCACATTTAACCGGCATTGGCGGCTGGGTAAAGACGCTTTACCCAGCTTAGTTTTTTGTACTAGCTGCCAAGTATAAGGCGCCTGATCATAACGATAGTTCGAGGAAACACCTTTAATTGCCTAATGCTTCTATTGCTGTAATTTCGCCAATGCAGTGATGCGCTCACTGAGTTTACTCACATCATAGCCAGCATCTTTAGCAGTGGATAAAATTTCATCCAAGCTCAGTTTACCTACCGCACTTAATGCCCATAAGTTCGTACAGCGTGTACCGGTACGACAATAAGCTAAAACTGGGCTTTCAAGACTCTCTAATAATTGACCAAACTCGATACCTTGCTGATCAGTAAATTCTTTGGGATTCACTGGAAGATAATGCAAACTTATCCCGTGAGCTTCACAAGCTTCACGAATCAATGCGCTTTCAGGTTGATCTTCACCTTCATTATCAGGCCTATTACAAATAACCGTTTTGATACCTGCTGCGATTATTTGTTCTATATCGGCCACATCAAGTTGTGGGCTCACACTAAGACTTGCAGTTAATTGGCACAATTGCATTATATGTTCCTTAAGTTTTTATTGAAGATCAAGTTCTGATAACGCTTGTTGAATGTTTGATAAAGCACAGTTTATGCAACAATCTTTATACCAAGCTTTTAACACAACGTTCTTATATACAACATTGCCCCTAAACTAGCTGCTATTAAAACAAATTAACAGGGATCTTCAAATAAGATTGACCATTGTCGTCAGCGGGAGGCATATTTCCAGCACGAATATTAACTTGTACCGCGGGTAGAATTAACTTCGGCATACTTAAAGTACTATCACGATCTGAGCGCATTTTTACAAAATCTACTTCACTTACGCCATTGCCTACATGGATATTGTGCTCACGCTCTGCACCCACAGTTGTTTCACAAGCGTATTCATCGCGCCCGGGGGCTTTATAATCATGGCACATAAATAACCGAATATTGTCATCTAGCGCAAATATCTTTTTAATAGAGCGATATAATATAGCGGCATCACCACCAGGAAAATCACAGCGTGCGGTACCAAAATCAGGCATAAACAACGTATCGCCAACAAAAGCAGCATCACCAAAGATATAAGTTATACAAGCGGGAGTGTGCCCAGGCGTATGCATTGCATAGCCAGTCATTGAGCCTATTTGAATAGTATCGCCATCGGCAAATAAGCGCCCAAACTGCTCGCCTTCACAACGCATTTCATCAGTGCTGTTAAAAGCCTTACTAAAAGTTTGCTGTACGACTTTAACTTCAGCGCCGATACCAATACGTGCACCTGTTTGCTCTTTCAGGTAAGGTGCTGCTGATAAATGATCGGCATGTACATGGGATTCTAAAACCCATTCAACTTGTAATTCATTTTCACGCACAAAAGCTAAAATTTCATCAACAGAACGATAAGAAGTGCTCCCTGATGCATAATCGAAATTAAGCACTGAATCAAGAATAGCGCAGCTTTTAGAGGCTGCATCTTGCAAAACATAACTAAAAGTAAAAGTTGCTTCATCGAAAAAGGAAGTGACAATAGGTTGCATAGTAAAACACCTCTATATTAACCGTCGTTATAAAATTAAGATATAAGCTTATAATAAATTGGAATATAGATATCTTATCCTTTTACACCAATATGTCAATGTATAATATTTGTACGATTAAAATTCGACTTAGTACACCTATGTACATTTCTTATCACTTCACGAGTACCGCTGTCTTATGCGCTTGTTAAAAACCACAGTACATCCTAAAACCCAAGAAAATGCACAACCCAGCTTTCAGCGTGAAGCTAGTAGAGCGATAGTGATTAGAGGCTCAAACATTTTATTACTCTACACTGCTCGCTATGAAGATTACAGCTTACCCGGTGGTGGCATTGATCAAGGTGAGGATAAAACGTGCGGCTTAATTCGCGAGCTAAAAGAAGAAACGGGCGCACAAAACGTGCGTAACATTCGCGAGTTTGGCCGCTATGACGAACACAGACCTTGGCACAAAAATGACTTTAATCGCGTTCATATGATTTCTTATTGTTACTACTGTGACATTGATGACGAATTGCTATCACCAGAATTCGAGCAACATGAAATTAGCAATGGTATGTCGGCACATTGGGTCAACATCAATCAGGCGATTAGCCATAATTTAGATATCATCAGCAATAGCAAAAAGCAGGGATTATCGATAATTCGTGAGACATTTTTATTGCAACTTATTGCGCAAGAAATGAAGCTAGATTAATCAGCTTTGGTTAATTTCTTTACTCGCTTTCCTTAGAACCTGTAACAGGCTCTAAGGTTCAGCTCTACCTTCTTTCTACTAAGAATCTTCTGGCCGTTCAACCGTTAATATTTCAGCGACACCTTCTAAGGTTCGATGAACCGGGCATTTATCGGCTATTTTTAACAGGCTCATACGTTGCTCTGCTGTCAAGGTACCTTTCAAGCTTATATCTCGCTGAAACTGATCTAGTTTTCCAACTTTAGTATCACAAGATTGGCAATCGTTGGCATGTATTTTATTATGACTGACATCCACTGATACTGAATCTAACGCTATTTGCTTACGCTTAGCGTACATCCTAATCGTCATATTGGTGCAAGCGCCTAAAGCGGCGCCAAGAAGCTGATAGGGGGTTAAGCCTTCATCCGTGCCCCCTATACTCGCAGGTTCATCCGCGAATATATGCTGGTTTTGCGTGTCTATGTATTGTTTATAACTGGCTAATGCAACCTCAGAAACCCTCACTATATCTTCACTGATAGGTGCATCTAATCGTTTAACCTCAACATCTTCTGATTTTACTAAATAGCGTTGTGCCCAGCTTGAAATAACATTCGCAGCATATTTAGCATCATCGATATTCGTTAACAAGTGATCAGCACTGTCTAAAGAAACATAACTTTTGGGATGTTTAGCGTGTTGAAACAATAAAGCCGCATTGCTGACATTCACTTGGCTATCAATTGGTGAGTGTAAAATCAGCAAAGCACATTTCATTGCCGCCAAACGACTTTCTAAGCGGGTGCCGCTGATATCCTCTACAAAGCTCTGGTTTATTCGAAACTCACGCCCAGCCAATAACACTTTAGCAGTACCTTCTTGTGCTATTTCATCCAGCTGTACTGAAAAATTATCTAGCACATGATCAGGCTCAAACGGTGCGCCAATCACGGCTACCGCTTTTAAGCTGTCAATCGCTTTGCGCCCTGCCGCACTAATCACTGCAGCACCGCCAAGTGAGTGTCCTATTAAAAGCTGCACCGGATATCCTAAACGCTCCATTTGCTGGCAAGCTAGCAATAAATCTTCAACATTAGAGCTAAAGTGAGTATTAGCGAACTCTCCTGCCGAATGACCAAGCCCCGTAAAATCAAAAGAGAGCACAGCAACACCATTTTGAGCGAGTGTTTCACAGATAGTTCTAGCGGCAAGAATGTCTTTAGAGCAGGTAAAGCAGTGCGCAAAAACAGCGCCTACTTTAGTGGGGTTATTTGGCAAAATCAATTTAGCGGCAAGTAAATCACCGTTGTGCCCAGCAAATGTAAATTTCTGATTATTCATTAAGACCTCAATTTCAGTAAATTTCTGATAGATGACTCTTTTGTTGTATCGCTGGCACAAAGGTTCCTCTAAATCGTGCATTGAGCACTAGTAACTAGCAGTGCATTAAAGGCTCTGCTAGTAAGAAATCAATGAAACAGCGTGTTTTTTTACCCACATAAACACGATGCGGATACACGGCGTATAAACCAAACTCTAAGCGAGTATATTCAGATAGTATTTCAACCAATAGCTCTTTTTGCAGCGCTTTATCTACAATAAATTTTGGTGTCATGGCAATACCACCATCAGCAATCGCTATTTCACGTACCGCTTGTGGGCTATTAACCGCAATAGCTGAGTTGACATTAATGGTATGTGCTGTTCCATCGGGAGCAATCATCGGCCACTGCGAACCTATTCTAAAATTACTATCAACAATGCACTTATGTTTGGTGAGATCTTCTGGGGTTTGAACTAAACCATGTTGCTGTAAATAAAGTGGCGATGCCGTTAGCACCAAAGGGAATGTTTGTAGGTGGCGAGCAATCATACTCGAATCATCTAACCCACCGGTACGAATACGCACATCAATACCTTCTTCGATTAGGTCAATCGGGTTATTAGTCAGTATTAATTCAATACTGAGTTCAGGGAACTGCTGCATAAACTTTGGTAGCAATGGTGCTAACACCATTTCACCGATGGCCACAGGAGCGCTCACACGCAGCACTCCGCGAGGAGAGGTTTGCTCATCAGCGACGTTGTCTAACATGGTTGAGAACTGCTCTAACACCAGTAAAGCTTGCTCATAGTAGCGCCTCCCAGCATCTGTTAATGAGATACGCCGCGTGGTGCGATTAAAGAGCCTAGCCCCTAAACTAGCCTCCACTTCGCCAACATATTTACTCACCAAAGCTTTTGATATGCCTAAGCGGTTACTGGCTGCGGTAAACGAATGGGTTTCTACTACTGCTATAACTGTTCTCAGCCCATCCAAGCTATCCATTTAGATCATCCATATAAGTTATGTTGCTGTTTATTTCTACTTATTAACTATTTTTTGAGGCCTCTGCGTACCGTAGCGAACCATAATAAGACAAGTCAAAAATCGGCGCAATAGCGGAATTTACTGATGTAAATGAGCATTTTGAGCTGCTTTTTAACACCGCATTATTGAGTACGGTAACTATGCTGGGGTCTCTACTTGCTACTTATTACGCATCCCACTTGTACAGCCTGTCGGACTTAGCACTAATCTACTTTTTCTCGCTACGATCGGCCAAACTCGGCGAGCTAGCTTTATAAAGCCTGTTATAAATTCTATTGTCAACACTGTGTTGACAATTATTCAATGGCAGCCATGTTTATCATTTCTAATTAAATCTAGATAATAATCTACATCGAATCAGCATTACTACTGATTACCCACTAACCCGCATCAGGAATTGATATGCCAAGAATAGAAATATATACCCGACCAGGTTGTGGTTATTGCACGCACGCTAAGCGATTACTGCATAACTTGGGTTTAGCCTTCATCGAATACGATGTTTATCAATACCCTGAACACATCGCACAGTTACACAGTAAAACCTTCGCTAGAACTTACCCACAAGTTTTTATAGAAGGAGAAGCCGTAGGCGGTTTCACAGAGTTATTAGCCGCGCAACAAAACGGCTTGTTAGCGCAACTTTTAGATCCAAAAATTAACAATTAAAGGAAATTAACATGAACACATTAACTCACACTCCTAAAAGCAAGTTCTTTTTTAACGGTTTGCTAGTGGCAGCAGCAAGTTCTTTGTTGCTAACACTATCAAGCATAGGTACAGCTCAAGCAGCTCAAACATTGCATAAAACTATCAAAGTTCAAAACCAAGATATCTTCTACCGAGAGGCGGGGATTGAGAACAAGAAGACTATTGTGCTGCTACATGGTTTCCCTACTTCTTCACATATGTATCGCAATTTAATTCCAAAGCTGGCTGAAAAATACCATGTGATAGCCCCTGATTACCCAGGGTTTGGTAATAGTTCAATGCCTGCTCTTAGCGAATTTGAATACAGCTTTGCCAACCTTGCAACCATCACCGATGCTTTTTTATCCAAGGTAGGCGCTGAGAAATATACGATGTACGTTATGGATTACGGCGCGCCTATTGGCTTTAGAATCGCTTCAGCCAATCCTGAAAAAATAGAAGGGCTAATCATTCAAAACGGTAATGCTTACGAAGAAGGTTTAGGAGATTTTTGGAAGCCTATAAAAGCCTACTGGAAGGATAAAACGGTTGCCAATGGCAAGGCACTTAATGATGCGCTATTACATGTCGGTGCTACCCAGTGGCAATATACCAATGGTACCCGCAACCCTGAAACGATCAGCCCAGATAACTGGATAGTTGACCAAGCGAAACTAGATAGACCCGGCAATAAAGAAATTCAACTCGAACTATTTTACTCTTACGGAACTAACGTTGCTGAATACCCAAAGTGGCAGGCTTATTTTAGAAAATATCAGCCTGAAACACTATTAGTCTGGGGAACTGGGGATTACATATTTCCAGAGCAAGGCGCTCATCCGTATAAACGTGATTTAACAAATCTTGATTTCAATCTTTTAGAAACAGGTCACTTTGCCTTAGAAGAAGATGGGGAATTAATTGCTGAAAAAATTGTTAACTTTATGGGTAAAACAAACTAACTGAGTATGATATTAATAGCGCTGCTGTAACAATTGAGCAGCGCTCAACTTATGTGCTTACTTTAAACAGCTCACTCGTAACAAAGAGGATTTTGTGAGTATGCAAATTATTTTATTTTGCAGCTTGGCTTAAGTTTGCTGGTTTTATGTCATTAGCAAGTAATCCATCTGCCGCTGAGTTTTTGGCGGTGGCTGAATACTCTTCCAACCAATTTAGATATTCGCTAAAAGGCAGCGGTTTAGAATAATAATAGCCTTGGGCTAAATCACAATGATAAGAGAGTAGTCGATTGGCCACGGCTTCGGTTTCAATACCTTCTGCGACGACTCTCAAATCTAAAATTCTGGCCATTTCAATGGTGGTTTTGACAATATCGCAGTTGCGCTGGTTAGTCTCCATTTCAGTGACAAAGACACGATCAATTTTCAACTCATTAAAAGGCAATTCTAAAATATGTGAGAGCGATGAATAGCCAGTGCCAAAATCATCGATGGAAACACTAATCCCCATTGCTAATAATCCTTCCAATACATGCTCTACACTGCTGTAATCACTGATCATCACAGACTCTGTCAGCTCTAAATTAAGTAGTTTTGGCGGCACATTCCACTTTTCTAAAATAGCTGCTACATTACTCAAAAAATCTCTATCTACTACATCAGATCCACTCATATTTACCGAGACTTGGTGATCCACGTAACCTAACGCCATTAAGGCCCGAACATCTTGGCAAGCTCTATTAATCACCCATAGGCTAACCTGATTAATCAGGCCTGTGTCTTCTGCCAATGCGATAAAAGATTCAACGGGAATAAACCCTTGCTGTTTATGTTTCCAGCGTAACAACCCTTCTGAACCGTGCACTGACGCTGCTTGTAGGTTAATTTGCGGCTGGTGATACAGCATCAGTTCATCATTTAATAATGCCTCTTGCAGCTCACTAGCCAACGTTAAACTATAATGCCTCTGATCATCATAACCACTGATTGCCAAATCATCTCTAACGCCTGTTTCTAACGCTTGAAACGCTTTTTTCAACACAGCACTTGCAGATAAGTGTTGGCCGTTTATACGATAAAAACCAATACTGGTTTTAAGGTTAATTGATATATCACTCATTTTAAGCACATCGTTGATACTATTAGATAATGGCTTAATTTGTGCAATCACTTCTTCATGAGTTTGGTGTGATTGTAGCAATAACGCGAATACATTATCTCTGACTCGCGCGATTTTCAGCTGCTTTATAGCACTCGTTTCCAGTGTCATAAAATCTGCTAATGGCTCAACATAGCTGCGAGCGCTGTGTAAAAAATGTTGCAGCAATGTGACACCTTGCTGATCGTTCAAGTACGGCGATAACCGGTTTAATCCAGTAACTGACACTAAGCACAGCGTCAACGGCGTCTGTGCTTGAATTTCATCCTGCAAGCACTCTTCCAAAATTTTGTAACCAGGTAAACCTGTCTCTAAATCATGAGTCGCATTATAAAGGCTGATTTCTTTTTGCTGGCGAACTCGCTCAGATAACGCCATCGCCATTAAGGTGATTTCAAACAGGATACAGACAGCATAAACATGGCGCGTGATAAAAGAATAAGGAATGACATCTGTGAGTTCGAGAGGCTGTATCGCACCGCCGATAAGTAGCGGTATCCATGACACTATATATAAAACACCCCAAGAATGATCAATGTTATAGCTCTTGTACAACAATACAAAACACAGCAGATAGGCGGTTCCCATAGCAACAAAAAACAGCGGCGCAGCCAGATTTTCGCCTAAAAAAATGGAGATTACACTTAAAAAAATCAGCAAATAAACATAATAAATACTACGGTGATAAATAGCTTCACGCGCTTTATGAAAATTCAGAAAAAAGAGTGCGAATAACACCGCAAAAATTAGTACAGCATAATTGAGACTAATCACATTAACGCGCAGCAACTGATACAAACGAGCTGGGAACAAGTAATGACCAAAGCCCTCGACAATCGACATCATTGTCAAAGTAGAGAGAATATAACCGATATACACCAAGAAAACGCGCTCTTTGAGCCCATAAAACAACACTAAATTGTACAGTGAGATCATGCAGAGAATGCCAATAAAGGCGCCCCATATTAGATACGTACTGCGAATTAGTGGTAAAAAATCTTCTTGAAAGTAAATATTAATCGGCGTTTTGGCGATACCTAGTGTTTCAATGCGGCTATATATCTGTGTTTGAGTATGCGCAGGCAAAGTGAATGCAAAATTCAACATACTGCGATTGATTAAAGATAAATGCTGCTCTCGCCAACTGAGCTGACGCTGCTGCAATAAGCTTTCTTGCTGATAGTGATAGAGCGTGAGTTGATTGAGCATTGGGTTAGCAAAATGCATAACCAGCGCTTTTTCTTTGTCACTGTGATTGGCTAAGGTAATTTTAATCCAATACGCTTGCTGTTCAAAACTCCAAGGGATTTTTGTTGCTGGCGTCGCTTGCATCGGCTGACCACGAACATCAGCTACTGATAAATGAGCACTTTTATCAATCACAAAAGCACGCTCTATTTGCAATTCATCATTCGAGATTAGCGCTTTGTCTGTTGGGTCAGATATATTCGAGCCAAGGAAATACAAGGGCAGCAGAACCAACGCCACCACAGCTATACTTATTATTAACCTATTTTTGATTACAAAATACATTTAGTTAGCACTCATCAATGTTACATCAACGCGAATTTAACAAAAGCTAGTAGTAAAACAGATAGGTAGATAGTTAATCTAAATTAATAATTGAGACACTTTTCAATGTGAGGGGTGATCTTCACCAGCTACGCTCTAACTAACTACTTTTATACCTCATGGCCAATACTAGCATCATAAGATATTATTTTCTGAATAAAAAATAAATTTCAGCGACAAGTTCGAGACACGCTAAATGTGCTTCAGGAAAGGTAAACTAGAATATAAAGTCTTACTTTACTACTTAAGATAGCTTAATCTAACAGCTAACAATAAATAAAAGGGGCATCATCTTTTATCATCGTAAATAAAAATGATAGATGATTTAGGTGGCGAGAAAATAGCTAAGGCCTAGAAACAACAAAGCCCTACATTTGACTGTAAGGCTTGGAGTAAATGGTGCCCGGAGGCGGAATCGAACCACCGACACGAGGATTTTCAATCCTCTGCTCTACCGACTGAGCTATCCGGGCAACACTGCTTAACGCGGCGCATATTAAACAACGAAGTCTCTTTTCAGTCAAGCACTAAATACTATCTTCTTAAATATTTTTAATTTTAATTCTCAACCTCTCAAGATAAGCGATAGTTATTGTTGCACTTAATGCAAAAAGATAGCGAGTTCGTTATTATCTGTGGGGTGCTATAAATAGCTCATTGTTATATAAAGGTAATTTTTTGCGTTAATCTTAGTATTATAGATATCAGTTATCGCAAGCCCAGCCGATAACCGTTTATCTTATCGCTAAAGTATAATTATTCAATATTTACGGTTTAATTGAGGAATAGCTATTGTCGCTGTTTAATAATAAAAACAATAAAAAGTTCGCAAGAGTTTGCTTGCGTGTTTCTGAAGAAGGTACCTCTATAGCCGTTAGTGAACACGACGGCAATAAACTTCAGTTACAATTATGTGAGTTTTTCAGCGCACTTACTTTAGCCGAACAGCCTGCGCTAATCAGCGAGTTCATCGCTAAACATCACCTAGCTAGCGCGCATTGCTCACTGATTTTAGCATCCTCTGAATACCAATTACTGCTAACAGAAGCCCCAGAAGTCCCCAGTCATGAAATGTGTGATGCGTTGTGGTGGAAGGTAAAAGACTTAGTCGCTTTTGAAATTGAAAATGCGCAAATTGATTATTTGGATTTGCCAGAGGATAGCGCTATGCATCAAGCGCGTAAAATTTATGCAGTTATTGCCGATAGAAACAAAGTGAAAGCTAAAATAGAATGGGCAGAAAAACTAGGTTTAACACCGACGACTATTGAAGTACCTGAAACCGCTTTGCTGCATTTGGTCGCTGATTTGTGTAGCGATGTAGTGGGCACTTCTGTTCTCTATTTAGACCCTGAACAAAGCATGCTGATGCTTATGTCTGAAAGAAAAATGTATTTATCGCGCACTTTGCAGTACAACTACCAAGAGCGCATGGAGGCTGTGGTGCTAGATTTACAACGCTCTATGGATTATTACGAAAGCCAAATTGGCAAGCCTGCGTGTCTAAAAGTAATAATACTGCCCCAGCAAAGTGCTGAATCTTCTATGATGCAAACACTACTTACAAACATAGACATAGCCGTTACCACTGTTAACATTAATAATTTGATTGATTCTGATCTTTCTTTTGAGATGCAACAGCACTGCCTTCTGGCTATATCCGGCGCTTTACGCGTAGATAAAAAGGCTAAAAAATGAAGCAAACTATTAACTTACTACCCGCTAAGCCTATAAAGGTAAAAAATTGGTTAGCGTTTAACTGTTTTCTCGCCATGCTAACCATTACCTCTACAGTCTGCTTAGTTGCTGCTGCTACCTACTGGCAGTACGCTAATGGCTTAGCATTTGAATATCAACAGCGAACCACTACTAATCTAAATGTACAAAATAGCATGTCGGCCCTTTCTTCACAGCTTGAAAGCCGTCAAGCACCTACGCAACTGAGCAATCAAGTCGCTCAGCTAGGGCAACAAGTCATTGCAATGCAACAAATGTTGGCTGCCTCAGCACAAGTACATATTAAGCAGAACGATGATTTTTTGGATGCCTTTTTAGCTCTACAAAGAAGTATGCCAGACGATGCACAACTTGAAAGTTTTAAATTTAGCTCAGGCCAGTATTTAGATGAGGTTGCAGGTACCATTGCTCTACCTGCTGATATTGCCAGATTATTAGCTAATCTTAAAAACAACGGCTTATTGAAACACCAACAAATAGCCAGTGTTAGCACTCAAAACAGCGGTGATGTTTATAGTTTCACGCTTTCAGCAGTTAGAAGGAAGGTCGATCGATGAACATTTCCTCACTCTCAGCACTCTTTGAACAGCTAAGCAAAAGGGAAAGAAGCTTAATATTCATCTCAAGTTGCTCGCTAATTACCGCTGTGCTGTTTATTTTAGTTATTGAACCTCAATATCTCGCATGGCAAGCAGCGAAACTGAAAATTCAACACACCAAAACAATAACGGCGAGACTACAAGCGAGTGTAACAACGCTAAACCAAACACTATCAATGGACGCTGTTAGTGCTTTAAATGAGCAGCGCGATGCATTACAGATACAACAACAAACGCTGCAAGCAGAGTTATCTGAACAGGAAATATCGGTTGCTTCTGCCGCGCAGTTAGACGCCTTTTTAGCGATTATTTTAAATCCCCCAATATCACTTAAAATTGAAAGTTTGAATATTGAATCTCAGCCGTACACAATCGATGAAGATCCTACAGAAGACGAGAACCTCGCATTACTGAGACAAAACGTCACGCTCAAATTACAATTGAGCAACAGTGCTGTCAGCACGTTTTTACAGTTCATGCGAGCACAGGATTTATCCATTGCCTGGGATAGCCTCAGCTATCAACAATTAAGAGAACAACAAGTGGCGTTAGATATCCGCTTACATGTATTTTCTGCCAAACAGTAGTTTTTATACCACTCACTAATTTTTTAAAGAGGATGTTCCATGGCTGCACCGAAAATGAAAATCAGAATCGGTGATTTATTAGTTCAAAACGCAGTGATTACTGAACAGCAGCTAGTGGCAGCTTTAGCACGGCAGCAAGAAACTCGCCAAAAATTAGGTAAAGCACTCGTCGTTCTTGGCTATGTAAAAGAAGAGCAGTTTTTAAACTTTCTTGCACAACAATTAAAAATTCCGATGGTGGATTTATCTCGCTACAATCTCAACCACAATGATGTTCTCAATCTATCAGAAACACATGCCCGCCGATTTCGCTGTATCGTATTAAAAGAAGAAGCTGAATATTTCTTAGTAGGCATGACAGACCCTTTAGATATATCAGCTTATGACGAAATTCAACGTTTACTGCCAAAACCTATTGAATTAGCAGTCATCCCTGACAGCCAATTACTCAGCACTTTAGATCAAATATATCGTCGCACTAGTGAAATAGACGACTGGGCGGATCAACTAAGCGATGAAATTATTGAAGACACCTTCGATTCTGTGCGCCTCTCTGAAACAGATGATGCGGATATACCCGTTGTACGGCTACTTAAAAGTATTTTTGAAGATGCCGTTGCAGTCGGCGCTTCTGATATTCATATTGAGCCCGATGAACATGTATTGCGCATTAGACAAAGAGTCGATGGTTTATTGCAAGAGCACGTAATGAAAGATGCGCGCATCGCACCCGCATTGATACTACGTTTAAAGCTAATGGCAGAACTAAATATTTCGGAAAAACGTCTCCCCCAAGATGGTCGTTTTAATATCACTGTTAAAAGCCATAATATTGATGTGCGCATGTCAACCATGCCGATTCAAAATGGCGAATCGGTCGTGATGCGCTTACTTGATCAGACTAACGGATTAATTAAGCTCGATAGTATAGGTATGTCAGATCTTATACGTAATCGCTTGAAAAGGTTAATTAAAGAGCCGCACGGTTTATTATTAGTTACGGGACCAACCGGTAGCGGAAAAACCACCACTTTATACGGCGCTCTTAATGAGTTGAACAGCTCAGAAAAGAAAATTTTAACAGTCGAAGACCCCGTAGAATACCGTTTACCCCGCATTAATCAGATCCAAGTGCACCCCAAAATTGGTTTAAATTTTGCCACTGTGCTTAGATCTTGCTTGCGTCAAGATCCCGATATTTTGTTAGTGGGAGAGATTCGCGATCATGAAACCGCAGAAATCGCGCTGCGCGCCTCGATGACCGGCCACTTTGTACTCTCAAGTTTGCACACCAACGATGCTATCTCCAGCGCCATGCGTTTAATTGATATCGGTATTGAGGGCTATATAGTGGCCACCGCGTTGCGTGCAGTATTGGCACAGCGTTTAATTCGTAAAGTCTGCGAGCACTGCAAAACAGAGTACCGCCCAAGTTTTCAAGAACAAGCTTGGTTGAACATCAAACTTAAAGGCACGCAAATTTCAGGCACCGGCTTTAAACAAGGTGGCGGTTGCACTAGTTGTAATAACACCGGTTACATTGGCCGTGTCGGTATCTTTGAACTGTTGGAAGTTAACGATGCTATGGCGGATGCCCTTAGAGCTAATGACAGCTATGCTTTTTCTCAGGCAACTAAAGCCAGCGAGAACTATCAACCGCTAGTTCTCAGCGCACTTGAAGCTGCAGCCTCAGGTATTACCAGTTTAGCGGAAGTGTTTAGAGTAACCGAGCAGTTAGAAGAAGTGGGAGGGCAGCCTTAAATGCCCATTTACACTTATATAGGCAGATATGTTGATGGGTCACCAGCCAGCGGTACTATGGATGCTATTGGCCGTTCAGAAGTAGCGAACCAGTTGGAACAACGAGCTATTATTGTGGTACGCATTGAAGCACTTAACAACGGAAAAATAGCAACCAGCGATGCTGCACCATCAAAAAAAATACCGCTTTCCATTTTTGAAAGAGCCTCGCTTGATGAAGTTATTATGCTTTCACGCCAATTAGCCAGTTTAACGCGTGCAGGTGTACCTATTGTCGCTGCATTGAGAGGGTTATCGGATACGGTTAAGAACAACCTAGTCAGCACTAATTTAGCCGGCGTAGCTGACAATTTAGAAAAAGGTCAGGAGCTATCTATCGCTATCGCCAAATATCCAAAACTGTTTTCTGATTTATATGTCAGTATGATACGCGTTGGCGAAAACACCGGACGCCTCGATGATTCATTCAGCCAAATGGCTAGTTATTTAACCCTAGAAAGACAAACCATTCGCAATCTCAAACAAGCCACTCGTTACCCTATGCTGGTTTTTTGTGCCATCGGTATATTCATCACTATTATCAATTTGTTTGTCATTCCAAGCTTTAAGGACGTATTTGACTCCATTGGCGGGCAACTGCCCTGGCAAACGATTTTACTGATTAACATTTCTGATTTTAGTTTAGCTTATTGGCCTTATGTATTCGCCTTCATAGCCATGGGCTTACTTGGTTTTTCACGTTGGAAAAAAAGCCCTACAGGCAAATATACTTGGGACAGATTTAAGTTTCGCATTCCCCTAGTAGGCTCTATACTCTATCGTGCAGTGCTGGCAAGATTTGCGCGTACATTCAGTGTGGTATTAGCCGCAGGTATGCCCATAGAACAAGGCCTAGCAGTAGTTGCTAAAGCGGTTGATAACGATTTTGTTGGCGCTAAAGTCGATGAAATGCGCATAGGTATAGAACGTGGAGAAGGCTTTACTATCGCCGCTAAGCGCACTTCTATGTTCAGCCCATTAATAATGCAGATGCTTGCCGTGGGTGAAGAAACCGGCCGTGTAGACGAAATGTTAGCCGAGGTTGCTGATTTTTATGAAGAAGAAGTAGAATATAAACTTTTAGGATTATCTAGCGCTATAGAGCCAATATTGATTATAATTATTGGCGCGTTAGTTTTAACCTTAGCTTTAGGTGTATTCTTACCTTTATGGGAACTCAGTTCAGCCGTTAATAGATAGAGGCTAAGAGTAACGCTTATCAAACATAAGTCGCAAAAACACTAATATCACCAGCGCCACCTTAGTTTTTTGCACTATGTTTTAATGATTTGCCAGCTGTATAAGATATTAGCAATTATTTAGAATATCTACGCTCTAAGCTGCAGCTAAAGAACACAGATCTCATAGCATTCAAACCATTAGTTTTGTATCAAGTTCGATAATAAAGGAATTATAAAATGAGAAAACAACAATCCGGTTTTACAATTATTGAGCTGATCGTAGTTATTGCCCTTTTAGGCATTCTAGCTGCTGTTGCACTGCCCCGTTTTATCAATATCTCTAATGATGCACATAAAGCGACGGTACAAGGCACTGCTGGCGGCTTTGCTTCAGGTATTGCTTTGGCAAAAGCACAGGCAATTGCACAAAACATCATTCCCGGTAGAGCCATGTCCTTTGACGGCTCACCACTGTACATCAACAAAAACAGACTTCCTATCGCATCCTCAAGCGCAAAACCTTCGGCTGCAGGTTGTGTTGAAGTATGGAACTCGGTATTGCAAGCTAACGCGCCCACTGTATCAACTGCTGATGGCGCTTCTTTTAAAGTAGCTTATCAAAAACCGCTATGTGAATTTAAATATAACAAAGATGGCAGTGGCAACGTTAAAATCGAGTACTCTCTAGAGACAGGGTCTGTTATCCCAACTTTAAAGTAACGGTCAACTGGCACATTAATGACAAACGAACAAGGCGGCTTTACGTTAGTTGAATTAATTACCGTAATGGTACTTATCGGTATTTTATCAACCGTCGCTTTTTCTCGATTTGCTGACACGGACCTCTACAGGCAAGCGTTATTTTCTAGCAAGTTGCAATCATATATCAGAGTGGCGCAACAAATGGCTATGGCGCAACAAACTGCAGTTTACGTTAATTCTGCGCCTAAAAGCTTACTGGCATTACAGCAAACTGCGCAGTCTCAATGGCAAATAACCATTGCTAACGATACAGGTATGCAATCTCATTCCCTTGAGCTAAACGAAAATATACAAGTGGATAAACAGCTATTGCCGATAGGCGTGAAGTTAGTGCTAAAGTTTGCCGCTAACGGCGATTTAGTACAAAGTAATTATCCGAAAATCAGCCAAGTCACCCGCAGCATTGCGTTGCAAATCGGCGAAGAAGTACTGTGTATCGCCCCTACAGGATATAGTTATGAAGGCAGCTGTATCTGAATCCGGCTTCACCTTAATTGAATCTATTTTTACCATTGCAATTATAGCCATTGCGATGACTGGGCTCATTGCTGTCTGGTCAAACGCAGTCGTACACAGTGCAGACCCTTATTGGCAAAGTAAAAGCGTCGCTCTAGGTAAAATTTATTTAGCAAAAATTAAGCGCAGTCACTTTAGCGATCTTGAAAAACTACAAACCGCTGCTGACCAAACTTTGGATGACTATCAAGGTTTTAAAACGAGCTTTAAAGTGTCTTTCGCGGGAAGTGATTTTGCACTCTCGCACCATGATTTGAAAAAAGTAGTCATTAAAATAACTGCGCCTCAAGGCACTGAGCAACTTTTTGTTACCTACAAAGGAAGCTGGTAATGCCGCATCACTCCAATCATTTTTGCCTTAATCACCGCTTAGGTACTCAACAAGGCTTTAGTTTAGTTGAACTGATACTGGTCATCGTTATTATGGCTATTATCGCTGTCGGCAGCACCCAGTTCATCGTGAACTCAGTGAAGGGCCTAAATGATGTTACTCATCGCGATAGTTTGGCAAATAATTTACGTATCAGCATGGCAAAAATAGAGAACCAATTGCAATCAAGCTTAAGTAACTCTGTGCGTATCAGTCATGCAAGAAACACACAATGTGTTGAGATGCTACCAATTAAAGCCAGTGCTTTTTACGTCAGTGGATCATTTGCTAATGATGTTGCCAATAATAGATTAAGCACCATCGACACCATTGCATTGAACTACAACGCACTTGGTTTAAAAGTATCATTAGGAACCTCTGATAGCTCTTTGTTATATAGCGCAGATACCCATAGCGTAGCAAAACAAAAAGCAGCCAAGAATAGTGAGTTTAGTCAGCTCTCTTTTTTAAGCAGCCCTTCTTTAAACACTGCTTTTTTGCAAGCTGCTCAAGCGAAATTAGTCTATTTTGTCGATCAAGCAATTAGCTATTGCATAGTGGCTGGTGATTTATATAGATACAGTGATTACAAGGTGAGCTTAAAACAGCCAATGCCTGAGACCCTACCCAAACGTGAACCTAAAAGAGTGTTACTTAATCAAGGCTTAGGCAGCCCTTCAAACTTCAGCTTCTTGCCTGATCAAAGCTTATTTACTTTGGTTTTAAGCACTGCCAAAGGCGCTGAGCAAATCACTATTACTCAACCGTTCTGGTTATCTAATGAATAAGCGTATTAAAGAGCTTAATAAACAAGCTGGGTTAGGGCTTATTTCTGCCATATTTGTCATTACAGTACTGGCGTTACTGGCAGCTGGAATGTCGGGGATGATGGCTAATTCAGGCAAATTACACTCACAACAGATGCTAGCCGTTAGAGCCACCAGTGCTGCGCAATCAGCTTTAGAGATTCATCAAAGCAAATTAAGAAACAGTAATAAGTGTAGTAGCGACGAAAATTCTGTTGCTAGCACTGATATCAACAATGGCGCCAAAACCAATACTAGCAGCACTAAATACAGTTTCGATACTGCGGGGCTTTATGATTGTTTCGCGCAAGTTAGTTGTTCTAGCACCGCTTATAACAATCAAATTTATCTAAGCTTAGAAAGTTTGGGAAGTTGTGGATCAGATTTGGATATAGCGGTAAAAACGGTGCAAAAACGCATCGCGAGATAGATAGCATTCATCTAGCATCACACTCACGGTGACTTTGTTGCAAGGAGGCTGT
>JBALXS010000089.1:0-20409 GCA_036960485.1 Oceanospirillaceae bacterium
ATTAGAAATTATAGATCTTAATGTTGTTGATGATACGACGGCCGGTACTTTTCATATTTCAATGGGTGGTGTCTATTCCGGTGATATTACTTACACGTCAGATCGTACTTTAATGGCGCAGCGTATCGATGCTGCACTTGAGGGAATGAGTAATCTTGGTGTTGATAATATAGAAGTGATTTATAGCGCGGGGCTGAGTAATGACAATGTTGCCGCGTTTGAACTACGTTACGTTGGAAGTCTGGCCAAGATGGATATTGCAAATATTACCAGCCACTTTGGTAATTTGTCTTTAGCAACCGTAAAACCTTTCAGCTCAGAACAAGGGCTTAGTCAAGTTGCACAAGTGCAACAAATTAGCATTAACTCAGCTGATAAGGCGCAAAGTTTTACCTTAATGGTAAGCCATAATGGTGAAAATTACACAACGTCTGTATTAGACAATAACGCTAGCCTTGCTGATATTCAGGCTGCAATCAATACGGCGATCAACTTACCTGAGCAAGTAGTTACGCTGGTATTCTTTAATGGCTCTGTAATGCAGTTGAGCTTTGGCGGAGACTGGATAGGCGAAAACGTTGCAGATGTGCAGTTAACATTACAAGAGAAGGTGGCGGTTGTAGCGTTAGAGACTGAGGTTGAAGGCTTTACACATGTTAAAGAAGCATTACCAGAACGTGAGTTAGTTGTCGATTTTAGCGACGCTACCAATATGTCGGTTAAGTCGAGTGCCGATACTGAATATACCTTAGATATGTCTGGTGAACTTGGGCGCTTACTTGAAGTGCGAGCAGATGTAGAGATTGATGTAGCAGGGTTTGTTGGTTTATCAGGTACTTTCGCATTTACCAAAGCTGATCAGGGCGAAACTGAACAGTTACAAGTATTGGGCGAGAATATCGACGCCTATTTAGAAGTGGATTCAGCCTATGTTCGATTGAATGACGCTGATTTTGGTTTGCTTTTAGATACCGAAGGTCAATTAGCATTTGAATTGAAAAATGGTAGTTTTGCTGCCGGCATAGAAGGTCTGGCGGGTATCAGTGCTGATGAAGTGATTGTGCAGTATACCAATGCAACAACCACTATTGCTCAAGACACAAGTATAAATATTTTCGATTTAGAATATACATTCGAAACGGCAATTGCAGCCAATACCATTGCTTTTGGTGTTAAAGGCTTTAGTGCTAACATCTCAGATTTTGTTAGCTTAGAGGGCGATTTTGGCTTTAAGAAAGTCGATACAAATATTGTTGTGGTAGGCAATAATGTTGATGCGGTATTACAGGCCAATGAAGACAATTATGTACGATTAAATGATGCATCATTCGGTTTGATTACCGGCGCGGGTGCAACTGTTTTTGAATTAAGCCAAGGTTCGTTTGCTGCCAGTATTGCTGGTATGGAACTGTTATCGGCGCAAGAAGTTATTGTGCAATACACTAATGCCACCGGTCTAGTGGCGGCTAATACCACTATTGGTGTGGGCTCAATTCAATACAACTTTGGTCAAGCGATTACAGCTAATACAGTCGCATTCGGTGTTAAAGGCTTTAGCGCAAATGTCTCGGGTTTTGCAAGTTTAGAAGGTGATCTGGGCTTCAAGAAAGCTGGTAGTGACATTATTGCCATTGGTAATAATGTTTCAGCTAAACTTGATGCGGGAACAGTCGCTAATGTTAGTTTAACGAATGCAAACTTTGGCTTGATTATGAGCGGCAATGAAACCGCATTTGAACTTTCTGAGGGAGCTTTTTCTGCAAATATAGCTTCTTTAGCAGCAATCAGCGCAGAAAGTGTGTTTGTTCAATATACCTCTGCAACGACGACAATTGCAGCGGGCCGTATACTTTCTATTGGTAGCTTAGAATACACTTTTGATGAAGCTATTGCGGCCAACACAGTGGCGTTTGCTGTGAAAGGTTTTAATGCGAACGTCGCTGATTTTGTTACCTTAAGTGGTGATTTAGGGTTTAAAAAATCCGGTAGCAGCATGGTGGCCGTAGGTAATAATGTTAATGCGTCTTTAGGCGTTGATGGTGTTGCGGAGTTAGCCTTAACTGGCGCTAATTTTGGTTTGTTAATTGACGGTACTGAAATGGCCTTTGAGTTAACACAAGGGGCTTTATCAGCACAGATTGATGGTTTTGATTTGTTGCCGTTTGAATCCGTAGCCGTTCAGTTTACTAATTCAACAACCAGCATTACTAAAGGGCGCAGTTTAAGCGTTGGTGATGTTGATTACAGCTTCAGTCAAGATATTGCAGCCGATACTGTCGCTTTTGCTGTTTACGGTTTTAATGTAAATTTAGCGAATAATGTCGTATTAGAAGGTGATTTTGGTTTTGCCAAAATAGGAGCTGAGCTATTCGCTGTGGGTAATGACGTTACCGCTGGTCTTGATGTCGGTGCGGCTTATGTTCGTTTGGAAGATGCTGATACTGCGGTTATCTGGAATGAAGACGGTTATGTGCTTGAGACCAAAAATGGTCAGTTTTCAGCAGGCATAGAATACCTAGCAGACGTCAGTGCTGATTCTGCCTTTTTGCAATACAGTCATGGTGCGATTAATGTTGCGGCGCATAGAGTCGTCAATTTAGGTGGCGTCAGTTATACCTTTGATAACGCGATCTCAGGCACAGTAGATGAAGTTGGAGTCGCCTTTGACGTCAAAAATCTTCAAGCGAATATTTTTGACGTGGTAGAAATCAGTGGTGATATTGGTTTCTTTACAGACAATGGTGACTTGGTCGCCAATGCGGTTGATTTTGATATGTCTTTCTCTTTGGGAGATGACTTCACCGCGTCAATTACCGATGCTAATTTTGATTTACGTTACGGACAACAATTAAAATTTGATATTGAAGGGGATTTAACATTATCAGCCTTTGATTTTATTGATTTTACTTACCACATAGACTTGTCTCAAGAATTCTTCAATGTCACCTTAGATGATGGCTCTACAACCAGCGTTGCTTTAATGACATTTGCCGAAGAGGGAATAGATTTCTTTGCCGGTGCCAATGGCGTTGGTTTTGAAATAGAGGATGCTGCATTTGGTTTGGGTGTTGCAATTGCGTTGACGGACCCTAACCAATTTTGGATCAGTGCTAAAGCAACAACATCGGCCATTGGTTTTGTCGGTGTTGATATTTTGGAGGTCTCTGCCGAAGAGATGGAAGTGGTCATTAATACCTCTTCAGAAAATGGTCGCTCTATCGATTATTCAGTTGCGCCAATCACACTCACTAGTGGCTTAGGTGTCAAAGTAGGTGACTTAACCGCCAATACGGGCACTGATACCAACATACTGTTTGATATGAAAGGTGAAACCATCAAGGTTGCTGGCGATCTCAGTGTTGATTTACTTGGCGTGATGGCTGTTGAGGGACGTTTCGCCTTTGAGAAATCAATACAAAATATTACTTTAGAAAGCGGCGTGAGTACATCTGTTAATGCGATGACGTTTACCGCAGAAGACGCAACAGGTTTTGTCGGATTTGGCTATAAAACAGATGATGAATTTGGTTTTAAAGCACAAGGAATTGACTTTGGCTTAGGCATGTTTATTGACCGTAATGATGCCTCGCGTCAATGGACAATGATGCAAGGAAATGTAGATACCTTCGATTTTGTCGGTGTAGATGATATTAAGTTAAATGCAACTGATTTAAATCTGTCTTATTACAAACTACCCGTTGATCTGGTCGGCATTGATCTTGAAATTTCGGAAATTGATTTTGGTTCATTAGATTTAGACTTTAATCCAGGTGAGTTATCGATTGGTAAAGGCAGTATATTTTCCTTTTCAGGAAATTTTGATATAGATGCTTTTGGTTTATTACAAGCAATAGACGATTTTGAAATGGTACTTGAGTTTGACACTCTAGTATTAAGTGATGGCACGGTTGAAGATGTTACTTATTTCACTTTTGCCTATACAGATTTAGATATTTTTGCCGGTGCAGGCACTAGAGAAGATGGTATTGGCTTAGCCGTTGACGACCTTGATTTTGCGATGGCGCTAGTTTTTAGCCCATTCAGCTCAGAATACTGGGTTACGGTTCAAGGCAGTACTGAGTTTGCCGGTATGGTCGGTGTACCGGGTGTGAGTCTTGAAGTCCAACAAGCGAAATTACTCATTAACACCGCTGATTCACAAGGGCGAGTGATTGATTATTCTGCTAAAAATTTAGTTGTTCCTACCGGAATTGGTGGTAATTACGGCGGACTAGAAGGCAATGTTGGCGGTAATGGCGATTCAGTCACGTTAGATCTTGATGGTTCACAAGGTGCGGTACTGCGTGTCGATCTTGCGGGTGCGTTACTCGCTATTGATAACTTCGTTCACCTTTCTGGTGATGTATCTTTTGTAATGGGCACTAAAGATGACCTAGTCATTGAAGGATCAGGACTAGGAGCAGGGGTTAAAGAGACAAGTAAATTTAATTATATTTCTGTTATTGGCTCAAATTTAAATGCTTTTGTAGGCATGGGATCTCCCTATTTTGGTACTGGTGAAACAGATGCTGTGGGTCTGTATGCAAGCGATGTTGATTTTGCTTTCGTAAATTTCCGCAATGATGATTATAAATTACAAACCTTGCAATTAGATATTGAAGAGGCTGGTTTAGTTGGCATGGAAGGTGTACTAGAAGCCACTCTTTCAGGCGTCACTGTAGCACTAAATAGTGGTAAAGAAACCGCAGGCATTGCAACTCCGTACGTAAATTATAAAGAGTCATTCGGCGACGATGGCATGATTTTGAGCACGTTAGGTGGAGACAGTGTCGCATTAAAATTTGAAGACAAACTTGAGATCGCCGCACGTGTTGAAAATGCGCATATTAATATGGCAGGCTTCTTAGAACTTGATGGTTCTTTAGCTTTTTCTAAGGGAACCACCTATGAGTTAGTCGCTGTCGATACCGGGGCATTGGCTGATTTTGGTGCGCCGGAAACAATTATTCATGATATTGAGGTTATGACCATTGGTGGGTCTAATTTGACCGGCTTTGCTGGTGTTGGAGGCTCTACTGATGGAGTTGGCCTTAAGTTAGACAGCACTACTTTTGGTGTTGCTGTCATGAAAGCGTCTGGTTTTGCTGGACTTAGCTTACCGCAGCAAGTTAAAGATAACATGCCGACTTATTTCGCAGCGAAAGCAACAATTGAATCAGCTGAATTAATTGGCATGGACTCAATTCTAGAAGCGCGTGTGGAAGGTGTTGAAATTAATATCAATACCAGTATGACGACATTAATTCCTGCCAATGCGGCTTTATTCTTACCTATGCCACATGTCGATTTTCAACATATTATTAATACCAACCCAATTACGGGCAACTGGGATGAGCAAGGTTTAAAAATTGATACCGGTGATGACGATAACCCTGTGTATTTGGATTTTGGTGATGAAATAATTCAGGCAAAAGTGGAATATTTCCAAGGTGATCTAGCCGGTGTTATGCAGGTAGCTGGTTCCATGGCGTTTACAAAACGTGGATCAGAAACCGTTACCTTAAGTAACGGCGATACACGTACAGTGACGTCTTTATCGTTAGGGATGACCGATGTATATGGTTTTGTCGGGGTTGGCGGTTATTGGGAAGAGAACTCGTTAACTAATAAAATTGATGGCAGTGTTACCAATTCAGATGCGTTTGGTTTAGCGGTAGAAGATTTGGATGTTGGTGCGGTATTCATGCTCGATACCAATCCGCAGGATCCAGCGACTTATTTTGCGGCTGATGTGAACCTTGCTAAAGCTGGCTTAGTCGGTATTGAGGGGATTACGGCCGAATTAAGTCAAGCTATGCTAGATCTTAACCAAACCGTTAGTGGTGATGGCGCAGTGGTCGATTTTTCTAAATCAACTTACCAGTTAACGGAAGATGGTCCAACTCAAGCGGGTTACTTGATTGAAACAGGTGATATTGAAAAACCCATTATTCTTGATTTTAGTGAACGAGTCTTACGTGTTCAAGGTGAAGCTGAGTTTAACGCCTTCGATTTAATGCAGCTAGACGGTGTCTTTGAAATTAAGCTGACTGATGAGGAATTTAATTTATTTGTTGACGCATCAGCGCACATTGGTCCTGATGGTTTTGGTTTAGATGTGACCAAAGCGCAAGTGCTATTTGTTGCGAACAGTGCTGGCGTTGCAGCACGTGCATTGTTGGAAGAAGCTAATATTGACTTGGGCGCTGTGGCGCAGTTGAATGTCGAGAAAATGGAATTAATCCTCAATACAACAGGTGAAACTATTGTTTATGAGGTGCCAGAAGAGTTCCAAGCGCGCATTGGTGATGAAACCATCGCTATTTCAAATATCCCGCCAGGTAAAACAGACGCTCAAGACTTTTATTTATCACTGGAAGGGTTGGGCAATCTTGATTTATTAAGTGGTGCTTTAAAAATGGATGGAGGATTCTCTATCTTATTGAGCACTGACCGCACAGAAGTTAGCGTTAATATGACGCTTGAACATGTGTTACTCGAACCTATTTCTGTTGCCGGTACGTTAGGGTTTGCTACCGGTGCAAATGCAGGTTTGTATGGTGGCCTGCAAGTAGGTGCGCCAGGTGGCTCTCTCATTATTGGTAATGACGATTTTGGCATTAGTGCTTTTGCCATGTTACAAATTAATACCACCACCGCTAGCCAATCTGTTCGTGCATTAAAACTGGACTCTGATGGCAATGTGATTTCTGGTGAATATGAGAATGTTGACATTGATGCCAGCACCTTGCGAATTTCAGGCTCAGGTGAAATAAATATCGCTGGTGCCGTTAGTTTAGAAGGACGAGTGGATCTCTTGGTAGATTCAACCGGTATTCAAGCAGCTTTGGATATGAAACTTGATTTAGGCGACTTTGGTGAACTTGAATTCGAAGGGGCGGCAGCCATTACGGAAGATCGTTTCGCTTTACGTGCAGCAACCAGTGTTGAATTAGGCATTGCAGCAATAGGTATTAATGCGGCAGCCATATTAGAAATTAATACCGGATCTGATGATTACACAACTCTTCACGGTGATGTGATCAAAGGGAATACAACGTTTAACCTTCAACTTGGTGGTGCTGATCGTAATAATGATGGTGACATTACTGATGCTGATGAGGTCGGTAAAATTAAAATACTCGCCTTTGAGATCGATTTCCAAGGCGGAATTAGCATTGTCGATGATGTGTTTGAGATCCGCATTGATAAAGCCGGTTTAGATTTCTTTGGTGTGTTGGATGTTGAAATCAGCGGGTATCTTCGTTCCAACGGTGAATTTGAGGTCACAGGCTCAGCTAGGTTATATGTTGATATGGAAGTATTGATACTAGATGCCGGTATATCGATGACATTTAGCGACAAATTATTTGCTGCTAGTGTCTATGGCTCTTTAGATATTAATCTGGATATGGGCTTCTTTGAAATTAATGAAACCTTAGCCGGTTTTAGTGGTGAAATTGAATTGACCGCGTCAAGCGCGTCGTTAGCCGCAGAAGTCACTATAGCAGGTATCAGTATATCCGCAGGTACTTCATGGAGCTGGGGTAATCCACCAGTAATAACTACCCAAATTAATGATGTGCTTTATCTAAATATGGGCGATGTAGCAGATCGTTACGGAGATTCAGGTGGTGATTTATATGGTGATATTTATCATGAATCTTACCGTATAGAATCGCTTTATGATGAGGATCCAGACTCAGGCATCATTACTTACCGTCCAGGTCAGGTTAAAGTCAGCGCATTAGGTGAAGATAAAGTACATACCGGTGTAAATAAAATAATTGCCTTTGGTGGCAAGGGTAATGACTCTATCTTTGTTGGACAAGGCGTAGATGCCTTACTGCATTTTGATGGCGGAGAAGGTAATGATACATTCATTATCTTAGGTGGCGCATCAGGCTCTACAATTCTTGGTGGTAAAGGAAATGATAGCTTTGTCAGTGGCGATGTTAATGGCCTGAGTTACCTTGGTGGTACAGGTAATGATGATTATCGTGGTGGTGCGGGTTCAGCATCCATTAATATGGGCACGGGTAAAAACACCATTATTGCTGGTTCGGGTAACGATGTTATTCGTGTTGAAGGCTCGGTTAAAACAGAGCTCACCTTGACCGGCGGAGATAACCTGATCACAGCTGATCTTTCCGGATTACTTGATATCAAAGGCGGATCAGGATACGACCGTGTTTTACTTGATAGCATAACTTCAACAGATATATTGCAGCTGAAAGATTCTGCCTTTATTTATAAAGATCGTCAGATTAGTTTTAATAATGAACTTGATAAAGTCGAAGTGACTGATTTATCAAGCTCCACTATTATGCGTTCTGATGCGGGTTACTCGTGGGGGGCGACAGGACTTAAGTTAACTGCAAGTGGTCTATTAGATGTTACCGATGCCGAACTTATCGCGCCAACAGGGCATTTTAATATTAAAGCCGCTGGCATTAACGGTGTATTAAATACCACACTTGCGCAGTTCACTCTTGTTAATACTGGCGTAGGTGTTAACGCAGATGTTGTTATCCGCGAGACAGATAACCTTGTTATTCTTGATGGTGAGCGAGGCAGCAAAGGTGGTATTTATACCGCTAATGGTGGCTTAATTGATATCGAGCTTGCAGGTCGAGAAGCATTACTTGATTTACAAACAGGTGTCATTGAAGCCTTTGGTGGCGGAGATATTCGATTAATAACAGATGATGCCGACTTCCGCGCTGGCACAAATTCAGTACGTGGTACGGGTAATTTATTGCTAAGAGCACAAGATACGCAGCAAAATTATAACTTTGGTGGTGCGGGGCAATCGACTTATGGTCGTGATTTTTCCGTCAGTGGAAATTCAGGGGCAATGGAATTAGGTATGGGCGATTTAGGCGCTCTGCGTAATGGCTTTAATCTACTTGAAATTGGCCATCAAGCCGCGGGTGTAGTGATGTACATTGGCGATGTAGAAGATGCCATTGTAGGAAGCTTTAATTTTAGTGCTCGTTTTAATGATGAAGCAAAACTCTATGCAGATCGCATCAATATTGTCGGCGATGTACAGTCAACACAATCGTTGACGTTTAATGGTCGTTTAATGGAAGTGCTTCGTAATAACCTTCATGATCCTATGGGATCACCAGACTCAGGTGTTTCGGCGCTTGAAACGTATATTAATTTATCTGAACAGCTTGTTATTACCGGTTGGATTAAGGGAGAAAACTTAGTTCAAATAGACGTCGATGGTTCGACGGGTGAAAATGTAATGGTTAGCTATGGCGAGGAAGCTAACTCGATTACGGCTGATAAAGCCAGTGTCGTGATGACATCTGCAGATAATAGCCGTGTTGTTATGAATGCCTCAGCGTCTATTATCAGTGCTGCCGGAATATATGTTGAAGGCTCTGGCTCTAGTATCAATGTTGATGCCGGAACGGGTATGGTTCTACTGGAAGGCGCCGCATTAACGGCTGAAGGTAATAGTACGTCTATGACCTTACGTTCAGATAAATATTTCCATGTTTACTCAGGTGCATCGATTGTTGTTGGCGCAGAAAAAGTAAATAATAACTGGATAATTTCTGGAACGAATACCCAGCTAAACATTGATACCCAAGGTGAATTGCGCCTCGGTGATTTAATAGTCACTGCCGGTGAAATGAACTTAAATTACGGCGAAACCTTTAATGATTACGCCAGTTACTTTGATACCATTTCAGGAAAAACCCTCGCAACTGATAATAACTCTAATGACGTCATCATTAATGCATTAAAAGCAGGCGCTATTTCTGTTGAATTAGCGGCAGTATTAGCGAACAACAATTTAACGTTAGGAAATGGCGCAAGTGTAACTTCCCTTGCCAATTTTACACCTTTTGATAAATTGTCTGCAGAAGCCAAGTTGCAGGTTGCGACAAGTCTCGGCTACACTTTTTATGAAGAAGGTCTTTTCTACAACCCAACTGAAAATCAAATATTCAGTGATATCAATATTGGTACGGTAGCGCAAGCGCAACAGACAGCATATGCTGAAAACTTAGATTATCAAAAATTCAATGGAACCTACTTTTTTAATGATACAAGCGGCTCACTTAAGTCTACGTTAGTTGAGGGTGAGTCTGCAGACTATAGCAACCAGCAAATTGATTGGGCGCTTTATGGTGCAACTACGCCTAATGCAAGTGCTAGTTTTGCGAGTCTAACGCAACCTCAAAAAGAAGCTGTCGCTAAATCACTAGGTTATAGCATTGAACCGACATTTGAATTCACACGTATTATTGCCACGGGTGAGGCGGATGATAATCGCTCTACATTTGGCGCTTATTACTTTGATGCAGATGCGGTTTGGGGAGATGATGGCGTGCCAACATCGAATGCCACGCTGTCTGAATTAACCATTAATCAAAAAATTGATGCCTCGAAATATCTTTCATATTTTCCTGAATACGATGTAAATGAGTTCGATTGGGGTATTTTAGATACACCTGATAGTGACTCCAGTTTTGAAAACCTCACGATTGCGCAAAAAGAAATCGTGGCAAATGACTTAGGTTTTACCTCTACGATAACAGGATATTACTTTACCAACCTCGGTGCATCTGATCCTGACAAACGCATAGTGACTGAATTTGAACAAGGGGTTGTCACTGATTACCAAAACCAAAATATATATTGGGGTAATGTTGCTACGCCTAGCGCTAGTGCAAACTTTGCTTCGTTAAGCAGTGAACAACAAGGCATGGTAGCGGCAAGTTTGGGGTATCAAGTATACACCGGAACGAATTATTACAAAGCCGATGCGGTTATTGGCGAACAGATGAAATTGGGTTTTGTTGTTGGCAACCAAGTCGATTATAACTTAATTGATTGGGGTGGTGCTGGCCAGCCAGAAGAGGAATTTTCTAGCTTTGAACAACTGAGTTTTGAGCAACGTCAGTTTGTTGCAGAGTCATTAGAATATTCGCTTTATGAGCATCAAGTTTTCTATAACGCTAATGCAGATACAGAAAATGATGAAGAAAAAATTCGCATTGCATTCACTGAAGGAAGTGCTGGTGATTACGAAATTGGCGATATTGTTTGGGGAGAAGTGCCTGAAGCGGCGGCATCAAAAGCATGGAGTGAATTATCAAATCAGCAACAAGACCTCATCTTAGCGCATTTAGGTTACGTACGCTTTAATGGACAAGTTTGGAACAAAGACGCAGATTTCAAATTAACCTTTGTTCAAGGTGAGATATCAAAAGATAAAGAGCTAGATGAAGATACCGGTCAAGAAATCGGTGAATATATCTATGAATTAGTTAAAAAAGATGGCTCTGATACATTTGACTATCGCAATTCAGAGATGCTGTGGACTGTTGTTGAAATACCAGAATTAACCGAGTCAGGAACAGAACCATTATTTACCGACTTAACTGCTGATCAACAATTTAGAGTGCTAGAAGCATTAGATCTTGAATGGTATGCCAATGCAAGCTACTACAATGCAACGCCAGATACGGCTGTGTATCAAGAGCATGTAATGAGCGGATTTACCGTTGATCTGCATTATCAAAATGACACCATTAATATACCAACCAGTGATTTACAAGAAAATCGTTGGTTAATCAGCGATGGCACGAATCGATACTTAGCTTACGCTTACGACTCAACCTTTGATGGTGTGATTGAAGAAATTCGAATTCAACAGCCTCATGAGCTTGTTGGGCAGCGTGGTTATGGGTTTTTATTAACCGGAACATTGATAACACTTGCAGACGAACAAGGTATTGAAGTAACCGGTGAAAATGACATTATCGTTCGAGGAGATATAGATTTACGGGGAGCGAATTCAGATCTAACACTGCAATCAGACACCTGGGTTTATTGGGAAGGTAATGCCTCCGTAAGCGGTAATATCACCATCAAAGGCGGTGTTGCGTTAGATGGAACGCCGATCGGCGTTTCTGGCGGCGCTAATTCAAAAGGCGTGAGTCTTTTTGTTCATGAAACTTCAAAGCTTAGTACGCAATCTACTGCTTCAAGTATTCTTTTACATGCCGGTCAAGATGCCATTATTAATGGTACGGTCACTGCTGGTGGTGTTTCGTCAGATGAGGGTGTTACCTGGCTTGGCGATGGCGATTCTGAAGTGTCTGTTATCGCCGGCCAGCGCATTTATGTTGATAGCGGCATTGCAGCCAGTAAATTAGTGAGCTTAACAACGACCTCCATTGCGGGTGCAGGCGATGATGTCTCGATAAAAATCACCTCAGCGGGTGGTTTAACTGCGGGGGGTATCACATCCGATAATTCTGGCGGCACGGTTGTTATTGATGCCAAAGGTCATGTCGAATTAGTGGGAGCTGTTATTGCGGGTGGTCAAACCGTGTTTACCGATGATGGACCGAAAATCATATGGTCTGATGAAGATTCAAAAGTAAGCTTAAAGGCCTCTGGGCAATTATACCTTGGTGGGGAAGCACTTAAAGAGTCGGGTGGAACGGTTGAAATTGGGGCGAGTATTCGTGCTAATCAATTGATCCAGCTAGAAGGTGGCGCTGGCCGAAATGGCGATGGTATTGGTATTAGAATGCTAGGCGGAACTAAAGTGGCAACCAGTAATGCCGCAGGTGAAATTCAGATTAAATCTGCTGATGATGCCGAGTTATTCGGTTTAATTGTTTCCGGTGGAGAAATACTGGATCACTATGGTAGCCGTGGTTTATCTTTAGGATCAACGCGTAGTTATAGTGACGGCGCTTCGACTATTTCAATTGAGGCAACCGAAGGACAAGTGCGTTTAGGTCGTGACTTGTATGCGGGCAGCCTGATTGATGTGCGCGGAGGAGTTTCAGCTAAAGCTGCGGTCACTAATTACACCGATCAAGGTATTGTTATTTTTGGATCGAGTAACTTAAAAACAGGATTAGAAAACTCGACAATTAATTTAAGCTCAGCAGGTAACTTAACGGTTTTAGCGACGCCATGGTCTAATGAAATTTTTGCCGACGGTTTTGTTGAGTTTGCTGACGGTGATTTAAGTGCTGATGTAGTGTTAAGCCTAACGGTTGATCTGGGTACACACAAGGTATCAGCTCAAGTCACCATACCTAAATCGGCGACACTAGACAATGAAGGCGCAAGTTCACTTGCTGAAAATATTAAAACGGCGCTGTACGCAACAGACTTTACGGTAATTGAATCATTAACGGGCTCACCTGCGCTTGATAGCAAACAAAAGTTGACTGATGAGCAGCTTCAAATTCGTTTAGAAGACGGGCGCTTTAAATTAACTAGCTTCTTTGAATTTAACCTTAATCACAGTAGCTCTATTGGGCTTGACCGACTTGGCTTTAGCCAAGCAATAAATGAAGATGTTAGCTCTTATGGCAGTTACGCAATAGATGCTAGTGCTAAAGGATCTATAGTCAACCTAGGTAAAGCCGGAGCAATCGGTGGCAAAGTGAACATCAACAATCATGTTGTTGGTTACGATGCGATAAACTTCCTCTCTGGTTCAACGGGTGGTGGTCTAAATTTACAATCATTAGGCACCTTGGAAACACGTAGCGGTAATATTGAATTAAATCCGGTTGGAGACTCCGTTTTAGAAGGGAGTTTAATTGCGGCGGGACGTGATGCCGATATCATTATTAATGCCAGTCGTAGTATTGAAGTTCGCGGTGATCTTACCGCCGATCGCGACATTATTATTAATGCGGGAACAGGTATCGAGGCAGGTGTAACGAGTATTTATACGCACTCTTCTTCTGTCTTGCAATCAACAGGTGACTCAGGCCGTATACTTATTACGGGTTTAAATGACGTAACCATTAACTCTAACATAGGCCATGATAATCCTGGGTTAAGCGAAGTTACTATTATCGCGGAATCAGGCACTCTGACGTTAGCGAAAGAGGCTGGCAACATAGAAACCGCTAGTCAGCTGAGTCTTAAAGGCCAAAACCTAGTGATTGAAGGGGTATTAAAAAGTCTTAATGCCACAGACTCGTTAACCGATTACGAAGTAACAATGCAGGCGTCTCAAGACGCATCAATTTCAGGTGACTTTCATTTAGCAGGTTCATTACTGATCAAAGCAGGGCAAGATGTCAGTATTTTCAATACCGATATGACGGCCGATGAAGACGGTCAGCGTTTAACCGTTCAAGCGGGAAGGGACATACTGTTAGGTAACACAGATCCAACAGCAGGAGACAGCCAGTCATATGGCGCCATCATTGAAGCCGATAGTTTAATAGAGATGATGGCTTCGGGTCAGATAATCCTGGGGGCAGATGCACAGTTATATACTGAAATTGATAACAGTAAAATTAAGCTTAAAGCATCAACATTACAACTGGTCGGCAGCGCTCGTGCCGGGGCTGATTATAATTTTGAAACCAATACTTTTGCTTGGATGGGTAAAGATGCCATTTTAGAGTTACGCTCCGATAAAGCGACTTACATCGGTGGTAAAGGCTTAGATCTAACAAATGAATATGCCTTAATTGACTCTGGTGGTTACCTTGCCGCAACGGGACAGGTGCAATTACGCGCAGGAAAAGATGCCAGTGGTATTGGCGTTTCACTCACTCAAGAAAGCTCAATAACGGCTAATGCTAACTTAGTTGATCTGACTGTACGTGGTGATAGTTCAATACAAATAAACGCTACCGGTCAATTACAGTTGAACGGCGTTATCCGTGCGGAAGCTAAAAAAGTTATCGGAGATAGCGACGACATCGCTGCGAAAGCTAATATCACTTTATCTTCGAATTCATTGATCGCAGTTGATAACTTGATTCACGCAGATGATCAATTAACTGTTCTGGGTGGAACGCATTCATCTAAAGTCGGCGTGTGGCTCAAAAACATAGTACTTGATGGTACAGATTTTGTGTCTGGCGGTGCCTTAGAAACCGCAGAGGGTGGTGATATTTCTATTACTGCTAATGAGGGTATTTTCATTCAAGGACAGGTTGGTAAAAGATTTGCGGATCCTGATGACGTAAGCCTTTTTAATGAAGTTACTGGCACAGCGGTAATTCATTCTAGCTCGGGCAATGTCAATTTAGTGGGCGCTGTTGCGGTCAAAGATGATATTCAACTCTCGGGCGGACAGGTGAATATTTTAGCGGGTGGTTATGCTTATGCCACCTCAGAACAATCAAAAGTGTTTATTCAAGCACGTGATGCTATTTCACTGTCTGCCGCTGCTTCGGCTGAGCCACCTGAAAACATCCCTGCAATAGTTAAGGGCGATGCACTTGTACATCTTTCTGCACCGTTAGTATCGATAGCGGGTATTGTCGAAGTAACTGATGAAGAGGGTTTACTGTTATTAAATGCGGGTTCACAGCTCTCAATTACTGGGTGGGTAATTTCTGAAGGTGATATTCGTTTGCAGGCAGGGGTTAATACGCAGTCGACACGTGAGGTCTTGGAGACCGAAATAGATCAAGAAGGCTTAAAAGGCTTAAGTGATGGCCTCATTCAGGTGCTTTCATCAGGTACTATCAAGGCGACCGGTAATGTCACTATTAATACCGGTGGCGAATTTAAAGTGCAAGCGGATGCTTTGTTAAGCAATGATCTCGACCTTAAACGTCCTGTTATTGAGGTTATTTCTGAAGAAATTGAAATAGTAACAGGTAGCCGAGAAGTCGCTATTGGCACCATTCTGGTGCCTGTTATTAGTTGGGTAGATACCTCTACGATAGAGCAAATTGGTGAAGAAAAAGTAAAAGTGGGTAATGAAGTTGTGTCTATGTCAGTGACATTACAGCAATTGGGTTATTATAACCCTAATGCTGACGCAGGCATGGAATTCCGCGAGTTCTTTATCGAAGGATTACACTATGTTAATGAGCAGGAAGGGGAAGGGGATATTCCTGGCGTAGATTGGAATAATGCCGGTGTAAAAAGTAATCCAGCTTTAGTGAATAGAACAGCTGAATCGGTTACGGGTGACTATAAATCGGATGATTATCGTACTTTTTCTCAGTTAAATGACGCGCAAAAACAAGCGGTTTTGAACCGTCTTGGTTATATGCCTTTATTTCAAATGGAACATAGTAATTTAAGGTTAAGCGGTAGCTATAATGGTACACCTTTCACCGTGGCAGCTAAAGGAGAAATAGCTACAGCACAAGATGTAGATATTTGGGCTGACGCAGTAGGTGAAGTATCAACAGGACTACTGCCGTGGACTACATTGGAGAAGCCAGCGATATGGGAAGGTCCTGACTGGGCATCGTTGGCCAATGAAGATAACCAACAAAACTACCTTATTGATGTTGATGGCTGGAAAGATAAATATGTACAAATGCCAGAAGGCGCGCAAGCCGATCTTTTAAGAATAGTTTCATCGGGAGTGGCGAAATATTTATCATCGGATGACAATATGGAGGGTTCATCTGAAGGGGGCGTTTGGCAAACGGCGGCAGTGTCTGGAGGGCTAAAATTTGAGCGAACTGATGGTGTAAATGGCTTGGTTAGCGATTTTACTTCAGGTTTTACCAGTTATAACGTTAAAACATATTCTCAAGCATATGATGAACTAGACTGGAATAAATATTCTGAGGATGAACCTGACTCCCAAATCCAATTTTCGGCGTTAACATCAGCGCAAAAAATTGTTGTTGCTGAATATCTGGGTTATACCCAAGCGAGTATGATTACTAGTGAAAGTAATATTGGTGAATGGGTAGGTACATATCAAGATAATGCCGATGTAAGCTATACGCAACAAGGCTCTCGCTTTACTCAAACCCAGTTAGACGCTTTGTCTACTGATTATAATGACGTTTCGGATGAAAATCAATATCTAGATGCCTATTGGGAGGCAAGCTATGTTGGAACGACAGGGTTGAGCAATGCTGCACATTCTACTGATACAGGCGATCGTGTATTTACCATGTCGCCAACCGATCAAGGTGGGACACTAAAATATGATCCAAAGTGGGTTTGGACACCTCTCAAACCATTATTAAATGACGTTCCTCTGGCAATAGATGCTGCTTTTACCGATAACACGCCTGATGCACCTGCAGCAACGTGGTATAAAGATGGTATATCTCAAGGTACTATAAGCACCGAATTTACTAAAAAGGTAAAAGCTGATAGCCAGTATTTTGATGTATTAGCCTTTGATACCGAGAGCCTTACGCAAAAAAGTGAGATCGAACCACGTGAAGACGAAAAGGCTGGGGGGTTCGATTATTGGACTAGTTGGAACTATGAAGGTTTAGGTTATGTCAACAGCTATACCTATGCTGATTGGAGTTGGCAGGATGATAGAAAGACACGGAGTGGCTGGGATCGCGTTAAAACGCTTATTAAACAACACACTGACGTGGAAACAAAATCTTGGACCTCAGACGAAGGATGGTCAGAACGTGATAATCAAAATTCCAAAGTGCGTTATCGCGATAAAATTTCGGTTACAGTAAAAGAAGATTTTAAAGATTATGTTTATGAGTGGCAGTCTGAAGATCATAAAATTTATGATCAACGTATTCAGCTTGAGTACAACCTAACTTATCAATCAGAAGATATTTTTGATTATCGAGATGTTTACGCTCAAATAGATCAGCGATTAATGGTTACCACCTTAGAATCCCAAACGGTATGGGAAACTCAAGAGATAATAGATACGCAAACTATTACACGTACTGTTGTTGGTGAAGAGAGTATATTTGGTACGGGTGGTGATTTTAGTAACAATTCGATTGAAGGCATCAATATCACAGTAAACGCCGGCGGTAAATCAAACGTCAGTGGTTTGCTTAACGCAACTAACAATTTAACGATTAATAGTAGCGACGATTTAACGGTAGTAGGCATTTTATCTGATGGTGCAACAATTGCTTCGCAAGCTAAATTAGTGGCGGGTAATGAGTTGAGCTTACATTCAGATAATAATCTTGTCTTGGCTGATTCTTCCTTTTTAAGTGCTGCGACGATTGATCTCAATGCTAAAGCATCAATGACAATTCAAGGTGAAGTCGGTACAGAGGCATCAGCAGGCATAAATACCTTGTCTGTTGAAGCGACAGCAGGCGGTGAAATAGCACTGAACGCCGCGATTATCGCCGATGATTTAATTAATTTAGCCGCAGGCCAGTCAACCAGTAAGGATGGCGGCATTAGTACCAGCCTACCTGCAAACATAATGACTACTGAAGATAACAGTGAAATTCAGTTAACGGCAGGGATTTATGGTGGACACATTAGCCTTGATCAATCTGCATTAACGGCAGGTGGTGCGCTTTCAACAGTGACTATCTCGGCAGTAGAGGGACGTTTTGAACAAACTCAGGGGCTTATCACAGCACACAAATTGTCTGTGACGGCCGATAATGCATTAACAGCCAATACCCGCGTTAATGAGCTTGATTTAACCTTGTTAGGCTCAGGTGATATTGCAGTAGTTAACCAAGGTGATTTGATCCTTAATAGTGTTACTGCAGCTGACGGTGCTATCTCTATTGATAACTGGGGAGCTTTGACGGTAACTGATGTACAAGCAATGGGTACATCAGATAGAAATGATATTAACTTAACCACTTTTAATGCCAGTGCTGGTTCCACTGCAGACATCAAAATTGCCCTGCTTAAAACTACCGAACGTGGTGATATAAACATTAATGCGCAAGGCACTGTATTGCGTATTTCTGATAGTATTTCTAATACAAGTACGACGACCCAAGCAGCAAAAAATCAGGCACAAATTAGCAAAATTAGCTTTAGCTCATCTTACCAACCTATCGCCGAAACATCATTGAGTGTAATTGTTGCAGGAACATTCGAGACTGTCGCTGTAGGTGATACGGTTAATGGTTCAGTGGTCACGGCTGACTGGACTAGTCTGTTAAATGCACTTAGCTATACACTGACTCAAACGGCATCCATTGTAACCGCGACTATCGATCTATCTGCGCGAGAGATCTCGGTGACGGGTGTAGATAATTCGACGTTCAGTTTTGCCGGTCCGGACGCTATTGTCGCGGATCAGTTAATCATTGAGGCCATGGCACCGATTATTCTTAATACCCAAGTGAATGCTGTGAGTATTAAAACTACGCTACCTGGAGACGTAACGCTTGAGCAGGACAGCCGTAGTTTACGTGTATTTGATACACAGATACTGGATGGTAACTTTGTACTCAATGCCGGTGCAACAGTGACGGTTGACAGTCTTATACTTTCTTCAAATAAAGCGGCAAGTGATGTCACTATCACAGCAGAAGACAATATTGCGGTGAATTCGCTTGTTGCGGGTGTTTATCTTGACACGGCTGATAAACGTTTTATAGCGGACGGCAGTACGGACGAAATCAGTACGACAACGGAAGCAGGCAGTAAGCAGGCGCAAATCAGTAAAATTAGCTTTAGCCAACTTTACCTTCCTGTCGCTGAAACATCATTGAGTGTAAATGTTAATGAAATACCGATTACAGTAGCGGTAGGTGACACGGTTAATGGTTTAGTTGTTACGGCTGACTGGACGAGTTTGCTTAATGCATTAGGGCACTCTTTGACTCAATCCTCATCAATTGTATCCGCAACTATCGATCTGTCAGCGAGAGAGATTTCGATAACGGGTCTTGATAATACCGCGTTCACTCTTATAGGAGACGGGAGTACTGAAGAAATCAGTACTCTGACGCAAGCAGGAAGTGACCAGGCTCAAATGAGTCACATTAGCTTTAACGGCTCTTTCGATCTTGTTGCTGACACATCATTGAGTGTAATGGTTGCAGGAGAATCGATAACAGTAGCGGTAGGAGAAACGGTTAATGGTTCAGTTGTTACCGCAGATTGGACAAGTCTGTTAAATGCATTAGGGTCTACCCTTGAGCAAACAGCATCCATTGTGACCGCAACAGTTGATGTATCTACACAAAAAATCTCGGTAACGGGGGTCGAAAATACGGCGTTTAGCTTTGAATACAGTCACGTTAACGATATAGAGCTAACATCGGTTGCTTCAGCAGGTATTGTTACATTGATATCTACCACGGGAGCAGTGATAGAAGGTAGTGCTGATGCAGGTGTAGACATTGTTGCCCAAAGACTAAATATCAGTGCAGACAAGGGAATTCTAGGGTTAGAAGTTGCCTTAAATGTACTTGACGCGCAAACCACTAGTGGTGATATTCAGCTAACTGAGTTAGATGGTTACTTTGAAAAAACTACCGGTTTGCAGGTGTTAAATGCAAAAACTGCACTAGACGGCACAAGTCGGGTAGAAATAATTGCTGAAAATAACCTTTTGGTTATGGGCACAGCTTTAGTTCAAGGGGATTATGTTCGTCTTGAAAGCCAAGAGGGCAATATTCAGGTGATCAACCCAGAATCAAGTGATTTTGGTATCAAGCACAGCAAAGGCAATGGCTTTAGTGCGGTTGATGGCTCAGTAGATCTTTA
>JBALXS010000090.1:0-20404 GCA_036960485.1 Oceanospirillaceae bacterium
AGCTATGAAAAAGCAGCTCACGAAATGATCGCACAAGGCCACCTGCCAGCAAAGCGCATCATAACTGCTCCGGCAAGCACTCTGGCATGCTAACATTAGCACGTCACTTATTACCTGAGGTGCAAGGTTACAGCTCGCACTCACATATCGTGCAACAAGTATGGATGAATACTTTAACCGAACTAATTGGTGAAGATGTTGCCAAAATGCACTGGGAGCAAGATGGCTGCGGCTTACCAGCCATTTATATGCCAATGCAAAAATTAGCTTATGCTTTTGCGCTATTCAGCGATCCTCAAAATCAGCCAGGTGCTAGAGGAATTGCCATGAGTAAAATTTTAAAATCTATCGCCGCTCATCCAGAAATGCTTGCAGGATCAGAGCGTTGCTGCAGCGCTGTAATAAAAGAAACGGCGGGGAAAGCTATTGTAAAGCTAGGAGCAGAAGCGGTATATGCTGGTGTCATTCCAAGCTTAAAGCTCGGCTTTGCACTTAAAATAGATGATGGCACGATTAGAGCAAGTGAAGTAGCGCTAGGTGCTCTACTGAAAAAAGTGGGAGCGGTTACAGAGCAAGAACAGCATAATCTAGTCGATTTTTTCCAGCCCGTTATACGTAATTCTTTAAATGTTGTAACCGGAGAAATTAGAGCATCTAAAGCTTGGATTTAAATTAGCCTAACTTTTTAAGCAAGCTTATTACCAATAAATAAGCTTCGTAGACTTAAGTATTTTTAAATTCAACTCTAAATATGGTTATTTATATTATCCAAACAACCATATTTAGAGATGGCATTGCAGCCTACTTCTACTCTAACTGCAACCCTGTCGTTATTGGCGCTGTTGTTGCAACTTCAACTTCAACTTCAACTTCCTCTATATCATCAATCAAATCGACCGGCTGTACTGATGCAATCGAAAGAATCTTTGAGATGATTTCAAGCTGATTTTGGAGCAACGTAATCATCTCATCTGCTTTAATAGGTTTAGTATAAAAATACCCTTGCCCTACGTCACAACCAAATTTTTGCAATACCTCAATTTGATCGAGATCCTCGATGCCTTCAGCTACAACTTTCATTCCAAGTCGATGAGCCATGGAAATAACTGATTCTGTTAACGCAGCATCTTTTGCTGCATTAACAATACCTGTAATGAAGCAGCGATCAACTTTAAGGGTATCCACAGGAAAGCGCGTCAAGTAATTTAGTGAACTATAACCCGTTCCAAAATCATCAATGCTTAGCGACACGCCTAAAGCTAGTAGCTTGTTGAGAATAGGTAAAACAATATCAAATCTTTCAGCTAGTAATGTTTCTGTAATCTCTAATTCTAATGATGCAGGGCTAATATCTTCAGTTTCTAATACCTTTTTAACGATACCAACTATATCATCGTTATTTAGCTGTCTCATGGATAAGTTAACAGCCATTGTTAAAGGTTGATCTGATTCCTTTTGAAACCTTTTTAAATCCTTGCAAGCTTGATATAGCGCGAACTCGCCCATTTTTTGAATAGCACCAACTGATTCTGCAGCACCTATAAACTCATCAGGGCCAACAAAACCTAATTTGGGGCTCTGCCAACGCATCAGCGCTTCAAAACTACAAACGGTATAGTCAGAAATTTTATTCTTAGTCTGATACACCATGAAGAGTTCATTATTTTGCAATGCCGTGCGAATTTCAGTTTCGAGCTCTAGCTTACGCTGGCTTTTCTTTTCTAACTCTTCATCAAAAAAGCTGTAGCAATTTCGCCCAGAATCTTTAGAGAAGTACAGGGCGATATCGGCATTTTTAAGCATCGTGCTCTCATCACTACAATCTAGTGGGAAGCGTGAAATCCCCATGCTAACCGTCACAAAGAGCTCTTTTCCTTCTAATATAATTGGTTGAGTAATGACCTCTATTGCATCATCTATCAATAGTACTATTTCAGCTTTATCCTCATAAGGCAGGAAAGCTAAAAATTCATCACCACTCATATGACAAGCAGTACCTTTTTGATGCATTGCTTTACCTAAACGCCTAGCAACGGCTTGTAATAATTGATCACCTATCGCATGACCAAATCGGTCATTTACAGATTTAAAATTATCCAAATCAAGGTAAATCAAGGCGACTTTTGTATCGTTCTTACGCGCTTCAACTAACTCTTTTTGCAGCAACAAAGAAGAGTTACGCCTATTCGGTAAGTCCGTTAGAGAATCATAGTAAGCTTGCTTATATAATCTAGCTTCTGCTTTTTTACGGTCAGTTATATTTTGAGTAATGATAATAAAACTATCATCTTGATCATCTTCTAGTGTCATTTTACTTATAGCAAACGAAAACCACTGCTGTTGAGCTTCATCACAACGCTCACAATACCAGTTTTCACCTAAATTTAAGGTGACGAGTATTTTCTCTAAATCTGCTTTTAGTAAATTGTGTGGCTTTGAATCAACTAACACAGTGTTAGGTGCTATCTCTATAATTTGCCCCGTACCATCTAATAATTTACGATTAGCATATTCTGTGACCCAACGATCATTGGTAACAATAACGCTACTAGGGCTTTGTTCAATGGCATGTGAGAGCTTAGAGACTCTGTGCTGTGCTACAAATTTTTCTTCTTCAAAAAGGTAAGCACGACGGATGCTTATTCTCAGCACTAACAAACCAAGCAATGCTACGGCTAAAACCACTAAGGTGGCAAACTGCATACGTGTAAACCACGCGACCCATAGCTTATTATATTCAATCGTCACTACAACATAGCCATTAAAGTTAGGTACTTTTTTTGCACTAAAGAAGATGCCACCCTCTGCGGTACTTGCACTACCTAAACCCACCAAATCTTCATCGATCAAGGCCAGTTTAGTCCTCAAATCTGGCGCTATGCGTGCGGTACCAAAGCTTTGCAAAAAGGATTTTTTCTCAGGATAAGAGGCATAAATATATCCTCTATCATTACTCAATAACACTTTAGCATTATCAATTGAGACTGCAGCTTTATCCCAGACACCATCCGGACCAATAATTTGATAAGCTGCAACTAGATAGCCCATAACTACATTATATTCGTTAAAAATAGGGACTCTAAGCGGTAAATAGTGCTCGCCAAACGAGCTCATCCGAAAAGGTAAGCCTACCGAGGATAAATTAACCGTTTTAGAGCTAAATAGTCGAACCCATTCCCCCTCATAACCCCCTTCAGATATAACTACTTTATTGTCTACATCTAAAATGGCGACTGCTTTCATTTGCTTACTGACGCGAAACAACTCACTAATAACTCCTTGTGAGTGCAATGAAGTGACGGAAGTCATATCAAATTTTTCAGCGGTTGTGAGTAGTACTTCATCTTGAAATGTTAAAAAACGCGACATTGCTTCTGTTAAAGAATTTGCGTGAGGAGATAAATCACTTCTAGATTTAAGATAAACACTATTCCAAATACTTAGGCCAACGATAATCAAAGCCAGTATCATTAATAACACCAACCCAAAATATAGCAGCCTAAACCACCTTCCTTTTTTATTTCCAAAATAATGTGGCAAAAACTTTTTGGATCGAGAAATATCAACTAATTTCATAAAGAGTTTAAACCCATTTATTTCAATTAAGGCATGAAATGCCGCTATTAAACATCAAAGGCATTAACTTATAATTACCTTTAAAAATCAAACTTATATCCTATGATATTATTAACTAAGCACTGTGGCTATTTTGTTAACAGTATTTCTCAAAATCAATCATATTCAATTACTTATCGACTATATTAACAAAACATTTAATAATAAATACAAATACACTTAATATTTAGCTTGTTATACGCACAAATACCTTTAGTCGAAATCATTCGCATATGGCAATTTATAATTACAAGCAAGCGTCACTCTCATCGCTTAAGTAATTACTTCAATATTTTCGAAATATTGCTTTAAAAAATTATCATTCATCAAGCTTATACCAATTACCATAATCGATTAATTTTCGACACTCAACTCATTCGGTCGCCAATGACTGACTTCTACTGACCTCATCATGTTTAATATTAATATAACCATTTGATATTTAGCTATAATGGTGCATGTCGTGTGGCGATCTAAATAGAAACACATTCGCTGATTAGCTCGCACCAAGTTGCGGCCACCAGTGCTATTTTAAATACGCATGCTTTTAGAATACAAACGCTAATACTGAATATACTCTTCCAATTCTCTGTCACTTTCATAACAATAGTAACGAATAGCTAGTTTTACTTAAAAATGTATATAGCTTTGATGATTATCAATTTTTAGGGGATTTTTTAAAAAAACTAGCAAAGTTTGAAGTACAATTTTTAATACGTATGGCTTTTCACAACTACTTAGCGTGGTAAATTAACAATGCAGTCAACCCAATTCACTAAAGCAGGTAAAAATGGCAACTTTTCTTTCTATCGCCCTTAATCCGACCATAGACATATCGAGCGAAGCAGAAAAGATTGCTCCGGTTCAAAAAATAAGGACGCACAACGAGAAATTTTACCCCGGCGGTGGGGGCATCAATGTTGCTCGAGTGATAGCCATGCTGGGAGGATCCGTCGAACTGTTATTTTTAGCCGGAGGTGCGATGGGGCCTATATTAGAAGAATATTTAGATCGTACTGACATCGAATGTTGTAAAGTCAACATCCAGCAGTCTACTCGGTTCGCCTATATGGTCTATGAACAACAAACCGGTTTGGAATATCGTTTTGTGACCCAAGGCCCGTCTGTTAGTCACAAAGAACTCGACAAGGTGTTAGGACACGTAAATAAGTTTGCAGGCGATTATATTGTTCTCAGTGGTAGCCTGCCACAGGGAGCACCTACTAACACTTACGCTTTAATCGCGGATATTGCTAATCGCAACAACATTCCTTGCATTGTTGATTGCTCTGGAGAAAGCCTTCAGTGCGTGCTAGCAACAGGAAATATATTCCTTATAAAACCCAACCTTCGTGAGTTAGAAGAACTTGTTGGTAGAAGTTTAGATCAACAATCCGCTCAAGAGGCAGCACTGGACCTAGTGAGAAACGGGGCTGCACAAAATATTGTGGTTTCCATGGGTGCTGCTGGAGCCTTTCTGGCTAATCACGAAGGAGGGTTATTTATTCCTGCCGAACCAATCGCTGTCCAATCTGCTGTAGGTGCTGGCGATAGCTTTGTTGGAGCTATGGCTTACTCACTTGCAGCAGGTAACAGTGTTGAAAATGCATTTAGATTCGGTGTTGCCGCTGGAGGGGCTGCGGTTATGACCCCTGGAACTGAACTATGTAAACCAGAAGATGTGCTTACCCTCTATAAAGCTATCCTCAATGATGATCGTCAAGATAATGTATTGAGTTGAATATTTGGTTTTATTGGAAAAACGAAACCAAAGGATATTGAAATTGTAAAGATGAACCCATAGCAACTCAAATAAGCCTCTCTTACCATAATGTTGATATTTTAACAGCCTCTCCCATAAAGCTATGTAAGTATCGTCGCTTCCAACCTGACATCAGCATTTGAGTTATACGCGGGTATGTAAAGGCGATATCAGCTATGAGCCACTCGAAGAAATCTCAATCGACTAGTAGTGGATGCTGCATAAAAAATCGCTGGTTCATCCACTAACACTCTTAAACTTAATTAAACGATATTATGGCTGCCTACATAAATGTTCAATCCAGCGAGAATTTTCTTTGCCGTTGGAGGTGGCTCTAAACACATTTCCTGATAGGCTTTTTCTAAATTTAACAAAAACAGCTCAGAAGGAGGCCTTCCCGAAAAATCATCTAAGCTTGGTGAAAAATGAATGCCTATCACCTCACATATCACCTTCTCCAATCCCTGAGGCCGCGCCTCTACAAGCTCAAATTTAAGCTGTTCTTCTGCTGTTCTACCACAGGGTGAATACCAATAACCGAAATCATCCAAACTTCTCCTACGGTTACCTGCTAAGCAAAAGTGAGATAGTTCATGCAGAAGGCTTCTTGGGTAATTATCTCGAAAATACAAAATTGCATTAGCACTCTCGGTCGGTGCTTCATAAAACGGCTCTTGCGCTCCACCTTGTATGGTTAAAGTAGGTAAAATTTTTGCAAACGCACTTATCAAATATTGACAGTATTCGTCATCGGTAAAACACACACTCATTTATATATTTCCTGATACGAGCTAACCTTTCGAATGACCACAACCAATACGCACAATTTTCACTCATGGCTCCTTTCATAAATAGTGTCTTTCATAGCTGTGGCGTACCCATAGAATCTACAGCATACAGATATGAGCTCTCTTGAGATTTAACCCTTTAAGAGCCCCTATAATTGCTATTATTCGTTGGCAAAACAACATCAGCAAATAATATTCGACTCTGATTGCTAGTTGCTAGCTTTTTTGCGGATAAATACTGCAGTTCGTCATCCTAATTAACTAATACAAGTTACTGATACACAACCCATTGGTTTTTGTTCAACCACCAAGTATCACCTGAACGTTGATCAATGCGAGAAGCTACGTAGCCCTTCTTATCTTGATCAGCTCTTATTAAATGCACATCATACTGTGATATTTCTAAATCATCACTTTCTGATAGTGCATTCCAACCGCTGTTATCCGCTAACCAAGTTTCCCCTGATTGGCGATCAAAACGTATCAATACCCATTGCTGATTTGCGGTATAACTGGAAACGATGCCAAAGGCACCTTTAGGCGAGGGAGATATCGTTTCAAGTTTAGTTAAGATACTATTCAAAGAGCTTGTGCTATTCGCTGTAGGCTGATTTATTGATTTTTTTACAGCACTCCCAGCTTCTGATTGAGAGGTAGCTGTTTGCACTTGTGAATTAGCCAGTATTAGCTGGCTCATTTTCAATACAGCGGCAGAGTCGCTGTTAAGCTTGATCACTTGCTCTTGCAGTGCTGTCAGTTGCGCTTGAATTTTAGAAATATTATCAGCTGCGGCTATCTGGTTATTAGGCTCAGAATTAGCTTTAGCAATCAGTGGCTTACTCTGACTATCTGTTGTAGCAGCTTGCTGATCAACTATCTCTTGACTATCTGCTGCGGGTGCTTTTTGATCAATTGTCGTACAAGCTATTACAGAAGCAGACACTATACATATCGTTAGAGATTTAAATATTCTCACTTGATGCCCTCTATTAAATTATAATTTTTAAATTGTACTATAAGCATGGCTGTGCGAACACCAAAAAAACTGAGGCAATGTATATGTCACTCAGTCTATGGTTCTCCAGATTAACGCTCTATTTTCAGATAGTTAAAGATAACATTTAACGTCAATAAATAATTTAAAAGCTCCATAAAACCTATCTATCGATAACAACACAATGATACAACAGCTAAATAACAGATCTTACTCAAGTAAATGAGTATCCGGTATGCTCTACTTTTGGAGTATTGAGCCTATTTTGAACACCATGCTATTGAGATTAGTGATCGCGCTTTGCGGGTAAGTTATGAAAAATTTTCAGGTTATGACATTTTCTACGCAGCTTGCCAGGTTGTTGCGATGATAGAGTTGTTACTTATATCAATGATCGAGCTTATTTTTTATGGTGGTTTTTACCACCCCTGTTATACTTCGCTTTTTTTGTAAAACCAGCTTGGGAATGTACCTTTATGTTACATGGAGTTAAAAATTCTATTATCAATCAACGCCAATATTTAACCCCGCTCAAAATAGCTGCTGTGCTTTGCTCTATATTGTTAACAGCTTGTGCATCTAAACCAGGTATTTCTAATGCCGTTAGCTGGGACTCTTTAAAAGGTTGGCAAGATGACAACCATAGCGAAGCTATTGTTCCGTTATTAGCTCAGTGTCCAAAATTAATAAAAAAAGAACAAAAGTGGCAAAAAGTTTGTAGCGCAGCGCAAACCTTAGAACCTAACAACAATGCTAAAGCTAAGCAGTTTTTACAAAAATACTTCCAACCACACCGTGTAGTAGGTAATAAAAATAGCACTACTGGTTTAATTACTGGCTACTTTGAACCCTTATTAAAAGGTAGTTATACCAAAACAGCTCGCTTCAACTATCCACTTTATAAAAAGCCAAAAAACTTACTGCGCGTTTCTAATGCTAATAATCTTTTGAAAGTGAAAGATAACAAAGCTAGAGGGCGAAGCCTAAAGGGTAAAGTAATACCTTTCTATTCTCGAGCTCAAATTGATGGCCCTAAAAATCCATTGAAAGGCCAAGAGTTATTATGGGTAGATAACAGCGATGATGCATTTTTTCTACATATACAAGGGTCTGGGTTAGTCGAGCTGCCTGATGGTGAAATTGTGGGCATCGCTTACGCCGATCAAAATGGCCATCCATATCGTGCTATCGGTAGAGATTTAGTGAAAATGGAAGCTATCGCAAAAAAAGATGTCTCTCTACAATCGATAAAAACATGGTTAACTGATAATCCTATTAAAGGTGTAAAGGTCAAAAACAAAAATCCCAGTTATATCTTTTTTAATATCAGAAAAGACATTGAAAAAGGCCCAAGAGGATCCCTGAACGTACCTTTAACAGCAGAGCGTTCCGTTGCAGTCGATCGACGTATTATTCCATTGGGCAGCCCTATTTGGCTTAGCACCACCCTTGCAGATACTAACGAAGCTTATCGCAGGCTAGTGTTCGCTCAAGATACTGGTGGCGCGATTAATGGTCCTATAAGAGCGGACATTTTCTTTGGCCGTGGCGCTAGAGCAAAAGCATTAGCAGGAACAATGAAGCAAACAGGTACTATATTTGTCTTAAAAATCAAATAGAAGGAGATAGCCTTTGCAGTAGCAGAAAGGAATAAGATTAATATTTTAAGCCACTTTTAAATTGTAATTATCATGCATTTATATGGTTTGAGTAGAAAAGTCCGCTCTAAATAGGGATAATGATGCTTGGGCATAACTTACCTAGCAAGTATGATAGCTATGCTCAAAAAGCCAAGATAGGCTGTCTTTACACTTTCGGCGAATTACATCTTAGTAGTTACTTAGTACCAGTACAAAGGTTTCAATCTACCAACTCAATCTCTAAACTATTCAGCAATCTAACCGCTTCGTACCGGCTAAACTTGGCGCCTTTAATGCGATTATTTTCAATTTCAATGTCATAATTTAACGCTTCACTAAAGTTAGCAGCCGTTAAGTTTGTACGGCTAAACAAACTTCTGGTGAAGTCACTGTGACTAAAGTTGGCATGATTAAAATCCCCTTCCCTAAAATCGACCTCATAACAGCGACAATCAAGTAGCTTTAATCGCTGTAAAGTTAAACCATAAAAACTACTGTCATTTAAGACGCAACGTTCAAAACTAACAAGAGAATCAAGTACTACACTTGGCCAGTTTATTAGTGTCCAATCGATACCTAACAGCTTGCATTCATTGAAAGTTGTTTCTTGTAAACGAGTGCCTTTGAATTTAGCTAAACTGAAGTTACAGTTAACAAAGTCACACTCTAAAAACTGGCAATTATTGAAACTAGCTTCACTAAAATCACAGCTTTCAAAACGACAGTCCTCAAACGTTAATGTACTAAAAAAATTACTCACTCCACTAATTTTTTTAAATTGTTGTGCGTAATAGTCGTTTTGCGTGAACACTGTTGTTAACTCCCAATGGATTTTTGCTAATGATACAGTTGGTATATAACACTGTAGATTACTGAGTGACTATAGCCAATTCTTGTCGATGCCACTGCACTATTCCACCTTGCATATTATAAACTTTTTCAAACCCTAACTGCTGCATCAGTTGCAACGTTTTTGCACTGCGTACACCGGTGCGACAATAGAGTAAATAGTGCTTACTTTTATCCAACTTTGCTATCTCACTTGCAAACGAAGATGCATAAAAATCAATTTTCTGCGCCCCTTCAATGTGCGATTGTAAATACTCTCGCTCGGTTCTTACATCTAGCAAAGTAATATTGCTGCCTTTAGATTGCTGATCCAACAGTATTTTTGCAGATTCTACCGATATGTTTTCATAACGATTCTCTGCATAAGCGAATGTCGTCATCGTTAGCAATATACTAAGCACACAAACTTTATGATATTTCATTATTTCTCCATAGCAGCCAACCCGTCACAGCGATTCTCTTAGGTTCTATTCAATTTTTCCATGCATAAATCATATCAGTATAACTTTGATAAGCACGATCTAAATATCCGGATTTAATCACTGATACGAGTTGATATTCCCAAGCCGCAACACCTAGCTTAAGTATCAGTTTATACTATACTTTACAAATTTTTTTCAACGACTGACAAGCTAAATTTCTTGTTAAATGATTATAACTATCTAGCAGCTATAGAAAATACTACAATGTAAATCCTTTAATACTTACTTTTGTTACCTAATTATATGCTTAGTTCAAAAAATCTTTTGCTCAAACAAAACTTACATCCACGTAACATACATAATACTGGGTATGACTTCGCAAAATTATTAGTTACACACCCAGATTTAAAACCATTTTTAATCGCAAAAGAAATTCGTAATACTGATACGACCCCAACTGATAAACACCCAAATATTAATGCACCCACTGCACATTCAACCACTTTAAATTTTGCAAACCCCAATGCAGTTATTACACTAAATACTGCGCTTTTAAAAACATATTATCGTATAAAGCATTGGCAACTGCCTCCAGGTTACCTTTGCCCGCCTATTCCTGGCAGAGTTGATTATATTCATTATTTAGCTGACTTATTAAATGCCGCCAGTCAGCATCTAAAGATTGACCACACTAAAGTCACCGCGTTAGATATTGGCACTGGGGCGAGCTGCATTTACCCTATTTTAGGCCAGCGTTGCTACCAATGGCAGTTTATCGCAAGTGATATAGATCCTGTTTCAGTGGCTTGTGCGCAGCAACTCATAATAACCAACCAAGGCTTAGCTAAAAAAATTAATGTTCGGCTACAACCCGATGCCAAGCAGTTTTTTAATAATATTATTGATAAGCAGAAGATAGATATCACTCTATGCAACCCACCCTTTCATGCTTCTTTAGCTCAAGCATTAGCCAGTAATAAGCGTAAAAGGGATAATTTAGCCAGTAACCGCTCTGCAAAATTAGCGATTAACGCTACTAATGATGCATTGAATTTTGGTGGGCAAAAAGCAGAACTATATTGTGAAGGGGGTGAGTTAGCCTTCATAAAGAGCATGATTAATGAAAGTGCGCTTTTCAAACAACAAGTTTTATACTTTACTTGCCTTGTTTCTAAAAGCGTTCATTTAAAAGAATTAAAACAGCAATTATCTACCGTTAAAGCAGTTAATGTACAAGTTATAAAAATGTCACAAGGTCAAAAAATCAGCCATTTTATTGCTTGGTCATTTTTAAACAATAAGCAGCAAGCTCAATGGTTCGCTAATAAATAAACATTATTTAAACATTAGGAGGTAATCTAAATGACTATCGGTGTAAGTATAAGTGCTGTTAAAGGTGCTGGCAAAGGTATAGGTGGAAGCGATGCGGCAACGGAATTAGCAAAACTTGAAAATCAGTGTACAGACATCACCTTGATAGATACCGCTGAGTTTAAAATGCGCATCGATAAGGCGCAGCAATTGATGCGTGAAAATAACATCGTTGCTATTTACTTAAATGCAGGAACTAATTTATTTTACTTTACCGGTATGCGCTGGAATAGTAGTGAGCGTATGGTCGGTGCTATTTTGCCAGCTCAAGGAAAGCTAGTATTCATCGCTCCGCATTTTGAAAAAGGCACCTTATTACAGTTCATGAACGTTGGCGGTGAAATAGCAACGTGGCAAGAACACGAAAGCCCTTATTCCCTGTTTTGCCAAACTCTCACAAGCATGAGTATCACTCAAGGTGATATTGGTATCGATGAATCTACCCCCTTCTTTATTAGTAACGGCATTGGCAGCATCGCTAGCAATTTCAAATTAGTCAGCGCCAAGCTAATTACTGCCGGTTGCAGAGCTACCAAATCTAGTGCTGAGTTAGCACTCATGCAAAAAGCTAAAGATATCACTCTAATAGTACAAAAAGCCGCAGCACGCATTTTATACGAAGGTATTACAACTAAAGAAGTGAGTGATTTTATTCACGCTGCTCACTGTAAATTAGGCGCCGTTAAAGGCTCTTATTTTTGTATCGTGCTGTTTGGTAAAGATTCATCTTTTCCCCATGGTGTTAAAGCCAGCAATCCATTAAAAAATAACGACATGGTGTTAATCGATACTGGTTGTACGGTAGGCGATTACATTTCAGATATAACCCGCAGTTATGTTTTTGGCAAGCCTTCGGAGCTACAGAGAAAATCATGGGAAATAGAAAAGCAAGCACAACAAGCGGCTTTTGACGCAGCTGTGATTGGCGAGCCTTGTGCAAATATTGACATTGCGGCTAGACAATATTTAGCATCCCAAGGTATGGGTCCTGATTACCAAACACCAGGATGCCCACATCGTACAGGGCACGGCATTGGATTAGATATTCACGAATGGCCGTATCTAAATAGAGCTGAAACCACCATTTTGGCCGCTGGTATGTGCTTTTCTAACGAACCAATGTTGGTAATACCCGATGAATTTGGTGTGCGTTTAGAAGATCATTTTTATATGACTGAACAGGGCCCAGTGTGGTTTACAACGCCTTCTTTATCTATTGATAATCCTTTTAATTATTAAACTTAAACCGTTAGCCTAATTTTTAGATAAAACGCTACGCTAGCTAATGACAATTGTTATTTTTACTACTGATTGTCATTAGCATAAATTTTTTGTGTCTCATCGATTTTTGCGATCGGCACAACCTCTCAAGCTTTTTTATCTGTGCTATTTATTAGCATGAGAGCTTTGCATAAGTATCAGCATTCTATTTTGCAGTTTTGTTCAGTAATTCTAAAATAAAGAGATAGCAATGTAACTCCTCTCCTAATATTGGCAGCCATCGCTGCGCAGCAAAAAAATAGTGTTTTTTTGCGATCCATACTTTCGTTCGCGCCATGTTGTAATATGGCTTGTAGGTGGCGAAAGGATGTTCACCACTGCCGTGTGTGCCAGCCATTACAGTGTTGCGTGCTTCATAAAGCTTAGAAAACGCGGTATTTCGATAACTTTTTCTTTGTACTTGGGGCGGCAAATACTAAACAATAATGCTCCTGGCTATCGTCCATCTTGACTAGTGCACGCTTTGACCAAGGATCAAGCCATTTTAATCCACCCTTGTATGAACTAAATATTCATGTCTCGATTTTTCGACTACGGCTATCATTTTTAACATGCCAATTTGCTTCAAAGCCTTTCTAAAGAACTCAAGGAAGCAGTGTATAGAACAGAAAACCTTTGATGAAGAGCACTAGGTTACTGGTTCTGAAAAAACACAATGCCTTGTTCAGCATCGATGAGCAATTAAGATGTCCCTCAATGAGCGCCAGATACTGTTAATTTTGTACTTGAAGCTATCCAAGCAGGACCTAGCATGGCGGGAAATGTCATAAAATCTGATTTTCACCCTCAAGCGAGAAACGGTAGAGGGTGACTGCAATCTCGCAGAAAGCATCCAGGTTATTCGGAGGTTAATTTGATTGTTCAGGCAACAATACAGATTTAAACAACACTCTTATCTCATTTTGAAATCTAGGACTAACTTAACCTGTTTGATTGGTAGCCAACACAATAAAGCATTATCAACAAATTCTATAAACTGATTCTTCTCAGTAACTGATTATCAATTAATAGGGTCGGTGCTAATCTTCCTCATACAATTTACTGCTTCTATCTAGTAACCAATTTGGAGATTACTTTGATTTACGAAAATTACACTACGTTTACGGCTAAGCAAAATCAAGCTGTCTTAACTGTCACTTTTGATTATGCGCCAGTTAACATTCAAGGTATTCCTATGCTGGATGACTTGAATCGATTGTCGGAAGGGTTAGAAGCAGATCGTAGCGTAAAAGTTGTTGTATTTCAATCCTCCCATCCTGAGATTTTTATTGCCCATGCGGATACTAACTTTCTGAAAGACATCCCGACACAGGCTGTTTCAAGAGAAGAGGTCGAGATACTCTATTTACAAAAAGTACTACAACGCATCAGTGCTTTACCACAAGCGACAATCGCTAAAGTTGAAGGTTTTGCTCGTGGTGGCGGTCATGAGTTTATGCTGGCTTGTGATATGCGTTTTGCTGCTCGAGGTAAAGCTAAATTTATGCAGATGGAAGCTGGTATGGGTATTTTACCTTGTGGTGGTGGTGCATCTCGCATGGCTAGACAAGTGGGCTTAGGTCGAGCGTTAGAGTTAATATTAAGTGCTCGAGATTTTGACGCTGATCAAGCTCAGGCTTATGGCACTATTAACCAGGCCCTCGATGCCGATAAGATTGGCGCTTATGTCGATGAGTTAGCGAATCGCATTGGTCAATTCCCCGCTGAATCAATAGAAGCTTGTAAGCGGACTGTCTATGCGTCAATCGATATGCCCATTGAAGCTGCGCTCAAAGAAGAGGCTTATTGGCTTTATCAATCGATGAGTAAAACTCCAGCACAAAAACGTTTTCAATACGCAGATGATAATGGCGCACAAAATGATATGGAGAACCAACGTAACTGGGACCAGTTAGTCATGGGTATTCAGGAGGTCAAATGAGTCGCGAACAAAATAAGAAACTTGTCGGTCAGTTCCTTGAACGATTTTCGGCAAGTGATGTATCTGGCGTAAATGCTTTGCTTCATGATGCCATTGTTTGGAAAGTGATGGGCAGAGAAGGAGGGCTTCCACTGTCAGGGGAGATGGACAAAGCCGCTATAGCAGACTTGATGAATACCGTTGGCAATGCATTTCCTCTAGGAATGACGCTCACACCTTCAGCATGGACTAATGACGATAATAGAGTTGCCGTTGAAGTTGAGTCTTATGGTAAAAAAGCTGACGGCACCCTTTATAATAACTTATACCATTTTCTGTTTGTGATCATAAATGGCCAAATTATGTCTATTCGGGAATACATGGATACACTGCACGTTAAATCCGTTTTTATCGATAATTAGCCACGAAAAAACTATTGGAGAGTGCATATGAATGACATCAGCTCAGTTGGCAACAAAGCTAGTATACATCGTAAAACAGTGCTAATTACAGGTTCAACTGATGGTGTAGGACGGAAATTGGCTCTACGTGGAGCTAGGGTACTAATACATGGACGTTCAGCTGATAAAATCAGATCGACTGTTGAAAGTATTAAACAGATAACCAGCAATAATAACATCTACGGTTATCAAGCTGATCTTAGTTTTTTAGTACAAACTCGACAATTAGCTGAGCGAGTTTTATTTGAGCACCCTACGTTAGATATATTAATTAATAATGCAGGTGTCGGTCCGAGTAACAGCGAAGACCAACTTAAGCGGGTAGTTAGTGAAGATGGTTATGAATTACGATTTCAGGTTAACTATTTAGCTACTGCAATGCTGTGTCAATTATTGCTCCCGGCACTAAAGTTGGTTAAAGGTCGTATTATTAATATTGCATCGGCGGCGCAATTACCGTTGCAATTTGATGATCTTATGATGGAAAAAAAGTTTAATTCTTCATCTGCTTATGCACAAAGTAAATTAGCAGTAATTATGTTCAGTCTTCTCTTCGCCAAAAAAATTCGTGATCAAGGGGTTACTGTCAATGCACTTGACCCAGGTTCATTTCTAAATACTCGTATGGTGCAACAAGCTTATGGTGTTACAGGAAGTAATCCTGAGTCAGGCGCAATTACGCAGCTATTTTTAGCATGTGCGCCAGAGCTAGACGGAGTGACTATGCAATACTTTTCGCAATTACGACCAGCCAAAGCGAATGAGCAGGCATATGATTTGATTGCTCAGCAACGCCTGTGGGATATTACCAATCAACTGCTTTATATTGCTTCAACAAAATAATATAGTTGATGATTTTTACTTGCGTAATGTACCGATAACAGTGCTTACAATTATATGTTTAGATTACGACTGATTGATGTTCTAGCTGCTCATCCCAATATGGGGAGCTACTATATTGCTCTGAAACGAAGTCGATAAAAGCTCTTACCTTAGGGGCTAATAAACGAGAGCTGGGATAAACAGCCCAAATGGAGGCATTGGAAATCAAAGGATAATCTTTAAGTATTTGCACTAACCTTCCCTGTTCGATGTGGTGATAGACACTCCATGTGGCATTGATGGCAATACCTAGACCATCCGCACAGGCATCTCGCATGGCTTCGCCATTATCTGTTCGAAAGTTACCTTTTGCTTTGATGTTTATATGGCCTTGAGGGGTATCAAAGCCCCACGTTTCAAGGCCTGCTAAAGTAACACATTGATGATCATTCAAATCCTTTGGTGATTTTGGCTCACCAAATTTTGCAAGGTAATCAGGAGATGCACAGACAATACGTTTATCTGGTGCCAATTTGCGAGCAATTAATGTTGAATCTTTCAAGTTGGCATCACGAATAGCGATATCAAAACCACCTTCAACTAAGTCAACTATGGAATCGGTAAGGCGAATATCGATAGTTATATCAGGATATTGAGACAAAAACGCCTTCATTGCTGGTATAAGGTGCATACGACCGAAAGAGGCAGGTGCTGTGATGCGTAAAGTACCTTTTGGGGAAGCTTGCCCTACACCAACAGATGCTCTTGCGGCTTCAATACTTGAAATAACTTCTTCAGCGTGAGGAAGAAAATTTTCACCTTCTTCTGTTAATGAAACTTTTCGAGTAGTACGGTGAACTAAACGAACACCTAAGCCCTGTTCCAGTTTCTTGATATGGGCACTAGCGACTGCTGGAGACAAGCCTAAATCATTTCCTGCTTGGCTTATGTTGTGAGTAGCGGCTAGCCGTAAAAATAGTTTTAGGTGCTCTGTATTCATATTCAATTCCTCAACCCTATTATATACAAAAACTATAAAGTGATAGTATATACCGTCTTATTTTAAATATTATTTATAGTATATGTATTTGGTTTAGAATAGCTAAACTGAAGTGATTTTTTGCAGTAACTGCTGAAAATAATTTTTATCTTTGCAGGTTTCAACTTTACTCATGGAGTAATCTTGTTACTTCCACAAATTACACTTTCTTGTTCAAGGGTTGCAAATAGTACCAAGATTAACAGATACCCTAACGGACATTGCCTCGAAGCCAAGCTTTTAAAAAACTTTAACAGAAATAGATCGACAACAGTATCGCGGGCATAGTAAACCGAGAAAAACTAAAAACGCCAGTAAATCATACTCCAATATCTATCTATTAGGCATGAAGTTGAGATATTAACAATCTATCAACAAGTGTCATTTACCTGCATTATTATCTCTAGTTGAGCATGGGTTTTTATAGCCAAAAATTGTTGATGCTGGTGTTTTGACCGTGAAAATAGCGAGGACACCAGGTTGTTAAGGCCAGCGCAGTATATGGTCAGCAATAGTATCTGGCATACCCAAAACCAAGTATTTCAACTTCATCTATCTTTTAATCACTCTTTAAAATAATGGCAAGCACTCAAGAAAAATACCTTTTATAGCTTTCAAATTTCATATGCATGTTTGAAAATACAGCTTAATATTTATCCAATATATAGCTTCCGTTCACATTTAAAGTGTAGAATACAAAAATCAAGCGTAATAATTACGACAAAGGTATACTAAATGGATTTTGAATACCGCGGTTTTTATTTATCATTTCCCTCTCATCTAGCCTTTCCAGATTTCAGTAGATTGGGATGGAAAAATGTGACCATTAACCATTTAGGAAAATTGCAGCGCCCGCGAGAAAATAATATACGTGTCGGAGTTTATTATATTGATGAGGAGGATCTAAGTGATGACTCTTTCAAAAAATTATTCATCCATTACCCCAACGTCAATTGGATAGCCATTGTTTCTGAAAACGGAATTAAATCACCATTAGTACGACAAAAAATTGCCAGCTGGTTTTACGATTATCACACCTTGCCTCTTGATGAAAACCGCCTTCTTTTTAGCCTCGGGCGCGCTTATGGTATGTCTAATCTCAACCAGAATTTTGAGTGTAATAGTAGTTGGACTAATAAAATGGTGGGAAAAAGTGCTGCCATGCAACAGCTCTACCTCGCGATGAATAAACTGAGTAACTGTAACGTACCTGTCTTGATCAGCGGCGAGAGCGGAACCGGTAAAGAATTAGTTGCCCAAGCAATTCATGCCAGTTCCCATTACGCAAACGGCGCTATCATCGAACTAAATTGTGGCGCGTTGCCCCGGGAATTAATTCAATCTGAGCTTTTTGGTCATGAAAAAGGCGCCTTCACTGGTGCTACCCAACGCGTAATTGGTTGCGTGGAAGCAGCAAATGGAGGAACCTTATTTCTCGACGAAGTCGGTGATTTGCCCTTAGATCTCCAAGCCAATCTACTACGAGTACTGCAAGAAGGCGTGGTGCAACGTGTCGGTAGTCATACTAGAGTGCCGGTTGATGTTCGTATAATCGCCGCAACTCACGTCAATCTAGAACAAGCTGTCATCGAAAATCGTTTCAGACAAGATTTATTCTATCGCCTAAGCGTCGTCCCTCTTGAAGTGCCAACCTTGCGCAATAGAGGCAGTGATATAGAACTTTTAGCGAAGCATTTCCTCTCCTTATTTCGTACTGACGCTATAACCCGCATCACTGGATTCAGCCGCTGCGCAATCTGCGCTATCCGTATTCATCCTTGGCCCGGTAATGTCCGCGAGCTAATCAATCGAGTTCGCCGTGCCATCATTATGACGGAAAACTCAACTATCACCGCAATTGACCTAGGGCTAACTCAACCAGAAGAACAGCCACTAGAGGTAATCAATCTCGATTTAGTGCGCGCTAAGGTCGAGCGTGAAGCTATTGAACGAGCACTCCATATTAGCAACAGCAATGTATCTAGTGCAGCTCAATTACTAGGGATTTCACGTCGTACTCTCTACCGCCTTATCGATAAACATTGCTGTGTCACAACAGCCAATTAACTAAAGCTTTGGTGTATGCGAACATCTCACTAATATTAAATGCCCTCCTTAACACCTACATGCTGCAGCTAATTTTAAATAGTTATTAGGCTTTTGGCTGATATTTACCATTACCCAATCAATCAATCAATCAATCAATCAAAGGTAATAATTTTCTTAGATCGAATCCATTGTTAAATCTACAACAAAACTCAGTAAAGTATCTGGCTAGGTGTCTTGAATTTATTGAATGACAAATCCCCGTCATGGACGTTTTCGCATTACCAAACATGATATTTATCTACTTAAACTCCTTACTATCAAGCAGTTAAATGTTTTCTCAATATTTGATTGGTAAATGGCTACACTCCGCGCCCACCACCCCTTTGAAGCAGAGCAGTTTATCGTAAATGACAGGACTGTCTGGCTTAATATTATTTTGACTCCATGTACTGATAAAATCAGTTCTAAAACTCTCAACAACGGTCATTTTCAGCCTGATGAGGCCCCCTCACCGTTCAAACATACAGCGTCCAAAAAAGGTGTTTTTCTGCGCCCTTTCCACTTATTTCGCCCCTCTTTCTTTAAATAACTTTTCTACAATCACATCATCTACATAAATAATACCAATAAAGGATTGTTTATTGAGGCAGTTTCATGCACTGTTCAGTTGTTAATCACTATAGCAGCTTTTAAAAAACTCCCTCTTCTGTGTAAACCTCGCTTTATTAACGTGAACATTGAACTAGGCTATACAAACAAGGTCTAGAAAATTAATGTTGAACATTCCTCTAGCTTATCCAATAAAAGGATTTTGTATGCGCGCAATTTTATTAAGTTTGATTTTTATACTCTCCTCTTTTAACGCTTCTGCTGAGGTTGTCAGCAAAAGCTATTGGGGAGATAAAGCCATCGGCTCGCATGATACAGTGGCTTACCACGATCTAAATGTTAAAGATGCACACCAAGCTGTAAAAGGTAAAAAAAGCTATATTGTTAAATACAGCGGTGCTAAATGGTATTTTGCAAGCCAAGCTTCTGCCGATAAGTTTCAACAAAACCCTGAAAAGTATAAACCTTTTTATAATGGTCATTGCGCTAATGCCTTAAGTTTAGGTGAAGGATTAGTGGTGACAAACGGTAAGATTTGGGATTTTTTTGGTGATGAATTGCATTTATTTTACGCTGAAGCCGGCCGCCAGCGTTGGTTAAACGGTGATTGGGAAAGTTATCGCAAAATTGCAGACCAAGCATGGAGTAAACTAAAAAACGGCTAATTATTGCCGCTTAGTAATTAAAACATCAGCCACTTATATAATTAATGACTATCGCTGGTGTTTTATTTTTTAATAACTGGCTCTTTTTTTAAGAGCATCATTTTATATAAATCCATCATTTAGCCTCTTCCCTTTCC
>JBALXS010000091.1:0-20151 GCA_036960485.1 Oceanospirillaceae bacterium
GTAACTTCAAGTCAATTTATATAAATAGTAGAGCGTTGCAGGCTGAAGTTTAGTGCTGTTATATAAACAAGACATAAAAAAGCCTCACTACTGAGGCTTTTTTTCTTTAAAAGTACCAGCTTTGAGCAGGTTATACTTTTTGAAAGACGAGAGTTGAGTTAGTGCCGCCAAAGCCGAAGCTATTTGACATCACACGTTGTAAATCAACATTATCTATACGTTCTTGAGCAATAGGCAAGCCTGTTGCTTCAGGGTCTAATTCTTCAATATTTGCCGAGGCACAGATAAAGTTATTTTGCTGCATAAGTAGGCAGTAAATAGCTTCTTGTACACCTGTCGCACCTAGAGAATGCCCCGTTAATGACTTAGTAGAGCTCACAGGAGGTAATTTCTCACCGAAGGTTTGCTTCATGGCCTTTAGTTCTTGTAGATCACCTGCGGGTGTTGAAGTGCCGTGAGAGTTGATGTAGTCAATGTCACCGTCAACAGTACTCATCGCTTGCTGCATACAGCGCATAGCGCCTTCACCTGATGGAGCAACCATATCGTAACCATCAGAAGTTGCACCGTAGCCAACAAGCTCTGCATAAATTTTCGCACCGCGTGCTTTGGCGTGTTCGTATTCTTCGATCACTAGCATGCCGCCACCGCCTGCAATGACGAAGCCATCACGGTTAGCATCGTATGCACGAGACGCTTTTTCAGGGGTGTCATTGTACTTAGTAGATAGTGCACCCATCGCATCAAACATAACGCTAAGAGACCAGTGTAGCTCTTCTCCACCGCCGGCAAAAACGATATCTTGCTTGCCGAGTTGAATTTGTTCCATTGCATTACCAATGCAGTGCGCGCTGGTAGCGCAAGCAGAAGTAATAGAGTAATTTACGCCTTTGATTTTAAAAGGAGTAGCCAAGCAAGCGGAAACAGTACTGCCCATAGTGCGAGTAACACGATAAGGGCCAACACGCTTAACGCCTTTTTCACGTAGGATATCTGCAGCTTCAATAATATCAGCAGAAGATGCGCCGCCAGAGCCTGCTATTAAGCCAGTACGAACATTGGATACTTGGTCTTCGCTTAAACCTGAATCTTCAATTGCTTGCTGCATAGCGACATAAGAATAAGCCGCGGCATTTCCCATGAAACGACGTAGCTTTCTGTCAATTAGTGTTTCAATATCGAAGTCTTCAATGCTGCCTGCAACATGGCTGCGAAAGCCCATTTCTTTGTATTCTTCTTGAAACTTGATACCAGAGCGGCCCGTTTTTAGTGACTCTAATACTGTAGCTGTATCTTTGCCTATGCAAGATACAATACCCATGCCTGTAACAACAACGCGTTTCATTGGGAATCTCCTTTAAATCGTTGAGAAAAAAATGACTTAAAAATCATCAGTGGATTGAAATAACCCAACTTTAAGGTCAGTTGCGGTGTAGATTTCTTTGCCATCTACATACATGCTGGCATCTGCAATACCCATCACTAGCTTGCGTTCTATTAAGCGCTTAATAGTGATTTTATAGGTAACTTTTTTTGCAGTAGGCAATACTTGGCCAAAAAACTTAACTCCGCCTGCTCCTAAAGCACGCCCTTTTCCAAGGTTGCCTTTCCAGCCTAAGAAAAAACCAACCAACTGCCACATTGCATCTAAGCCTAAGCAGCCAGGCATTACAGGGTCTGTTGGGAAGTGGCAATCAAAAAACCAAAGGTCAGGGTTTATATCTAATTCGGCAATAACTTCACCTTTACCAAATTCACCGCCATCAGCAGTAATTGAAGTAATGCGGTCCATCATTAGCATATTGCCTACTGGAAGACGGGCGTTGCCAGGGCCAAACATCTCACCATTGCCACAGCTTAGTAGCTCATCGCGATTTAATGTAGAAGGTCTAGTCATGTGAAATACAGTTCTCATTTTTATAAATATCGCCAGATTATACCCATTGTCTTGTGTTTAAACATCACTTACCCGAGAAAAAAGCTTGATCTATATTGAATTATCCAGATAAATAGAGAATTAATGATATGTATCATCTAGTTAAGTGTTAATCGAAGTTAAGCGGTGTTTGGTGAATTACGTTGGGTTTAATGCTTAATGGAGTGAAAAATAAAAAAGATGTGCTTAAAAAAAGGAAAAAGCGCTTATTGATTGATAGGCGCTTTAAAAAGAAGTTGTTTCGTTGGAGTGAGTTACGACTTTCTATCGACTGCGAGTTTGGCTAAGGTGATTAGCGTTTCCTTAAAGCTAGAATCTTGTATAGCAGTTAAGCTTTCAATTGCCAGTCGAGAGTGTTCAATTGCTTTGTCTTGCGTATAAGTAATTGCATTTGTGGCTGTAATTGCGCAAAGTACCGGCGCTAAATCGTCAAGGCCGCCTTCGCGAATAGCTTTGCGAATGAGCTTTCTATTCTCTGCGTCAGTTTCTTTCATTGCTTGAATTAAAGGCAGAGTTGCCTTGCCTTCAGCAAGGTCGTCGCCAGTGTTTTTGCCCATCTCAGTTGCATTGGATATATAATCCATCACGTCATCAATTAATTGAAAAGCAATTCCTAAATGACGGCCGTAGTGTTGCAATGCGTGCTGCTCTTGTTCGCTGGCTTCCGCTAAAATAGCACCTGTTTGTGTCGCCGCTTCGAATAACATCGCTGTTTTACCGATGATAACTTGCATATATTCTTCTTCGGTTAAATCAGGATTACGACAATTTAATAGCTGCAAGACTTCGCCTTCAGCAATTACATTAGTGGCATTTGAAATAACGCTCATTATTTCCAATTTGCCTATGTCAGTCATTACTTGGAAGGCACGTGAATATAGGAAATCTCCTACTAATACACTAGGTGCGTTGCCCCATTTAGCATTGGCGGTATCTTTGCCACGGCGTAAGTCTGAATTATCGACGACATCATCATGAAGTAGTGTTGCTGTATGAATAAATTCAATAATAGCAGCCAATTTAATATGATCAGTTTGATCGGGGCTATTAGGGTACCGACAAGCATTCGCAGCAAGTAGTACCAGTATTGGGCGAAAACGTTTACCGCCGCTTTGTACTATATAGTGGCCTATCTTTTCTACTAAGGGCACGTTAGAGCCTAAGTGATCAATGATAAACTCATTAACTTGCGAAAACTGCTGTTCTATCTGTGGATTGAGCTGATGTGGCTGCATAAATGATATTCAACGTTATATTAGTTAGGCGAATGCTAGGGCGTGGCTAAGTTTCTGTCAAGTAGGCATAGGAAAGCAATGAATAAATTACATTATTAAAGGTGCGAAGCATGTGTATTTGTAGCTGCTTTGGCAAATTTATTCATATGGTGAGCTTGTTTGAACAATAGTCCATCCCTACGATGGGCTTTTTGAAAATATGAACAAGTCAAAGGCATATGTAATTATCATGTAGCTTTGAAATAAAAACTTGAGCTTTGCCTGTTTTTGCTATAGTATTTCGCGCCCTAAGCTTGTCCAACCTTTAGCTCCCTGTTATATGGCATGTGCCATTAGAAGCAGGTTTCATTTTAGTAGCCGGATAAGCGTAAACTGGAGAGAGAATAATGTTTGCAGTAATTGTAAGCGGCGGTAAGCAGTACCGTGTAGAAGAAGGCTATACTCTTAAGCTAGAGAAATTAGCGGTAGAAGCTGGATCAACTATCGATTTTGACCGTATATTAATGGTTGGAAACGATGGCGATGTTAAAGTTGGTGAACCAACTGTAAGCGGTGCGAAGGTTACTGCTGAGGTGGTTAGTCATGGTCGTGGTGAGAAAATTAGTATCATCAAGTTCCGTCGTCGTAAGCACTCAATGACACGTCAGGGTCACCGTCAATGGTATACTGAAGTCAAAATCACAGGCATCAGCGTTTAAGCTGGTCGAATAGGAGATAACTCATGGCTCATAAGAAAGCTGGTGGTTCTACTAAGAACGGTCGCGACTCCAATGCCAAGCGCTTAGGTGTTAAGCGCTTCGGTGGTCAGGTAGTTTCGGCCGGAAGCATCCTTGTTCGTCAGCGTGGTACTAGATTCCACGCTGGTGTTAACGTAGGTTGTGGTAAAGATCATACTCTTTTCGCTAAGGCGGATGGAGTTGTTAAATTTGAAGTTAAAGGCCCGAAAAACCGCAAATACATTACTATTGTAGCTGCGTAATCGGTGTTTTTAGTTAAAAAAGGCTCCGCTTAGCGGGGCTTTTTTTTTGGCTGTATGTTTTAAAGTGATAGAATGAAAGGCCTCATTGCTGGTCTTTAGTATAATAAAGTAAGTCTTGTGTTTATAGTCGATTGCAATTGATGATTGTAATGTGAGTATGAATACATAAAGTGATGGCTTCGTCATTGCTGTGGCTGTATTCGAATTGTTTTTGGGAGATTGAAATGAAATTTGTAGATGAGGCGACGATTGTCGTAGAGGCAGGCAAAGGCGGTAATGGTTGTATGAGCTTTCGCCGAGAAAAGTATATTCCCAAAGGCGGTCCGGATGGTGGTGATGGCGGCGATGGCGGGTCTATTTTTGTTAAAGCAGATGCTGGTTTAAACACTTTGGTAGATTTTCATTTTACCCGTAGGCATAAAGCGCAAACTGGGCAGTCAGGTATGGGTAGAAACTGTACTGGTTGTAAAGGCGAAGATTTGTTCCTGATGGTGCCTGTTGGAACAACGGTAATCGATTTAGATACTGAAGAAGTTCTGGCTGATATGGTTGAAATCGGTCAAATCGAAAAAATTGCTCAAGGTGGTTTTCACGGATTGGGTAATGCGCGTTACAAGAGTTCGGTGAATAGAGCGCCAAGACAAACGTCTAATGGTTCAGCTGGTGAGTTTCGTAACGTCAAGCTAGAGCTTAAGGTATTAGCAGATGTAGGTCTGTTAGGGTTGCCTAATGCAGGTAAATCAACTTTCGTAAGAGCTGTGTCAGCGGCAACGCCAAAAGTAGCGAACTATCCGTTTACCACGTTAGTGCCTAGTTTAGGTGTGGTGCGAACAGAGCAGGGTCGTAGTTTTGTTGTTGCGGATATTCCAGGGATTATCGAAGGTGCTGCTGAAGGAGCTGGTTTAGGTATTCGCTTCTTGAAGCACTTGGCGCGTAACCGTGTGTTATTGCATATAGTAGATATGGCTCCATGGGATGATATAACGCCTGCTGATGCTGCTGTAATTGCAGTGAATGAGTTGACTAAATTCAGCCAGACTTTATCGGATCAGCCGCGTTGGTTGGTGTTGAATAAAATAGATATGGTGCCTGAAGAGGAGCTCGAAGAGCGTTGTCAGCTAGTGTTGGATGCTATGAACTGGGAAGGTCCAGTATTTAGAATATCTGCGCTAACGAAGCAAGGTACGTCTGCGTTAACCGGGGCGTTGCAGGACTTCTTGGATAAGCGAGCATTGGCTATATTAGCTGATCCTGAATTGCTGGTGCAAGAAGATGCTATGCGATCTGCAGTTGATGCTGAGGCTAGGCAGCATATTAATAATTTACGTGAAATGGCGCGTGCTGAAGCGCGTGCTAATCGCGAAGCGCTAATGAATGATGACGATTTTGACGACGATGATTACGACGTTGAAGTTGAATACGTTAGTGAGTAAGGAGTTCTAAGTGGCAGTTGATCGTGCAGTATTAAAAGACTCTCGTAGGTGGGTGGTTAAAATAGGCAGCGCGCTATTAACTGATGATGGTAAGGGGCTTGATCATCTGGCTATTGCTCGATGGGTCGATCAGCTTATTTTGCTTAAAAAACAGGGGATAGAGGTTGTGCTTGTGTCTTCTGGTTCGATTGCTGAAGGTATGACGCGTTTGGGCTGGAAGAAAAGGCCGGCACAAGTCTATCGATTACAAGCTGCTGCCGCAGTGGGTCAAATGGGTCTGGTGCAGGTTTACGAGCAGAATTTTCAACGTCATTCTACGCAAACTGCGCAAATTTTACTGACGCATGAAGATTTTTCGGATCGCAAGCGTTATTTGAATGCTCGTGGGACCTTGTCTACATTGCTAGATTTAGGGGTCGTGCCGGTCGTCAATGAAAACGATACCGTTATTACAGATGAGATTAAATTTGGCGATAACGATACGCTAGCGGCTTTAGTGGCGAATTTAATTGATGCTGAAGTGGTTGTTTTGCTGACAGATCAATTAGGGTTATTTACTGCGGATCCTAGATCGAATCCTGATGCAAAGCTGATTTCTAAAGCGAAAGCAGACGATCCGATGATTGCGGCTGTTGCTGGTGATGGTGGTGCTCTAGGTAGTGGTGGTATGGCAACTAAGGTGCGCTCTTCTAAGCTGGCGGCGCGCTCTGGTACAGTGACTGTGATTGCAAGTGGTCGAGTTGACAATGTGCTGTTGAAGATTCGAGCAGGAGAAAATGTAGGTACTTTGATAATACCTTCTAGTTCGCCTGTAGCGGCGCGTAAGCAGTGGCTAGCAGGGCATTTGCAGGTTAAAGGTACGATAGTGGTAGATCAAGGTGCTGTGGCTGCTATGCGCGAAAGAGGCAAGAGTTTGTTGCCGGCAGGTGTTAAGTCTGTGCAGGGTGATTTTTCTAGAGGTGAAATGGTGCTGATAGTTGATGAGCAGGCATGTGAGCTGGCACGCGGTTTGGTGAATTATAGTGCGGGTAATGCGCGAGCTATTGCGGGATTGCCGAGTAGTCAGATTCAATCGGCTATTGGTTTTGTTAACGAAGATGAATTAGTGCATCGAGATAACTTGGCGCTTAGCTAATAGAGTTGTTTTGTCTCTGTGATGGATTTGTTGTAATAGATTATTAAAGACATAAAAAAACCAGCAAAAGCTGGTTTTTTTATGTCAATTAAATAGCAGTGATGCTATTTAATCTAGATCTTAAGCAAGTGCTTTGATCTTAATGTTCATTCTGCTTTTAACGCGAGCAATCTTATTTTTAGTAAAGATGCCTTTGTTTACAGATGCGTCTAAAACAGGTTGTGCAGTTTTGAAGGTTTCAATAGCGACTGCTTTATCACCAGCTTCAATTGCTGCTAAAACTTTTTTCATATATGTACGAGCCATAGAGCGAAAGCTAGCGTTGTGTTGACGACGCTTTTCCGCTTGACGGGCACGTTTTTTTGATCCTGCGGAATTCGCCATGATCTGCTCCTGAGAAGTATGTTTCGGAAAAGCCAGATGCTTTGCCGTAAATTAAGAGGCGGGATTATTCATTTTTATTGGTTAGATGTCAATAAGAACAAGATATTTTATGCAACAACGAGTAATATTTCTGCCCAAATTCATAAATAAGGCAAAGAAGTGGAAGAAAAGGCGGAAAAAGGCGTTGAAGAGGGATCTTCGCAAATATCATCATTAGCAAAAACTAAAGCCAAAAATGCCCCGGTGAAGAGTTTGTTGCGCTCAAGTTTAGTCGTGGGATCAATGACTATGCTTTCGCGGGTGCTTGGCTTAGTTAGAGATGTGGTGATTGCTAATTTCTTTGGTGCATCTGAATCAGCTGATGCTTTTTTTGTGGCGTTTAAAATACCTAACTTTTTACGCAGGCTATTTGCAGAAGGCGCTTTTTCTCAAGCATTTGTGCCAGTGCTTAGTGAGTACCGCACAAAGCGCGATTTATTAGCGGTGCAAAATTTAGTGAATCGAGTGGCTGGTTGCCTAGGGCTTATCTTACTTGTCATAACGATAATAGCAGTATTGGCAGCGCCCTATCTCACCGCTTTATTCGCTCCAGGTTTTTATTTGCATGCGCAGCAAAAGTTCGACTTGGCCTCCCAAATGCTCGCGATAACTTTTCCATATTTGATGCTGATCTCGTTAACAGCTTTTGCTGGTGCTATTTTAAATAGCTACGAGCACTTTATTGTGCCAGCTTTTACGCCAGTGCTGTTGAATGTTTGCTTGATTGGCTCTGCTTTGTTTTTAAGCCCTTATTTTGAACAGCCAGTGGTCTCTCTCGCTTGGGGTGTTTTGATGGCAGGTGTGGTGCAGCTGCTCTTTCAGGTGCCTTTTTTGATGCGCATGAAATTATTGCCAAAGCCGGTGATTGATTGGCAAGATGAAGGGGTAAAGAGAATACTCAAGCTAATGCTACCTGCTATTTTCGGAGTATCTGTCGCGCAAATAAATTTATTACTAGATACTGTGCTAGCGACTTTTTTGAAAACAGGTAGTGTCTCTTGGCTGTATTATTCTGATCGTTTAGTAGAGCTGCCTCTAGGTGTTTTTGCAATAGCTATTTCCACTGTTATCTTGCCTAGCTTGTCTCGAAAAAATGCCAGTGCTTCTACTAATGAGTTCGCGGCAACTTTAGATTGGGCGCTACGCATGATTTTGTTAATAGGACTGCCATCAGCCTTGGCGCTGTTTTTCTTAGCAGAGCCTTTACTGGCGACACTGTTCGGTTATGGAACGATGACAACGACAGATGTGTTACAAGCGGGTCAGAGTTTGCGAGCTTATTCGTGTGGCCTGTTGGCTTTCATGCTGATTAAAGTGCTTGCGCCGGGGTATTTTGCGCGCCAGGATATGAAAACACCGGTTAAAATCGCGATTCAGGCAATGGTTGCAAATATGGTGTTCAATTTATTATTGATATATCCATTCGAGCACGTTGGTTTAGCAGCCGCTACTGCAATGTCAGCATTTTTGAATGCAGGACTATTGTTATATGGGTTGCTAAAAATAGGTGTTTTCAAGTGGCAAAAAGGCTGGCCGTTAATGTTATTTAGGTTGGCAAGCGGTTGTGCAGTACTAGTGTTGTCAATAGTGCTGCTTGATGTTGAGCTGCAGCAATGGCTCGATTGGAATGTATGGCAACGTGTAATGCGCATGAGCTTGATTGTCTTTGTAGGCATGAGTGGCTACCTGTTGGTATTGTTTGCATTAGGGCTCAGAAAAAGACATATATCGGCGCTGTAAAGTGTCGTTTTAATGGTGTTGTGCTAAAAGGTATTTTTAATAAGCGTTTATTTGTAGCTTAAGTGATTGCAGCTGTACCAGAAACATAATATCTGGGCTATAATCATGCGCTTTTGTGGTAGATGTAATAGCGATTGATGGAATTAATACGTTCGATTCATAATTTGCGGCCTAAACATTTAGGTTGTGTGGCCACAATCGGTAAATTTGATGGTGTGCACTTAGGCCATAAGCAAATTTTAGCGCAACTTAAAGCCAAAGCGGCTGCTTTAGGCTTGCCATCGCTTGTCATACTGTTTGAACCGCATCCTGCTGAATATTTTGCTCAAGACAAAGCGCCTGCACGTTTAAACACGCTAGCGGCAAAGTTAGAGTATTTATCACAACAGCAAATAGACCGAGTACTGTGCTTAAGTTTTAACGCTAAGCTATCAGCGATGAGTGCAGAGCAGTTTATTAGTGAGTTGCTAGTTGAAAAACTGGCGATAAAACACTTTGTAGTGGGCGATGATTTTAAGTTTGGTCGCGGTCGCGGTGGCAATTTTCAGTTACTTGAACAACAGGGCAGAAATTGCGGTTTTAGTGTGGAAAACACTATAACTTTTACTTTGAATAACGAACGAGTGAGTAGTACTAAAGTACGTAAACTGCTCGCTGAGCATGATTTTTCACAAGCCGCATCAATGATGGGGCGTGTGTACAGCATCAAAGGCAGAGTGATACACGGTCAAAAACTCGCTAGAACCTTAGGTGTGCCGACTGCAAATATCAAAACTAGCCGCTACAATTTACCGTTGAAAGGCGCTTTTGCGGTGCTAGCGACCACACAATCTGGCGCAGTTTATCAAGGTGTAGCAAATATAGGGAAGCGACCCACTGTTAACGGAACTCGTTCAGTATTGGAAGTACACCTGTTCGATTTTGATGCCGATATATATGGGCAAAAGTTGAATGTCGAATTTAAAGAGTTTTTACGCGCAGAGCAAAAATTTGCTGATTTAGATCAGCTTAAACACGCAATTTTTAATGATATAGATGTGGCGAAGAAATACTTTGCCGCACAGAACCAGTAATGGGTATGGAATACAGCAATGAGTGATTACAAACAGACATTAAATTTACCAGATACCGCGTTTCCAATGCGTGGCAATTTAGCTAACCGCGAACCAGCAATGTTAAAAGCATGGCAGGATATCGATTTATATCAAAAAATTCGTGAAATTAGCGCTGGTCGTCCTAAGTTTGTACTACACGATGGACCTCCGTATGCGAACGGTGATTTGCACATCGGTCACGCTGTTAACAAAATTCTTAAAGACATGATCCTTAAGTCTAAGACGCTTAGTGGTTTTGATGCACCATATGTTCCGGGCTGGGATTGTCACGGTTTACCTATTGAGCACAAAGTTGAAACGATGATTGGTCGTGCGGGTACAAAAGTACCTTATGCAGAGTTTCGTAAAAAATGCCGCGAATATGCTGCTAAGCAAATTGAAGGGCAAAAGAAAGATTTTATTCGCTTAGGTGTGCTTGGCGACTGGCAAAATCCGTATTTGACCATGAACTATGATACAGAAGCGAACATTGTTCGTGCACTGGCTAAAATAGTCGAGAACGGTCATTTGGTGAAAGGTTATAAGCCTATTTACTGGTCTGTTGTAGGGCAATCAGCACTGGCGGAAGCAGAAGTAGAATATCAAGATAAAACATCTACTTCATTAGATGTTCGCTTCCCTCTTGTTGATCAGCACAGCGCTGAGCAAGCATTTACCAGTGTAGAGGGAAGTAAAGGTGAAGGTAAAATATCCTTAGCTATTTGGACAACAACCCCTTGGACTATCCCTTCTAACCAAGCTGTTTCAGTACATGCGCAGCTTTCATACTCCTTAGTCAAATATGCAGATGAGCGTTTAGTGTTAGCATCTGATTTAGTAGAGTCTGTGGCTAAGCGTTGGGGAGTAGAGCCGTTTACCGTGCTGGCAACTTGTGAAGGGAGCGCACTAGAGGGGATGCTGATGGAGCATCCTGTCTATGATAAGCAAGTACCTGTTTTATTAGGCGAACACGTAACAACTGATGCAGGTACTGGAGCGGTTCATACTGCACCAGATCACGGCATGGAAGATTTCGAGGTCGGTAAAAAATATGGTATCGGTACTTTAAACTATGTACAAGGTAATGGCGTGTTTGTTGACGCGACAGGCGAGTTTGCCGGTATACACGTTTATAAAGCAGATGCCCCAGTTTGTGCTGCATTAGAACGCGAAGGGAAATTAATTTTCCAAGAAAAGTTTAAGCATAGTTTCCCACATTGCTGGCGTACAAAAACCCCTCTTATATATCGCGCTACACCACAGTGGTTTATCTCAATGACTGAGAAGGGCTTGTTAGCAGATGCTAAAGAAGCGGTTAAAGGTGTGCGTTGGGTGCCTAGCTGGGGTCAGCAGCGTATGGAAGGGATGTTGGAATCAAGCCCTGATTGGTGTGTTTCACGCCAGCGTACTTGGGGTGTGCCAATTACTTTATTCACTCATAAGCAGACAGGCGAACTACATCCTAATACTGTCGAGTTGATGGAACAAGTTGCGCTAGAGATAGAAAAAACTGGCATTGATGCTTGGTATGAACTCGATGCAACGAGTTTGCTCGGCGACGATGCGGATAATTGGGACAAAGTAACCGACACTTTAGATGTATGGTTTGATTCAGGTGTTACACATCATAGTGTATTACGTACGCGTAAAGAGCTTACTTTTCCAGCAGACATTTACCTTGAAGGCTCTGATCAACATCGTGGTTGGTTTCAATCTTCATTAAAAACGTCTATCGCTATTAATGGGGTTGCACCTTACAAGCAAGTACTTACTCACGGCTTTACGGTTGATGAGAAAGGCTACAAAATGTCTAAATCGTTAGGCAACACTATTGTGCCTAAAGAAGTGACAGATACTTTAGGTGCAGATATTTTGCGTCTTTGGGTTGCCTCTACTGATTATGCCAACGAAATGTCAGTCTCTAAACAAATACTGCAACGCACAGCTGATACTTATCGTCGCATTCGTAATACATCACGCTTTTTGATGGCGAACTTAAACGGTTTTACGCAAAATGATGCAATTGAGTTTGATGAACTAGTTGCATTAGATCAATGGGTTATTGATAGAACAGCTAAATTGCAGAAAGAAATTATTGGCCACTATGAAAATTATGAATTTTTACAAGTAAGTCAGAAAATCTCGCATTTTTGCTCACTAGATTTAGGTGGTTTCTATTTAGATATCATAAAAGATCGCCAGTACACATCAGGTGCTAACTCTAATGCTCGCCGTTCAGCGCAAACAGCTCTTTACCATATAGCTGAAGCACTGGTGCGTTGGATCGCGCCTATTTTGAGTTTCACTGCAGATGAAATTTGGCAGCATTTGCCAGGCGAGCGCAGTGCCTCAATACAATTAGAAGCTTGGTATACTGGTTTAACGCAAATGCCAACTGATGCAGCTCTAAACGCTGATTATTGGCAGCAGATAATGTTAATTAAAACAGCAGTTAACAAAGAGTTAGAAGCACAACGTGGTGCTGGCGTTATCGGTAGTAGCTTAGAAGCAAAAGTAACTTTATTTGTGAAGCCACAGTTAAAAGAAGTTTTGGATCACTTAAAAGATGAGCTTCGCTTTGTGCTTATCACATCTGAAGCCAGTGTTGAGATGTTTGAGCAGGCAAGTTCAGCGGCAGCTACTAGCGATATTGATGGCTTAAGCATTTTAGTGGAGAAACTGGAAGCGACTAAATGTGAACGTTGCTGGCATCATCGTGAGGATGTAGGCAGTAATAGCAGCCACGAGCAGCTTTGCAGCCGCTGTATCGAAAACGTTGAAGGCGAAGGTGAGTTTAGAGAATTCGCTTAAGCTTTTGTGAAGTATTGAAGTAATTTAAAAGAAAGGAGTACAATTGTGAAATTGTGCTCCTTTTGTTTATGAGCGCTAAAAAGTTAAGGAATGAAATGCAACAAACGGTAATAAATGCAACTCGCTCTCTTATTTGGCTTTGGCTGGCAGCTTTAGTGTTGGTATTAGATCGACTCAGTAAAGTGATAGCACAAGAGAATTTAACATACGCTGATGCCAATCCTGTTATCCCTGGGTTTTTTGATCTAACCCTGCTTTATAACAAAGGTGCAGCTTTCGGTTTCTTAGCAGATGCAGGTGGATGGCAGCAATGGTTATTTGCAACATTAGCAATTGTGATGAGTGTTATCTTAACTATTTGGATTAAACGTACTCCTCGGGAAATATGGTGGTTAAATGCTGGTTTAGCATTAATTTTAGGCGGGGCGCTAGGTAATTTATACGATAGGATAATGCTTGGTAAGGTAGTTGATTTTCTATCTTTTCATTTTGGCAGCTACAGCTTTCCAACCTTCAATGTGGCCGATATAGCGATAAGTTGTGGGGCTTTTTTGTTGATAGTCGACATGCTCTTCTTTGAGAAAAAAAGGCTAACACAACAGGATATAGCAAATAATGAGTAATATAGTACCTGAATCTAACGTTGAATTATTTTTTGAAATCAGGCTGGCTGATGGATCAATAGTCGATAGCAATTTTAAGAAAGCCCCAGCTGTGTTTAAAATAGGCGATGGCAATATGCTGGCAGGTTTTGAGTCGGTATTAATGGGTTTGGCCGCCGGTGACAAGCAAGTATTTACACTACAACCAGAGCAAGCCTTCGGTATGCCCAATCCTAGTAATATGCAAACTGTGAGTCGTGCTAAATTTACGGATATGGATTTAGAAGTAGGCTTAGTCGTTTCTTTTCAAGACCCAAGCGGAGAGTTACCAGGGGTAGTTAATTCGATAGATGGTAACGAGGTTATTGTTGATTTTAACCATCCATTAGCAGGCCAGCCGTTAGAGTTTCAAGTAGAAATAGTAAATGTATTTATCGATAGTTAATAAATTTGTTGATGAAAATTATATTTTTGTCGATAAGGTATTAATCTCAACAACAAACAATACAGGCATATCTAATGAATCAAAAGGGCATGACTTTAATCGAATTAATGATCGTAGTTGCCATCATCGGTATCATCACCGCGATTGCTTACCCGTCCTATCAATCTTATGTGCAACAGACTAAGCGTACCTTAGCCCAAGGGCACCTGTTGGAGTTGGCTCAGTGGATGGAACGACGGTTCACAGCAGATGGGATGTACCCCAATCCACCAGCGTCTGTAGCTTTGCCTTTTACTCAGACTCCAAAAACCGGAAATGCTGCATATGCTTTTTCTTTAACGATAGCTACATCTTCAACTTTTACTTTACAGGCAGCAGTCGATATCGCAGGTCCGCAGGTTGGTGACGAATGTGGTAACTTAACAATGAATCAAATAGGAATTACAGGAGCTTTAGCAAATGGTGCGCCCGCAGATTGCTGGCGTTATTAAGATGATGACAATCTTAGGTCTGCTGTAATGCGAGTGCAGCAGGGATTTAGCTTGGTAGAGTTGATGGTTACGCTCGCGATAATAGTGATACTAATCACTGTGGCGGTACCGAGTTTCAATTCATCACTATTAAGAGCTGATGCATCCAGTTTGGCTGACTCTCTTATTAGCAGTTTGAACTATGCTAAATCAGAGGCAGTCAGTCGAAATGAGCGAATATATCTTTGTGCACGCAACGCAAATGGTAGTGGTTGTTTAAATAATTCAGCTGACTGGGATGGAGGGTGGTTAATTAGAGTTTTTGATGGTGATGAGATCCTTCGTGATGTGCGAATAGGTAATGCCAATGCAGAAGTGTCTTTAGAAAATGCCAATGCAGACAGTAGCGATAATCGATTAGTATATAAGCCATCGGGTGAAGTCTTGTTGATTGATGGGGTCGTTACTATCACACCTAATGGGTTAATATTCACAGCTCAAATAGCTGGGTGTGATGCCCCCCAATTAGATATCCGTAGGGCTATCAACATCGCTCTTTCAGGTTTGGCTACTGTTGGTAGAGTGGCTTGTCAATGAAAAATAAAAGAATGAGTCAAACTGGGTCATCATTAATTGAAGTGTTAATTACAATTGTTGTTGTCTCAATAGGTTTGCTGGGTATGGCGGCTCTGCAATTAAAATCTGTTGCTGTAAACCAGAGCGCTTATCAGAGGTTGCAGGCAACTAACTTAGCTTATGAAATAGCAGATAGTATCGCCATTAATCCCACCGCTGCAGCCAATGGTGATTACCGGCTAGCATTGGCTGATAGCAGTCCTCAACATGCAGTCGTGAGTTCTGTTGCCGATATAGATTTAACACGATGGTTGGCGGCGGTAGATAATAGATTACCTGCCGGTGACTTGATTATAGCGGCACCTGCTGTTATTGCTGGTGCGGGCAGTAATGCACGCCAATATAGAATTACCATTTGTTGGTACGATAAAAATCAAGATGATATTGATAATGTCTGTGGAGCAGGTGTGGCATCATTTGAATTTTTTGCCAGTAGTAAAACATAATAGTGAGTCGCTAATATGCTAAAGTTAAGACACAAAGGTTTTTCGCTAATTGAGCTGATGGTAGCGATGGCATTAGGCTCATTTATAATTGCCGGCTTGGTAAGTGTTTTTATCGGAGCGAGTCGTAGTTACAGCACACAGCAAGCGTTGGTTGAAGTTCAAAGTAAGGGACGTTTTGCAATTGAAAAATTGAGGGAAGATATACAGTTAGGAGGCTTAGGTATTAGCTCATCTGAACAACCAGTAAGATTTGTACCCGTAGGCGGTACCACTGATTGTGATAACAGTGTATATGAAGTACTAGAAATTTCTTTTAACAGGAACAATGCTGGAGCTAACTCTATTAGTTGTTATTACTTAAATACTGCTAACAATCAGCTTATGCGCAATCAAACAATTGAAGGTACGGCTGCGACTGTTGCTCAGGCAGTCCCCATTGTTGATTCTGTAGATCAAATTGAATTTTTTTATTCAGTAGATACAGACGGGAATGGTATAGATGTGACAGCAGGAAGTATTTACCAAACGGCAGCTACTTTAGCAGCAGCGGCGGCTCCTAATTGGAAAGATGTTGTTGCAGTACGAATTGAGCTAGTAGTAGCAAGTAATACCGATAGAGTTTTAGATGAAAGACAAATTCTAGTGAACCCATTTGATAGAAATCCTCCTACAAATATTAGTGCAAATAATGGCGATACTCGATTGCATCAAGCTTATACTGCATTAGTATCATTGAGGAATCGTATTTAATGAATTGCTTAATGGACCGTCAACGCGGCGCCGCTTTGATAATTGGTTTAATTTTTTTAATTTTACTTTCTATAGTAGGTCTGAGTTCTATACGAAGTGTGACACTACAAGAGAAAATTATTGGTAATAATGTCGATGGGTACAGAGCAAAGCATAATGCAGATATTGCACTGTTGACCGCTGAAGAAAATGTCAGCATAACTGGCTCGTCAGCGCGAACTTTATATCTCAATGCTCAAAATAATGGTGTAAGCCATACTACGTCGACGTTATGGGATGTTTGTGATGATGCTACTCTAGCTAGTGATAACTTATGCGAAAACCTTCCATTAAATGCTAAGGCTAAATACGAAACGACAACTGTTGATGATATATTTATTATCACGGTTAAAGCGCAAGGGAGTGCTAAAGCAAGCGTTATGCTCCAATCTACCATTGAAGGCAAAATAATAGAACAGCGCTGAAATACGGACAAAGGGCAATATTATGTTATATAAAAGAACTAAACTATCACTGCATTTATTACTTGCTTTAGCAGCTTATAGCCCAGTCTATGTATCCGCTGTTGAGTTAAGCTTGCCTGATTTTCCTTTGCAGGTAACAGAGTATATAGAACCAAACGTCATGCTGCTGTTAGACACGTCTGGCAGCATGACAACTGTCGATCCAGGCACTACCGAAAGTCGCATGGATATAATGAAAGAAATTGCAACTGATTTAATTGCGGAAAATAAGAATATTCGTTTTTGTTTGGCTCGTTTTCGTTATGACCAAGGAGGCAAAATATTATCTGAATGTGGCTCCACAGCCGCAGCAATAAGCAATATGACTGCTGCAATAAATGCATTAACAGCGTTTGGTTCAACACCTTTAGCAGAGGCATATTACGAGGTTATTAATTACTTTGCTGGTAGTACACCCAAATACAAAGATGGGCCAGCAACAGATCACGTTAACAATGATAATACATTGGCATTTACTTTGAGTAATGGGAAGTACGCCAGTCCAATTAAATATCGTTGCCAAAAGAATTACGCGATAGTGTTAACTGATGGCGCTCCTCAGCTTGATAGTTACTTTCCAGCATTCCCTTCTAAGCAAAATGCTGATAAACAAACTAGTATCCACACAGCTTTTAGTGAAGCTATAGGGCCTGATGGGAATTACGATCAAGTTGATAATGATGGTGATGGAGGGCTTTACGGCGTCTATTACTATTTAGATGATATGGCTAAGTACGCTTGGGATATTGACCTTAAAGATTCAAGTTTACTAGATGATGCAGGTATAAGTTTTAATGACAGCTCTAACGGTGATGAATTTAAAAAACAAAATTTAAATACCTATACCGTTGGTTTTACACTGGACATTGATATGTTGCGCGCTGCGGCAGATTACGGTCAAGGAGGGGATGGTTCAGGTGGCAAAACTGTCGAAGAAGCAGCTAAAGATCATTATTATAGTGCGAATAATAAAGCAGAACTAAAACAAGCTTTTGCCGATGCGATAGATCAAATAAGTGACGAGAATCAATCCAGTGCAGAACCTACAACTAACTCAGACCTGTATTCTAATAATCTTAGGCTTTTCCAAACACGTTTTACCAATACAAAGTGGACAGGCGAATTATTATCTTATCAAATAGAGGCTCTTACTAACAAACTAGTTAGAAATTGGATTGCACCTGCTTCTTTTCCAGCTAGCTGGGGTAATAGGGTGGTCGATGCAGGTATTAATGGAGGGGTGCCTCTAAAATGGGGAAAGTTAACATCGGCTCAAAAAAATGCTTGGTTTGGAGGTACACAGGATGTACATAAACAACGTCTAAATTATATTAGAGGAAAAACAGCCAGCCAAATAGGTTCTTCAAATTATAGAATACGTGAATCATTGATGGGTGATATTGTGAACTCCTCTCCAGCTTATGTTGGGCCTCCCGAGGCTACGGCGTATCAGTATTCAGATCTGAAAACTAGCTATGCTAGTTTTGTAACTACTAGGGCACAACGTGATGCGATGATTTATGTCGGAGCAAATGATGGCATGTTGCATGGGTTTGATTTAACAGGTCAGGAAAAAGTAGCCTTCGTGCCCTCTAAAGTCATGCCTAATTTAGCAGAGTTAAGTGCAAGTGATTATCGACATAAGTTTTACGTGGATGGCGCGCCATTAGTTGCCAATGTGTATGCGCCGTTTGTAAATGGCGTCAAGTCGTGGCGAACTGTGCTTGTAGGTGGGCTTAGGCGTGGTGGGCAAGGAATTTATGCTTTAGATATCACAGACCCCGCTCGCTTTGTGAACGGTGGCAATAGCGTTGACAATGCGCGTGCAAGGCAAACATTATTGTGGGAATTTAGTGATGACGAAACATTAGCAGCAGCGAGCACAACTGATAAATATACAGGTGATAAGGATCTAGGTTATAGCTATTCTCAACCACAGATATTGCGCTTAAATGATGGTGAGTTTTATGTGGTGCTAGGTAGTGGCTACAATAATACAGAAAGTGATGGTCATCAGAGTACAACAGGAGATGCCGTTTTATATTTACTTAATGTTGTAACTGGTGCCGTAGAAAAGAAAATTAGTACTGGTTACGGTGCGGCTGAAGATCCAGCAAGAGGTTTATTAGGGAACGGATTAGCCACTGTTACAGGGTTTGATGCAGGCGAATTGCAAAGCGATGGCACAATACAGGGTAATGAAGATGGTAAAATTGACTATGTATATGCAGGAGATCTATTTGGGAATGTATGGAAATTCAATTTAGCTAGTGCTGACCCACAAGATTGGAATTATGTCGCTGAGAAGAAATTGGACAATAGTTTAAATCCAAACCGCAACCCTATTAAGCTATTTTCAGCTAAAGATGTGAATAACAAAGTGCAGGCGATAACTGTGCAACTGCAAGCTCACAAGCTACAAGACGGCGAGGTAATGATATATTTTGGTACGGGTAAGCTGTTAGAAAATGCAGATACAAAAGCCATCAATGTCGTTAGTCGATCAGGTAATACCTTTTACGGAATAGTAGATAAAAATACTGAAATAACCGGACGTAGCGAATTGTTAGAACAAAAAATCACCTATCAAGAAGAGGATGCCGGCCAAGAGCAGCGTGAAGTCACTAGCCATATAAGAGTCAATCAAAAAGGCTGGTATATTGATTTGCAGAAACCGACTTACGATAGTAATAACGTATTGAGTTACGAGCAAGAGGGTGAGCAAGTAATAGTGACTGCTCGTGTAGAAAATAATGTGGTTTTCTTTGTTACCCGCTTTGCCGATCAAGATGTTTGTTTGCTACCAGAAAGAAAAGATTTTTTAATGACATTAGGAGTACGATCGGGTGCTGCGCTTAACTATATAATTATTGATACAGATGGAAATGGTGTGATTGATGATAATGACAACACGAGATTTGGCAATAAGGCGAACAGTTCTGCTGTTAGCGGGCGTACTGGCTATGGATCGCAATTACCAATTATAGTTCAAACAGGAGAAGGTACTAAAGGTGCTGAAGTAGGGCTGATCTGTGACGCGACAGAATGTCATAAGATGCAATCGGGTGACAAAGAATGGAAAAGAACTTCATGGCAAGAAATAGAAAACGATTAGTAGGGAATCAGATGAAAAAAATTAAATGGATAACTGCATTACTGTTATGCTCAATTTCTTCTCCTAGATTGTTCGCTGATCAGAGTGCAGGTCAAGTGACAGCTATCAGCTATGGTAATAGAATTGTTACAATGGGAAAAGTACAATACTATATACCCAAAAAAATAAAGTTTAATACTAATCATAAAGTAAAATTTGATATTAGAAATTTACGTAAAGGGATACTGATTACAGTAGATTACCAATTAGTTAAAGGTAAGCACCATCGAGTGAAGGCTATTGATCTATTGGTTCACTAACAATAGCCAACTGCACTTATTGTAAATAAACTTTTTAAATATTATATTGGCTATTTTTTGTACACATGTTTATGTTAAAGTAACTCCTTCGCTAGATTA
>JBALXS010000092.1:0-19645 GCA_036960485.1 Oceanospirillaceae bacterium
TTGGCCAAATAGACTAGATCGCAGTAGATCAGTCTGTTCTCGGACGGCCTCCTAGCTCAGTCTTACAAATAACGCTGAATTTAAGACGACCATTAAGATAGCAAATTATAACTTAAATCACTTAATTCACTGCAGACACTTCGAAAAGCGACTTCATGATGGTATCGTTACCCCAGAAATCCACACCCATCGCATATTAAGGTATTAAGGGTATGCAACGACTTACCAACAAACGCATTATTTTAGGCATTACCGGTGGTATTGCCGCCTATAAAAGCGCAGAACTAACGCGCTTATTTAAAACAGCTGGTGCCGATGTACGTGTTGTGATGACACCCGCTGCCACTGAATTCATTACCCCTTTAACGCTACAAGCGCTATCTGGCAATATGGTGCACACTACTTTACTAGACCCTGAAGCTGAAGCTGGTATGGGTCATATAGAACTGGCTAGATGGGCTGATATCATCGTAATTGCACCCGCTAGTGCCGATTTTATCGCGCGCTTAGAAAGCGGCATGGCTAATGACTTACTCACTACCTTATGCCTCGCCAGCGATGCCACGTTATGCTTAGCTCCAGCAATGAATCAAGCGATGTGGCGTTCCACGTTTACTCAAGGGAACGTGTTCCAATTACTACAACAGCAAGTTGTTTTTTGGGGGCCTAATTCTGGCGAGCAAGCCTGTGGCGATGTTGGCCCCGGAAGAATGATAGAACCTAATGAAATCGCCGACTTAACTGCACAGATGTTTGATAGCAACATTCTCGCGGGTAAAACGGTGCACATTACTGCTGGCCCAACCAGAGAAGCCATTGACCCAGTGCGCTATATTTCTAATCACAGCTCAGGAAAGATGGGTTATGCCCTTGCTGTCGCCGCATTAGAAGCTGGAGCAAAAGTAAAACTTATCAGTGGCCCTGTTAATTTGCCTTGCCCAGATAGGGTCGAGCGCGTATCAGTAGAGAGCGCTGATCAAATGTTAGCAGCTGTGCTAAAGGATATAGACCAGTGCGATATTTTTATCGGCTGTGCCGCGGTCGCTGATTTTAAACCGGCTGTCCTTGAAAGCAACAAAATGAAGAAGGGTACCAGCGATTCAATGTCTCTTGCTTTGGTTAAGAACCCCGATATTATTGCCAGTGTTGCGCAGCGCCCTAACAAACCTTTTGTGTTAGGTTTTGCTGCTGAAACACAAAACGTACTCGATTATGCACGACGCAAGCTCACACAAAAAAACCTCGATTTAATTGCCGCAAATGACGTGGCAAACAGTGACATTGGTTTTAACTCTGATGACAACGCACTTACGTTAATTAGTGCTGATCAACAGCTAAACCTAGCACAAACCAGCAAAACTAAACTCGCACAACAAATTATTCAACACATCGCCCCTTTAATTAGCTAAAGAACTATTATTCATGAATAAATTACAAGTTAAAATTCTCGATCCGCGTATTGGCACTGACTTTCCACTGCCTAGTTATGCAACCCCTGGTTCTGCAGGATTAGACCTACGCGCCTGTTTAGAGCAAACACTAATAATAGAACCTGGCCAAACACATTTAGTCCCTACTGGCATGGCTATTCACATAGCGGATCCTAAGCTATGTGCAATGATTTTACCTCGCTCAGGCTTAGGCCATAAACACGGGATTGTATTAGGTAATTTAGTTGGCTTAGTCGATTCCGATTATCAAGGCCAATTATTTGTTTCTGTTTGGAACCGTGGTGATACAACTTTCACAATGCAAGTAGGTGAGCGAATTGCGCAGCTAGTATTAGTGCCAGTGGTACAAGCCCAATTTGAAGTCGTCGATGATTTCGATTCTTCTTTGCGTGGTGAAGGCGGTTTTGGATCATCTGGACGATCTTAAACCTTTATCTTTAAACGCCAACCTAGCAAAAACGTTATTCTCGAAAGCGACACTGAATTTCCAGGTTCTAAGTAAACCGACTGGCTGCGTTTAAAATTACAAATTCAAGAGACTAAGCTCACAAGCATGTATGCAGTAAAGAGTTAACTCTATTTGATTTCTTTTACTTACAAAGGATGTAACAGATGACCTACAAGTTAGAAAATCTAGATCACAATATATTTCGTGCCTATGACATTCGCGGTATTGCAGGCACTGCATTAACGGATGCTACTGTGTATCATTTAGGGCGCGCTTTTGCCACACAGGCAAAATCAGAAGGCGTGAAGAAATTATGCGTTGCTGCTGATGGGCGTATTTCTAGCCCCCATTTAAAGCAATTATTAATTGAAGGATTATTAGATGGCGGCATGGACGTCAATGATATCGGTTATGTAGCCACACCTGTGCTTTATTACGCAGCGCACCATAGCGAAGACATGACCGGCATCATGATTACCGGCAGCCACAACCCTAAAGAATACAACGGTTTTAAAATGATGCTGGCGGGAAACACCCTCGCACTTGATGAAATTCAGCAACTTAAAACCATTATGCTAGGCCAAGATTACAGCTCAGGCGAAGGCGATGTAGAAGCGTTAGATATTAGAGCCGCTTATATGCAAAGCATTATCAGCGACATCAAACTCAAGCGCCCACTTAAAGTCGTTGTTGATTGCGGCAACGGTATTCCTGGAGAAATGAACCCGGGGCTAATTAAAGCACTAGGCTGTGAAGTAACGCCACTTTATTGCGATGTTGATGGCAACTTCCCTAATCACCATCCAGACCCTGGTAAATTAGAAAACCTTTTAGAATGCATCAGCGAAGTTAAAAAGCAGAAAGCAGATATTGGCCTAGGCTTTGATGGTGATGGAGATCGCGTCGGCATCGTTACGCCTAAAGGTAAGATGGTGTACGCTGATAGACTGATGATGCTGTTTGCACAAGATGTTTTATCGCGCAATCCCGGTGCTGAGATCATTTATGACGTTAAGTGCTCACGCATCTTAAATCAGGTTATCACCCAAGCCGGTGGTAAAGGCACTATGTGGAAAACAGGCCACTCACTGATTAAGCGTAAAATGCGCGAGTGTGGTGCTTTGTTAGCTGGCGAAATGAGCGGCCACGTCTTTTTTAAAGAGCGCTGGTATGGTTTTGATGACGGCTTATATGCCGCAGCAAGATTGCTAGAAATACTTTCTGAAAGCGAGCTAGATTTAGATGAAATCTTCGAGCAATATCCTGAAGAAATCAGCACACCTGAAATCAACATCACCGTTACTGATGACGAAAAGTTCGACATCATTACAAAAATGCAAGCGGGCACTTTTGCAGGTGGGAATATAAACACTATCGATGGAATACGTGTTGATTACCCAGATGGCTGGGGCTTAATACGCGCCTCTAACACTACTCCTGTTTTAGTATTAAGATTTGAAGCACAAACAGAAGCTGCGCTACAGCGTATTCAACAGCAATTTATGCAACAGTTGCAGGCGATAAAACCTTCACTAACCATAAGCTAACAACTTTGATGAACCCCTGGCGAACGCTAGGGGCAGGACACAGGAAAATGATTGCTATGCCATTAACGCGTAAACAAGCGATAAATACTGCCGAAGTACTCAGTACCGCTGTACCTTATATCCAGCAGTTCACAGGGAAAACAGTTGTCATCAAATATGGCGGAAATGCCATGACTGATGAAAAACTCAAGCAAAGCTTTGCCCGTGACATAGTGATGATGAAGCTTATTGGCCTCAACCCTATTGTTGTGCATGGTGGCGGCCCACAAATTGGCAGCTTACTAAAACAGCTGAATATAGAATCGCATTTTATAAATGGCATGCGTGTTACCGATTCTAAAACCATGGATGTAGTTGAGATGGTACTAGGCGGTTTAGTTAACAAAGAAATCGTCGGCTTAATTAATCACAATGGCGGCAAGGCGATTGGCCTAACCGGTAAAGATGGCAATTTACTCAAAGCCACTAAACTAAAGGTTAAGCACAAAACACCCGAAATGGCAGCTAGCGAAATTATAGATATCGGCCATGTTGGAGAAGTAACCAGCGTCAACACGGAATTACTAACCATGCTGAGCAACTCTGATTACATTCCCGTTATTGCCCCCATTGGTGTCGATGAAAACGGTACTTCTTATAATATTAATGCTGATTTAGTTGCCGGGGCTTTAGCGGAAGTTGTACAGGCAGAGAAGCTAATATTGCTCACTAATATCGCTGGTTTAATGGATAAAGATGGTGAAGTGTTAACCGGATTAACCACCAGCCAAGTAGATGCTTTGATTGAAGATGGCACTATTCACGGTGGTATGTTACCTAAAATCGGCTGTGCTTTAAGTGCGGTTAAAGCTGGCGTAAAACGCGTACACATTATCGATGGCCGTGTTGAGCATTCTTGTTTGTTAGAAATATTTACTGATGAAGGTGTCGGCACTTTGATCACAAATGAAGAAAACGCTGAATAAAGCATGCAATGCAGGAATCTATTTAAATATGACTGAAACTGTTAAAACGTCACGTCGAGAACAAATATTACAGTGCTTAGTAGCAATGTTAGAAAACGAGCCCGGCGCACGTATAACTACCGCTGCACTTGCAAAAAATGTAGGGGTATCTGAAGCTGCGCTTTATCGCCACTTCCCTAGCAAAGCTAAAATGTTTGAAGGGCTAATCGATTTTATCGAAGAAACAGTGTTTTCTCGTACTAACATTATCACCCATTCACAGACACCTTCTGCTCGCCAATGTGAGCAAGTGTTAACACTAGTGCTGACTTTCGTAGAACGTAACCCTGGCATGGCCCGCATACTGACAGGTGATGCACTAACCGGCGAACCTGATCGATTGCGCATTAGTATCAACCAATTTTTCCAACGCCTAGAAACACAGCTAAAACAAGTCTTACGCGAGGCGGAGTTAAAAGAAGGTTTGCGCACAGAAACAACCGCTAGTGCAACTGCAAATCTGATGATCGCTGTGGTTGAAGGGCGTATTCGCCAATTTGTGCGCAGCGATTTTAAGCAAAATCCAACCGCACAGTGGGCTGAACAATGGCCTAGATTAGCGGCGGGCCTTTTTAGAGATTAGCAAGCTGTCACTTATTCTGGCATAGCTGCAATACAAAAATAGACCATTTAAATTAAATGGCCTATTTTAAATACACTTACTATTGAGTAACACTCCCAGCTTTTAGATACCTAAAAAATCCAACCATCCCATAGAATGTGCGTATTTAAGCAGCATAGAGAAACACATCACCACCACAATCGCTTTTATATAACGTGGATTAACGATAAACAAACAATGCGCTCCTAGCCAAGCTCCCAATACTTGACCCACCATCATAAACAACCCCACTGCCCATATCACCTGCCCTGCCGCGATAAAAACCAGTAGTGATGCGAGATTTGTAGCAAAATTTAGCGGCTTTGCTTGTGCTGTCGCTTTAATTAAACCAAACCCGCGCATTGAAACACCTGCTAACGCAAAAAACGATCCAGTGCCTGGACCAAACATGCCATCGTAACAACCTATGATGGGCACAACACTCGCTTGATATCTCTGTTGGCTTAGTTTCGCAGCTCTTTGCTCTTCACTAACGCTAGGTGATAGCAAAAAGTAAAAGCCAATAAACAGTAACACGATAGGGATCATTATTGATAACAGTTCCACATCGACCCACTGAATAATGATAGTCCCTAACACTGCACCTAAAAATGCAGTTAACATCATCAATTTTACATTTTTAAATTCTACTTTTTTGTTTTTAAACATCATAAAAGTAGCGGTTAAGGTCCCCATTGTCCCCTGCAGCTTATTAGTACCTAATGCCTGTAAAGGCGGGATGCCACACATAATAAGTGCTGGCAAAACGATTAAACCACCCCCACCTGCCAACGTATCAATTAACCCAGCTATGATGGATACTACAAATAGAAAAGCAATTAGCTCAACAGATAAATCAAGTAACTCCAAGAGAACCCCTTATATAAATTTTAAAAACCACACATGAGTCGTATGCTTGCATTCTGACTATTTAGTGTTAAACATTTATTTATTCGCTAACACATAAGTATCTGTAAAAGGCGCTTGCTCAGATTGCAAATAGGCAATGACTTCTACCGTTTCGCCTAAATCAGTAAACTCATTTTCCTCTAAACAGAACTTAGCAGCAAAGCCACAATTTAAATGGTGCTGTTGATTAAAAGTGCTGATGACTAATCTTCCATTTGGCGCTAATAAACTCAGCAACTGTTTAATTAATGCAACGTCAGGTTTAAAGCGAAACATGCAAATGTTAGTGTATTTTTCTAACACGGCTAGCGCAGATAAATCATCCATATCAAGACATAACGTTTCAAGTTGTAATCCTTGCTGCTGAGCAAAGATACTCAGGTTTTGTAACCCAATATCTGAAACATCTAGCGCGGTTACTTGAAATTTATCGAACTTGCTTAAATAAAGTGCCACAGCACCCTCGCCACTGGCAACATCCAGTGTTTTACCCGCTTGCAAATAGTGCACGCTATCTAATAATGCTGGCGGTGCTTTTGGTGCCTGTCGCCCTTCTTGTTGATATTTGTTATTCCATTTCTGTCTATCTGCGTCTGACATATCAGGTTTTCCGTGGTTGATTTTGTGCTATCTAAACAGTGTTATTAGTGATAGCTATTGGTTTAAAAAAGCTTAAAAAACTCACTTAAGTTCACGCAAAACACCGCTGCTGATTAAATAACAAACACTAAACTAGATCTAGTTTTGGTTTTTAGCACTTACTTTAAATTTTTATACTTCTCAAGTTACTTTTCACCACTGCTAGCTATATAATCTCGCCGCTTAATTTTTACTGAACAACTGTTCTTGATTAAAAGCTGCTGTTTAAAGTGTGCCAAATCAGCGAACCGATTGTTCAGGTTTTTATCGCTAGTGTCCACCCGCAAATAAGTATTTACGACAATCTTTTCATTCATTTAAAGTAAATTTAGAGGTGTTTTTAAGCTAGCTTAAGTAATTAAAGATTACTTAGCTGGCTCAAAACTATCTATACAAACAATGATGAAATATTCCGTTAAATATTTGTGAATGGTTATGCACTAGTACTTATATATTTTGGAGTTTGTTAAATCATGCAAGAATTTGTAAATTTTATGAATGGTATCATCTGGAGCCCAGCACTCATTTACTTGTGCTTAGGTACTGGTTTGTTCTATTCAATTATGACGCGTTTTGTACAAGTGCGTTTAGTTGGTGAAATGTGGCGTTTACTGTTTTCCGGTAAAGCTTCAGAGGCGGGTATTTCTTCTTTTCAAGCCTTGGCAGTATCGTTATCTGGTCGTGTAGGAACAGGTAATATCGCAGGAGTTGCAGCGGCAATCGGCTTTGGTGGCCCCGGCGCTATTTTTTGGATGTGGGTGGTAGCTTTTTTAGGTGCAGCAACCGCTTACGCTGAATCAACCCTTGCACAAATATACAAAGAAGAGCAAGACGGTCAATATCGCGGCGGCCCTGCATACTATATTGAAAAGGCTATGGGACAAAAGTGGTTTGCTTGGATCTTCGCTATTACCACCATCTTAGCTTGTGGTGTCTTTTTGCCGGGCGTGCAATCTAATAGTATTGGTAATGCAATGGCGACAGCCTTTGGTTCTGGTGAAATGATCGATACTGCTATTGGCCAAATAAGCGTTGCTAAGATTATGACAGGCACTGCAGTCGTCATCGTATTAGGTTTCATCATCTTTGGTGGTGTAAAGCGTATTGCTAACTTTACACAAGTAGTCGTGCCTTTTATGGCACTGGCTTACATCATTATCGCCTTTGTTATCATCTTGCTTAATTACAGCATGCTACCTGATATTTTTGCGATGATCTTCAACGATGCATTCACGCCAATGGCAGGTTTTGGTGCGGCAATTGGTTGGGGTGTTAAACGTGGTGTTTACTCTAATGAAGCCGGTCAAGGTACTGGCCCTCACGCTGCTGCTGCCGCTGAGGTTGAACACCCTTCTCAGCAAGGTTTAGTACAAGCGTTCTCTGTATACATCGATACTCTATTGGTTTGTACCGCCACTGCATTGATGATCCTGATTACAGGTGCCTATAACGTACACGGTGCTGGTGATACATTTATCATTCAGAACCTAGCTGCGGATGCCGCTGCAAATGGCCCGTTGTTTACACAAACAGCTATCGAATCTGTGCTTCCGGGCGTTGGTAATCCTTTTGTTGCTTTTGCACTGTTCTTCTTCTCATTCACTACTATCCTAGCCTATTACTATATTGCAGAAACGAATATAGCTTATCTTAAGCGCACGCTTAAAATATCAGGCATGACCTTTGGCCTAAAAGTCGTATTAATGGCTGCTACTTTCTACGGCAGTGTTAAAACAGCTGATTTAGCCTGGGGGATGGGTGATGTTGGTGTTGGTTTAATGGCATGGTTAAATATCGTGGGCATTTTGATTATCTTTGCAATGTCTCGCCCGGCGATAAAGGCTTTAAAAGATTACGATCAACAGCGTAAGAATGGCGTAAAGAAATATACTTTTAACCCTAAAGCACTAGGCATTAAAAATGCTGACTTCTGGGAAAAGAGATATGATGAAGAAAATAAGTAAAATTGTAAGATAGTAGTAAAACGGGGGGAATATCCCCTCGTTTTTAAAACGCGACTCTATTGGCTTTAACTAAAGAGTTTTAACTAACTAGCGGTAACTAAAACCTAATAAGCAGCTGTTTTGCGATATATACGAAGGGAGGTAGCTCAAACTAGAGATTAGTTTCTTTTACGTAAAGAAGAGCCTCTAGAGTCTAAGTTAGAAAGTATCGCTTTCATTTCATCAGCTTGATCTGCAATTTGTTTCATCTTTAATGCAGTGCGCGCTTCTTTTTCTAGTTCGATAGCTTCTTTAATTTTTTTCTCTCTTATTGCAGAACCGGTACGTCCACTTGATAGTTTAAGCTTAGGTTGTGGTTCTTCTTCTACTACACTAGCGGCAGTTTTGGCAGTAAAGATCTGTTTAACAGGACCATTTTTGTTTGCGCTACTTTTTGCTGTAGTGCTTTTTACTGGCCCATCTTTAGCAGCAGTAGTTGCCTCTGCTGTTTTAGCGGCAACTTTTCGTTTAGGTTCAGCACCCATACTTGTTGGATAAACAGCCGTTCTTGGTAAGGATGTTTTCAATCCTTTCAAGCTCGTGCCATCAAACTGGTCCATAGCTTCTTCAAACATTTCTGCCAGCTCTTCTCGGCTTTCAGCAAAATCGTATTCTTCAATGGTAAAACAGGCGACACCATGTTTACGCATATCGCGGTAAAGATGCCCTTCAATAGCTAGATCCTTAGCTAATTGGTACAGTGCCCAACGCTCATCAATGCTATCTTTAGTGGTGCCTACATATACTGTATCGGTGCGGGAATTCTTTATGGTAAAAACGATCAAAATATTTCTCTTATTAATTAAAATGGAAAACCAATCATTAGTTGCTAATGATTATCTCTCGCATTATTTATAATTTAATCTGCAAACAAACCTATTTCCACCTCTTAATTCCTTATAAGAGCAGCCTTATGTATCGTTTAAAAATACAACAGGGCTGCGCATTTTAGTCGACTATACAAAAAACACCAGTACTAAATAGCTTTAAGAAACTTTAATAAAAAATGTTTGATTTTAACCCCTGAAAATGTTCGATTTTAAAGTATACTAGCGCTGAACCTTTCACTCAAAACTGTCTCTATTATCATTACACTACTATGAAAAAAGATATTGCTTACTATTTATCCGGATATTCTGCACAAATTCAACAACAAGTAGCAACTTTAGTTGAAACCAAAAAACTGGGAACTTACCTGCTATCTAAATATCCTATTTGTCATCAAATCAACAATGAGAAATTGCTTTATCAGTATACTATCGATTTAAAGAATCAATTTTTAAAAAAATCATCCCCGTTAAGCAAAGTTGCTTACGATGATAAGATTGATGTTATTCATAACGCATTAGGCTTGCATACCCAAGTTTCGAGAGTACAAGGCAATAAGCTAAAATCTAAAAGAGAAATCAAAATCGCCAGTGTTTTTAAAAAAGCGCCGCCTGATTTTTTACAAATGATTGTAGTGCATGAATTAGCACATTTAAAAGAACGAGATCACAACCGTGCTTTTTATAATCTATGCCGATATATGCAACCTGAATATCACCAAATTGAACTAGATTTACGCCTTTATCTAACGCACTTGAACACTTTAGGTGCTTTATATTAAGCTTTTTTAGTACCTATTAACAAAAATTGATTACCACTATATGAGCCACTTTATGCTAGCACCGCACTTTAACTTATTTTTTCATTACAAAAACATGCGCCACATTTTATTTTTGTTAATGTCATTTGTATTACTTATTAGCAGTTCTACATTTATTTCAGCACAGGCATTAACCGATTTTAAAGATTGGAAACAGAAAAATTTTGTCGGCAATAATCAATATAAATTTAGCTTAGAAAAAGATATGCCGATGGTAAAAATTTCCTCAAACCAAACTTCTTCCGGCCTTTTTTTAGAGAAAAAAATCAATTTAAATAAATCACCTATTCTAAACTGGTCATGGAAAGTCAGTAATGTACTGCAATCTCTAAAAGAAAAAACCAAACAAGGAGATGATTTTGCCGCGAGAGTTTACGTATTAACCTCCACAGGCCCTTTTCCATGGCAGAAAAAAACCTTATCTTACGTATGGTCAAACTATCAAAAAATCGGTTCAAGCTGGCCAAACCCATACACGGGCAAAGTAATTATGATTGCTTTAGATAGCGGCAAACAACGGATAGGCGAATGGCGTACGCATCAACGCAACGTCCAACAAGATTTAGAAGCAGCCTTCGGTGAAAAATATGACAAAATAGATGTAATCGCCATCATGACAGATACCGACAATAGCAAACAAAAGGCCGTGGGCTGGTATAAAAATATGTACTTTAGCGCGAAGTAGCTATCTTAAGCAAAGCTATTAGTAATACTGCTCTTTGCATCTAAACTAGTTAATCTAGATTCAATATAATTAACTAGTTTCAGCAGTAAAAGAAGCAAAACTTGTTAAGAAGCCATTCAGAACAGGCCCTATTGTCACCCCTTTAGACACAACAACCGATAACTGCACATCATGACTAAACTGTGCTTGTGGCAAGCGCTTCATCTCTTTATTACTTACCCAGTTAGCCGCATATCTGCGCGGTAAAAACCCCACATACCGTCCAGATAAAATTAGGAACGCTAGGCCCTCTGAAAGGTATGATGAAGCTGTAGCATGGGGTAGCATTTGCCCTAATTCAGTTTTTAACTCTGGTGAATAACAGCCCTTTGCATAACCAAAACTTTGTAACTTTTTACTGTCAAACGCAAGCGCTTCATTGCTATCGCCATCATTACCCATATTGGTTTTAAATAACAGGCTACGGTTACCACAATACAAATCAACCATAATCGTAAAGCTATCAATCACCCGCAAATTCTTTTTATTATCAGAAAATAACCCAATGCCTAAATGTAAAGTACCCACTTTAAGCTCCTCTTCTATTTCATCTGATGAAAGCACTTTTATTACAATATGTACCTCTGGATGCTGCGCGGAAAAATGATGAATAACTTCAGGTACTCTAGTACTAGGAGACATTGTCGAATTATCTAGAATGCCAATTTTTAGCTCTCCAATCAACTTACCATTTAGCCCAGCTAAGTTGGCATTAAACTGATCCACGCTAGCAAATAATTTGAGAGCTTCACCGTAAACATGCTGGCCATTCTCAGTTAATGAAAAACCACCCCTACCTCTGTTGCACAGCTTCAAACCTAAACGTGTTTCTAAATCTTGAATATAAGTACTGATGCTCGAAAGTGCTATATTTAATGGCTCTTGAGCTTTGGTAAATCCTCCACACTCCACTACTGTCATAAAAATACTGAGTAAACGTATATCAATACTATTGGCTTTGCCGATGGAATAATCGCTGTTGTGATGAAAAGGCATAATACATCCGTCAATTTAATTTTTAGCGTTTAATAGGTGCGCTTAAGCACGTAAAACTCTATTTATAGTGCATGGATAATTATTAGAGAACAAGATTTAATTGCTGGCAGTAGTGGGCAGGTTTAGTAGAAAACTTATATCGACTTCATTAGATAAACACTATTTTTTAACTTTTTCTATTTTCCCCTTTGTTTAACAAACTGATGCTCATAGCAGTTTAAATATGTTCAACGCTTTGATTATTAAATACTTTAAAGATCATCTTTCTCAATCATGACAGCCGTTACTTTAAAAATTCTTAAAGTAACTTTCTGTTATTAGTAATTTTACCGAACTAATAGTTTGCATAGACTGAAATTCATGCAGCAGACATTAGTTTTATTGGACTTTAGAAATGAGATATTTTTGAAAGGTTGTAGAAGCTAGTTACTCCAGTAACTTTTTAAATTTGGATCTATCTATAAGGTTTTTCTTGATTTTGAACAGCCGCTCCATCACATAAAACACTGTTTGCTGCATACCTAACAATTAAATCCATCGCACATCGAGCTCGATGATATTGAATAACAATAATTAGAGGTATATATGGCAAACTTGGCTTTTATTAACGGTGATGTCATTACGGTTGATCAACAAGATAATATTTACTCTGCCATTTTAATTACGGGAAAAAAAATAGCAGCTGTGGGCAACGACTCAGATATTCTCAATCTTGCAGGTGACGAGCATCAAGTAATTGATCTTAATGGGCGCACATTGATACCGAGCTTTATCGATGCGCATAATCACTTAACCCATCAAGGTGCTGCTTTTGCTACCGTTGACTTTGGCTATCCTGCTGTATCCTCAATTGAAGAACTAAGACAAGCACTGCATCAAGCGTCTGAAAACTGCGCTAAAGGCCAGTGGATTAGAGGCTGGGGGTTAAATTTTGAAAAATTCCCAGAAGGCAGAATCCCAACCCGCTGGGATATAGATGATTTAAGCCCCAATAACCCTGTGTGTATCGTACATGTTAGTGGGCACAATGTATTAGTTAACAGTGTCGCGCTAGACCTAGCTATGGTTGGTGATGATACCCCCGACCCTGTTGGTGGAAAATTTGTGCGCGATGAACTAAGCCGCATTACTGGCTACGCTTATGACAGTGCCCAGCAGCTGGTTATTCCCACTAGTGTTGATGTAGGCCATCACGGTCCAGATATCGGCTATGACCTACCTTTATCAGAATTAGTGGATGATATAGATCGCGCCTGTAAAGCCTATTTAAAAGTGGGTATTACCTCTATCGTTGATCCACAAGTCACTACCCGTGAAATGCCCGGGTATATGGCCGCCCGCAAGCAAGGCAAGCTAACCATTAAAACCACCTGCATGTACTTATCCAATCATCAAAATGCTATTAATGAGCTAGGTATTACTGATCATATCGGTAACGATCTGCTCTCTATCGGTCCCATGAAATATTACTGTGATGGCGCTTTAATTGGCGGCACTGCGCTTTTTTATGCCGATGAGCCACAAGGAGATCATGGCTGCAAATGTAATAAAACCGCCGGGCGCGGCTATACCTACTGGCCTGATGTAAAAGCATTTCAAGAAGCTTTAATAGATACCCACTCCCGCGGCATGCAATTTGGTGTTCACACTCAAGGCGATATGGCAATGGACATTGTGCTAGATGCCATTGAAGAAGCGCAGCAACGCTTTCCTAGAACTGATGCGCGGCATCGTATAGAGCATTGCCATGGCCCTAGTCGTGACCAAGTCTCTCGCATCAAGCGCTTAGGGGTTATACCTGTAACGCAACCTGGGCAAATTCATGAAACAGGCGATGACCTACTCGAAATCTATGGCGAGCGTCGCACACTACGTTTTTGCCCATTACGAGACATGCTAGATGAAGCAATACCGGCTGTAGTGAGCACCGACGCGTTTGTTCAATCTTATAAACCGTTTGATGCCATTAGCGCAGCGGTAAATCGCATAAGCTTATCTGGCAAAGATATGGGGAAAAGCCAGCGTATTAGTTTATTAGAAGCCATACGTTGTTATACCTATAACGCTGCTTATTCGGTCTATCACGAAACCAGAAAAGGCTCTTTAGAAGCCAATAAACTAGCAGATATTGTGGTGGTTGATGGCAACCTGCTAAGCGTTGAGAACGACAAAATAAACCAACTAGAAATATTCATGACCTTATCTAACGGCGAAATCGTATATCAAAAATAACTAATCACACGCGCCAAAGTTTCACCTATAAATACACCTGTGCAGCGCATTTACTGATGCGCTGCTGGTATTTCAACCCCCAACCTTCAACCCTTAAGCAATCTCATGAATGAGGCGTAACATTCTCATTCCAATTTTAAAAAACTTTAGGACGCTTAAATTAATAAAACTATCTCGATAGATCTTTTACTATTGAATTTAAATGCGCAGAATTGAAAGACGACGCTACAACCAATAGCGCTTAATCGTTTTTTTGTTAACAAACGCAGTTAGAAACACTTTTAAAAGCTTGGTTTTATTAACTTTTGGCGCCCTTAATAATTCAACAATAAAAACAAGTAGGAGAATTATGATGGAACCTAGTTCATCAGCCCAAAAAAATACTTTTTTGGGAGATTATGACAAACCGTTATTTTGGACCACTGCTATCTTAACGCTGATAATTGTAGCGATAGGAGTAGTCAGCCCTGAAAGCCTTAAAAGTTACGCCAGCGTTGCCCAAGGCTTTCTAAGTAAGCAGTTTGGCTGGGCTTATATCCTCGCTATGGCTGTTTACGTCGGCACCGGCTTATGGATCGGATTTAGCCGCTATGGCGATTTAAAGCTAGGCAAACAAGATGACAAACCTGAGTTCAGCACTTTCACTTGGATCTCAATGCTTTTTAGTTGCGGCATCGGTGTAGGCTTTTTACTTTGGGGAGTAGCAGAACCGCTTTATCATTATATGCAAACGCCTTACATGGCAGCACCAGCTACCCCTGAAGCCATTCCTGTAGCACTACAAATCACCTCGCTACACTGGGGCCTTCACACTTGGATGGGCTATTGTATTGTCGGTTTATGTATCGCTTTTCCAGCGTATCGCTACAACAAGCCCATGAACATAGGTATCTCCCTTTACGGATTATTAGGCGAGAAAACCCAAGGCAGCATCTGGGCGAGAATTCTTGATTTAGTCGGCGCAGTTGCCACCATCGGTGGTGTAGCCACAGTATTGGGCCTTGGCGTAATCTCAATTGATTACGGCATCAGTCATATCTTCGGCATAGAAACGGGTAATACTGGCAAAGTAGTTATCATTGCAGTACTAGCGGTAATGTATAGCCTATCAGCCATCTCAGGCTTAAAACGCGGTGTTGCCTACTTAAGTACCATCAACGTGGTGATTGTAATAGCCCTTTGCATCTTTCTACTGCTAACAGGTGAAACCAATACGTTAATGCGCTACTACGTTACAGGAATCGGCAACTACTTAGGTAATTTGCTACCGATGACCTTTTGGGCAGATCCTGCACAAAAAAGTGGTTGGATTAACTGGTGGACAGTGTTCTATTGGCTCATCGTTATCTCTTGGTCACCTTTCGTGGGTGGTTTCGTGGCGAGGATTTCAAGAGGCCGTACCTTACGTGAATTCATCGTCTTTGCGGTATTAGTCCCAACACTGTGTTCAATGCTATGGTTTTCAGTGGTCGGTGGATCAGCTATCTCATTAGAAGTAGCGGGAGAAGTTAAAATATTCGATGCAGTGCAAGCTAACTTAGGCTCAGGCATTTACGTACTACTTGAAAGCTTCCCATTAAGTGAGATGTTGAGTGTAGTGGTATTTATCAGCATGATTATCTTTTTAGTCACCTCTGCAGACTCAGCCTGTTTCTTCGTAGCGATGCAAATGTCTAAAGGCGCTTATGAACCAACCTTAGGCATGAAAGTTACCTGGGGATTGTTTACTGGAATGCTAGCGATTGTATTACTGCTAAGTGGTGGATTAAAAGCAGTACAAACCGCATCTATTGTCGCAGGCAGCCCATTTGCAATTGGCATTGGTTTTATGATTTGGTCACTAATACGTACTTTAAGATTAGAGTATAAAAAGGAGTTTGAGCAGTCGTAATTTAGCTTTTTGCTTATTGATTCAAATAGATAAGTAATTTTTACGAAAAAAAAAGCGATAACAGCAATGTTATTGCTTTTAATTATTCTAACTAATCACTAAAACATGAGCATTAAAAAAACTGCTTCAGCGACCTTCTTCAATTATTAGCAACTACTATCAGCAACGACCTAATCTTTAAGTCTAGCTAAACTGCGCTGCATCTTTGTCATCAGCGCGATGCCTAAGCTGTAAGCCATGTAAAAAATTACGCAATACTTGATCTTTACATTCACGGTAGTTTTTATGATCCGCTTTACGAAAAAAAGCACTTAACTCGTGCTTACTAATCGGTAGCTCTACCAAATTAAACAACTCGATAATGTCATCGCTTTGTAAATTTAGTGCAATTTTAACCTTTCTGAAAACGATGTTGTTAGTAAGTCGTTTCTCATTTTCGACTTCAGCGCCCTCTTTCTTGCCACGCTTTTCTACGATGAAACCATTCAAAAACGCCGCCAATGCTACATCTTTACACTTCAGATAATCAGCATCTTCATCTTTTTTTAGCCATTGGCTAATTTCTTCGCGGGTTGTCTCAAGGTTCGCCATCGCAAAAATAGCAATCATCTTAGAGTCACTTAAATCAAAAACATAGCGCATACGGCGCAGCACGTCATTATTAGTCATTATCTCACTTTCACAATTATAAAGTTATCGAACCGCTATTGTCGCACAAGCAGACTGACATTGCCGCATAAGTAGACAAACAGACTGATAGTATTTGCTAGCTTAAACTACTAGACTCTTAAATATCTTAATCACAAAAAGAAATCAGTTAAATTATTTAGTTTTTTAGCTCTTTTCAAAACTCCCAATTAACATTTAAATAAACACCTCAATCATAAATAACATCAAGAAAGCGCTTACCTATAATTGCCACCAGCATCAAATAGAGTACCGTTACCTTTACCCCCAGAACATGCAAAACCAACACCAAAATACAACCTCAACAAGGCAGGGAAAATAATGAAGAAATTGATAGGGATATTAGCACTCACTACCAGTATGTCAGCTATCGCTGTAGAAGGTTATCAGGATATTTATCTTGATAAAAAAGCCGACATAATTGTTCATGGTGTGATGTGCGGAGATGATTTAAATAATCTTAATAAACTAAAGCCATCAAATGTATTTACTAACACCCCTGAAATCGAGAAAGGAACCTATTACTACAAATCAGCATATGGAGAATATTCACTCACATTTAATAATTCAGACAATAAAGCAATAATGGTTCGTGGGTTATTAAAAGGGGGAAAAACATCAAAAAACGATATGGATAAAAAACTATGTATCGTAAAAAACGTTGAAGGATTACCAGAAGCCTTAAGTGGATACTTGAAAAAAGTAACTATAAAAGCAAACGATAAAAATCGCGAACAAACCATGAAAAATTACGAACTTGTCGCCGGTAAACCCGCTTATGCAAAGGGCGAATATTAATTTTCTATAATTTCATCTTGAATGCTAGCGACGAAGCTCCTAAAGCTCTTGATATTACCACTGTATTTACTAGATTGGCGAATGATAGAGTGAGTGGCTGTATGCTGCGTAGAGTGAATTGAGCTTGTGACTAAAAGGCTACACAAAGTAGAGTAAAACAGACACACTTACCGAGATGACCGTTCGCGAATGGCCACCAATTGAGTAAGCTGCATCAGGGGTTTCAGCCATTCAGGAAGGCTTTGTATGCTCACTTTCTTTTTTACATAAAAGAAAGTGATTTATCGAAGACAACATAGTTAGAATTAAGCAATTTCATATAAATAGCGCTTTAACTAGAGCATAAAAAACATCTAGGCAATAACAAAATATAAATCAGTTAAACTCCCTAGCTCTTCCTATCCTTTCAAATATTTTGTTCTACTTTTCAGGTTTACCTCGACACAGCGCAGCATCTTGATCTCCTCGGTGGTAGACAAGCTTTTAAAAATATTGATAGACCACACAAAACACTGCTAAAAAAAACCACTGCTTAATCCAACAGCTGTTTAATTTAAGTCCCCAACAACTCAGCTTAACTTCCCCTTCTGCCAGGATGGTGATAAGCGCTGCAGCTACTAATGAAGAAAGCACAGCTAATTATCGCTTATGACAGGCAGCCCTTTATCTCAAATTTTTAAGTTGAATGTTATCAAAGGCTAGCAAGAGTGGTCATTAAGCGAAATGATTGACTTGCAGAGCAGTAAATTAATACTAAGCTCTATAAACGTCAAAAGTAGAAATTAATCATGCAGCCATTCTAGGTTGTCTCGGTTGGGATGATCAGCCATTTGCTCGAACAACCATAAGCAGAAGTTCTTCGTTTTAGGTCTAATTTCTTGCACCGGAAGCACCAAGTAAAGACCACAATCGGCTTGCATTGAATGCGGATGAACTTGTACTAGCTCACCTGAGTTTAAGTGCTCAAAGAAATACGAATCAAGACCTAACATAATCCCCATTCCCGCCAGTGTCATATCTAGCGCCATAGTGGAGTTATCTGACTCAAAAGTGGACAGCACTTCGCTATTTATCACGCCTTGCTCGTTAAACCATTGGTTCCAGCCTTCCTTATAACCAATAGTGTTAATGAGAGGTAGCTGTTGGATTTTCGCTAAATCAAAATATACATCTTTGTCTAACTCTGTCTTGGTATCGCCATTGGCAACTAAATCAGCATTTAAACCAGTATCTAGCGCGCTATGGCGAGCCACAAAATCGGCGCTGGCAACAGCCACCCAATTCTCTTTAAGTACACGCTGCACCGATAAGCCCCGATAATTATCATAGCCGTGGCAAAGCTCTACATCAATCCCCTCGCGCGCGAAACCATCATGCCAAATAGTGGTTTGTAAGCGCATTCGATACTCGGGGAAAGCCGCCGAAAAATTTGCCAGTTTAGGCACTAGCCAACGCTGTGCGAAGGAAGTCCCGCAACGTATTTGTAAAAAAGATTGGTTAGGCGTTTCGAACAACTCTTGGGTACTTAGCTGCACGCGATTAAAAGCTTCTGTTAAAACCGCTAAGTAGGATCTTGCGATGTCAGTTAACTGCAGCTTACGAGAGGTACGAATAAACAGTGATGCGCCTAAATACTCTTCTAATAACTTCACTTGCTGGCTAACCGCACCTTGAGTAACGTGCAGTTCTTCAGATGCTTTGGTTAAACTTTGCAATCGAGCTGTCGCTTCAAATGCTTTTAGGGCATTTAAGGGCGGTAGAGATTTTTTGGACTTTTGCATACTGTGACTTCTCAACACCTGTCTAATTTTAAAGAGCTAATTTAAAATATTTTTTATAAAAAACTCACCAGCCCTCTAGGAGGCTGTCCGAGCATTGCGATTGTAGCGAGAGTTAGGCTATTTGAGTCAAATTTAGCGTTCATTTGAGGCGAATAGTTGTTCTACATAACGAAAATGAACGTTAAATTTGGCCAAATAGACTAGGTCGCAGTAAATCAGTCTGTTCTCGAACAGCCCTCTAGGAGGCTGTCCGAGCATTGCGATTGTAGCGAGAGTTAGGCTATTT
>JBALXS010000093.1:0-19602 GCA_036960485.1 Oceanospirillaceae bacterium
CTAGAGATGAGCATTACTCGCAAGGTCAGCTATGCTCAGTGTGTTTCAGCCCGATCGAAGAAGGTGAAATAGCACTAGCGCAGCTACGTAATGGACGTGAGCGCATGGCAGAAAAACTGTGGGCGATATCACCACTGCGTAATTTGCAGGTGGAAGTTGAAGTGGTTGCTAGCTGTTTTTACGATCCAAAAAACACCGTGCCGCGCGCTGCAGCGTTACAGCTACAGCGCCCTAGTGATGCTATCGAATTAGCGGTAAAGCGCGCCAGTACATTACACGAAAATAAAGAGCCAATGCACAGTGCAATAAAAAGCACTATTGATGATGAATTATGCCTTATCAGTGTAGCGAGTTGGCCTAATGCTAATGCGCAGCGCATTGAAAAATTAGCGCAGCTGCTAGGGTTTGATAGTGTTGATTATCCAAAAACGGGTAACAGCAAAAAGCTAGCAGGTGTCGAAATTTTTGCAGTGGGGCCTTTTCATTGCTGGCTGCAAATAGATCTTAAACAAAGCTCGCTGAATTTAGCACAGCTGCAACAACACGTAGTAAGTGATATTGCCAGCGTGGTCGATATTAGCCATAGCTACACTAAAGTGAGTTTAAGTGGTAAAGAATTACGCTCGCTAATGAGCAGGGCGATTACTATTGATTTGCGTCCAGCGAAATTTAATCAACATCAAATTGCTTTAACCCGCTTACTGGGAGTGCAATCATTGGTGCACTGTGTAAGTGCTAGCGAAAGCCAAGAAACTCAATTTGATATCCTCTTTAATCGTGCTTTCGCCTTAGATGCTTGGCAGCACTTATGCCAGCTTAGTCACAACTTGGATGGTAACTTAAGCGGCTATTCAATCGGCAATTCAGAACAAGGAAAAAACTAATAATGAAAACTCAAAGCTGGCAAGAAATGTGCCCTCAAGGGCGCCCTTTTATCAAGATGCAAGGATTGCACAATCACTTTGTAATCGTAGATGCGCGTGCAATTCCCTATCATCCGACAGTCGCACAAACAGTACAAATCTGTGATGTAAAAACCGGTGTCGGTGGCGATCAGCTACTGGTTATTGAGCAGCCCACTGAGCAAGGAAAAGCGGCTGGAGCAGTAGCTTTTATGCGTATCATTAACGTTGATGGTGCAGATGCAGAAGCTTGTGGCAATGCATCGCGCTGTATCGCTTGGTTGTTGATGGAAGAGACAGGCAGCGATGCTTTAAGCTTTGAAACAGTGGCAGGCGTACTCGCGTGCAAGCGCACAGGCGAGCTAGAAGTAAGCGTAGAAATGGGACTAATTTCTATGAAAGGGGCCGATATCCCGTTAGCGGCAGGCGCTGATGCAATGAACCTAATGCTGGAAAGCGGGCCATTGAAAAACCCTATCGCCCTTAACATAGGCAACCCGCATGCAATCTGTTTTGTTGATGATTTAGATACTGTAGATATGTTGAAGTGGGCACCTGCAATGCAATGTGATCCAGTGTTTCCAGAGAAAGCGAATGTCGGTGCTGTGCAAATGCTCAGCCCTGAGCATCTACGTTTATCTGTTTACGAGCGCCCAGGTATTCTAACCACTGCTTGCGGTAGTGGAGCTTGCGTAAGTGTGGCAGCCGCTAGAGCAAAAGGTTTAACAGATGCGCGCAAAGTCCAAGTTGATATGCCAGCAGGTAGTGTAGTGATCGAAATATTAGAAGATAACAGCGCCATTATGACAGGCCCAGTGAGCTGGTGTTATCAAGGGTATTTACCGAAGTTTAGCTAGAGTCTGAGCTGATGCTTTGGTTTTACGAGATTGATCTTAAACGTAATAGGGTTTAAATAGATTGGTAGAGAGTTAGGGGATTTTACTTTTTAAGATCCGCTAATTTTTTGACTTTTTTAATTCATACATCAGCGCATCTCCATCACAGAGTAGTAGGTCGACAGTAGTATGTTTTTGGGGATTGAATTCAACAATGCCATGCGAAAAAGAAACATCGTAGCCGCGATCTATCTCCTTGTTATAATCTTTTAGTGAAGTACTAAGTTTACCGATGGCTTTTTGCGCTTGTTCTTGCGAAGTACTACTGAGCAATACTACAAATTCATCGCCACCTAAGCGGGCAAAAGTATCTGAGTTGCGAAAGGTCTCTTTCATTAAATTGGCGAAGGCTATTAATACAGCATCGCCTTCAGCGTGGCCAAACGTATCGTTAATAGGCTTAAACTTATCCAGATCAATAAAAACAAGGACGGCAGGGATTTGCTGGCGAATGCACAAATTCAAACTGTGCTGAGCAAGCATCATAAAGCCCCTGCGATTTGATATATCGGTTAACTCATCCAACGTAGCCCATTGAATTGCAGTGAGCTCGTGCTCTACCATGGATGCTAAATCTCTAAGTGCTTCAATATCTTGGGCATCAAATTCTCTTGGAACAGTATCAATAATACACAGCGTTCCTAATTTATGACCACTTACTTGCAGTGGGCAGCCTGCATAAAATCGCACATTTGGATAGTTCACCACCAACGGGTTATCTATAAATCGCTGATCTATAGTGGTATCAGGGATGATAAAAACTTCAGCATTGAGAATTGCATGGCCGCAAAATGAAAAATCGCGAGAGGTTTCTCTCACACTTAAACCGATACAGGATTTGAACCACTGGCGGTTCTCGTCAACCAAACTAACTAGCGCAATAGGCACATTAAACATACGTTTTGCCATGCGGGTTAATCTTTCGAAGCGCTCTTCAGGCAAAGTGTCCATAATATTGAGTGATTGAAGAGACTCAAGTCTAGAGGCTTCATTTACAGGTGTATCAGGGATTTTCAATACAGTATCCTAGCCTTAATTATATAAGGCACTGAGCTTAGTATATATTTAATGCTGCGTAAGGATCTGATATATAGCTGGCAAAGTTTTAGTGAAGATTAACGCAGCTTACTGTGTAGTTGAATGCTGCACACTTTATGTCGTCAAGCATGTACAGCAACTAATAAACTGAAAGTTATTTGTCAGAATATTAGCTAGTAGTTATTAAACGTCAACTACTAGCAAAAGGCAAGGATTTGGCAGGGAAAGGCGATTAGTGAAACTAGCTCTTACCCTTTAGTTTCTAGATTTTTTGTTGTCGATTATTGGTACTGGTTAGCTTTGTTAATCCTTTCTTCAATAGCAGGGTGCGTTGACATATAGCGTAGTATGCTGTTTTTATCTGATTTGATACTACGGTCAGATTTACTTTGTAAATCCATCAAACTTTGCAGCGCTTGAGCAAATGAAGTAGGTGATTTACCCAGCTGCCCTAGTTTTTGTAGTGCATAGTCATCAGCTTCAGTTTCCATTTCTCTGGAGAAAGTATTTTGAATAACGGCAGCACCTACGCCGATTAATCCTTCTGCGAAGCCTTCCATATCACCTAAAAAGACAGAGATAATTATAGTATTACTGATAGATTGCGCTACCAAACGAAGGCTATGTTGCCGCTCCACGTGGCCTATCTCATGCAGTAATATCGCAAGTAGTGCATCAGAATTATCCTTTAGTAATAACAGCAAATCATCAGTAACAACCACAGTGCCGTTAGGTAACGCGAAAGCGTTAGCTGAAAAGTAATCACTTTGAAAAATATGTAGTTTGTATTTGTTTATGGGTAAGTCTAAATTTTTAAGCGTCAGCTGCCATAGCTGTTTAACTTCACGCTGCTTTTTTAAACTTAACTCACTTGGCTCTAAAAAGGCTTCTTTGATTAGATAGAAACTCTGATCACCCATTTCTTGAGCAACACTATCAGGTAAATATTTAACACTATTAGCCACGAATGCCGGCATTCCAATAGTAATAAAATACCAGACGAAGCAGGGTATAATTAGGATACAAGCGAAAGCTAATGCTCTATTTTTTTCTAGTTTCTCGGCTTTATTACTAAATAGCGCCAATCTATCGTTACTATCATTAGCAACAAACTTACTACCATCTGTAAATATTATCTCCATTGGTACGCCAGGGATGGCGCTAGGGCTTGAAAGGAGAGAGGTTTGAGTCGTTAAGATACTTTTGTTGTTCAGATATACGGTAGCAGTATCGCCTATTATAACTAAATCGACTTGATCGGCCTTGCTGCTGGCTGGAAAATAGTAGATACCTTCTATTTTTTTTTGCATTTACGACCTCTAGCCGTCGAAGTTAAATCATTGATTTATGAGAATGCTGCAAGATTACAGCATCCCCTTAGGTGTTTTGTAGACTAGGAGGCTGTTCGAGAACTGCGATTGTAGCGAGAGCTAAGCTATTTTAGTCAAATTTAAGGGCCATTTGAGGCGAATAGTTGTTCTAATTAACGAAAATGAACATTAAATTTGGCCAAATAGATTGGTTCGCAGTAAATCAGTTTGTTCTCGGACAGCTTCTTAAACCTTAAATGACAGAGACCCCCATATCAAAAGCTTCTGCAGCCTCAACACCAAATGCAGAGTTTTGTTCAGATTTGGTATCTATGGCATGGGCCGCAGTGAGGTTTATTTCTACTTGCACGTGCTTTGCTAAATAACGATTACTGCGAATGGCAACCCAAGGGTAAGCGATACCTAAGCTGCAAATTAAGGCCAACAAGTTAGTGATTTCTAAGATAGCGTATCCCTTTATCTCTAAAGTAGACTTAAAGCTGGCTAGACCAATAAATTCACTGTTATTAAATATGTGATTGCGAATTTGTACTAATGCTATTGATCTAATTAAAGCAAAAAAGCTCATGTAAAACACACCAACCAGTAACATAGTACTAGCAGGTAAACTAGCCAAAAATTGTGGGCTAACATTACTGCCTAACACTGCAATAATGGCGAAAGTAGCACCTATAAAACCAATAATTGCTAATAAAATAAGTAAGTATGTTTTGTAAAATTGCGCTGTTTTAATGTTCGTTACTAACGTAGTTTCTCCATAAGTTGTGTTAGACAACACATACTGATTTATTTTTTTCATCACCCAAGGCATCGCTAAATACACGGTGAGTAAAGCGACTATTGGCAATAATAGAAAATGAATGAACGCGTCGCCGTATGATCCTCGAAAATCAAACCTAACATTTCTATAACTAATCATACGATTATTAAAACGTAAGCTCTGAACGATAATCCAAGGGGTTAGAATAAAAAGTAAGATGGCTAAAATCATACCGAGAATAGGAAAATATTGGGTTAATATCGAATAAACAACCACTAATATAATGGCCAAAATCCTGCCGCGAAGTATTTGCATTGGTTTGGCTAGGTAAGAAAATACATGACCATCAATTTTAGTATTTCCATAAAAATAGCTTTTTGTACGTACTGTTGCCCAAGCAGAATATATACCCAATGTAATAATACTCAGTAATACATTTACGATCCAAATAGGAAAAAATTCAGAAAATTTCCCCGAAAATTCAACCCCCACTGTTTTGAAGTTATCAGTGGTACTTGGAATAGCATCATTCGTTAATTTTTTATCAATATCCATATTTTTTCCTAGTGTTTAATATTTTCGATACGAAATGTTATGACTGATCACTCAAAACCTAACAGTTATCTGGTTTAACTCAGACTATGTTGCTTTAAGTTCTTAGCTTATTTATGTGCAGATTTAGATTATAAATCGCTAAATTGATAAAGAAGCGAGATAGAACTGTATTCTATATAAAAACTTGATAAATATAAAGATTTTAACTAAATTGAATATAAACAAACACAATCTTCCTGAGCTAGCCTGTGTATGAGCCAGAGTCTGTTTATCGATGGTTATTTGTCTTTCGATCTTTGTTCCAATGTAGGAGGTAGGTTTTTAATTAATCCTATTTATAAAAGCTCAAACCAAAAAAAATACTAGCTGGAAAATTAAGCAAATATGCTTTCTAATAAAACGTGAAAATCGCATTATTAACATTCAAAGCACAATGCTGGAATAAGTGAAGGAATAAATGTAAAGCTTTCAGTCGTTGTCATTTATTGGATTGTAATTTAACAGGTTGTATACTTCCAAGATGAGCTATCAAATAATATTTAAGGATGAGAGATGCAAGCAATAACACATGGGCAAAACTTAGTGATAAACGCCGCAGCGATTAGTATTGTTGTTGAATGCGAACTTCCTAACAGCAATAATGATTCAATTGATGTTTCAGCTTTCTTGCTTTCAGATAATCATAAAACAAGAAATGACAGCGATTTTATTTTTTACAATCAGCTCAGTTCATTAGATAAATCTGTAACGCTGACATCGGCGCCATCAACTAGCCAATCCTTTAAAATAGATCTTTCAAAAATAGATCAAGACATCCAAAAAATAGCTTTTGTCATTACCACACCAATCGCTTTCAAACTAGCTTCATCTCTAAAGGTGAAAGTAGAAGGCATCGCTGAGTTTAGTCCAAATATAAGTGAGATGAATGAAACTTCGCTCATTTTGGTAGAGTTATATAGGCACAAAGGGCAGTGGAAGTTTAAAGCGATAGGGCAAGGTTATGCGGGTGGTTTAGCGCCAATCGCAATTGGATATGGGGTAGAAATTGATGATGAGCCCACAGCGCCAGTAATTAGTCAATCAGCAGTAAGCCAACCAGCGGCTGTCCAAACATCAATAAGTAAACCAGCTCCAGTTGAGCCAGCACCCAGCAAGCCATTGCCAACTAAAGTATCCTCAGTTAAGCAAGAAGCACCAAAAACTGTACCCCCCGTAAAAAGTAGCGCTCCTGTTAGTATTAAGAAAGTAGATCTATCTAAGGCTGGAGAGAAGGCAACTATTTCTCTTGAAAAAGGCAAAAAACTGACCGCTAAACTAAAATGGGATACTAAAGCTGACTTAGATCTATACTGCTTTTATGTTGATAAAAATGATGCAGAAGAGAAAGTTTACTATAAGCGCTTGGGCGATTTATCAAAGCCACCGTTCATGAAGTTACTAGGCGATAGCCAAGTAGCTGGAGAGGAAGTGTTAGAAATATCACAACCTGATAACATCAAATATGCACTAATTTGTGCCTATAGCGCAGTAAGCAATGGGTTGGGCAGTTTTCATTCTTATAAAGCGAGGGTACAAGTAACAGACAATAATAAGCAAACCGTTACATCTCATTTAAATCATGATGATCCTAGGTCCTATTGGGTGGCTTTTGCATTGATTGATTTTCAACAAGCAGGTGAAGTGACGATTAAAAATGTTGAAACATATTCCAACAAAAAAACATTTGAAACTCAGTTCCAAGAAAGAACAGGGGAGCAACCAGCCAAGCTCTTTAAGCCATCTAAAGCCGATGTTAACGGGGTGACTAAATATGATGCTGAGCGATCACCTCATCTATTTAAAGATGGCACTTTTATGATGTCAGTTGGTGTTGCTGAATTTAAATAGCAGACAAGTAACTTCTTTAGCAGTTCTAAACACTAAAAAGCTTACATTCCGTTTAAGTGTTTAGCAGCTGGGTTGTAGCAGGTAAGGCTCAAATATGTTGCTTAAAATGAGCCTTTTCTGGCATCACTGCTAAAAGCTACAGTGTCATGCCTCCATCAATTACCATTGTTTGCCCGCTCATAAAGGCGCTGTTATCTCCAGCTAGGTAAAGCGCTGCTTCAACTACTTCATCAACAGTACCAAGTCTGTTCATTTTGTGCCTACCTGCCAGCTTATTAAACGTAGCTTCTGGATCGGCGCTAGCTTTTACACGCGCTTCTAAACCGGGAGTTAAAATAGTGCCCGGGCATATTGCATTACAACGAATACCTTGTGTTATGTAATCTAACGCGACTGATTTTGTGAAGCCGATTAATGCGCCTTTTGTCGTGCCATAAGCAAAGCGCTCGGCGGCGGCTGCGACGCTAGATACAACAGAGGCAATATTTATGATCGAGCCTTGTTGATGTTGCACCATGGCCGGTAAAAAGGCGCGAGTCACATTAAAAACCCCCCATAAATTGACATCAAGAGAGCGTTGCAATTCACTTTGGCTGCAATCGAGGATAGTGCCGTTTGCTACATATCCAGCGCAGTTGACTAAGATGTCGACCGAACCTATCATTTGGGCAGCTTGCTCTACGCTGCTAACATCCGTTACATCAAGTTGAAGGGTTTTAATGCTCCCATCTACGCTCATATCTTTTAAAGATTCAAAGCTCCTGCTTGTTGCCCACACCAAGCATCCTTCACGCGCAAACGATTGAGCTATTGCACGGCCAATACCTTGTCCAGCACCTGTTATTAACGCCGTTTTATTTTGTAATCGCTTAGTCATATGTCCCTCGTATTACACTGATATCTTTAGATTATTATTAAACGTTAATAGCCAAAACATGGCAAGGGCTTCGCAAAAATCTAGTTGTTGATTATATATGACAGTTAAATTTACATGGTATTTCTTAGCGTTTTTCTTTAACAAAGGCAGTATTATTTGATGTTATTTTTACATCATCTAACGCATATTTATGCATTGGACTTTAATAATGGCTCGTATTAGTGTTGATTCAATTATTTAACTTAAGACTAATAATATGAAGCTTCCTGATCTTCAAGTAAAACCCAGTAATACTGAAATGAGCACTTTAGTAGAAACAAACAAGGTTCTATTAAACCCCTCGCTGACAGACGATTGGCGTGTAAGGATAATGGTTAAAGAAAAAATAGAGCAAGCAGCTAAGCAATTGCCTAAAGGTTTATGTTTGATGGTTTTTGAAGCATATCGATCTATTGAGCGCCAACAAATGATGTGGGATGCGGTTTACCAAAATGTACAGCTGGCAAGCCCGCACTTTAATGCACAGCAAATTTACGATGAAGCAGCTAAATGGATTTCACCTCCAGATGGTTTTGGCAGCGGGCACTTATCAGGTGCTGCTATTGACGTCACTTTAGCGACACCTCAGCGTGATTTAGTTGATATGGGAACGGGCGTTCAAGAGTTTAATTCGCTTACAGTTACAAAGGCTGCTGTCTCGCAAAAAGTTAAAGATAATCGAGATATCTTAGTAAGCTGTTTGCAATCCCAAGGCTTGATCAACTACCCCCAAGAATGGTGGCACTTTAGTTATGGTGATCGCTTGTGGGCGGAGCTGAGTGAGCGTGATTACATATACTTCACACCACACAATATTTAATAAAACAAAATATAACAATATAGAATTCAAAGGAATTTGCAGATGAAAAAAACACTTCTTTTTTGCGCCGCTGCTATCACGATATCAGCTACTTCCGTTAATGCTTCCACTTTGGATATAGTTAAGGAAAGAGATACTGTTAGATGCGGTATATCAACCGGTTTTGCAGGCCTATCTGCACCGGACGACGCTGGAAATTGGACAGGTCTGGATGTAGATTATTGCCGGTCAATTGCAGCAGCAGTATTAGGGGATGCTAATAAAGTAGAGTTTATCCCGCTATCTTCAAAGAATAGATTAGAGTCCCTAAAATCAGGCGAAATCGATGTGCTTTCACGTACCACTACATGGACTTTCAGCCGTGATAATAGCTTGGGGTTGAATTTTGCAGGAGTAAATTTCTATGACGGGCAAGGTTTTATGGTTCCTGCAAGTTTAGGTATTAGTTCAGTAAAAGAATTAGATGGCGCCTCTATTTGTATTCAAACGGGCACAACCACAGAAATTAATTTATCTGAATATTTTAAGCTTAACGGGCTGACTTATGAACCTGTACCTATTGAATCGCCAGCACAAGCACGTGCTAGTTATTTAGCAAGTCGCTGCGATGCCTACACTACCGATTCTTTAGGTCTAGCCTCACAGCGCTCAGTTTTTGTTGATCAAACGCAACAGGTTATTCTTCCTGAAATTATATCTAAAGAGCCTTTAGGTCCTGTCGTTCGCCACGGTGATGATCAGTGGCTCGATATCGTAAAGTGGACTCACAATGTTCTATTAGCAGCAGAAGAAAGCAACATTACCTCTATAAATCTGGATCAGCGTGGTAGCAATGAAAATGACCCTGCTGCTCAGGCATTGCTAGGAACCAATAATGCTAAATTAGGCGCTATGTTAGGGCTAGATGTTAAATGGGCTTATAACGTTATCAAGCAAGTGGAAAATCACGGTGAAATTTTTGAGCTAAACAGCTTTGCCAAAGAAGTCGTTTTACCACGTTTAATGCAATGTGTTAGCTTAGATCCTGTAATTTTCAACTTTAAACTGACAGTTTAAACATTTAATCTAAAGTGCCGTCTTTAGCTACTTAAAATACTACTCTTCATTACTAAACAGTTCGTTAAAAACACCCCAAATTCACTCTTAAATAAGCGCTACTTTAAACCATTATTAGAGTTACTAATAATGCTCTCAGACAGTTGCCATCAGCCATTTAATTGGCGATATTGTAGCCATCTTGCCAAGAAAATATTTTCTTGGCTGTCCTTTTATTAGAAGTTTGTTAGAGGATGTCCTCCATACTTTGTGCTGATGTTTAGCTAAAGGTAGGTCTTCATCGCTTTTAAAGGGTTAATTGTTAAATTTAAAGGTGGGAGAACACCATGCCTTTTGGCTTATTGAAATATGGTTTGAGCAAAGATTATCCAGCTCAGCAACACTTTACCCCCAGCAATACTGAACTGAAGAAACACTATGATGTAGTGATTATCGGCGCAGGTGGTCATGGAGCGGCTATTGCTTATTACCTCGCTAAATATCACGGCATAACTAACGTTGCAGTGTTGGATAAAGGTTATTTGGGTGGTGGTAATACGGCGCGTAATACGGCGGTTATTCGCTCGAACTATCTAACTGATCAAGGTGTTAGTTTCTATCGTGAGTCCGTGGAGCTTTATCAGAATTTGAGTAATGAGTTTGGTTATAACGTGATGATGGAAAATCGCGGTCAGTTGACCTTGGCTCACAGTGATGCAGCGGTACGTAGTTTTCGCTGGCGCGCAGAGGTGAATCAGCATTTAGGAGTGCGCTCTGAACTGGTGGATCGTCAAACAATTCGTGAGTTAGTGCCCAATTTAAATATGCCTGAAGATGGACGCTACCCAATTATGGGTGGACTTTGGCATGCCGATGGTGCGACAGCGCGCCACGATGCCGTCGCTTGGGGTTATATGAAAGGAGCTTGTGATCGTGGTGTTGAATTACACCAGCTGACAGAAGTGCAGGATGTTTTGGTTGAAAACGGTAAGCTGAAGGGAATTAAAACCTCGCGTGGGACTATTTCTTGTGGCTGTGCAGTGCAGGCCGTGGCTGGAACTAGCTCAGTTGTAGCAAAAATGGCCGGTATTAAATTACCGATACACAGTTTTCCGTTACAGGCGATGGTGACCCAGCCTTATAAGCCAATGTTAACACCGCATGTTAGCTCGCCGCATGTGCATGTTTATGTACACCAAACCTCACGTGGTGAGTTTGTTATCGGTGGTGGTTCCGATCCATATCCGCTTTATAACACCCGCTCTACCTTAGATATGAAAGAGTCATTAGCGGCTGCAACGCTAGAGTTATTCCCATTTTTAGCGCAAGCGCGCCTGATGCGCCAGTGGGCGGGGGTTACAGATATGACACCCGATTACAGCCCAATTATGGGTCTAAGCCCGGTTGAAAATTACTATTTAGATGCTGGTTGGGGGACTTGGGGATTCAAGGCCACGCCGATCAGTGGTAAGTCGATGGCTGAATTAGTTGCCACCGGTAAGCCTCCTGCTTTGATTAAGCCGTTCGAGTTAGAGCGTTTTTACCGCTTTGATCAAATCAACGAAGCCGGTGCTACTGCCGCTAGCCATTAACCTCTACAGCGAGAAACTGCAATGAAACAGATCAATTGCCCGTTGAATGGGCTGCGTAACATATCAGAGTTTATCTATGGCGGTGAGTATCACCCCATGCCAGATCCGCAAAAGTGCGATACACGCGAGTGGGTTGAACATGTGTTTTTCCATGACAACATAGCAGGTGAGGTGTGTGAGTGGTGGTGCCATAGCGCGACTTCTTACTGGTTTATGGCGCGTCGCAATACCATCACAGATGAAATTATTGAAACTTTCCCCGCCAGTAAAATATTTAACAAGCGCGTTGAGTTTATCGCTGACGCAGGAGAAAGCTAATGGCTACAACTCATAGCACCAACAGCCAAAACAATAGACTGGCCAGTGGCGGTTTACTGATAGATCGCAGCCAAACATTGAACTTCTTTTTTGCCAATAAGCATTTTCAAGGTTTTGCTGGGGATTCTATCGCCAGTGCATTGGCTGCCAGTGGTCAGTGGCTAATAAGCCGCTCATTCAAATATCATCGTCCTCGTGGTGTTTTAACCATGGCTGGGCAAGATGCAAACAGCTTGGTACAGCTGCCAAGTGATCCTAACGTGCTAGCCGATAAAACCGCGCTAGTGCAAGGAATGAATGTTGATGGGCAAAATTACAGCGGTAGCTTAGAAAAAGATTTAGGGCGTCATATTGAAAAAGTGGGCGGCTTTATGCCGGTCGGTTTTTACTACAAAGCTTTTTATAAGCCAAAAGGTGCTTGGGAAAAATGGGCGCCATTGATTCGTAAAAAAGCGGGCTTAGGCGTGCTTGATGAAAACTTTAAGCCGGGCTATTACGATAAAGCTTATCGCTTTTATGATTTGGTAGTTGTTGGTGCAGGCCCTGCGGGAATGACGGCTGCAATTCAAGCAGCAGAGCAAGGTGCTAAAGTTCTACTGGTCGATGAAAACCCAGTATTAGGTGGCAGCTTAAGCTACGACAGAATTGATGCACAAGGCAGTAATGCACAGGCATTGCGCCTTGCTATGATCGCTGATATCGAAGCGCATGAAAATATTGAAGTAAAGCTCGATGCATTGTGTAACGGCTACTTTGCCGATAACTGGCTGCCGATAATTCAAGGCGCAAGGATGTACAAAGTACGCGCTAAAGAATTGATTATGGCGGTGGGTTCATTAGAGCAACAAGCTGTTTTTCATAACAATGATTTACCCGGCGTGATGATGTCGAGTGCGATAGCGCGCTTAATCAGGCTTTACGGTGTGCGTCCAGGCAAACGCGCAGTGGTAGTGACTGGTAATGATCATGGATATGCGGTTGCACTTGAAATGCTAGATGCAGGTATTGAAGTAGCCGCCATTGCAGAGCTACGTGATGCGCCAATACAAAGTGATATTGTGCAAGAACTAGCTAGCCGTGGAGTTGCTATATACAACAACCATGCGGTGTATGCCGCGAAAGCTAGCAGCGATAAAAAGCATTTAGCAGGGGTTGAACTGCGCAAGCAAATTGGGCGTGGTAAATGTGCAGATAGCGGTGAGTTTATTGATTGTGATTTGCTATGTATGGCAATAGGTTACACGCCAACCTACCAGCTGGTGTGTCAGGCAGGTGGGCAGTTAAGCTATGATGATGAAACAGCACTATTCACCTTACAAAAACTCCCTAAAGCACTGCAAATAGCCGGTTCAGTAAATGGTAATTGGTCAACAGATGCGGTGTGTGGCGACGGTTATCGTAGCGCTGTTTTAGCCTGTAATAGGCTTGCACAAGATAATGATCATATTAGCGCAATAGCGGAGCCAGCACCTTTAGCTGATGATAGTGCTGCTAGTCCCAACTACAGCTGGCCTATTTTCCCACATCCAAAAGGCAAAGAGTTTGTCGATTTTGATGAAGATTTACAAATAGCCGACATTGTTAATGCTACCCGCGATGGATATGAGCACATACAGCTAGTTAAGCGCTATTCCACATGTGGCATGGGCCCATCACAAGGGCGTCACTCTGCATTAGCAACTGCGCGTATTGTTGCAGAGGCGACCGGCAGAAGCGTTGCACAAACAGGTGTTACCACCGCGCGTCCACCTTTCGCACCAGAGCGTTTAGGGCATTTAGCAGGTCGCAGTTTTTATCCTGAGCGCTTTACTAGCATGCATCAGCGACATTTAGATGCCGGTGCGCAAATGATGCAAGCAGGTGCTTGGTATCGCCCAGCTTACTATGGCACTACTAATCAGCGTGATGCGTGTATCAATGCAGAAGTTGATAACGTGCGTAACAATGTGGGTTTAGTGGATGTATCTACTTTAGGTGGTATTGAAATTCGCGGCCCAGATGCAGCTGAATTAATGAACCGTATTTACACCTTCGGCTTTTTAAAGCAACCCATTGGCCGTGCCCGTTATGCATTGATGACCAACGAGGCAGGCGTGGTGATTGACGATGGAGTGAGCTGTCGTTTTCACGATCAATTATTTTATGTAACCGCTACCACCGGCGGCGTAGATCGCGTTTATCAAAGCATGCTGAAATGGAATGCTCAGTGGTGCTTAGATGTTGATATTGCCAATGTGACTTCTGCTTGGTGTGCTGTAAATATCGCCGGGCCAAAAGCGCGCGAAGTACTACAAAAAGTATGTAGCGATGTTGATCTTAGCAGCGAAGCGTTCCCTTATATGGGTGTGCGTGAAGGGCATGTTGGTGGTGTTGAAGCACGCTTGATTCGCGTCGGTTTTGTGGGCGAGTTAGGTTTTGAAATCCATGTACCACAACATTGTGGTGAAGCACTGTGGGATGCATTAATAGAAGCGGGTGTTGAGCAAGGTATTAAGCCCTTTGGTATCGAAGCACAGCGCGTGCTGCGCTTAGAAAAAGGCCATATCATTATCGGCCAAGATACCGATGCAATGTCGACTCCGCAAGAAGTACAAATGGGTTGGGCTGTCTCAACTAAAAAGCCTTTCTTTGTTGGCCAGCGCGTCATAAAAGAGCTGAATTCTTTAGGCCAATTACGTGCCTTAGTCGGCTTTGTGGTTGATGATTTAAATGCACCTATTCCATTAGAAAGTCACTTGATTATTGAAGATGATCAAATGACGGGAAGAATTACGTCTTGTAACTATTCGCCTACTTTAGGCAAGCCAGTAGGCATGGCTTATGTACAGTTGCACAAAGCAGAGGCTGGCAGTGAAATAGCGATTAGATCTACCGGTGGTGTAATGGTGAATGCCAAAGTAGTGGCGTTGCCGTTTTACGATCCGCAAACACAAAGGCAGGCGCTATGAGTAACGTGACGCTTAACATATCGAGAAACACTGCGATAAATATAGGTAAAGAAGCTGAGGAACAATCATGAGTGAATTCGTCAATACCACACCCCAAAGCAGCCTACGCCGCAGTATGTTATGTCGTGTACAAGAAACCTTAGGTGCACAGTTTGCAGAGCATCAAGGCGCAATTGTTGTTCGCCATTTTAACTCTCAGCTTGATGAAGAACGTGCGCAGCTTAAATCATTAGCGATAATCGATTTATCGACGCTACCAAGATCAGGATTCAAAGGGCGTGAAGCACCACAGTGGTTAACTGACAAAGGTGTGAATATCCCTGAAACACCTAACCAAGCAGTGAAGCAAGATGATGGCTCTATAGTCGCACGTCTATCAATGCAAGAGCATTTGATACTAAGCGATTTAGCCATAAGCGCATCATTACCTGCGAAGTTAGAGCAAAGCTGGAGCATGCAAAGCGATGTAGCCTGCTACTCACTGCCTCGTAATGACAGCCATGCTTGGTTGTATCTAACCGGTAGTGAAGTGCGTGCGATGCTATCAAAAGTATGCGGCATTGATCTGCGTGATAACGAGTTTGCTAACTTGAGCATCGCGCAAACCTCAATCGCGAGAATCAACGGTATTTTGATTCGTGATGATTTAGTGATTAATGGATCAGATGAGAGCAGTTCAGCGATTCCAGCTTTTCACCTACTGTGTGATTCAAGCTCAGTGGCGTTTGTGTGGGAAAGCATGTGTGATGCAATGAATGAATTTGACGGTAAGCCAGTTGGCTTTGCGGCGCTTTTAAACGAGCAATAATAGATAAAACACTAATGTGAACCCTCTGCCTCAGATAACGGTGTAGAGGGTTCAATAAAAATACTCAAATAAGTAAGAACAGCTAACCAATAGGAATAACAATATGGCGTTTCCAAAGAGTTCCCCTTATGTGATTGTCGGCGCTGGCATTCATGGCTTGAGCACCGCATACCACCTCGCACTTGAATTAAAGCAGCGTGGAAAAGGTAGCGGCGAAGATATTATTATTTTAGATAAAAGTGGCATAACAGCAGGTGCTACCGGCATCGCCTGTGGTGTTATTCGCAACAACTATTTCCAACCTGCGATGCGTGAGCTAATGGCACACAGTGTGAAAGTATGGGAGAGCGATCCACAAGCTTATAGCTATCATCCAGTGGGTTACATGCAAATCAGCCCCGAATCTATGCATTCCGATGTAGCCTCTATTTATCAGCAGCAGCAAGCGATAGGTTACGATTCTAAGTTTATCGAAGGCGAAAAAGATTGCTCTAATTATATGAAGGGCATTTTTCACGACTGGCAAGCACAAGGTATTACCTCAGTGCTACATGAAATGCCGGGTGGCTATGCGAACAATACTAAAGCGATGTACGGTTTAGCAGCTAAAGCAGAAGCAGAAGGTGTGCGCATTATTACCGGCGTTACCGTTACTGGTTTTGTCGAAGCTACCGATGGTGCTATCACTAAAGTACAAACGGACAAAGGCGATATAGAAACGGATTACGTGGTGATTGGTGCTGGTCCTTGGGTTAAATCGTTCTGGGAAATGCTTGATTTACCTAAGCAGATTGATGTTAAAAATCCTAACGGCAAAATCATCACTGATGTGCCAATGTGGGTTTACTGGTCACTTCAAGAGGGTACGCTAGGAGTGGATCCAGGCCTGCAAGTTACTAACGATGGCAAAATGCCGCCCGTGATTCACGTGGATAGTAATGCACCTCTTTATTCCGATGTTGATGGCTCATTAATTACCGATGAGATGTGGGGCATTTACTACAAACCCGATTATCATTTTGGTGGGGTACAAGGTGGTGCTGCACCGTTTATCGTTGATAAACCAGCAGACAAAGTACAAGTGGATCCATACGGACCTGAATCACCTGAATTCATCGTAGGCCCTGATTTTGCACATATGTGGGTATCTGCATTGGCGCATTGTCAAAAGCGTTTTGAAGGGGCTATTCCAAAGTACAAGGATGAAGCATCTGGCGGTATTGGTTGCTTTACACCTGATAGCTTTCCAGTATTTGATACCTTCCGTAAAAACTGTTTTGTAGTAGCTGATTCAAACCACGGTTATAAAATGTTGGGTGTGGGTAAATTAGTGGCAGAGCAAATCGTGGGTGAAAAGCCAAGTTTGTTAGAGCCGTTTCGCTTCTCGCGTTTTGCTGAGGGTAAGCTACATCCTACTTCTAATAGCCCTTTTCCTTGGAGCTAAAAGAAAAAGAGTAGTGATAAGTTTGAGAGGCTCATAGAGGCTTTTGAAAATCTGAAACGCTGGGAATTTGTCCAAGGCGATACAGATATGTGAATCTTGTTTAATTAGTTAAATCAACAAAAGCCCTGACTATTAAGATCAGGGCTTTTTTAGTTTTATTACAACAATTCATTTTTATTTTAATTGCGGGAAGTCCTCACATATCTTATGTTCAAACCACTCTTTTAAAGTCATTCCCTTCATCTTAATCAGTTTATGTAAATTTTCTTTTAATTTTGGGTCGATTTCTATTACAGCTCTACCCGATTTGCCAACCGCCATAATATATTTCTCTTATATTTTCAGTATATTACGTAGCATAACATCACTTTACATCATAAATATATTTTGGTAAGTTGTGTAGTAGGTTGTATTTTAAGGGATTTATTACTTTCATCTCCTAATATAAATAAAATAACTGGAGATTTAAATGAAATTTATTGCCAACAAAGATGCCCCCAATATTCCTTTAGAGGTTTTGGAGGCACAAGAGTCTGATAGTTTAGTAATTTTTTGTGGTGCAGGTATATCTGTTCCTTCTGGACTTCCTTCTTTTGGGGGGTTGGTTAAAGATGTTTATAAGGCACTTTCAACAGTACCATCAGATTTAGAGCAAGAGGCTATAGATCGGAATGCCTACGATTCCGCATTAGGGCTATTAGAGAATAGAATTGATGATAGCAATAGTAAAATAAGAAATGTTCGTCAGCAAATTATCAATCGTTTAAAAATTAAAGACGGATCTGATTTAACAACGCATGAAGCTATTCTCCAACTTGCTAGAACATCTAACCAAAAGTATAGACTTGTAACTACCAATATAGATCACGGGTTTCAATTATGTAATGAAAATATTGAAACCGATAAAGCTCCTAATTTACCGGTACCTAAACCTCATAAATGGGAAAGCTTAGTTCATATACATGGATTGATTGATGAAAATGATCCTAATGGGAAGCATATTGTATTTACATCTGGTGACTTTGGCACTGCTTATTTAACTGAGGGGTGGGCAAGCCGTTTTATTACTGAGCTTTTTAGGAATTATACAGTATTGTTTGTTGGTTACAGCATAGATGATCCGGTTTTAAGATACATGACTGATGCCATTGCTGCTGATCGAATGAACGAAGGGAGTCATTTTAAAGAATCTTATGTTATTGCTAAGCTAGACAATCATCAAGATGAAGGAAAAGACTTAGCAAAATGGAGAGCGAAAGGTGTAGTACCTATATTATTTAAAAATAATTTTGATTATCTTCACAACACATTAAAAGCTTGGGCTAACCATACCAAAGATGGATTGAACAGTAAGTCCAATATTATTAGAAAACACGCAATACATCCGCCACTTCCACCATATGACCAAATTGAGTCTTTAACTCAAGTAATAGATACATTAAAAGAAAAAAGTTCTCCTACTGATGATAATGTGACGGGTTATCCTGCTAAAATTTTTGCTGAATTAGAACCTCCTGCCCCTATTGAATGGTTACCTGTTTTATTCGACCAGAATTTATTAGAACTTCATAGTAATGACATTAACTTTAAAGCCAATACCACTTATAGGCAGAATTCAGAAATTGTAGAACCTAATAAAATTACTTATCAATTATGGAGATGGATTACAAAGCATCTGGAGTCTGATCAATTAATAAGTTGGTTTTATGAAAAAGGCTTATTTCTTAACCCTGTATTATCAAAACTTATAGTTTTAAAGCTGGAAAGAGAGCCACCAAAAGAGCCATATTTAAAGTTTTGGAAAACGATCACATCAAATAAACTTCAAAATATAAACAGTTTCAATTTCGAATTTCATAAATATTTGGATTTACTTAATATTAATGATGAATTTTCGGATGAAGGTATGGTTTCATTATTTAAACCGGCAATTAAATTATCCAAACCTTACGGTTGGCCAAATAGAAAAATAGATCCCTTTAATGGAGATGAGGTTAAACCATATTCAATAGAGTTAACTATCGGTATTTCAAGTAGCGAATATAACACTCTTTTAGAGCAAAAAGATTTTTTTAAACTTTATGAGAAGCACCTCATTTCTGTTACGGGTTATTTAATAAATGCAATGGATTTGGCCTCATTATATGGCCTAATCAATCTGGAAAAAGACAATAGCCACTGGGATCTTCCTTCTATAGAACCACATAATCAAAATCAATATCGCAGTGATTGGACTTTAATTATTGAATTGTGCAGAGACTTTATTGCTGAAGCATTAAAGAGCGACATAAATTTTGCAAAGTCAGTTATAGGTGTTTGGAAATGCAATAAATATCCAGTTTTCAGAAGATT
>JBALXS010000094.1:0-18955 GCA_036960485.1 Oceanospirillaceae bacterium
TTTTGAGTAATGAAGAGCAAAATCGTCGTCACTTTTCTAGAATTGAATTTGATGGAAAATGTACCATTGATTTCAATAGGCAGCCTTATACAGCGAAACTAGTCGATATTTGCCTAACGGGTGCTTTAATACATGTCGAGCAAGAGATGACTATCACAGCAGGGCAAAATACCAGCATTTCAATTGCCTTGCTCGGCGCACAGACAGTTATTAATATCTTGGCCACTTTAGTTAAGCGCGAAGACGATTTGCTACATTTTAGTTTCGATAGTATAGATCTAGAGAGCACTTATCACTTGCGCCGCTTATTAGAGCTAAACCTTGGAGATGCTAGTTTGATGGAAAGAGAACTACATCAGCTCGCAAAATACAGATTACACAAAAATAATCTGTAACCCTGCTGTAGCATTCTACGTTCAAGAAAGCATAAGCTTACAATAAAGCTCTGCTCTCAATATTATTATATGGCGTCTAATGCATCTGTCAGTTTAACGACCCCCACTATTTCCATACCTTCGATACCACCTTTAGGCACATTACCTTTAGGCACAATTGCTCGCTTGAAACCGTGTTTTGCCGCTTCCCTAATACGCTCTTGCCCATTGGGAACTGGTCGAATTTCACCTGATAGACCTACTTCACCTATGACCATTAAATCTTGATCTAAGGTTATATTCCTAAAACTGGAAATAACCGCCAGTAGTAATGCTAAATCAGCGCTGGTTTCCAATACTTTGACACCACCTACCACGTTAACAAACACGTCTTGATCGCCCATATGTAAACCACCATGGCGATGCAAAACAGCTAGTAGCATCGCCAGCCTATTGCTATCTAAGCCAACAGTAATACGCCTAGGGTTACTCATATGCGATTCGTCTACCAACGCTTGGATTTCAACAAGTAAAGGCCGAGTCCCCTCCCAAACCACCATTACCACACTGCCCGGGCTAGGCTCTTCTCCACGACTAAGAAAAATAGAACTGGGGTTTTTAACTTCTTTTAAACCCGTTTCAATCATGGCAAACACCCCTAACTCATTCACGGCGCCAAAACGGTTTTTGTGACTGCGCAATGTACGAAAACGGCTATCTGCAGAACCCTCTAACTGCAGCGAACAGTCAATAATATGCTCTAATACTTTAGGTCCCGCTATCGCTCCATCTTTCGTTACATGACCAACTAAAAACAAAATAGTGCCAGTTTGTTTGGCAAAGCGAGTAAGCTCTGCCGCTGATTCACGTACTTGTGATACAGAGCCTGGCGCTGAGGTAATATCTTCCATATGCATTACTTGGATAGAATCAATCACTATTACTTTAGGCTTTAGCTGCTTCGCCGTTTCGCAAATAGCTTCGACGCTAGTTTCAGACAGCATATTAAGCTGTTTTGGCTGCAGCTTTAATCGATTAGCACGCATAGCCACTTGCTGTAAAGACTCTTCACCTGTGACATATAGTGTAGAGACTGTTCCGGCTAAATACGCCATCACTTGTAGTAACAAAGTACTTTTACCAGCGCCTGGATGCCCGCCAATCAAAATGGCAGAACCTGGTACTAAACCACCGCCTAGTACACGATCTAACTCAGCACTGCCACTGGGTAAGCGCGGCATTTCAGAGAGGTCGACAGCACTTAAATTAACCACTCTGTCAGTGGTTTTGCCGACATAGCCATCAAACCTTGGTTTAGCTTGTGCTACCACTGCGCCCAAGCGCACTTCTGTTACCGTATTCCATTCTTTACAGGCAGAGCACTGCCCTTGCCATTTAGGAAAATCAGCTCCGCAATCATTGCAAACAAACGCAGTTTTAGTCTTTGCCATTACTTATTACTCTTTGTGGGACATGCTTGAAGATTAGATCATTGCCGTCCGGTTTAATTTTTTGCTCTGCAACTCATTGGTTCGACAACAATGAAAAGTATTAATGTGTTGAAGAATACTTCTTTAACCATAACAGGGGACCATGAATCAGAGGGCTTAGATTTTTTTCTAACCGGTCATCAATGATACTCAATAGAGTTTATCAGTGAATACTAATCAGTGAACGCTATAAATAGGTACTATGAAGTTCAATCAGCTAAGGGAAGGGTTATTAATTGCAGCACAGCACAAGCGCCATTTTTATTGGTAGTGGTGACTATCATCAGCCAAAAAAGAAAACCTTCACAGTACATTATTTAAAGGAAGACTAGTGAAGGTTTCTGTTTGGAGATGCGCTTAAATTAGTACTATATTAATGATATTTAGCGCTATATTCGTGTACTGCATCTACAAATATTTTAGCGTGTTCGGGGTCTGCGAACTGATGTATACCATGACCTAGATTGAAAACATGGCCAACACCTGTTCCGTAGCTCTCTAATAGGTTTTTCACTTCTGCTTCAATTCTATGCTTAGGTGCATATAAGACAGAAGGGTCCATGTTGCCTTGTAATGCCACCTTATGCCCAACTCTTGCTCTAGCATCACCCAGTTCTGTTGTCCAATCGAGTCCTAATGCATCCGCACCCACATCTGCCATTTGCTCTAGCCACTGGCCGCCGTTTTTCGTAAAGAGTATCACTGGGACTTTACGCCCATCTGCTTCGCGAATAAGGCCATCAACTATTTTTTTCATATAATTGAGTGAGAACTCACGGTACATTGGGCCACTTAATACGCCACCCCATGTATCAAATATTTGTACTGCTTGAGCACCTGCCAAAATTTGCTGATTCAAATAATCAATAACGGACAACGAAAGCTTATTAAGTAGCTCATGCATCACTTCTGGTGTTGCGTACATCATCTTCTTAATGTGGCGGAAATCTTTAGAAGAGCTACCTTCAACCATGTAGGTTGCAAGCGTCCATGGGCTACCTGAAAAACCGATTAACGGTACACGCCCAGCAAGTGCCGATCTAATTTCAGTTACTGCGTTCATTACATAATCAAGATCGGCTGCCGCGTTAGGCACTTTTAAAGCACTGACATCAGCTTCTGTACGTAGCACTTTTCTGAATTTAGGCCCTTCACCTTCAGCAAAGTATAAGCCTAAATCCATAGCATCAGGGATGGTTAAAATATCGGAAAAAAGAATCGCTGCATCCAAATCAAAACGCTCTAAAGGCTGAAGAGTAACCTCACAAGCTAACTCACGGTTTTTACACAACGATAGAAAATCACCGGCGTGTGCGCGGGTGGCTTTATATTCAGGAAGGTAACGCCCCGCTTGACGCATCATCCAGACAGGTGTGACATCAACAGGTTCGCGTAATAATGCACGTAAAAAACGATCATTTTTCAATTCAGACATTGATTAGTTTCTCTAGAAATTTGATATTTGAGGCAAATATTTGCACTGTAAAAAACTAGATACAGACATAAGCTTCAGTAGATGGTCGCTATTCTACCGATTTCTTGGATAAAATGCGCCGTTAATTGCCAATCCCTATTCAACATTTCACTGGGCGTGATGTTGATCAATTTTTGCTGGAATTTCTAGCGAAGGTATAAAAAAGTTAATAGATGTTGGTTTTGTATCTATAGCGCTGCTTATTGATATAAACATGGCCTAGCGCTATTAAATGCAATTCTCATAATACGAGTTTATAAAAGGGCAGAGCTGCCCTTCTATGCTTGATAAAAACTTATACTTCTAGATAATCCATAATACCTTCAGCAGCTTTTCGCCCTTCAGCAATAGCAGTAACTACTAGATCAGAGCCTCTAACCATATCTCCTCCAGCAAAAATACTTGGATTAGATGTTTGATAGGCAAACTCGCCTTTTTCCAGCGCGACCACTCGACCATCGTCTTCTAGGTTAATTCCTACTTCACTCATCCAAGGCGCTGGGCTTGGCCTAAAACCAAAAGCAACTAAGATGATATCAGCTGGTATTATTTGCTCAGAACCTCCAATCACTTCTGCACGCCGGCGACCATTTTCATCTGGCTCACCCATTCGTGTCATTACAACTTTCAAACCAGTTACTTTACCATTTTCGCCTATCACAGCTATGGGCTGGCGATTGAATTTGAAAATAACCCCCTCTTCTTTAGCATTTACCACTTCATTGTTAGAGCCTGGCATGTTGGCGCGATCACGACGATACGCACAAGTAACTGACTGCGCGCCTTGGCGTATAGCGGTTCGATTGCAATCCATCGCAGTGTCACCACCGCCGAGTACTACGACTCTCTTATCCTTTAAATCGATAAAATCAGCGACATCTTTCTCGTAGCCTAGATGGTGATTAGCATTGGAAATCAAATAGGGCAGAGCTTCATGCACACCTGACAAACCTTCTCCTGGGAAACCACCTTTCATATAGGTATAGGTACCCATGCCTAAAAACACCGCATCGTACTGCTCTAATAGCTCAGCTATCTTAATGTCTTTGCCAACATTGGTATTAAGTCTGAACTCAATGCCCATTTTTTCAAACATTACACGCCGGCGCTGCATAACGCTTTTTTCTAGCTTAAATTCAGGAATACCAAACGTCAGCAAACCGCCAATTTCAGGATGTATATCAAAAACAACCGGGCTCAAACCGTTACGCACTAATACGTCCGCACAAGCTAAACCTGCTGGGCCAGCACCTATCACTGCTACTTTCTTATCAATTTTTGGGACATTATCTAAGTTTGGCTCCCAACCCATCGCTATAGCAGTGTCGGTGATGTATTTTTCCACAGAACCAATAGTAACCGCGCCAAAACCATCGTTTAAAGTACAAGCCCCTTCACACAATCTATCCTGTGGACATACACGTCCGCACACTTCAGGTAATGAGTTAGTTTGATGAGATAACTCAACCGCTTCAATTATATTGCCTTGCGAAACTAGTTTTAGCCAATCTGGGATATGGTTATGCACTGGGCATTTCCATGAGCAATACGGATTACCACACTCAAGACATCGATGTGATTGTTTGGCAGCTCGCACTGGCTTAAATGGCTCGTAAATTTCAGCAAAACGCTCTTTTCGAACTTCTGCCTCTACTTTGACAGGTCCTTTGCGCGATAAATCTAAAAATTGAAAGTCATTGTTCAATCGCGTTGACATATTTCTTACCTCTCGGGAGCCAGCATATTACTAGGCTCTCTTTTAATCACTGAAGGTTTAGGTTTTACCCTGAACACCACTGCCAATATGTAACTAGCTGCTGATGAATCGCCCCGTTCAAAGGTCGATTCAAGCATCTCGTTATTCTTGTCTAACTCTCATATTAGTCAGCAGTTTAGCTAGGCTGGCCGCTTTAGGCTTCACCAGCCAGAAATGGCGTAGATAATCTTCAAGATTCTCATGTAGCTCTATGCCCCATTCGCTGTTCGTTTCTTCAGCGAACTCTTTTATGACACTGCGTAAATGGTTTTTATATTCTTCCATCGCTTCAGTGTGGATGCGCTGAATTTCAACCAATTCATTGTTGTACTTATCAACAAAGGATTTGTCTGCATCGTACACATAAGCAAAACCGCCAGTCATCCCTGCGCCAAAGTTATATCCTGTTGGCCCAAGTACTACCGCCAAACCGCCTGTCATATATTCGCAGCAATGATCTCCAGCTCCTTCAATAACAGCGTGAGCGCCTGAATTTCGCACTGCAAAACGCTCACCTGCTCTACCTGCTGCAAATAACTTACCGCCAGTTGCACCATACAGACAAGTATTACCAATAATTGCGGTTGATTCCATGTCAGCATTGGCAAATGTTTTAATAACTATTTTGCCTCCTGTCATGCCTTTACCGACGTAGTCGTTAGCATCCCCTTCTAAGAACAGGTTTTGCCCACCGGCATTCCAAACCCCAAAAGATTGCCCAGCATGGCCTGTAAAGCGAAAGCTAATAGGTGCATTAGACATACCGTGATCACCATGATGGCGTGCAATAATACCTGTAGTACGCGCACCCACTGAACGATCGCAGTTAGTAATAGCAAATTCCCAGTCACCGCCACTTTTTTCACTGATGGCGACAGTCGCTGCAGACTGCATTTCGCTGTTGAGTCCTCCAGCGTCATACGGATCATTTCGTTCAACCTGGCAAGTGTGTGGCATTGCAGCATCGACACCCCCATCGCTAATTATGCGACTTAAATCTAGGTTCTTTTGTCTACTTGTTTTGCCTTCAATAGCATCTAGTAGATCAACTCGCCCCACTAGCTCTTCTAAGGTTCTAACCCCTAGATAAGCCATCCATTGTCTTGTTTCTTGTGCAACAAAAGTGAAAAAGTTTTTCACCATTGCTACCGTGCCGCGGAAAAATTCTTCGCGCAGCTCTTCGTTTTGAGTGGCCACACCAGTAGCACAGTTATTCAAATGGCAAATACGTAGATACTTACAGCCTAACGCCACCATCGGCATAGTCCCAAAGCCGAAACTCTCGGCACCTAGAATCGCGCCTTTAACAACATCCAAACCAGTTTTTAAACCGCCATCCGTTTGCAAGCGAATACGTCCGCGCAATTGATTTCCACGCAGAGACTGATGAGCATCAGATAAACCAAGTTCCCAAGGAGAACCTGCATGATGAATAGAAGTCATCGGTGAAGCAGCGGTTCCACCATCATATCCAGAAATAGTAATGAGATCTGCATACGCTTTAGCCACGCCGCAAGCAATAGTGCCAACACCTGGACGAGAGACTAGTTTCACTGAAACTAAACCTTCAGGATTAACTTGCTTAAGGTCAAAAATCAACTGTGCTAAATCTTCAATTGAATAGATATCGTGATGCGGTGGTGGTGATATTAAAGTAACCCCGGGCACTGAAAAACGTAATCTAGCGATTAGTGAGTTAACTTTAGCACCGGGTAACTGACCACCCTCTCCAGGTTTTGCCCCTTGTGCAACTTTGATTTGCATTACATCGGCATTGATCAAGTATTCAGGTGTTACTCCGAATCTGCCTGAGGCAATTTGTTTGATTTTTGATCTGCGAATAGTACCGTGACGTGCAGGGTCTTCTCCACCTTCGCCAGAGTTAGAACGTCCACCGAGCTCATTCATCGCGGTTGCTAATGCTTCGTGCGCTTCTGGTGATAGAGCTCCGAGTGACATAGCCGCGGAGTCAAAACGCTTTAAAATATTTTCAACAGGTTCTATTTCACTAATATCGAGCTGTACTTGGTTATCATCGAGCTTCAACATATCACGTAAAGTGGCAACATCGCGCTTATTTACCAAATCAGCATATTTTTGATATATTTGGCTATCGCCAGTTTTAACAGCTTGATGAATAGTAGTTACTACATCGGGGTTGTAAGCATGGTATTCGCCATCAAACTTATACTTCAACAAACTACCCGCACGGATTCCTTTTCGCGCTAACCACGCTTCTTTAGCTAAGATTTTTTGGTCATCTTCAAAGTCTTCAAAGCGCGCCCCTTGGATACGACTACTGACACCTTTAAAGCAAAACTCTGTAATCTCATCACTTAAACCTACTGCTTCAAACAACTGCGCACCACGATACGAAGCGATAGTAGAAATACCCATCTTAGATAAAATTTTCATCAGGCCTTTATTAATGCCTTTACGATAATTTTCATGGCTATTTAATGGTTCTAAAGGTAGCTCTCCGCTATTACATAAATCTCTCAATACACGATAAACTAAGTATGGATATACTGCTGTTGCGCCAAAGCCGAATAGCACAGCGAATTGATGTGAATCCCTAACGGTGCCCGTTTCTACAACTATGTTTGAGTCACAACGCAAACCTTCATTGACTAAACGGCTATGCACGGCGCCGGTAGCCATTGCAGCCGGAATCGGGATAGAACCTTTAACTAGCATCGCATCACTAAGTATGATGATGACGTGTCCGCTGCGTACTTGCGCTTCAGCGTCATCAACCGCTGCAACTAAAGCTTGTTCCAGAGTGAGCTGCTCAGGGTTATAATTTAAATCAACCGTAGCCACTGAGAAACCATCAAACTCGTTATCTCTTAAACGGCGAAATTTACTCGCTGATAAAACAGGCGTGGTTAAAATAATCCGCCTAGCGTGTTCTGGTGTTTCTTCAAATAAATTCAGCTCAGCCCCAATACATGTTTCTAAAGACATGACGACCGCTTCGCGCAGCGGGTCAATTGGTGGGTTAGTTACTTGCGCAAATTGCTGTCTAAAGTAGTCGTATAAAGAACGTTGCTGAGTGGATAGTACTGCCATAGGCTTATCATCACCCATAGAACCTATTGCTTCCATGCCCGTTTCACCTAACGTGCTGATAATTTGATCACGTTCTTCATAAGTGATGTGGAACATTTTCATGTGAGTTTTAACTTCTTCAACTGACATGGTACGAAACGATTGTGACTCTTCTGTCAAATTGAATGTTTGCTCGATTCGCAGCGCATTATCACGTAACCATTTTTTATATGGCCTTTGAACTTTAAGTTTATTGTCGACATCTGCTGTATGCAGAATTTCACCTGATTGAGTATCAACAGCCAATATTTGGCCTGGGCCTACACGCCCTTGAGCGACAATATCTTCAGGCTTGTAATCAAACACGCCAATTTCTGAAGCAGTACAGATATAACCTTGTTTGGTAATTACCCATCTTGAGGGGCGCAAGCCATTTCTATCTAACATACACACTGCATAGCGACCATCTGTTATCACCATGCCGGCGGGACCATCCCAAGGCTCCATATGCATTGAGTTATACTCATAAAATGCACGCAGGCTGGTATCCATAGTATCTACATTTTGCCATGCTGGCGGAATAATGGTGCGCACAGCGCGATATAGATCCATACCACCCGTTAGCAAAAACTCCAACATATTATCCATTGATGAAGAATCGGAGCCACTGCTATTAACGATAGGCTGAAGTTCATTTAAGTTAGGAATTAGGGGAGTAGCAAACTTTTTACTTCGCGCTTTAGCCCAACTACGATTACCTTCAATAGTATTTATTTCACCGTTGTGCGCCAATAGACGAAACGGTTGCGCTAATGGCCATCTAGGGGCTGTATTAGTTGAAAAGCGTTGATGAAAAGTACAAACCGCCGTTTCTAATCTTGGGTCTGCTAAATCTTGGTAATAAACTGCTATATCTGCAGGCATGGTCAAGCCTTTATAAGAAATGACCTTTTCTGAAAGCGTACAAATATAAAATTCGCCATCTGCTGCCAACGCAATTTCTGTTTTTCTGCGCGCTACATATAAACTAACAGAAAACTGCTGATCAGTTTGCCCGTTTGGCTCAACAAATACTTGTTCTATTTGCGGTTCGTGTTCCTTGGCAATAGGGCCTAAACAAGAATCATCAGTGGGAACAACACGCCAACCTTTAACCTGCAAATTTTGCGCAGCTAATTCCTTATTCATTAGCTTTCTGGCAATATTTGCTTTAATTGGGTCTTGAGATAAGAAAACCATACCTACTGCGTAGCTGCTGGCTAATTCAATACCCAACTCTTCTTTTACTACTGTACGTAGAAAGGTATCGGGAATTTGCAGTAATAAACCGCAACCATCGCCTGTTTTCCCATCGGCAGCGATGCCACCCCTATGGGTCATACATACCAAAGCTTCAATAGCTTTGTCTAACAGTTCATGACTAACGCGTCCTTCAAGGTGGGCCATTAACCCAAAACCACAGTTATCCTTGAATTCATCCGCGCGATAAAGACCTACACTCATAAATTAAATCACTCAACCAGTTCATAAGAATCAACCCCTTATCGCATTATTATTGTATTTCGACCGATTTTATTCGGTCAAAAGGGGAGGGCTAGTGTACACACCTATGATGGTTGGAACAATTTAAACGCAAGTATCTTGCCGATATACAATATATTATATCGATATTAGTACAATAAATAGAATTTAATACTACATAACCATTAATCAACAGTATTATTTAATACTGTTTTTCACACTTTTTATGCTTTTAGCCCATGGCTTTAACTGTTGCAGCTGCTTGGGAAGCTTAGCTATTGCTGCTGTTGCTGCGCTTTTGCTGGAAAATTGCCCGTAAATAACTACATTCCAGGCTTTATTCTTGAAATGGTACATCTTTTCAGCGTTAGGCATGGTCTTTAAAAACTTGACGACCCCAGCTTCTGATTTTGCACTGAGAAGCTGTAATGTATAACCTGTATCAGGCCACTTTTTAATCGTACTACCTGCTAACCATTGTTGAGCATTTTTAGTATTATTTACCGTACTAGCCCGAGGCTTAACGACAGCAACACTATTGGTTACAGCTGTTGTAGCATCACTAATGCTACTTTCTTTAATAATAACGCCTTGTTGGACACTGGTTGTTGGGGAAATATTCGCCTTTTCAACCGTTTTTATTGCTGTATTAATAGCTATTGGCTGCTCTTGTAACAGTCTAGGATCTATATTTTGTTTTATCATTGCCGACAAAGAATTAAGCTGCTCTGTTACACTTAACAAATTGGTTTTTGGGATTGATTGTGATGCGATCACTACTTGTTTTTTAACAGCAACGATTGGTTCAGCGACTAGGCGAACCTTTTCCGTATTATCTATCTTTACTTTTTCAATTTGATCTACCAGTTCGATATCAGTAGTAACGAGATCATTGTCAGTCTGATCTGTTGCAAACCCAACATCTGAATTATCAAGCTCTATCAATGGCTCTAAGGTAAGCATTTGATCTGATGACTGCGATTCTGCTTTTGCTGTTTCGATCAAAGTGCGCTGTGCATCAATTTTATAAGATAAGTTAGCTATCTCTTCTTCCAAAGACTGAACTTCGCTCGTTGTTTCACTCACTTCTTCGCTTAGTTCAACAGGTTGCTGCAGTGTTGATATTTCTACCAGAGGCTCTTCACTGTCTAAATCCAATTCCAGTACTTGGCTAGTTCTAGCTTCGTCTTCTAGAGCGATTAAATCACTATCATCTGAGAAAGACTGCCAAAATAAAACAGCTGTAATCCCGATCAATAATACCGCTATGCCAATGATATGCGGTATTGGTAATAGGTTTGATTTACCATTTAGCTTTATTTTGCCGGACTTTATCATTTCAGACGTCATTAAAGTGATGCGTCCAGGATACCCTTCTGAATTCAAATAAATGTCTGAAAGTTGTTTTTTACTAAAATCGTTGCCGCGCAGAAACCTTAGCTGTATAAACTCTTCTGTTTCCAGTCTATTAAACGGGCCCAGCATTTCAACATGTAAATTATCAGTTAAATTTTCAGCTGCAACTAATGTTGACACTTTTCCTACCAACTGCTCAGAACCCGCTAACGTAAGAGCAATCTTCCCTTGATTAGCAGCTAATAAGTTGACTAAACTCTCTGTAGCTTCATCGCTAAGAAAATCTGAGCTATCTATAGATATAAGTAATTTACGCTGCAAACCAGCTAAAGTTTCAATCTTCTGGTGGAGTAAAGATAACTCGTCTAAAGTATTTTCTTCATTCGGATTAACCAATTCGTCCATCGCACTATTAAGCATTTTAAGCAGTGCATTAAGGTTTGTGTTTGCCTCCAGAGCTAAAGATAAAATATAAACATCATCTTCAACGGCTTGATTATGAAGCTGTTCAACAACTGTTGATACGCCAGATCCACTCGGGCCAGCTAACACTAAAATAGTATTGGAGAAACGCAGTAAATGCGTAAGTTTATCTATTAACTGCAATCTCGAGGGAGGCTCGAAATACAAATTATCTGACATGTTACCCGTTTCTCCTAATATATTTCTTTACACTACGATTGCTTATTATATATTGCTGGATAAAGTTTCTTTAAGTAACTCTATTGGAAATTGATCCGTTACTATCGCTTGGCCTAACTGCTCAATCAACACTAATCTAATACTACCATCGATTACTTTTTTATCGACAAGCATCAATTCAAGGAAGTTATCAACCGTCATAGCTGAAGGTGCTTTTACCGGCAGCCCTGCAGCTAAGAATAGCGTTTTTGCTCTACTAACTAACTCAGGTTCAATCCAGCCTAACCTCAAAGATAAATCTAGCGCCAGCATAGTACCTGCCGCAACAGCTTCGCCATGTAGCCAATTACCATAACCTTGGTGCGTTTCAATAGCATGACCAAAGGTATGACCTAAGTTTAAACAAGCGCGAAGACCTTGCTCAGTTTCATCTTTTGCAACCACTTCAGCTTTAATTTCGCAAGAACGCTGCACGGCATAACACAATGCTACTTCATCTTTAGCAACTAGGGCATCAACATTAGCTTCTAGCCAAACGAAAAAGCTAGCATCATAAATCAAACCATATTTAATTACTTCTGCTAAACCTGCTGCAATTTCGCGCGCTGCTAGCGTTTTGAAATAAGCTATATCCGCGATAACTAATTGAGGCTGATAGAAAGCTCCAATCATATTTTTTCCTAACGGATGGTTAACGCCAGTTTTTCCACCTACTGATGAATCAACTTGAGCCAATAAAGTGGTGGGAATTTGTATGAAGTTAACACCACGCTGATAGCAAGCAGCTGCAAAACCAGTCATATCTCCTACAACACCACCACCAAGTGCAATTAAGGTAGTCGTTCTGTTGTGCTTACTTTTCAGGAGTTGATCGAAAATCAAGTTAACCGTCGCTAAATTTTTATGCTGCTCACCATCTTTCAATACAATATGGTCAACTTCAAACGTTGCTAAACAGCTTAGTAAATTTTCAAGATATAGCGGTGCTATTGTCTCATTGCTGACCACCATTACTTGGCGACCTTTAATGTAGCTTGTTAATTCGCAGTTTTGTAATATGTTAGAACCAATAAAAATTGGATAACTTCTTTCACCTAATTCGACCCGTAAAGCGTTCAATCTAAGTCTCCAGTATATTGTTACCAACTTGAGTAAAGAGCCAGGTTTGGCAGTTAATTCACTCTAATAAATAAGAATTTTAAATAAATATGTTTACAATGACGTTCAATTTTACTCACAAAACACCCTGCTTGAATAGCCTTTTATTTAAATATTCAAAACAAGATTAAACAATACAGTTTTCTTGTCTTTTCCTTAAACTTCACCCGTTAGGAGCACTACTATTTAGCTTTTTTTGACACATATAATTTATATTAAGCAAACAGTAAAGATGCTTGTAATTGTTTAGAATAAGATTGGATCATAAAAAATTGAATAAAGCTTCTTTATCAACAAAGAAATACAATAGCAGGATAAAGAGTATAGGTGATTTCAAATATAAAAAGTTAAAATTATATTTCTTTTATTCTTTTTACGATTTCAGCCACAACCGCCTTTGGGTGTCTTTTATCAGTATTGATAGTTAAATCACAAACTTGATTATAAAGAGGTTCGCGCTTTAGCATGAGTTCCGTCAATATTTTTTTAGGAGATACAGCCTGAAGGAGCGGTCTATTTTTATCTTTAGAAGTTCTTTCTAACTGCTGTTCTACTGTCGTTTTTAAGTAGATCACCATTCCTCTAGAACTGAGTTTTGATCTGTTTTGTGCACTAAGAACAGCGCCGCCACCAGTGGCGACAATAGCCGGAGAATATAAAGTGACTTCTTCTATTACTTGTTCTTCACGTAATCTAAAACCTTCTTCGCCTTCTATATCAAAGATCCAAGGTATATTGGCACCCGCTCTCTCTTCAATCACTTTATCTATATCGTAAAAAGGAGAGTTGAGTTCTTTGGAGAGAAGCAATCCAATTGTGCTTTTACCTGCTCCCATGGGACCTACGAGGAATATGTTCAATCTTGACCTTAATTTCTACTTAAACTTTCTCTAATTAATTTTGGTGTTATAAAAATCAATAACTCATTCTTTTTTTCTGTTTTTCGCGTTTGACGAAAAAGCCGGCCGATAACGGGTAAATCACCTAATACCGGCGTTTTTGCAATTGAATTGGTTATTTCATTTCGATAGACACCGCCTAAGACAATAGTATCACTATCTTTAACAATCACAGATGTTTTTAAAGAATTTTTGTTAATACTCACTTCACCATTTGGCAATACTGCGCCTATGGAATCTTGAGTTAGTTCTAATATCAGAGAAACTCTATCTCCAGGTGTGATCTGTGGAGTTACTTTCAATGAAAGCACTACATCTTTAAAAGAAATAGTCGGAGTGCCATCTTCTATAACCACATAAGGAAGCTCTTGGCCTGATTGTATTTCAGCAGCCTGTCCGTTAGTGGTAATTATTTTTGGTTGAGAAACAATCTCTGCGTCACCAGTCGTGCTTAGGGCAGAAATCTCAGCACTTAACTGAACACCACTAGTACTAATATAGCCTAATCTAATTGCCGACTGCGCTGTCACCCCAAGATCCACAGCTAATGGAACACTTCCTACTGAACCATCACCTCCACCATTCAAAACAAAGTGATTGCCGTCAGAACCAAGCCCCCAACGCACGCCCAATTCTTTACTGACATCACTACTGGCAACAACTAGTTTCGCTTCAATCATGATTTGCGAGACTGAAACATCAAACTGTTCTAAAGTATTGCGAACAACAGCTAATTGCTTGAGTGTTTCTCTCACCATCAGTACATTTGTTGCATCATCAGCTAACACAAAACCTCGTTTAGAAATCAAACTAGCTTCTTCTAAGCGTGCTTTCATTTCAGTAGATTTTCGATAATTTATTTGAATAAATTCCGTCTCAATGGGCAATAGCTCTTCTATCTGCTTTTGCCCTTCTAGCTCAATTCTCTCACGTTCAGCAAGCTTCGCAGCAGGGGCAACTAGTAATACATTTCCAACTAAACGTTTACCTAGTCCTCTTGTCTTAAGCACAATATCCAGCGCTTGATCCCAAGGGACACTTAGCAAACGCAAAGTAATATTCCCAGAAACGCTGTCGTCTACAACTAAGTTCTTTTGTGCTACCTCGGCAATGATTTGCAGAACAGAGCGAATTCCTACGTTTTGGAAGTTGAGATCAATTTTCTCACCGCTATATACTTTCTTTTTCGCCCTAGTAGTGCTTTTCTTTTTCGCTTCGCGGCTGGATTCACCACGACTTTTTGGCCAAAAATCTACGACCAATTCACGCCCCACTTGGTACGATTTGAACTTGTAAGGCGCTGCGCTTGGTTTAATTAAAATACCAGTATTTTGCCCTTGTGAAAAAGTATCAATAAACATTACTGGGGTATTAAAGTCTTGCACGTCTAAGCGCTTATTTAACTGAGCAGATAACACTGCACCAGTCAAATTAACAACAACATTATGACCCTCTTCAACAATATCTAGCCCTGACCTATCATTTGAGAGTTTAATTTTAACTCTGCCAACACCGTTTTCAGCTCTTTCAAAATCAATTCCCTGAACACGAGTGCGTCTTTCAATTGGAGCATCACTAATTGCTGCCATTTCAGGCTTAGCGACCACACGCTGCGAACTATTTGAATTTGCACTATTTAATTGCTCATTTTCATCCAGAACAATAAACAAATAATTATCTTGGGCATATGAATTATAGTTAGTTAGACGATTTAAATTAGCGACTAAACGCAATCGACCTTTAACCTGGACTAACTCAACAGATCTAAGTGAGTTTGTGTTAGCGGAGAATTTCTTTTTTGAAGTGCCGTTTTCAACCCCCCACATATCAACCAAAACTCTATCTGGTGCTTTAAGTACAAATGCAGTTGGTATTGGAGGAGGAGCATCAAACTCCATTTTTAACTCTATTTTGCCAGGCTGTAACTGACGCACATCTAACTTTAATAAAAGAATGTCTTGAGCTAACGCATTACCACTAATAAATAGAGAGAGCATTAACAGCAAGTTTCTGCTGTTATCACACAAAGGCACTATAAACCTTAAAAAAAGTCTAATTTGAATAAACATATATTTCCCTATGGATCCTTTGTCTCAGAAAGTTCAATACTATGAGGTCGAGTTATCCACCCCCCCCTACCATTTGAAATAGTTTCAACTAACCTAATTTTTTTAGCATCGACGTTTACTATTTTTCCGTAATCCAAACCCATAAACCCTCCGATACTCACGCGGTGAATTTCTCCATTAGTGTCTACAATCAACCCCCAGTTACCCTCTTCTCCTTTACGGATATTGCCAACCATTTTCAAATCTTTAACCGCAAAGTTTTCTAAGTATGACTTTAATCGCTGAGTATTAGGTGCAGCCGTGTCACCTAAGTCTACTTTTAGTTGAAACTCTTGATCTTCATTTTCTGGTACGAATTTCACTACTTCTAAGAAAGGGTTACGTAGTGAAGTCCCCTCATAGATAAACGCTTCATAAGCTTTAAAAGCCGGCAACGATTTAATCGGCCTTGAAGGCCTTGCCTGCACTTGTGCCACAAATTGCATTAAGTCACCAGTATCTTCAATCCAAACACAGCCAGTCATTGAGCTTACTAAAGCCATGCAAAACAAGAATCGCTTTATGCAGTTAAATCTATTCATCATCATTACGATACGTTTTAGCGGTAATAGTGATACTTAATTGATCATTGGCTGTTGGTACTAAGTTAAAATTATGCAAAGTTACTATCCTTTTAATACCAGCAATTCCACTAACAAAATTACCTACTTGATGATAGGTACCTTTCGCTGCTATTAATATTGGCAGCTCAATATAGTATTTATCTTTTCGTTCAGGCTGTAATGCTATGCTATCAATAGTTAACCCTGAAGCTATGCCTATATTCGTTATATCTTCAAGCAGGCCCGGTACTTCTTTTTCAGTCGGTAATTGACGTTTAATTTCTTTAAACTGCTCTTCTACATCACTCATTTGCTGGCGCAAGCCTGAGAGATTCGCCACCCGATTGGATATAGATCTGTATTCTATTTTTAATTTTTCTTCATTACGCACTTTACTTGCTAATATTTGCTCTTTATCACTAACGTAGTAATTCACCCCTAAAAAAATCAATACTACAAATAATAAAATATGAACTATTACTTTAACCCCTATCGGCCACGTTCCGGCTACCGATAAATCTAAATTATTTGGATCAAAACCTTTAAAGGATTTTTTTAGTGTATCAATCAACTTTACTTCCTCGGGAAAGCTGCACATCAAGGTTGAAGCTTCTATTTAATTCACGAGCTCCCACGGTCATTAAGTTGGGTTCTCCAAACCATTGAGATTTATTCAGATTACGCATTAATTCTGAAACATTTTGGTTTCTATTAGCCAAACCATTTATGGTCAACTTTTCCCCGCTTCTTAGCAGCGAAGTGTAATAAAGCTCCTCTGGTAAAACTCTCACAAGCTCATCAAAGTAACGCACTATTAAAGGACGATTTCCTTGCAAGCGCTGAATAGTTTTCAACCTAGCTAAGCGCTTTTCTTTGAGCTTTTTTAAAGATTCAATTTCTTTAATCATCGTTTTTAATTGATTTATTTCTGAAACCAAATAATTAGTTCTAACTACTTCACGTTCTGTTTGAATATCAAAGTACTTACCTAAACTAAAGATGACTAAAACTGCCACCACTCCAGTGAGCAACAAATTAGTGACAAAACTTTTTTGAGCTATTTCATTGCGCTCTTCGCGCCAAGCTCTGAGATTAATCTTTGCCATAGATGCCCTATTGATCAAAAAATCTTAGCGCTAGGCCACAGGCCTTCGCTAAAACTGGTGCGTCTTGAACCAAACGCTCCTTATTAATTTTAGCTTGTATATCCATATTCAAAAAAGGATTGGCAAGCTGCACAGCTATACCTAACTCTTCTTCCAATACCTCTACAAGACCTTTGATCGATGAACACCCACCGCTTAAGTATATTCTGGAAAGCTGATTCTGCACATTAGATGAATAGTAAAACTGTAAAGCTCTTGAAATTTGTTGTGAGATAGTACTTCGAAACGGCTCAATTAACATAGCCTCTATTTCCATGCTCATTTCATTTAGGCGAAATGATTGCTCTACCTCTTCAACAGACATGCCACATTGAATATGAATGGAATTAGTTAGTTCATTACTACCAAAACCTTGTTCGCGATTATATATAATTTCACCGCGATGCAGCACATTAAGCGTCATTGTTGATGCGCCAATATCGATAGAAGCAATAAGGTCATCGGTGCGTAAACTATCGCGACTTACGTAAGTAAGCATTCGCTCTATAGCAAAGGTATCAACATCCACTATTTCACATTTTAACCCTGCTGAATTAACAGAGGCTTCACGCTGAATCACATCGTTATTACGACAAGCAACTAACAACACCCTATTTAAGTCAGGATCAAGATGGTGCGGACCTTGTACTTCAAAATCAATAGCTACTTCATCCAGTGGGTAAGGGATAAACTGGTCAGCTTCTATTTTAACTTGGTCTTCTAATTCCGCATCGGAAAATGCATTTGATAATTCTAAGTGTTTGATAATAACTGCTGAAGAAGGTACTGCGGTAATAGCGTTCTTAAGTTTCGAACCACATATCTTGACCCCTTTCTCAACGGCTTCAGCGACCACACCAAGCTCTTGCACATGACCATCAACAATCGCGGAAGCAGGCAAGCCAACAATTGCATAAGAATCTAAAGAAAGCGTTCTTTTATCACGGCTAAGCGCTACTAACTTTACAGCAGAAGAACCTATATCAACGCCTAACCAAGTCGCTGATTTATTATTAAAGAGACCAAACAACTATTCTATCCTTTTCTCATTCACCTTATTGTGCCTTTTGGGCTAAAAATAAAGCGTAGTTTGTTATAGTTTTTTAGCGATATAAAGATTTATTATTATCTAAAGCATCCTGCGGAAATACCGTTTATTATTTAAACATTAATAATAAGTTCACTAAAGCTTTTTAGACAGGTTTTTTGTTAATATGTCAGATATAAATTTCATATCTGACGTTTTCTAAGCTTTTGAAAGTAATATGTTGTTTAAAAATATACTAAAGCATCCCGCAATGATAGCCATTCCTATATAGGGCTATTATTCTTTTGTTTTAAGGGTGCGTTTTTTTAACATCTGTGTTGCTTAACAACTAAAACGGCACTGGTGCAAAATATAAGCAGCCTATATAATA
>JBALXS010000004.1:0-115658 GCA_036960485.1 Oceanospirillaceae bacterium
TCGCACAACCGGAACCAAAACCCTATACTACTGGGGTTATAAGCCATATATTACTATCAATCCTATCCTATAGTGTCTTTACATTAGCAGCTTTTCAAGCGGTACTACTGCATAAACAAAATCACGCTTTAAAACAGCATATTTCAGGCAAATTTCTTAACTCTTTGCCCCCTTTACAAACGATGGAACGCTTGTTATTTGAAATGCTATGGACAGGTTTTATTATATTATCAGCCGCGCTAATTACAGGTTTGTTTTTTGTCGATAACATAGTCACTCAACATTTAGTGCACAAAAGCTTCTTATCGCTCGTGTCATGGTCAATATTTGCAGTGTTACTGTTTGGTCGTAACTTTTGGGGCTGGCGTGGACAGCGTGCCATTCACTGGACAATTGGTGGCTTTATATCGTTAATGTTGGGATTTTTTGGCTCAAAACTGGTCCTAGAAATTTTCATCTCTACAAGTTAGCTGTATTTTGCTGACCAAGAAACCACTAAGATTCTCTTTCTTATTTTTTGTATTGACAGCGCGCTTAGCTAATCAGACAATACGCTCAACTTAACAACTATGGATTTGCCACTTTGGAAGACGCGTCGATAGGCCTATTATTAGGTGTACTCTGCTTCTTGATTTTCTGCTCTGCTTTTTTCTCTAGCTCTGAAACGAGCATGATGTCGCTCAATCGCTATCGCTTAAAAAACTTAGTCAAACAAAAGCACCCTTCCGCTCTTAAAGCTCACAAGTTATTACAGCGACCAGATCGTTTAATTGGCGTTATATTAATTGGCAATAACTTTGTCAATATACTCGCATCTGCCATCGCAACTATTATTGCTGTTAGGCTATGGGGCGAAGCCGGCATTGCCATCGCAACCTCCATATTAACTATTGTTATCCTCATATTTGCTGAAGTCACCCCCAAAACCGTGGCGGCTCTTCATCCAGAGAAAATAGCATTCCCTGCCGCTTACATCTTAGGGCCACTACTTAAAATCATGTACCCGTTGGTTTTTTTAGTCAACCAAATCACCAACGGTATTTTACGTTTATTTGGTATTTCAACAACTAATGAACAAGGGCAAAACTTAAGCACAGAAGAGCTACGTACGATTGTTAATGAATCTGGTTCAACCTTACCCAAAGGTAAGCAGTCTATGTTGCTGGGCGTACTTGAGCTCAACGAAGTAACTGTTGAAGATATTATGATTCCTCGGAACGAAATTTTGGGAATCGATTTAGATTTAGATTTCGAGCAAATACTCGATACCATCACCACTTCTGAGCACACTTTACTACCCGTTTATAACACCGATATAAATAAAGTTATTGGCATTTTACACTTACGCAATCTCACCAAACTTATCCAACAAAATAATTTAACTAAAACCACTTTAGTACAAGTGATACGCGAACCTTATTTCATACCTGAAAGCACACCACTGCAAATGCAACTGTTTAACTTTCAAAAAGAGAATCATCGTTTAGGGTTAGTAGTAGACGAATACGGCGACATCCAAGGCATCGCCACTTTATCTGATATTTTAGAGGAAATTGTTGGCGAATTATCCAGCATTCAGCGCGAACAGGATAACGAAATTCACCAGCAAGATGATGAAAGCTACATTATTGAAGGCACCGTATTTATCAGAGACATTAACAAATCTCTCAACTGGAACCTTCCTACAAATGGTCCTAAAACACTCAATGGCTTAATCACCGAAACGCTAGAATTAATTCCCGAAGCTAACGTATGCTTAAAAGTCGCAAATTATCACATTGAAACACTACAGATTTCTGATAATCAAATTAAATCATCACGCCTTTTCGCATTGCCACAACTTGCTGATGAAGACGATGATTAACACTAATATAGAACTTTACTAATGCAGCCTATTTTAATTATTTACACTGGCGGCACTATCGGCATGCAGCCAAGCGAGCAAGGCTACTTACCCTGCGAAGGCATCCAAGCACTTATCACCGACTCTTTAAATGCTCGACAATATGCTCTTTTAGCGCCCTTTACTGTGCACGAATTTGAACATTTGATTGATAGCTCTAACGCCCAGCCAAGCGATTGGTTAAAAATAGCCGCATGCATCGTCGAAAACTACCAAGATTTCAGCGCTTTTATTGTATTACATGGTACCGACACCATGGCATACACCGCGGCGGCCTTACATCATATACTTGGCTATTGCATAAAACCTGTAATAGTCACCGGTTCTCAGATACCACTGTGCGAAGCACGCAATGATGCCATTACTAATTTGTTAGATGCCGCACTGTTTGCACGCAATGCAAAGCCCCATCAGGTATCACTATGCTTTGCCGGAAAACTACTAGCAGCTAACGCCGCAACCAAAGTACACAGCAGCGCTTTAGCAGCTTTTGACAGCCCTAACAAAGCGCCTTTAGCTATTGCAAACATCCAGCTAGAATTAAGTAATTGCAACAATACGTCATCTTTACAAACAATTGATTTTTGTAATTTTAAACTACCTAGCATTACCGCCAACAGCGTTGCTGTATTATTTTTATACCCAGGTATTAGCAACCAAGTTATTGACGCAACACTGTTAAATAAAGCGAGTAAAGCGGTTGTGATGCTTAGCTATGGTGCCGGCAATCCTCCTGATCAAAACCAGTATCTAATAACAGCTTTGCGTGATGCAAAAAGAAGAGGAGTCGTTGTGATTAATAAAACACAATGTCATACAGGTGCGGTAGCACAAGGCAGCTATGCAGTCGGATCTATCTTAAATGAGGTAGGTGTTATTAGCGCACAAGATCGCACACTCGAAGATCTAATCACGGATCTTTACATTAACTTGCAGCGCTACACATAACTTTTAGCTTACTTATAAACGCCTTATACCACTGCTTTCAAACAGCTTTTAACTAATTTTCTCAGCACACACTGAGCAACTAGCATCTGCTTTTAGCTTAAACGTTTGCCATTGCATTGTTTTTGCATCAAATATCTGCAATCGCCCCACTAAAGTTTCACCCACACCTGTCAGCACTTTAATCGCTTCAATCGCTTGCATGGAACCAATAACACCCACAAGCGGTGCCAGCACTCCAGATTGTGCACAGCTTAAATCATCATTACCTGCCACTGGATACAAGCACTGATAACAAGGACTATTAGCCACTCTTGGATCTACTGTTAATAATTGTCCTTCCATACGTATCGCTGCACCACTAACTAGCGGTGTAAGATGTATTACGCAGCTTCGATTTATCATGAAGCGACTTTGAAAATTATCAGTGCAATCCACTACTAAATCAACTTGAGCAGTTAACACATCAAGCTCGCTAGATGTTAATCGCCGCTCAACACAACGCACTTCGACATCTGCATTTAACGCCGTAATTCGCGCTTTCGCGGACGCCACTTTGCTTTTGCCAACACTTTGCTCATCATGAATAATTTGTCGTTGAAGATTGCTTATTTCTACCAAATCATCATCAACTAGAGTTAAATGCCCTACACCTGCCGCCGCCAAATACATTGCAACTGGACTGCCTAATCCGCCCAGCCCAACAATTAATACCTTAGCCGCCTGCAAGTTTTCCTGCCCTTGGACATCGATATCTCCCAACATAATCTGTCGTGAATAACGTAACAACTGATCATCAGATAACATTTATCGCCTCTCCTTCTCTACATCAAACAAACGACTTAACACAAAGGGCATGCTACATATATCACAGCTCAGGCATCTGCCATTGAGCATAAGTCACTCTGTCATTATTATTCAAATCTTTAACGGTTAACACATGGCTAAAATTATTAATAACAAACCATTCGCTTACCGATTTAGCTTGCTCGAAACCATGTTCTAACAACAACCAACCACCCACTACTAAATAACGAGGAGCTGTTTCTATAATATGTTTTATATCTTGCAAGCCATTATCGTCAGCAACTAACGCCGTTAAAGGCTCAAAGCGCACATCTCCCTCGCTCAAGTGCACATCTTGTTTGTCAATATATGGAGGGTTAGAAACAATTAAATCGAACTTGCCAGACAAAGGCTCAAACCAACTACCTTCGAGCACTTCAACATTACTTATGTTTAAACTCTGCCTGTTTCTCTCAGCCAATGCCGCTGCGCAAGCGACATAATCACAAGCAACTATTTCCCATTGACTGCGCTCACTTGCTAGCGCTAATGCAACCGCTCCGGTACCCGTTCCTAAATCCGCCACTCTACATTTTTTATTTGATAACAGCTGTAAAGCTTGCTCAACTAACAACTCTGTATCTGGGCGCGGAATCAACGTGTCTTTTGCTACCGCAAGCTTTAAAGTCCAAAAGTGCTGATAACCCAATATGAAGGCAATCGGCTCTCCTGCGATGCGCCGCGTGAGCAAACTTTCAAAACGCTGCAACTGCTCTGCAGCTAACACGCGATCTGGCCAGGTAAATAAATAACTACTTGGCTTATCCAGCACTTCCAACAACAGTAACTGCACATCCAGCTCAGCTGTATCGCTAATTTCGCTTAACAGCTCGCTTCTTTTAAGCGCTTGGGCAATCGTCAAATCATTCATCTGCAGCTCTTATTAATCACCGATTTCTGCCAATAGCTCTGTTTGGTGCTCAATCTGTAACGGCCTAATCACTTGCCCTAACTCCCCTTCCATTACTTCGCCTAACTTGTATAACGTTAAGTTAATACGATGATCAGAAACTCTGCCCTGTGGATAATTATAAGTGCGAATACGCTCTGATCTATCACCACTACCTACCAAGCTTTTACGCGCATCTGCTTGCTCAGCTGTGTGTTTATCATTTTCAGCAGCCTGTAATCTAGATGCCAGTAACGACATAGCTTTGGCACGGTTTTTATGCTGAGAACGCTCTTCTTGACACTCCACCACAAGCCCTGAAGGGATGTGTGTAAGGCGTATAGCAGAATCTGTTTTGTTAACATGCTGACCACCGGCACCTGATGCACGATACGTATCAACACGTAAATCTCCTTTGTTGATACTTATTTCATCCGCTTCATCCATTTCTGGCATAATAGCAACCGTGCAAGCAGAGGTATGCACCCGCCCTTGAGATTCAGTTTCAGGTACGCGCTGCACTCGGTGAGCACCAGATTCAAATTTCAAATGAGAGTAAACATCCGTACCTATCACACGGGAGATAACTTCTTTGTAGCCGCCGTGATCTCCTTCATTTGAACTGACAATTTCAATACGCCAACCCATTGTATCTACGTACTTGGAATACATCCGGAATAAGTCACCTGAGAAAATGGCCGCTTCATCGCCACCCGTCCCCGCTCGCACTTCGATAAATACATTGCGACCATCATTAGGATCTTTTGGCAGTAATAGTATTTGCAGCTGCGCTGTTAACGTTTCAATGCGCCCCTTAGAGTCTCGATACTCGTCTGCTGCCATTTCGCGCATATCAGGGTCATCATCTTCAGCCATTATTTTAGCTTCAGCAAAATCGTTTTCCGCCTCGCCATATCTTGCAAAGGTTTCTACTATTGGCTCAATCTCAGCGTATTCTTTGGAAAAAGAGCGAAATTTTTCTTGATCTGAAATAATTTCAGGAGAACTCATCATCACCGCAAGCTCTTCGTGCCGGTCAGCTAATTTTTCTAACTTCAATCTTACGGACTGTTTCATCCTTTGTTCCTCAAAACGTGTTACTTATTGCATTCACTTAGCGACCCAAGGGTCAAGCTTGTGAAGACTCTTGCTGTTCCATGACACAACCTTGCATGCCCTAAACTTACTGCTGATTCTGCTCACTATCTAATTGAAATATATCTTCAACTAATTCAGTAATATCGGTACGCCCTTGAGCGCTAGCTTTTCTCAATTGGATACTGGGGTTATGCAAAAACTTATTAGTTAAACGCCGTGCCATCTCTGCTACGACTTGCTCGGCATCAACCCCTTTTGCCAAATTTTTTAGCGCGTTTTCTAACTCTTGATCGCGCAACATCTCAGTTTGGTTGCGCAGAGTAGTCAACGTACTCACCACATTTCTAGAGCGCTGATTCAGCACAAACTTATCAACGCCTTCAATAATAATTTTTTCAGCTTCCAATGCCGCTACTTGGCGGTTTTGCTGGTTCTCTTGAATGACTTGTTGCAAATCATCGACTGTATATAAGTAAACATCGTCTAGCTCATTAACTTCTACTTCTATATCTCTGGGCACTGCAATATCAATCATAAACATCGGCTGATGCTTACGCTTTTGCAAAGCACTTTCCACCGCTCCTTTACCTAATATAGGCAACTGAGACGCCGTTGAAGCAATAACAATATCTGCTTTATATAACTCTTGAGGAATATCTCCTAGCAATATTGCTTGACCGTCAAAATTCGCCGCCAATGCGGCAGCGCGATCTAACGTTCTATTCGCTACGCAAATCTCTTTTACTCCTGCATTCACTAAATGCCTAGCCACAAGCTCTATTGTCTCGCCAGCACCTATTAGCAATGCACGGCTCTGCGCTAAATCTGCAAAGATATGCTGTGCCAAACTAACAGCTGCGTAAGCGACAGACACGGGATTTTCGCCAATAGCAGTATCAGTACGCACTTTTTTAGCGACGGCAAAGGTTTGCTGAAAAAGCTGGCCCAATTCACCTTTCATTAAGTTCAGCTTTTGAGAAACAGCAAAGCTAGATTTTAACTGGCCAAGAATTTGCGGTTCACCAAGTACCAAAGAATCCAATCCGCAGGCAACTCGCATCATATGCGCTATTGCGGACTGATCTCTATAGCTATACATGTTTTGTTGAATGTCATGTAGCGGCAATGTCTTATAATCACTTAGCCATTGCATCACCTTTGCTTGACTATCCACACTAGCCGAATCTACATTCGATGAGTAATAGATTTCCGTTCGATTACAGGTCGACAGAATTGCTATCTCAGACAGGTTTGCAAATTCACGCACCGCATATAGCGCATCATCCATTACTGCAGGAGCAATAGCCAAACGCTCGCGTATATCGACAGAAGCCGTTTTATGATTAATACCTAACGCTAACAAGGTCATAGGAAAAGAGTCATTTTGTAAGAGCCAATAAAGCAAAAATACTAAGTTTGAAAAAACGCGATATGATAACAACTCTGAGGGAAAAATTCGCTTAATCTCAGCTTTATTTAGCAAAACACGATTTAAGCAGTACGAAAACCAGCTTTTTACTAGAGATTAATTTTTTAAGCTGTCAATGAAACTCATTTCTAGTCTATTTGTCAGATATATACACAGATAATTAACCGGCTTGGTTTAGCTTAGCATTAATTTCAAGCTTCTTTGAAATACTAGATCATTAAACCCTACAAACACGCACTGGCGATTAACAACACAAAGCTCAGCTTCTTGAATTTAGCATACCTCATAAAGCTTTTTTAAAACTGCTATAACGACAACACAATTTCACCTTAAGGTCGATACCTCGAACATCCTCTTAAAGTGGTTTTTAATACCAATTTTTCAAACTTAGGCAATAAGATGAAAATTTAGTTAGTTAAAGATTTTGAGCTAGGTTATCTATCCACTTTTGTTTAGGATAAACTAGATCAAAATAATAAATATGCAAATTGATTTAAAGCGTTTTGTTAATATAAATCATTGCAGCCAGTTTAATTTTTGCTGCCTGTAACTCATTGATTTCACATTACCGATAGGCACTGTTTCGCTTAAGAATACTATTTTAGCTATAACAGGCTACCACCAATCAATGAGCTAGAGTGCTTTCGTTTTTTAACTGGACAGCTATGAGCATAAATAAAGGATATTATTTTAACGTGAAGACTTTACGTTCCATCATACTGATTACCTCGTTTGTCGGTTTATTTGGGTGCGCTACCGACCTATATTCCTCATCCGATGACACAGGCAGCATAGCCAATTACCAAAGCGGAGAACTTAATGGTGAAACCATTTATGCAATTCTTGCCGCTGAACTTGCTGGTAATCAAAACAACTATGATTACAGTTTAGATAACTACTTAAGACAAGCCAAGCTAACCAATGACCCAGGCATTGCTAAACGAGCTGTACGTATCGCGCAGCATTTGCGAGACACCAAAAGATTAATTATTGCGGTTAACTTATGGGCAACAGCCGCACCGCAAGAACCAGAACCTCATCAAATTCTTGCAACACTACTTCTTACACAGGGTAAGTTTTCTCAGGCTCTACCACACTTTAACACTGCTTTAGGTTTAGGCCAAAATAAGGTACTACTGCTACTTACTACCCAGCTGAACAACATGAGTGCTACAGAGATCGAGTCTTATATTAAGTTACTTGAAAGTGCTACGTCTCAAGAAGGCCTAGATAGCGATCGTTACGTCACTTTAGGTATTTTACAAAAGCACTTAAAGCAATCATTACCTGCTTTACAAAGCTTCAATACTGCTATTAAGCTTAGTACTGACTCTCCTTCTGCTCTATACCAAAAAGCCGACACTTTAAAAAATTTGAGTCGCTACAAAGAAGCACTAACTACATTAGAAATTTTATTAAAAGATACTAGCAATGATCGTCAATATAATGCGTTACAAATCCAATTACTGTATCTCTTAAAAGAAGATTCTCAAGCACTGGCAAAAACTCAGCTGTTACTTGAAAAAAATCCGAATGACCGCCCACTACATAACTACCTGGCATTAACGGCACTTGATTTTAATCACAGCATGGAAAGCAAAGCTATTTTTTTAGATTTAATAATTAGCTCTCCAAACATTAGCGCACCGTATTTTTATTTAGGTATTATCGCTGAACGTGATAAACAACTTACTTTAGCTATCAACAATTACCTAAAAGTAAACAATGGCAGTAATGTTTTACAAGCGCATACTCGGGCTATCAGCTTACACAAGAAAACATCTGACCGAAGTAAAGTAGAAGCCATTACAAAACAGCTCATTGCCAAATCTAGTCGCGACAAAACTACTTATATTTTAATGCTTGCTGATTGGCTTGATAAATTTGAATTTACTAGTGATTCGATTGAACTACTTAATCAAAATATTGCACAAGATCCGCAGAATACAGATTACCTGTACGCAAGAGCCACCTATCACGAACCGACTAACTTTGCAGCCGCTGAAGCTGATTTCAAAAAAGTACTAAAGCTTACCCCTGACAACCCTGTAGTACTTAATGCACTTGGCTACACTTTAACCATTAGAACATCGCGTTATTTAGAAGCATTAACACTCATAGAAAAAGCATTACAACTTTCACCCAAAGACCCTGCAACGATAGATTCTATGGGCTGGGTGCTTTATAAGCTTAAACGCTATGACGAAGCTGTTAAATATTTATCACAAGCCTATACTCTGTACGATGACCCAGAAGTTGCCTCGCACCTTATTGCTGCCCTAGCCAGCAATAAGGAGCTCAAAAGGGCTAATGAAATCTTACAAAAAATAAGCGACAGCCACCCTGATAACAAGTTTGTAGAGCAAGCCCGTAAATCTTTAGAGAATCCAGAATGAAATTGATAATTAGTCTTATTAGCAGCCTTCTTTTATTGAGCGGTTGCAGCACAAACCAAAAGACAGACACAGCTCCAGAGCCCAATATTTCTTGGCAAAAACATGCAAAAAACATGCAACAGCTACTGGAGTGGGACGCTAGAGCGCAAGTGGCCATTAAAGCAAACAATAATACCCAAAAAGCTAAAATGTACTGGCAACAACGCAACCAACAGTATGATATTGCATTTTCTGGACCCTTTGGCCAAAGTGGCCCAAAGCTTTCTGGTAACCAAAATTCAGCTACTTTGCACATCCCCAAGGAAGCCCCTTTAACCGGCCCCAACACTAGCGCACTATTACAAGAACGACTGGGTTGGCAATTACCAATACAAAATGCAAAATATTGGATCTTAGGCATCCCTTCACCAACATCTGAAAGCGCAGTTCTACTTAAAAACGAACGCCTGGCATCGCTTACTCAAGACGGCTGGAATATTAACTACGTCAATTACAAAGCTGTAGGGGGAAATTTTTTACCTAGTAAAATAGTTATATCAAGAGGTGACCTCAAGTTATTACTCGTTATCTATAAGTGGGATATTAATTTACAACTCGCCAAGAAATAAGTTTGTTATTACTGCAAGAAGCTGCTGTGTTCAATTTATAATATAAACATGCACAGCCAGCTTTCAGCGTTAACGCAGACAACTACGTTCTCATATCATGCAAACGGCTTTGTTCACCCCGCTACTTTTTCGCAAGCGCACCAATCTATATTTTTTAGTTTAACAATCATAAGCTTACTAAAAAATGGCTCATCTGCACCTACATGCTTTTACCCGCTATTTGCCGCGTTAGCCCAGCACCCTAAAAAGCCATCTTTAAACCACGTCCTTTATTCCTCAAGCTATCCTTGACCTTTGAGCACTTTTACAGCAAAATATGGCCGCGATTTTCGCATGGCTACAGTATTTTAAGGCTTGGATTGATTAATAAATTAGCAAAGATGTAGACTTGATGATCATTTCTCAAGCAGCTGATTCTTTGATATATTATAAATCGGTCACTCCGCATTAATTTAGAGTACTTAATCAACTATTTGAACGTAAATATTTACAATGACTATCGAAAAGGTATGTTCCATGTCTCAGTTAATGGTATTTAGTGGCAACTCAAATCCAGAGCTTGCACTCAAGGTAGTAGAACGTTTAGACATTCCAATTGGTAAGGCACATGTCGCACGCTTTAGCGATGGTGAAGTGAGTATAGAAATACAAGAAAACGTCCGCGGTAAAGATGTTTTTATTATTCAATCTACTTGCGCACCTACCAATGATAATTTAATGGAATTGATTGTCATGGTTGACGCATTACGTAGAGCATCTGCTACACGTATTACTGCCGTTATCCCTTACTTTGGTTACGCACGCCAAGATAGACGCCCACGTTCAGCACGTGTTGCTATCAGCGCACGTATCGTCGCTGATATGATCACTAATGCTGGCGTTGATAGAGTTATGACGATGGATCTGCATGCAGATCAGATTCAAGGCTTCTTTAGTATCCCAGTAGATAATGTTTATGGATCACCTGTATTACTAGATGACATTATTGAACAAAAATACGACAACCTAATGGTTGTTTCACCCGATGTTGGTGGTGTAGTACGCGCAAGAGCAGTTGCCAAGCAACTTGACTGTGATCTAGCCATTATTGATAAGCGTCGCGAACGCGCTAATGAATCACAAGTTATGAATATTATTGGTGATGTACAAGATCGTACTTGTATCTTAATCGATGATATGACAGATACATCTGGCACTCTTTGCAAGGCTGCCCAAGCCCTTAAAGATCAAGGCGCTGCTAAAGTTTACGCTTATGCAACCCACCCTGTACTTTCAGGACCTGCTGTAAACAACATTACTAACTCAGCCATTGACGAGTTAATCGTTACTGATACTATACCGCTTTCTGCTAGTGCTGAAGCGTGTCCAAAAATACGTCAGCTGACAATAGCACCGCTACTAGCTGAAGCCTTGCGCAGAGTATCGAACGAAGAATCTATTAGCGCAATGTTTCGCTAGGTAACCTTCGTTAAAAAGCATTTACACTCTTTTGGCAATGCTGCCGAAAGATTATCAACTTAACCTGCAACATCGCGTGTTGAGTTTAACTACAGTGGTCCTGGTCGCGGTTCCACTGGTTTATATATAGGTATAAAAATGAGCAATTTTACAATCCAAGCCGTTATTCGTGAAGATCAGGGCAAAGGTGCGAGCCGCCGCCTGCGTAACGAAGGTCTAGTACCTGCCGTAGTTTATGGTGGAACAGATACTAAGCCGCTTTCTCTTTCTTTAATCAATAAAGATTTCGTTAAGCTAACTAATAATGATAACTTTTTCTCTTCTATCATCACTCTTGTTGTAGATGGAAAAGAAGAGCAGGTAATCATCAAAGATCTACAGCGCCATCCTGCTAAGCCTCTTTTATTACACGCTGATTTTCAACGTATTGATAAAACTAGCCGTATCAGCATTAAAGTGCCTATCTCTTTTGATAACTTCGAAAAATCAGTGGTTGCTAAAGCCGCTGCTAAATTCGCAGTTGAAGCAAACGTTGTTGAAGTACTGTGTCTTGCAGCCGATCTACCTGAATCAGTTAGTGTTGATCTAGCTGATGTTGAAATCGGTCAAGTTCTTCACTTGTCAGATATCGTTGCTCCTGCAGGTGTTGAAGTTTCTGCACTTCGCCGTGGATCTGACCATAACCAAAGTGTTGGTTATGTTTACTCTCCACGTGGTGCTAAAGCGGAATAATTGCCGCTTCTGCCTTATGAAAAACAGCATGGATGACAAAATCGAACTGATCGTTGGCCTAGGTAACCCTGGGGCAAAATACGATCGCACGCGTCATAATGCTGGTGCAGAATATGTCGAGCAGCTTGCTAGCAAGCTGCTCGTCAGTCTGGTTGAAGACAAAAAATACCAAGGCCGTTATGCGAAAGCGTCTTTAAATGGTCAAAATATACACCTGCTAATTCCCAACACTTATATGAATCTTAGTGGTAGCTCCTTAGCTGCACTTGCTAATTTTTATAAAATCCCACTGCAAAACATTCTTGTTGCCCACGACGAGCTAGATATTAACCCAGGTACTGCACGCTTTAAAAAAGGTGGCGGCCACGGTGGTCATAATGGCCTGAGAGATATCATCAGCAAGATGGGAAACAACAAAGACTTCTATCGATTACGTATTGGCATTGGTCATCCGGGAACGGCAAAAGATGTCGCCAATTTTGTTTTAGCAAAAGCCTCTGCCAACGAGCAAAGCTTGACACAACAAGCGACTGACGAAGCATTGCAATTTACCAATAATGCTATATCTGGTGATTGGAATATCGCCATGAACAACTTACACAGCTTCAAAGCCAGCTAAACTCATCGTATAAATACCCTCGCGTTAAATTAAATTTCCACAAACTTGTGCAGTGCTTTACAATGGCGCCATTCTAATTTGCCTGTTATAAAAGTAGGCAGTTAATTTTCATTTCATACTCTCAAAATACGCTCAAAAACCGTGCTTTTGCAGAGATACAGCAATACGAAGGATTTATATTATGGGTTTCAAATGTGGCATTGTCGGCCTGCCAAACGTCGGAAAATCAACACTTTTTAACGCGCTTACAAAAGCGGGCATCAGTGCTGAAAACTTCCCTTTCTGCACTATCGAGCCCAACTCTGGCATCGTAGCCATGCCAGATGCGCGTTTAGATTTACTTGCAGAAATTGTCAACCCTGAACGCGTATTGCCTACCACCATGGAGTTTGTTGATATCGCAGGCTTAGTTGCCGGCGCTTCCAAAGGAGAAGGGCTAGGTAACAAATTCTTAGCTAACATTCGCGAAACAGATGCCATTGCGCATGTGGTACGTTGCTTTGAAGACGAAAACGTTATTCACGTCGCTAATAACATCGATCCAGCCGCAGATATCGATATTATCAACCTAGAACTAGCGCTAGCGGATTTAGAATCAGTAGAGAAACAGCTGCAACGTAATAAGAAACTAGCCAAAGGCGGCGATAAAACAGCTGTTGCAGCACAAGCAGTACTTGAAAAGCTACTTCCCCACTTAGAAGAAGGCTTAGCAGTTCGCGCTTTGGATTTAAGCGAAGATGAGTTGGCAATAGCCAAAACATTCCACCTTATTTCTGTAAAGCCAACGATGTACATTGCCAATGTTGACGAGGAAGGTTTTGAGGACAATCCACACCTTGATAAAGTGCGTGCCATTGCTGCCACTGAAAATGCAGTCGTTGTCGTTATCTGTAACAAGCTAGAAGCAGAAATTTCTGAGCTTGATGATGAAGAGCGCAATGAGTTCCTTGAAGATTTAGGTATGGAAGAGCCCGGCTTAGATAGAGTTATTCGTGCAGGCTACGAATTATTAAACTTACAAACATATTTTACGGCCGGTGTTAAAGAAGTTCGCGCCTGGACAGTTAAAGTGGGTGCAACCGCTCCACAAGCTGCTGGCGTCATACACACAGATTTTGAAAAAGGCTTTATTCGCGCAGAAGTCATCTCTTATGAACACTTCATCGAGTTTAAAGGCGAGCAAGGTGCAAAAGATGCAGGTAAATGGCGTCTAGAAGGCAAAGAGTACATCACCAAAGATGGTGACGTTGTACACTTTCGCTTCAATGTTTAAATAGCAGATTAAACACCATTTACAATTACTTACTTAGAGTGTTATCTCATTTTCACAGAACACTCTAAAGGCACTTATTTAACTTAAAAACCTAACCTTTAATAAAATCATCGAACCGATGTATTTAATTAATTATTAAAGGTTTGTGTGTTTTTTTTGATCACTAAATAAACACCTTAAAAAAAAGCAAACTTATCTAACTTTTTTATAAAAAGGGTGTTGACACAAAGGGCGAAACATAGAATAATTCGCGCCTCAAATGAAGGGCAATGTAGCTCAGCTGGTTAGAGCATCGCATTCATAATGCGAGGGTCGCAGGTTCGAGTCCCGCTATTGCTACCAAAGAAAAATTGTTACTGGGGTATCGCCAAGCGGTAAGGCAACGGGTTTTGATCTCGTCATGCGGAGGTTCGAATCCTCCTACCCCAGCCAATTTTAGTTGTACTTAACATGTTTAATAAATGTTAGTAAAACTAAAATTATGTGTAGTACAATAGCAATATAGCTCAGCTGGTTAGAGCATCGCATTCATAATGCGAGGGTCGCAGGTTCGAGTCCCGCTATTGCTACCAAAGAAAAATTGTTACTGGGGTATCGCCAAGCGGTAAGGCAACGGGTTTTGATCTCGTCATGCGGAGGTTCGAATCCTCCTACCCCAGCCAATTTATTATCCTCTCTTATATTTCCCTACCTTAGCTACTAAACATCTCTTAGATTATATTCTCAATCAATTATTTTAATTTCTTGAATTATTATTTGCTTTCGCCATATTGCGAAGAAACTAAGCACGTTTTTATCTAGCTCAATAGCACTCTTATTTTCAAATTCTATTATAGTTGCTATAATTTATTGACCATCGTGATCAAAAATTGTTCTATTAATGTTTTTGTTACAAGGAGTGTAACTAAGATGAGCGGTAAACCCAGCATAGATCTTGCCCACAGCCCCAAAAACCCTACTAATGAATCAAGCGCACAACGACAGAATATTTATATCTTATTTGCCGAGTTTACAAATAGTGAAACAAGCGCTGCTATTTCCTACTTACGTAATCATCAATTTGCACCTCACGGCAAAAACATTGCCACACTTGAGCAATTATTGGCAGCCCTTACTGAGCGCTCATGGGATATTATTATTTGCAAATCTCAGCAGAGCAGCTTTGACCCTTACGCCATGACTAAGCAGCTCAGACTACTAGAAAAAGATATCCCAGTCTTACAACTTATAGATGACCCTGATCAAGGGATCAGCACACAAGCTTTACTCAACGACATACAAGCAATTTTACCTACTAACGACTACCCTTTATTACTTTTGCACATTCAACGAGAATACAGTCATCTGGAAAGACGTAGGCAGCTACGACTTATTCAGTTACAACTATCGGAAAATCAAAAACGTTGTCGAGTACTCATGGATCAATCGACAATGGCTATCTGCTTTATTTATAATCAGAATATGATTTATCTTAATGACACCTTTTGTAAATTATTTGGCTATCAACTCCAAGACCAACTACTAAATAAATCAATTCTCAATTGTGTTGCTTTTCAAGAAAAAAAAGGTCTGAGCAAACTAATCTCAAGCTTTGTTGATAGCGGCCAAACTAAGCAGCCTTATCAATTACTCGCCAGGCGCGCTGATAATAGTAATTTCACCGCACATATAGCGCTACAACAAACGCATTTCAACGATATGGAATGCATTGAAATTACCATTGAAAATAATAGAAACCTGAGCAAGCAAAGTAAGTTCGATGAATTAGATCCCATCACTGGTTTATACAACTTAGAATATTTTTCAGATGCCCTTGAAAACAGCCTGCGCCATGCACAACAAGGGGGCAACGACTGCCAGTTAATATTTATAGACGTTTTAAATATACCAATAATTCGCAGCCAATTAGGCACTGAAGCGAGTAAAACTCTAGCGCGTGATACAGCAGACATACTAAATATTTTTTTTGTTAAAGCACATATAAAAGCGCGTTTATCTGAACAGATATTTGCCGTCATTTATTCAGATCCTAATATTAAAAAAACCCTAGATATTGCTAACTCACTTTACTCTCGTTTAGGTAATCATGGCAGCAACTACCGAGGGCAATTAATTCAAATGGCCCCTGCTATTGCACTTGTTCCAATCACAGATACAGCCACCAGCGTCAATCAAATACTTGAGCGCGGCCAACAAACTATATTGCAGTGTGCCAAACTAACAGTGGGCGAGCCTAAAATACTTACTTTTGATATAAACGGCAACCAAGACGATACTGATCGGCAGCAATCTGTCGATCAAATTACTAGTGCTATAATATATAATAACCTTCGCTTACTTTTTCAACCACTAGTGCCCCTAGTCTTTAATAGTGAACTGCAACACTATGAAGTACTGCTACGCATGATTGGACCTGAAAACCAAAGTATTCCACCTGCTCAGTTTTTAGCTAATGTAAAACACGCCAATTTGAATGAAAGAATGGATAGATGGGTCATTACCCAAAGCATCCAGCATCTTAGACACGAACTTGATAAAAACAAACAGCTAAAGCTCTTTATCAGCGTTACAGATACCATTTGGGAACATGAAGCACTATTGCTATGGATTGCTGAGACATTGCGTAAAAGCCGCATACAAGCCGATCACTTAGTCATTCAAATCAGCGAAACAGAATCAGCTAATTCGCTCTCTAGTGCTAAACACTTTGTCGATGGGTTACGTAAACTAAACTGCCTCATATGTTTGAAGCATTATGGAAGCACTCAAGATTCAAAAAATATTTTAAAAACACTCGATCCAGATTACATAAAATTTGATGCTAGCTTTATACATGAGCTTTCTGAAAGCAATAACTTCAACAACTCTTTCGAGGATTTACTAGGTGATTTAAACAGCCTTGGGAAAATATCCATTGCTACTCAAGTAGAAACTCCAAAAGTTATGAATCTTTTGTGGAAGTCAGGTGTGGGCATGGTGCAAGGCTATTACTTACAAGCCCCAGATGAGAATATGGATTATGATTTTATTGGAAACTAGCTGCTCAATTATGCGTAAATTAGCAGCTAAGTTATTTTAAATATCACCAGAGAAATGCTTGTTGGTGAAGATTACCTAGTACCCATCCAACATGCGGCTGGTCAACTAGCTCGACCTGATCATCACTAGATGTCATTATTTGGAACAACCAAACGCCTACATCTGGTGTTGCCCATCTCAAACCATTGAGTCAGCCTCACTACAATCCCGTTTCAAGATGAAAACGACCTAGATTAGAAAAAACCTAGCGGATTAATATCATAACTCACTAGCAAATTTTTGGTTTGCTGATAGTGATCTAACATCATCTTGTGATTCTCTCTTCCTATCCCTGATTCTTTATATCCGCCAAAAGCTGCATGGGCTGGATATAGGTGATAACAGTTAGTCCAAACACGGCCAGCTTCGATACTGCGCCCCATACGGTAAGCTTTATTCATATCTCTGGTCCAAACACCGGCACCCAACCCAAAAGGCGTGTCATTAGCAATAGCGACCGCTTCTGCTTCATTTTTGAAAGTGGTGACACTAATTACCGGACCAAAAATCTCTTCCTGAAATACGCGCATGTCATTGGTGCCTTTAATCAAGGTCGGCTGGATATAAAAACCATTATTTAACCCATCAACATTTTCATCCGCACCACCAGTTAACACTGTCGCTCCTTCGTTTTTACCGATTTCGATGTAAGATAATATTTTATCGAACTGTTCTTTAGATACTTGAGCACCCACTTGGCTATCAGTATTCAGCGGATTACCCTGCTTTATACCTTTGGTTTTCGCAATCAAACGCGCAATAAACTCATCAGCAATGGATTCTTCCACCAATAAACGCGATGGACAGGTGCAAACTTCACCCTGATTAAAGAACGCTAATGCAGCACCTTCTAAACACTTCTCAATATACGCATCTTCATGCTGCATGATATCTGCAAAGAATACGTTCGGTGATTTCCCACCTAGCTCAACGGTTGAAGGAATCAAACTTTCAGCGGCGTTTTTCAGGATTTTCTTGCCAATAGGGCTTGATCCCGTGAAGGCTAACTTCGCTATGCGCTTAGAGGTAGCTAATGCCTCTCCCGCTTCAGCGCCAAATCCATTAACGATATTAAGCACACCAGCAGGTAATAAATCACCTATGAGCTCCATTAGGATAAGAATCGACAAAGGTGTTTGTTCTGCCGGCTTTAAAACAATGCAGTTGCCGGTAGCCAGCGCAGGCGGAATTTTCCATGCAGCCATGAGTAATGGGAAATTCCATGGAATGATCTGACCAACCACTCCTAGAGGCTCATGAAAATGATAGGCCACAGTGTTGTTATCGATTTCACCTATAGAGCCTTCTTGGGCACGGATACAACCGGCAAAGTAGCGAAAATGATCAACTGCAAGAGGCACGTCTGCTCCCATTGTTTCACGGATGCATTTACCATTATCCCAAGTTTCAGCGAGCGCTAAAAGCTCTAAGTTCTGTTCTATTTTATCGGCTATTTTTAATAAGATATTGGAGCGTTCAGTAACAGAGGTCGCTGCCCAGCTAGCCTTTGCGGCATGTGCTGCATCTATTGCAGCGTTGACATCTTGTGAATCTGATCTGGGGATCTCACAGATAACCTCTCCGGTAACAGGGGTTATATTTTCAAAATAATTACCCTTAATTGGAGCAGTCCATTGACCATTAATATAGTTCTCGTAACGATTCTTAAAACTAACACTTGATTGAGAAGAGCCTGGGTTTGGATATATCATGACTATTACCTCTAGTTATTTTTGTTGTCTTGTGTACTATCCTAAGTACAAAAATAATAATTGGCTGTGCTGTCAATCCACATTAGTTTACTGTCAGTTCAAATATCGCCATGCAATGAGGCTAATTTATGATCAGGGAGATTTTAAAGCAGCATCGACAAGCACCCCAAGTGCTGGTTGAGAATAAAGTATCTTTTGCGGCTGCTGAATCCGAACTCAGTATTTATGATACGTTTGAACAAGCCTCCAGAGTGCAGCTTATTTCTGATCAACTACTATTTTGCGGTATGGTCAGTGGCAAAAAAGTGATGCATGCCAATCAAGATAGTTTTCAATGTGATTTTTTTCCTCATGAATCGTTCGTGATGGCACCTAACAACCCCGTTGAAATAGATTTCCCGATTGCTTGTATCCAGCACCCAACCACCTGCCTTGCGGTTGAAATAAGTACTGATAGAGTCAAACAAGTCGTTAATGGTTTAAATGCCGTATCACCTTTAAGCCAATACCAACGTGAATGGCAATACGAAACAGAGCTCGTACACACCCATCACAATACTCAAACACAAGCATTGCTAAATCGCATCGTACAAATCTATACAGAGAATCATCAAGATCGCAGTTTTATGGTTGACCTTGCGGTGACAGAACTTATTGTTCGATTATTAAGGCATCAAACACGTGAGTTTATTATCGAACACAGTAATACCCAGCCCGATCACAATGGTCTTAACGCTGTTGTTTCTCACATTAAACAAAATCTTGCACAAAACCTAAATATTGATGAGCTTTGCAAACTCGCTTGTATGAGTAGAACGAAATTTTTCACCAAGTTTAAGCAAAGCTTAGGCTGCACACCGAAAGGTTTTTTATATCAACTACGTTTGAAGCAAGCAGCGACAATGCTGAAGGGTGGAAAGAATATAACAACTACATGCTTTGCAACGGGTTACTCTAATACCAGTCACTTTAGCCGCAGTTTTAAAGCGTTTTATGGCATGAGCCCTACTCAATACAAGAATCGCAAACCTAATTAAAACGCATTAATGTAAAATATAGATAGGGCTTGCACTAATATAAATGGGCGCTTGCAATGGCGTTCCTATTTTATCAAAGACCTTGCCTTGGGCTGTATACAATTGCTTTTCGTCACTGTTGAGCCACACAACACTGATGTTTTGCTGCTCTTTATAACACTGTAGATGATAGCGCTCGCCAGTTACTTCTACCCCCTTAACCAGTACATTATGCAAAACGCTCAACATCTGCTTAAAGACATAAAAAGCAGCTCTTTTGTTGAGCTCTTCACGGTTATCGATCAAGCCGAAACCAGGCGCTATAAGCTGGTGCCAATACACACTAGAGATTTTTTTACTGCCTAACGCTAATAAATAGTAACGCAGTAAATAATTGGCATAAGTTTCTTCATCAACGCATTCCGTCTCACTAGTTGGCGCCCAAGGCGCTGTGCCGCTGATAGGCCAATTAGCTTCGCTGATAATAATATCGGTAGTTGATTTAGCGCTGAGTTTAGCTAAAGCGTATAGAAAATCAATTTTTCTAGTGGTATCAAAAATACCCATTTGCGTATTTTCAGGCGCACCACGACGATCCACATACAGCAGCGCTGCTAACTTATCATATTTCACTTTAAAACCATTAAACAATGCTCTTATCGTAAAGTGATATTCGTAATCAATAACGCTCGGGCCTATTAAGAGTAATTGCGGATAATCTCGATCTCTAATTTGCTGTACTGTTTGATAGAAAGACAGATATTCAGCAACCGAAAAAAAACCCCATTTGGTGCGATTAATCGCATTACCGATTTGGAATTGATACGCTATCGTTTCAAATGCGCTGAAAATTCGCGTAATATTTTGGCTAAGCAATGCAGGATTATCAATGTGTTCTCTGTCTTGTAGTACATTGATAAGAATACGACACTCGGGGAATTTTTGCGCAAATGCTACATACTGATCAAGGTTTTCAATGTCCGCTAACCCAACCCTTATTTGTATATCCTTGCAGTTTAGCTCATTCACTAATTGCGCTTGAATATCACCTTTATCAAGGTTGACGCAAAGGGCAAAAAATTTATCTGCTTTATACTCTGTCTTTTTAAAAAAAAATGAGCACAGCACGGCCAACGGAAAAATAATTAAATTGGTCAACAACAAAGGCAATAAATCGCCAATATGTTTTTTCTTCATCATTTTCTTATATTTTTTATCTGCCAATGGGTACGGCTGATCTGAATACTTATCCCATATAAATTTATTTTTCATATTTATAAATCAATCATTTACTGGCAGACCTTTCAGTCTTTTTTTGAAGTTCTTAAAACGCTTATTCTGCTGATTATAGTGCTTAGCTAATCTTTGGCACTCAGCAGAATCGAAATCAGTTAATTTTGCATATTCAGTCACTATCATTGCTAAGTCATCATCACTTGCCCATAATTTAGAGAAGTTATGCATGCGCTGTTTCAATGATAAAGAGTGGAATGCCATACGATTGATATCAATGATTTTCACTACATATTCACCAGCTATTTTCTTAATTAGTATGTTACCTGGTGAATAATCTTTATGTACAATTCCATCTTCATGTAAGCGGTAGCTGAATAATGCAAAAGCCTTATAGACTGCTTGTTTGTTCACAAAATGTTTATCTAACAAAGGCTCTCTAATAGTAAAATCATAGTTAAAAGCTTCGCTAATAAAATAGCTTTTAGCAAGCAGACCTTTGTCAAAATACTCTATATAAGCAATACCCTGAGGAACATAGTCAGCAATTTTCAAAGAGTATTCAAATGACCTGCACGCTTTTGATTGTCTTAAAAACGTATACAGTATGCTATTCAAGTAATTAGGTACTTTGAAAGATTTAACGACTAAATCAAGGTCATCACCGAGCACTTTTTTTATTTTATTGCGAGCATCTTGTAATACTAGATCACTTTGGGCAAACGCAGTATCGATGTCTAAGATGAAATCTTTATTTTGCAGATAATTAGCGTTAATTTGGTATTTCATGCCTTACAAATATTCCTGTATAAATAGCTAACGAATCAAAGCTCATGTTATACAGATTTAGCACTAGATGCGATCACAAGCTTTCACTGCACGCATATAATTGCGATAAAAATGGATTCGATAAATGTAGCTGACCTGCAAATAAAACCAGCATTCAATTCCCCTTTTCTTCATACAAAAAAAGGAGAATTCAAAGAAAAACTACTTTTTTAGGAAGCGACTCACACTACTTTAGGTGATTTCACTTTACTAAATAATTGCAAGAATTCTTGAAAATTCATAGTGCCTACATCATATGAATCAATCAGTTTAATATATAATTCAAACAATTCTTGAACACTGACGTTTTGACCCGGCGCTTCATTTTTTAATAGAAGTTTCAACATCCCTATCTGTTTTGATTGACCATCAGTTTGCTCGGCTTCGTTTGCGGCCAGTGTATTTTCAGCTAAGTATGATAAAGTTAATTGAATATTTTCTAGATTCAAAGAAACGAGCAATTCAGAGGGAGCTTGCTGAACATCCTGCTCTTCATGCAAGCTGTTATTTAACCTAGTATCATTTTCTGAAGATACATCAGTAGCACTAACTTCATTAAAAATGAAACCCCTTCTCCTATTAACTTCACTTTCATTAACTCCTTTTTTATTTTCTAATTCTGCGACTCTCAGCTTTTCTCGCTCTACTGATCTTATACGTGATAACTCATCTGCAAGCTGATCGTAATTCATAGGCCCCCAATCACCTATCGCTGAACGAACATACAAGAAGCCATCTATACCTGTGTGAAGCTTATCGTTAACGATACGAGTGCCTTCGCTTAAATAAAAATCTCTAATTGAATAATCATTGATTTTATAAGCGGTAACTTTCTGATTGGCGCTAGCATATACTTCATCGCGATTTCTAAAATCTTTATTATTAATTGATAGTTCCCCAGTTATGGTGGAAAACATCAGAGCACCTGTTTGATTATAGTTACGGGCTCCATAACCAAAGATATTAACGCTATCTTTCTCTTGAACAAATATATGGTTATCCGATTTGTTTACCATCTCAACTTCGGTAACCTCTATATCAATATCTTGTATATTTAAAATACCAATACCTTGATTAGCAACTAGGCTTAATGTTCTAGCTTCTATATTGCTTTGCTCGTTAAGTAACTCACCAATTTTAAAACCGTTAAAATGGGTTGCCCCACGAATGACAACAGTATCTAGTAATGTACTAACGCTTCTATTCACTGCAGGGTCTATCTTTGAACGGTAATCAATATTGCCTGCGCCAATTTCTAAATTGTCACGAATTTGCCCAGTATCCGCTATGACAATAACATGTGCTTCACCGATAAGCCTTGAAAGGTCTACATCGATTTTCGCTTGATAAAAAATATTACCCGTACCAGCAACATTTGCTCTAGTACCGTCTGTCATATAGATAGATCCGGTTTCAGCAATTACTTCAATATTACCGTTATTGCTAACGATGATGTCAGATGCGCTTTCTTGTAATACCGCATCTTCAGCTAGAATATGAATGTCTCCTGCATCACTTAAAATATCAGTATCTTCTTTAAGTACAACATCTTGCCCAGCACCGTGTGCATCGATGCTTACATTGCCCTCACCATTTGCACTGATACCGATGCCATCATCAGCCGCTTGCCCGTCAAAAATAGTGATGGTTCCATCAATGGTATCAAGAGATATAGAGCCATTATCGCTAGTGACTAAATCACTCATCAGCGCATTAGTAATGGTTGTAGTAGAGCCATCATTATTGACGCGTTCAACACTGCTTTGTGCAATAGTGTTCACTTCAATATTATGATCTTCATGAACGTTTATCCCACCATTCGCAGCGCGTGCTGCAAGCGTATCAACACTGGTATCTATCGCATCTGCTAAACCTGCACCAACGCCGGCATCTATTCGCAGTGTCTTGGCTTCAACGTCTTTATAGTGATCTCCACTATCAATAACAGAGCCTGTCACTGTGGTAATGCTTACATCGCCACCTGTATGCAAACCACCTACCTCTACGTCTTGTTGCGCATGAAGGCGAATATTACCAGTGCCATCACCTGTGCTTGCTCTTGCAGTATCCGCTTGGGTAATTGAACCTTGTAATGCCGTTATTTCAACACTCCCATTTTGTGTTAACAGATCTGCATGGTCAGTTTGCATAACATCTTGAGTAGCACTTACACTTATGTGACCGGTTGCAGATTGAACATCACTATTGATGATCACAGAACTGCTAGCACCAATGCTTGCTAGCAAAACATTACCGCTGCCATTGGCTGTAACACCAACCCCTGCGTTATCAACCCCATCATTAACCGTTAAGTTTCCTGCTAAAGTTTGCAATACGATACTGCCGTCAGTATTGGTGACTAAATCACTTTGGGCAACATCGATCACTTGTGTACTTGATCCATCTGTATTAATTCGATTAACACTTACACTCACTGAATCAACATTGATCGCATCATCTTCAAGAAGGGATATTTCTCCTACTTGGCTCAGCGCACTCACATCATCAACTGCAATTTCAAGAGGGTTTAACAGCGCACCTAATGCGCCAATGTCTTGTTGCGCATTAATACGTAAACCTGCGGCTTCTACATCTTTATAATGATCGCTATCTATACTATCCGCATCAATCACTTTACCACTTTGGGCAATAATGCTGACATTACCAGTACCTGCGTGTAGCCCACTAATTTCAACATTAGTAGCCGCTTGAACTCTTATGTCACCGCCGTTTTCTCCCGTATAGATACGTGCAGTGGTGCTTTGTGTGATATTGCCAGTCGTAGCTTCTACATCTACATTGCCAGCATCCGTTGATATATCAGCAGTGTTGTTTTGATTAACATCGTTCGCGGCTATCACACTGATATTACCAGTGCCACCTTTAACATCTACATTTAAATTGACTGAAGTGCCTGCACCTAATGAGCGCAACAGCACATCTCCGCTTCCTTGAGCATCAACGCCTGTATCGTTTATGTTCACACCATCATTCACATTGATGTCGCCAGCAGTCGTTTGTACTACGATGTCGCCTTCAGTTTTAGCTACTAAGTCACTCTGTGCTGCGTCAGTAATAGTACTAGTGGTTGCATCTGAATTCACACGTTCAATTGTTAAACTAACCGTATCTATGTTCAGTGCATCAGCTTCTAAAATGCTAATAGAACCTGTTTCTGTATTTGCAGTAAACGTATTTACTTCAAGCTCTAGTGCATTTACCTCACTCCCAAGTTCACCAATATCTGCGTGTACATCCATACGTAAATTAGCAGCGATAACATCCACATGGCTATCGCCAGCGTCAATAACTGAACCAGTTTGAGTAACAATACTCACCGTGCCTTCACCTGCATTTATTGCAGCAAGCTCAATTGAATCACCCGCTTCTAAACGCACATCACCAATACTGCCAACGCTGATTTCAGCGCCATCAGCTTGTGCAATATTTGCAGCTGCTAGAATATCAACAGTGCCATTTACGCTACTAATCATTTTATTTGCAGCTTGATTGATATCATTTTGAGCTTGTAAACTAATCGTTTTATCACTATTAGTGGCGATATCAGCATTGATATTTAATGTGCCACTTTGAGCGTTAATTAAAATATAACCAGCTAACGCAACATCAACAGCTGCATTCACATCTATGTCTGATGACTGGTTATTGATTAATATGTTACCGTTGGAAGTCACCTTCAAACCTTGTTCAATAATGCTCAGGCCATCTAGCTCTTGTAGATTGATAGTGCCTCTTGCCACAACCCCTGATACTTCATCAATGCGCGTATCAATATCATTAACATCAACACCAAAACCTAAATTACTCGTAAAGCTCAATTTAGCTGCTTGGATATCTAAATCAGTATCACCAGAATCTATAATGCCTCCAGTGTTTGCCGTAAGTGTAATGTCAGCGCTCTTTGCATTAAGATTGGCAACTTCAATATCGTTATTTACAGCAATGGTTATGTCGCTGTCATTGGTAATAACATGGCTACCGTTTGTTTGGATAAAAGAGCCAGCAGTTGAGTTAATTTCTATCTCTTCTCTAGTTGTTTTTGTAGTGATATCACCTGCGGTTTGTTTGACATTACCTGCTGCATTGATCTCTATAGCACCTAATTCAGCGCTTACATTAGCGCTGATTATCACTTCACCTGAATCAACCGTTTGATTTAAAGTGATACCTTTTATGGTTGCTATAAGATTCGCTTTAATTCCAACTTTCTCTTCTATATTAATTAACCATTCACTTGCACTGAAGCTGTTATTTAAATCGAAGTTGTTAGCGTTAATTTCTACTTTCGTAACACCAAAATCATAATCTGAGCTAGCGCTCATACTAAGCGTTGCAGTGCCTGAGCTTAAACGATGAGAACTTACGCCATTAAAACGACCGTTGCTGCTATTTTTTTGGTATTCAATATTGCCAAAGTAAAAAGATGATACATAACTAGAAAAGATAACGGTGTTTGCATTTAGTACGAATTGATTACCATTAAAATGTGCGTCACCCCCATTAGGAACGACATAATAAAAAGTGTTCTCGCCCCCTGCGTCTGTAAGCTTAATACTGGATGCTTGTGTAATCACATATTCATCATCGCCAGTACCAAAGCTGATTTCTTGAATCTGAGGCACATTACTGGAACTAGTCGAAAGGCTACCCGCTAAACTCGACATTGATAAAACGCCTGCTTTATAATCATATTCCAAAGCAATACGGTTAACTAAAGCACTCATATCGATTTTTGATATTAAACCAAGGCCGGTAAAAGAATCGTTCCCAAAACCTTCTTTAAATATAATGTTAGATGTACCGGTAATCATATTCGACTCAATAACATCATCACCACTGCCAGCTATGATGTTATACACACCAGAACCATTTAAGAGGATATGATCATTACCACCAAGAGAATCTACATTGGCACTACCTGTTCCCTTTAGTGCTATAGAATCAACTGCACTGCTGCCTGTAATATAAGCGATACCACTGCCTCTATAATCAACAGATTCTGCATTTAAAATAATGACTTTGCCGGTAACAGAGCTGGCGATCAAAACTTTATCCCCTCCTGAACCTGCATCAATGACAATTTCAGAGTTAGCACCAACGCCTTCTAGAACCGTAATTTTTCCTTGTACATTGACAGTAAGAGTGCTGCCAGACTGGCTTATTTTAATTTTTTCATCGCTGACAGCTTGATCATAATTTCTTAAACTAGATTTACTGCCTACGTTCACCGTAATAGTATTTCCAGATTTAGTCGCAACATTCGGAGGTGGGCTATCTGGAAATTTAAGTTTGAAACCAATATTAATTGGTATCGTCACTAATCCAAATACATCAATATCGATCCCCAAGTTACCGGAATCCGGATCATGAGATATATCAATTAAATTAACACTTAACGAGCCACTTTCCCTTATTTCAGGGAAGATTTCCACTGATCCAAAAGGCGTATCGACTCTTACAGCATCACTACCCGCGCTAGCGGATCCACTAAGCTGTGATAATAGGTTCAGTTCGCCATTGCTACGAATAACGGTTAATTTTGCAGAAACACTGGCAGAAGCGCTAAGAATTCCAACATCAATACCGCCTCCAACTGAGAAGCCAAAACTAAACTTAAGATTTCCAAGGGAATCAAAGTAATGCGATGTTACAGCAGTGCTAATACCGCCAAAACTGGCATTGGCACTAATTGTACCAACCTTAAACACACCATTGTCAAAGCCCAGTGTTATACTACCACCTGGGTTTAGATTAATTAGCCCTAAAAGCCCTATTCTTGGACTATCTACTTTAAGCTCAATTGAAGGGCTGCCACCGATTGTATCGACATGGAATATCAAATCGCCGCCAATAGTGATCAACTCTAAGATATTAGCTTCTCCGACAAGTTTTAGATCAGTAATTATACCATTGTCGTTTAATGCAATTTTACCATTTGCAGTTAAGTTCCCTAAGCCAAGCAGCCCTATTTTCCCGGCGACTTCTAGGTTCAAACCACTCAGACTACCGCTGATAAGTACGCCACCATCGATTGAGAAAGCATCTACTAAGGTGAGTGTTCCATCCACAGCTTTAAGTGTAAAATAAGCAGAAGCACTTGATGCAACTGAATCTAATGTCGCAGCCGCACCTCCAATGATTACTTGCGTATAGCCAAGATCAAAATCTTCAGGGACAGCAACAATTACTTCATGGCCGCTGGTATTCAACAAAAATTCAAGATTAGCATCAAACGCTATAACACCTGGAATTTCAAACCCGCCTTGGGTTAGTAACTTTATAGCGGCTTCATTACCAGTTATCTTACCGTCTGCATCTTTCAATATTTTGGAATACAACACACCTTTAGTGTTAAATTCTAGCGCTTTATCACCATAACCAACGCTTAATTGGCCATCAAAGAAAACAGTGCTTACATCGCCTGTAATAGTGGCTTCATAGCTACCTTCGAGTGCAATTCCAGGGAAATCATTGACTGTAAATTTAGCTTGCCCTCTTGTGCTGAGCAACTGGCTATCATAGTTTAGTAATATCGCGGTATTTTCGGTGGCATTTTTAGATGTCGTGAGTAACATACCAGTCTGATCAATTCTTCCGTTGCCATCTAGATCAACCCCCGTAACGGATTCACCATTGTAACTTCTAGCAAAATCAATCGCGGCAGGAATCCCACCACCGGTGACGTCAGTGAAAGAGTAATTTAACTTAGTATTAACATTCACTGCTAAATTTTTAAGCTCTACTTCAAAGCCCGCCAATTCTGGCGCCGCTGCACCTGCCTCAGCCTCGATTTCAGATTCAATGGCTAAATAATAATCTAGCCCACTTCTCATTAGGGCGACACCCACTTCTGCCTCTGCGCCTAAATCAAGGTCCAATGCACCTAGCCCAATAGAAGCTTTTAAAGCCTTGCCCGCAAAAGTGATACCTTCAACATTTTCTCTGGTACTGCCATCAGTTAAGGTAACTGTTTGGCCACTTATTCTGTTAATAGCAAGCCCGCCCTCTAAAGAAAGCACCGCTGTCTTGTTAGCATCACCAGCATCCAAAGGGTTATAGAGTTTAACTGTTGCTTCTTCTATTGCTAATTTAAAGGACTGCCCTTGGAAGTCCAGCTCTATAGAATTAGCGTCTATAGTACTAGAAGAGCCATCACTGTTAGCGGTTTGAACGACATACTTTTCATCGTCAAAACTTTTCCTGAAATTAATAGCCGGTGCACCTAATGCAAAAATCGCCGTTTGTACTATTGGATCTAAGCTCGGAAAATAAGCAAAGTTGGCTTCTAACTCAACGCTTTTAAGCGCGCTGATTTCAATAGGCCCACTTTCAGATGCATCAATTTTAGCTCCGGTAGCATTCGCTTTTAGTGCAATAAATTTAGGTACTAAGCTGTCTAAGCCTGACGCGATACTTGCGATAGTCGGTGTAGCAATAAATAGTGCAACGTTAGCATTTTTCAGCTCTACATCGACAACGCCCATATGAGCAATTAAGTTAGCGTCATTGACTCCGATTGTGAGGATTTCTACTTCAGTTGATAATTTAAAGTCATCTTTATTATCAGAATTGAGGACATTTGCATCAACTAATTTATCTTTAATATCTTCTAAGCGGCTGTTCACTTCAATCGTTGCTGTATTACCTTTTTCGATAACAAAGCCGCCACTGAGAACTAGCGCATCAGATATCTTTAATTCAGCATATTCAATGCCAATTCTTAATAACGCGCTATCATAATCGAACGTAATATTACTAGCTGCGCTTTCACCAACTTCAACGATATATCCAACATCATTGCCAAAATCACTCTCAGAAAAATCAATAGTTGGCACTAAATTGGTACCTGGCCATTTGGTACCATTATTAAAATCAATCGTAATGCCTGTTACACTGACAGGTGCCCCAATTCCAACAAATTTCGCACTATCAGCAGTCACTTTCAGCACTTGAAATTTCGGTATTAAACTACCTAAACCCGGTATTGCTGCCAAAGTGGGCGTGAAAGATGCATAAGCTAAATCTACATTATCTAATAAAATACCCGTGGCACCTGCATTTACCCCTAAAGTGCCATCACCTTGTAAATTAATATTACTGCCGCCAATCCCTGCAAAAACGCTAACATCAGAAGCGGCTATCACTAAACTATCCACTTCCAATTCGATTTGGGAAGGTATACTAACTAAGTCTGCAAAACCAGAAAGGTCACTAGGAATACCAGTATTCACTGTTACAGTGTGGGTAGGGCCCTTTAAAAAGGAAAAGTTTCCTTTGGCTATTACAAAATCAGCAAAATTGATGAGCGCATTATCTAGTGACGCTGCAATACGTTGGTTTCCATCATGGCTTATATAAACAGGATCATTGCCTACATTTACTTCATAGCCAATGGGAATGGTTTCTCCGTCTATGCTTTCTTCAGGAAAACTGCTGGCAAAATCGATAACTGGAGGACCAAACCCGCCTGGCCAAGCATCACCATTATTAATGTTGATAGCGATATTACTCGCTTGCACAGTAACCCCTTCCATACCAACTACTTCAATACTTTGTGCCGTTGCAGTCAGGGCTTCAAAACTTAAAAGCTTTGCCAAAATTGGATCCGTTGGATCTAACTGCGTATACGCAAACTCCATATCAGAGAACGAAAGCCCTTTGGCTGAACTAGCAAGTACTCCCTCGTCATTAAAACTGCCATCAACACCTACGAATCCATTAAGGTTGCTACCGCCAATTTGAAGGCCAGTGACTTCTGCTTGGGATATTAATGAATAGTCATCTAATCCAGATATCAGTCCTTTTAGTTCACTGCTAACTCCCGGTAACCCGCCGTCTAATAAATTAACAATATCAGCGGGAAAGCCTGTCGCTATATTTACATTACTAGCAGGCCCTTTTTCGATATGTAGGTTTCCATATACATGTACAAAATCTAAAATACTTAATTGCGCGCCAATTAAATCAGCACCTAATCGCTGATTACCATCAAAAGTGATGTAGATAGGATCACTTCCCGTTGAAATTTCATATCCTGCAGGATCAATTTTTCCATCTCCATCGTCATCTTCAACTTCAGCCGCAAAGCTTGCTGCAAAATCGATAACCGGAGGTCCAAATCCACCTGGCCACTCTTGCCCATCGTTAATGTTAATCTGTATTGTGTCAGCTTCTAATTTCAGTTGATCATCATCAAAACCGATTAACTTACTCGCCGTCGCAGTTGCTGTAAGCGCTGTAAAACTACCAATGATAGATTCTAAGATAGGAGAAGTAGGTGCCATTGATAGGTAACCAAACCTCATATCTGACATTTCAAGGCCCTTTGCAGCACTATTGAGCATCACCCCATCTTGATCGTAACCGCCATTAACCCCAATAAAAGCCTTTAAGTTTTCACCTGATATTTCAAAACCATCTATTTCTACATCTTGTATTGAAGAAGTATCATCGCCACCTGTGTATTGTAAAAGCGCATCTGCAATGGGTTGTAGTAATGGGTTTTGTGCAAGGGTCGCTGGTAATCCAGTACTAATAGTGACTTCTTTAGGGTTTCCTTGAATTAAGGTTAAATCACCGTAAACATGCACGTAATCTAATACACTCATGCTGGCATTATTAAAAGACGCGCTTTGCGTTTGAACGGCGTCAAAATCTATTATAAAGGGCTCTCCTCCCGCACTAGATATTTCTAATCCCTTACCTGCAAAGCTCTCTTTAAAATCAATCGCTGGAGCACTTAAAGGCAACCAGCTATCAGCAGTATTTATATTAAATGAAGCTGATTGTGCCCGGATTGAAAGTAGATCTTCGTAACCCACCGTTTTTATTTCACCGGTGGTCGCTTTTAATGCGAAAAAGTTAGGTAATGCGGTTGTTAGCGCGCCATCAGTCGATGATAAATCAATCTTTGTCACTTGATTAAAGTAGACAATACCAACAGTTGCATCTTGTATTGCTATTCCTTTAGCGCCAGCATTTTTTTCATTTAAATCGTCCGTATCGCCATCGAAATTTAGATCAACCTCTGCAGGACCTCCAGTGCCAATAAAGCCTGAGCCATTGGTGATGCTAAGTGTAAAATAAGTACTTTGATAATCTCTAAGTTCTGCCGGCAAATCAGTTAAAGCAGCAGGAAAACCCGGAGCTATCACTAAATCAGTAGCTATACCGCCCTTTATTTGCACAATACCTTGGAAGGAAACATTATCTTGATATTGTATTCTTGCTTGTGTATCGATACTTAGAGGAATGTCAGGGTTATTGAAATAATCTATGTTTAGTATTTCGCCAAAAGCATTATTATCATCCGTTTGTGCAAACGCAATTTTAAGGCCATCACTGAGCTTTCTATAAACTAAATCTAAGCTATTATCACCTTGCTCTATTTCGAAGTAACCCGCACCGTCATCATAATCAGCGCTAAATAGACCGTCCGCGCTAGTAAACTTTCCATCGACTGTATCGTAAGTCATGATGGAAAAAGTATCGCCGTCACTCAATTCAAAACCAGCTATTATTTCTATACTTAGCTTGCCCGCTAAAGTAGCGGTTCCCGATACTTTTACTTGATCGTATTCACTGCTGCCAACACCACCAATTTCAATAATTAAATTCGAAGATTCACTATAATCAACCCCATCGGTAAATTCGATAATACCTGGCGAATTACCTGGGCCAACTTCACCGTTCACGGTTACATGCGCTGTGATAACACCATTGCCACTGAGTGTTTGCTCTTGCTTAATCACCAAATCAAGATTCGATTTTTGTAATAACTTTCCATCTATGGAAAGATTATCACTTGGCGATGCAATATTAACTAAAGGCTGCTTATCCATACCTGCAAAACTACTATCAGCAGTGCCTGTAGCGGTGTCATCTTCGTTAAGCTTTGCTACTACCAGCACTTCAGATCTCGGTTGCGTAGCTTGTGTCTCACTATCATTATTAACGGTAAGTAGCGGATCTGCTGAAAGTAAAATCCGCTCTTCTAATATTTCTAATTGGTAACTTTTGACTGAATTTGCATTGTTGTTATTTTTCATTTTCCAATTTTCCATATAGCGTTAAACAAGGATAGGTAGCAACAATTCTGTGTATCTTGCAAAATGTCGTCTTGACCACTCGTTTATAATAATCTTCTTTAGCTTGAGAACAGCGCATACCTAACAATCTTTATAAGATTTCCATGCGCCCAGTAACTCCTAGCTTTATCTCACCGTCACTGTTATCAAAGGTCACTATGCACTCAATTAAGCTACTTGCCTTATCAGCAATGGGAGACACAAAAACCACATCACCTTTACGCAAAATCGCTTCATCTCCTGCCTTTATAAACAAATTAACACTTTGGCCAACTTGCAAAGTACGCCCTATTGTTTCTTCTACATTGGTGATAAAACGCCCTTGAGTATGATCAACTATGCGCAAAAGAGGTTGATTAGCTTCACTACTTTCACCTTTATTCAGCCAAATTTTGGTTATCATTCCATTAAAAGGTGCCCTTAAAATTTTTAGGTTTTGTTTGGCCTGCTTTAGCTTGTATTCCACTTCTTCACGCTTTTCTTTAACTTCAAATTTCCTACTTTCTGCTCTTTTCTCAAAGTATTGAAGTTTTTTTCGCTTGAACTCTTCACCGCTAATAGCGCCTTTATTGAATAGCGCACCGGCATTCCTATAAATAGTTCGATAGATAGCACTTTGTTCTTGCGCACTTTTTAGCTCGGTTTGATCTTTCCACTGTAATAAGCTTTTTTGTATATCCAACTTTTCAACATCAGAATCAAGTTCAAGCAGCTTTTCTCCCACCTGAACTAATTGCCCTTCTTTTATCGATTGCTCGCTAATGAGGCCTGATATAGATAAACTTAACGTGACGTCCTTACTAGCTTCAGTAATACCTAAAATATCTTCAGCAAAGCTAGGCGTTGATAACAAAAAGAAGACACTTAACAACAGCGCTTTCATTATCCGGCACCATTTAAAGAGTATTTTTGAGGTTCTTGAATACCGAAGCCTTCCAATAAGCCACCTTCAATCTTTTTCAATAGATAGTAAGATTTTTGATGCTCAACATAAGCTGCTATCAATTTTTCCTTTGACAATCCTAAACGTCTCTCACTGCCTATAACGTCATTTACAGTGCCTTTACCGCGTTTATAACTTCCACTATTAATCTTATAAATTCTCTTATTAATGTTCACGATATTGTTAATCTGCTGGATATTTTCTCGATGATTAGCTATTTGTTCGATCGTTGTACTTAAGAGATTACTTAAACGTACTTCCTGCTCTTTAATTGCATATATAGCCTGCATTTTCTGTGCTTTAGCGATACCATGCTTACTTAAATTCTGATTATTTGATAGCGGCATAGTGAACTCCATACCGATTGACCAACCAGACTTATGATTATTATAAGAATCAGAAACGGAATCATTTAGGTTGGTCGCCAATCCATTTCGTCGATAGCTCGCCACTACATCAAGCTCCGCGTAAAGCTGATTATCAGCGTAGATTAACTGTAAATGCTGGCGATCAGCGGTTAACTTAGCCGCTTGGTAGGCAGGATTTTTAGCGTAAGCTAATAACACGCTTTTTGATAAATCAATCGATTGTGAGCGCATTCTAGAAACTACTTTTTCTATTTCTGCATGTTTAGCGATAATCTGATGGCTTTGGTTCACAGCAGCAACTGACATATAATTTTTAATATTATTCATCGTTCGTACATAGCGTTGTTTCTGTAACGATAAACTAGCATTTGATGTCGCTAATTCAGATTCTAACAAAATAAAGTCGGTCAATGGGACGCTACCCAATTTCACTTGTTGCTTGCTGATCTTTAGCATTTTAGCTAGTAGCAAAGAGCTTTTTTCTCTTATCTTTAGTGACTCTTGCGCTTGATAAAAATCCCAATATCCATTGACTGCTTGTATGCTTTGATCAAAGCGCAGTTGGCGGTATTTATGGAAAGCAACATCACTATTTTTTTCTGCCATTCTAAGATCTAAAGCTGCCATCCCCCCCGCCCCTTTTAATATCGGCTGGCGGACTGTCAATTCAGTATTAAAAACATGCTCTCTACCACGTATAAAATCAGGCTGAACATTATTATCTATACGTTCGCCCCTTACTTCAAACTCTAATTGCGTACCGATTTTAGTCTTCTTCCTTAGACCTATACTGTAAATAGTATTATTTTCTTCAAAAGCTGAAAGGGAGGATAAACTCAGCGAGTCTTGAACGGTATTACGCTGCTCATTTTTCTCTATTTTTGCGTTTGCAAATAAAACAGTGTCGAATTTACCCTCTTCGTTTTGAATAGAGTAATTAGCAATTTTGGAATCTAACAAGCTCGATTTTATTTTATAGTTGTCTTTGGAAACTATATTCATAAAGCTCTTTAAGTCTAGCTCCATTTTTTTACTTTTTAGATTTGGATTTAAAAGCTGTTGGTTGGCCACTCCTGCAAAGCTGGTTGCTGGCATAGCAACACTTAAAATTAATATTTTTACATACGCATTAGCTAGTGAACATTTTTTCATAAAAAACAAATCCGAGTTATTGAACAAGTATAAATACTAAATTATCTACTAATAAGCCTTAGTCAAAGGCTTATATTCATCGATTAATTAACAACCAATGTATATATGAATAATCATTAAAATAAAATGAGTGCCACCTAAATTTTAATGGGTGTCGTTTTTGGCGCCTAAAACTGACATGTTTAAGAAATCGCATATTGCATATTTGTGTTATTTAGCAATTATTATCAGTATTAGAACTCAAAATCTTTAACTTAAAACTGTGTTAAATTAATGCATCTATATAAGTTAAACATAGCTTAAACATCTAAATTACTACCATCACAAACGGCGAACACTAACATAAAGCATTGATAGATAAAAGATATAAAGCTAAATAAAGCTAAATCGGCACTACATGAACATATACCAAATATAATAACCTGCTTAAAAAGTCACCATCAAATAAAGTATGAAATAAAGTGCTATAAAACATTTACGAATAGCTGTTTTTAAACCCATTGTTCGAAATATTTATAATTACTGATGTCTATTTTTATATAATGCTATTAAAATAATGTTAGATATTGATAAATTTTTATCTTTAATATAATTAGGTTTTATATTATTTTTCAGTTTATATATATCAACTAAACATTAATTTATATAATTTGTTTATATTATTCCAATTATATTTCTCAAAAATTATTAGCCACCCGGTATAGTAAAGCTTAAATAATGATAAAAAATAATATATTAAATCAAGCAGAATACCGCGCTAACAATAGTATTAATACTCTACAAAAATTACGCTACTGTACTGGTAACGCAAGCGAGTTTTGGCCCTCTTATGTCGAGAATATTGCGTTATTTCTAAAAGCACAAAGTGCCTTACTACTCATACCTAATCAAGATGAATGGAGCAGCTTAGTTAACTGGCCAAAGGAGCCTGCGCTTTCTTCTGGGCTACTCGCGCAGATCGCAAAATGTGCGGCTAAAGCACAACAATTGCCAGGTGAATTAGCCATAACAAAGTTCCAAGCAAGCTATATCCTTTCCTACTACCTATTTTTGGAAAACGATAAAAGCAGTGCTGTTATTTGCTTTACACTTAGTGCTGAACAGTTTCATTGTGAAAACGAAAACACCCTCAGAAACTATTTCGAATTTATCACTGATATCCCTATCGCCTACTTCAAACATCAGCAGCTCATTACTTCAGGCATTGATAACACCACTGCTTTTGAAGTTTTAGCACTGCTAACTGAATTACAAAATGCTAATTATTACAAGCAATCTACTATCACTTTATGTAACGAGATAAGTAACAAATTCAGTTTTGATAATGTTTATTTTGGCTGGGTAGAAAAAGGTTACGTAAAACTACATGCAATGAGCCACAGTGATAAGTTCAATCGGAAGATGCAATACAGCCGCGCTATTGAAAACGCAATGGAAGAGGCCCAAGAACAAGATCACGAAATACAGTTTCCAAGTAACAGCATTCAAATAAAGCGCAACCATATTGAAGCTGCACGACAAACCAACAGTTTATCATTACTATCGCTGCCGCTTCGCCACAAAGGAGCGGTTATCGCTGTTATTTCTGTACAGAGAAACACCTTAGATATTAGCGAAGATGATGTAGTGCGCTTACGCATATTATGCGATCAAGTAACTCAAAGATTAGTATTTCAAAAGCATAAGAGCCGTAATCTTTTTGCACGCGCTATTGAAAACGGGCGCCAAAAGTTAAACAAAGTGCTAGGTATAGAACACTCTTTAACAAAATTAGTAATATCCCTGATAGTTTTGTTTATCGTTTATATCAGTATCGCCACCATGCCTTATAGAATTGAGGCGCCCTTTGTTTTAAAAACTGACAATGTACACTTTATTACCGCACCCTTTGATGCTTATGTGCAAACAAGCAATGTTAAACCTGGTGACAATGTTTTAGCAGGCCAGCCCATAATTCAATTGAATATAGAAGATTTACTGTTACAAAAAGCGAACTTGCAAGTGGATTTAAATAAAGCAGCTCGCGAAGCAGAGAAGTATCGAGCCACGCAATCTCTCGCCGATATGAAGATAGCAAATACACGCAAACAGCAGGCTGAAATTCACATTAGCCAGCTAGATAGAAAGCTTGATAAATCAACCATAAAAGCGCAACAGCAAGGACTCATAATTGAAGGTGATTTATCACGCATGCTAGGGGCACCTGTAAAAAAAGGCGACATTTTATTAAAAATCTCGCCTTTAGATCAGCTATATGCAGAGCTAGATTTAGAAGAAATATTTATCCATGAAATACAAGAAGGCTTAACGGGACAAATCATTTTTCAAAGCCAACCTAAACGAAAGTACCCCATTATCATCACTCAAATTTACCCCACGGCTGTCGCTAAAAGCGGTAAAAACATCTTCACACTCAAAGCTGACCTCACACACGAAGCTCAGCAGTGGTGGCACCCTGGTATGAGTGGTATTGCTAAAATAAAACTAGCTCCTCGAAATATTATGTGGATACTAACGCATCGTACGATAGATGCTCTGCGTATGTTTGTGTGGTTGTAACTCATGAATAGCTCTCCTACTTTTAGCGAGTCGTGGCACCGAGTTAGCAACATCAAGCTATGCCTTAAAAGTACTGTGAAGGTGCATAAACAATCATATCGAGGCAAATGGTGGTATGTACTGCAAGACCCTTACAACAATCAGTTTTTTAGAATACCACCCAAAACTTATCAATTTATTGCACAGCTAACGATAGATCAAGATATTGAACAAACTTGGCAACAAAGCTTAATAAACTTCCCTGATGAAACTCCAGGACAGCAAGATGTCATCCAACTATTAACGCAGTTACATCATCATAGCTTATTAGAATATGATTCGGTTACCGACAATGCCGCTGTTTTTGATCGCCAAGAGAAGCTACTAAAAAAGCAGTTCCGCTCAAAATTGCTCGGTTTCATGTTCATTAAAGTTCCTTTGTTCGACCCTGATGACATGCTAGTTAAGTTCGGCCCCGTTTTTAAATTAATTTGGAATCGATTTGGATTATTTTTATGGCTAGCTTTTAGCCTTTTAGGCATAAAAATAGCCATTGATCACTCTGATAACTTAATGGATCAAACATTTTCAGTGTTGGCACCGAGTAATTTACTGTTGTTGTATTTCGCAATGGCGGGGGTCAAAGCCATACATGAATTAAGCCACTCCTTTGTCTGTAGGCACTATGGTGGTGAAGTTCACACGTTAGGCATCATGTTTATAATCTTTATCCCATTGCCTTACATGGATGCAACATCAAGCTGGGCATTTAGGCACGCATCGCAGCGTATTTTAGTGGCGGCGGCGGGGATGATCGTTGAGTTATTTATCGCTGTTATCGCCATCATTATTTGGGCTAACACTGGCCAAGGCGTTACTAATAGCCTCGCCTATAACATTATATTTATCGCCTCCGTTTCAACGGTTTTATTTAACGCAAACCCATTATTGCGCTTTGATGCCTACTACATGTTATGCGATGCCTTAAGCATTCCAAATCTCTATCAGCGCTCGCGTACACAAATAACTTATTTAATAGAAAAACTGTTATTTGGCGTTAAACATTTAGATTCTGCCGCCTATAGCCTTCGAGAAGCTGTGTATTTAGTGCTTTATGCGATATTAAGTAGCATATACAAGGTTATTATTTTCGTTGGCATCTTCTTCTTCGTTGCCGATAAATATTTAATTTTAGGTTGGCTAATGGCTCTATTTAGCTTAAGTATGTGGATAATTCCACCTCCTATAAAACTGATTAAATACCTATCTACTAACCAGCGCATTGCAAGGCGACGTAAAGTCGCCATTCGTATCACATGCTTGATGATAGCGAGTGTGATTATGATTGTAGGCCTCATTCCTTTTTCTAACTTCGTTAGAGTGTCTGGCATTATTGAATCAGTTAATTACACCCATCTTAATAGCCAATCATCGGGTTACATATCGAAAATATTTGCCGATAACGGGCAAAACGTCACCGCTGGCACTGCTTTATTCCAATTGGAAAACACGGATATAGCAGATGAGATTCAACTAGTTAAACTAAGCATCAAAGAAAACTTATTACTTCAGCAAAAAGTAATGAGAAACAAAGCATCTGATCTTTCACCACTTCAAATTCAGCATCAATCATTACAAAAGAGCTTATCAAAATTGCACCGAGACCAAGCAGCACTCACCATTTTAGCGCCTATTAATGGCCTGTGGTTTGCCCCGCAGCTAAAGGGTCTGCTAGGCACATGGGTAATGCGCGGCAGCCAGCTAGGTTCTATTTACGACCCTACTCAATTTAGGTTTTCAGCAGTAGTATTGCAAGATGATAACTCGTTAATTTTCCAAGATAAAAACAAGCCTGCTCAAATCCGCATTTCGGGCCAAGAAAGCTATAATATTCAGGTTGAAAGTATTGTTTTGCAAGATTACTTCAATACAAGGCTTCCCTCTGCTGCTCTTGGTTGGAGCGGAGGGGGCGAGTTGAATATTGATAAAGCCGATAGATCTGGCACTCAATCAAAAGAACCCTTTTTCCATTTATATGCAACGCTGCCGTTCAATAAAGATATAAAATACAATCACGGCGTTTCGGGTGTATTACGCCTACAAGTACCATCACAAACACTATTATCGACGTTTATTCGCGAACTTCGCCAAACGTTCCAGAAAAGATTTCAGATATGACATTTCCCTCTGCTGATTTATGCCATTTTGAACTAAGAAAGCCGACCAAAATTCACCGCTCTTTAGATAAACAAATTGATACTCTTATTGGCAAATACAAAGCAAGAAAATCACTGCTTAACCAGTTTGTTAAGCAAGCGAGCCAAGTACAAACTCTTATTGAGGAATACGTACCGAACCTTCAATTATCACTAGAGCAGCAAATAGCTCAATGTAAGCAAGATTTTATCAATATTAACCAACTTAGTAGCTCCAGCGTTGTAGATGCTTTGAGCCTACTCGCTATCGCTTCTTTTAAAGTGCTGGGCTTAAAGCCGCATAAAGTGCAGCTAATCGCCATCTTAGCCTTACAAAAAGGCTATATATTAGAGATGGATACTGGTGAGGGAAAAACCTTAGTAGCAGGCCTAGCTGCTATTTTATTTTCCTACAGCAGCCGCCCTTGTCACGTACTAACCGTTAATGATTATCTAGCACAACGCGATAGAGAGTTTATTGAGCCCCTAATCAATTTCTGCGGTTTAACTTGTGCCACGATTATGGGTGATCAGCCCCCTGAAACAAGAAAAAAATCTTATCAAGCAGACATCGTTTACGCGTCAACGCATGAGCTACTAGCTGATTTTTTAAGAGATAAAATCAAACTAAAAAACTGTAAAAACCTCAGCCAATTAGTATTAAAAAATGCCCGACAGCGTAATCCAATATCCTTAGTTACGCGCGGCATTCACAGCGTGATTGTCGATGAAATTGATAGTATTCTTATCGATCAGTCCGTTTCGCCACTGATCATCGCTGAACAAACTGAAAACAAGCTTTTAGAAGAAGGTGTAACCAAAGCCAAGGCATTAGTTGATTTTCTACTTATAGATCTGCATTACAACTTAGATCATGAACACAGATCGATAAACTTCACAAAAGAAGGGCTGGCACTTATATCTAAACTAAGCCCTACTCTTCCGCTTATTTGGCAGCATCAATCACGCCGTTTTGAGCTGATAGAACAAGCGATTAGTGCCAGAGAATATTTTATTATTGATCAGCACTACATTGTTGAAGATGAAAAAATAATCATTGTAGATGAGTTCAGCGGTCGAAAAATGCCGGATAGATCTTGGAGTTTAGGCCTGCATCAAGCCATTGAAGCGAAAGAGCTAGTGCCTGTCACTATGCCCAATAAAACTCTAGAAAGAATGAGCTTACAGCACTTTTTTCGCTTATTCTCAAGAGTGTCTGGTATCAGCGGTACCGTTATTGAAGCTGGTAATGAGCTGTGGCACATCTATAAACTCACTATTTTGAAAGTGCCGAGAAATAAAGTTAGCCAACGCCAATACGATAAAACACAGCTATTTAATAGCAAAATCCTCAAATGGCAGTTCATTGTCAACATCATTATAGAAAAGAACAAAATAGGACAACCTCTGTTAATTGGCACCCGCACTATTGAAGAAAGCGAAACACTGGCCCAGCATCTGCAAAAAAAAGGCCTGCATTATCAGCTATTAAACGCTCGATACAGTGAAATGGAAGCCAACATCATTAGTAGTGCAGGGCATTATGGCAACATTACTATTGCGACAAATATGGCCGGCAGAGGCACTGATATAAAAATAGATGATAAGTCAGATGAACTCGGCGGGCTCTTTGTTATTATCACTGAATTACATGACAGCTCAAGAATTGATAGGCAATTAATAGGAAGGTGTGCACGCCAAGGTGAAAAAGGTGCCGCTCAATACGTATTGAGCTTAGAAGATCAACTTTTTCAAGATCACTTGCCTAATAGGTTTATTGGTTTTTTAAAATACTCATTGAATTGGCCTACTATCAGCCATCTGGCAATGCTCAGTTTTAAATACGCGCAAAGCAAAGCTGAAAAAAAATCTTACAAACAAAGACAACAAGTGCTGAACAATGATATTTCATTAAGAAAATCACTAAGCTTTAATAAAGAATAAACAGCACTTAGATTTTGGCCTCTAAGCCATCTAACTCACGATGGCAAAGAGATACAGTTAAATATATGAGCCTATATTATTTAGTAAATGGCTCTTCTTGTTTAGTTGCACTTACCAATACTTCTGTTTCTGCTGCTGATAAATCTCGAGTGTTTTTCTGCACTGTAATCACCGCGAATAAGCTCATTAAAAACGACATTGCATAAAAGCCTTTCTCACTTAACGCCATATCTGCATTTTTTAAACCGATGACTAACAAAATGATAGCCGCACTAAAAGATGCCCAGCAGATGGTCATAAATATCTTAGTGATGGCAATCCCTTCTTCTCTATCACGTATAGACTTCTGTAATGTCACCGAAGAAAATAATGCTAAGAGAAATACAGAAAAGTAGAAGCCTTTTTCACTGAGTAATAACTGTGCATTCCATAGCCCTAATAAGAAACCTGCAATGCCGATAGCTAAAACACATAGAGAAGCCATTTTGTATGCGTTAGTCGGTTGGTTTGTATCTGCTTGTAAAGTATTCATCATTTATCCCTTAGTTGTAGTGTGTTGCTGTGGAATAAAGATAGTTTTAAACGGTCATCAAAGCTACCTTTACTAAAAAAGCGCTTATTCACTGTACCTAAAGAATACTAAAGCTATACTTTGTGCGGTTATAAATCATGCACACACATGGAAAACTAAAAGAAGGGAATATATAAAGCTAGACAGTTTTAGCAAACTGCCTACTTTATAAAAATGCTTATTTCCTTAAATCTATTTGATATTTACTTACTAGCTCACTGTGTTTATCAATATTGTGACGCCCAAGATTGACCACTTTGCGCTCACCACACAAAGCCATAGTGATATCTAATTCATTGCGAATAATGTCAATCGCTTTGGTGACACCTGCTTCACCCATTGCGCCTAAGCCATACAGAAATGGACGTCCTAAATACACGCCTTTTGCGCCCAAACTTAATGCTTTAAGCACGTCTTGGCCCGAGCGAATGCCACCATCCATATGCACTTCTACTTTATCACCCACAGCATCGACAATTTCAGCCAGTGCTGCAATTGATGATCTTGCACCATCTAACTGACGGCCGCCGTGGTTAGAAACAATTATAGCATCAGCGCCACTTTCTACCGCTTTTAGCGCATCTTCTGGATCTAGTATACCTTTGAGAATTAACGGCCCATCCCAAAGCTCTTTTATCCACTTAATATCATCCCAGGATAGCTGTGGATCAAACTGCTGTGCGGTCCACTGTCCCAGTGATGACATATCATCAACACCGCTAACATGGCCTACTATATTGCCAAAGTCGTGGCGTTTAGTGCCTGCCATTCCTAAACACCACTGTGGGCATTGCGCCATATGCCAGATATGCTTGGGGGTTAGTTTTGGTGGCGCAGATAATCCATTGCGTAAATCTTTATGACGCTGACCTAAAATTTGTAAATCAAAAGTTAGTACCAATGCAGAACAGCCGGCGGCTTTGGCACGGGCAATAAGACGCGCTATGAAATCACGGTCTTTCATCACATATAACTGAAACCAAAATGGTTTAGTAGTGTGTTCTGCCACATCTTCAATTGAGCAAATACTCATTGTCGATAAAGTAAAAGGGATTCCAGCAGCTTCACACGCCTTGGCAGCCTTAATCTCGCCATCTGCACATTGCATACCGGTTAGTCCAATGGGCGCCATGGCAAAAGGCATTGCTACATCTTGTCCTATCATGGTGCTTTTTAAGCTGCGATTGGTCATGTCGACCGCGATCTTTTGCCTAAGTAACAGCTTAGAGAAATCACTCTCATTGGCACGGTAGGTACTTTCTGTCCAAGAACCGGAGTCAGCGTAGTCGAAAAATAGTTGCGGGACTTTACGCTTAGCGATTCTTTTAAGATCTGCAATTTCTAAAATACTGGCCATCTAACTTCTCCAAATAAAATATACTGATCACTATAGAGCTTTGTTGATTTACGCTCAATAGCACTGTTATAACGATAATAAATAATCTGAGTACATTGATAAAACATCCGCGCTCAGGTCGCTTTTAGCCATAGGCTTTGGCTGGTAACCACAACACTAGTTGAGGCCAATATATTAATATAAATAAAGCGATTAGCTGCAGGATAACAAAGGGAATCACGCCTTTATAAATATCCATTAATTTCACTTGTGGCGGGCAAACTCCCTTTAGATAAAAGAGTGCGAAACCAACTGGAGGGGTTAAAAATGATGTTTGTAGCGTCATTGCAACTAGCATCACAAACCAGACAAGTTCTGGATTATCGACCACACCGTAACCATCAATATCTAACCCTAGCGCAGATATTACAGGTGCTAACAGCGGTAATATAATCAGCGTAATTTCTATCCAATCTAAGAAGAAACCCAGTAGGAATACTAGCGCTAATATAAAGAAAATAATGCCGTAAGGGCCAAACGGAAGTCCAGTTAAAAACGATTCTATCAACTCATCACCACCGAGTTCTCGCAAGACTAAAGCAAAGCAAGTAGCACCGATAAAAATAGCAAAAATATAAGCGGTGGTATTATAGGTATCGCCCAGTACACTCTTTAAAACCTTGAGATTAAATTTTCGATAGTAAAGTGCCAAAATAGTTGCGCCGAGCGCCCCAACTCCTGATGCTTCTGTCGGTGTGGCAATACCTGCAAAGATTGATCCCAATACCGAGAATATAAGGAACAACGTCGGTGTCACTGCTTTTAGAACTTTAAAAACCGTGCCCCAAGTAACTGCTTTTACATCTTTAGGGATTGGCGCTGATTCAGGTTTTAGCCAGCCTACCGTGAGGATATAAATTACATACATAGCACCTAGCATTAGCCCAGGTGCGACAGCTCCCATAAACAAATCGCCAACTGATAAACCCAGCTGATCTGCCATTATCACTAGCATAATACTTGGCGGAATTAAAATACCTAAAGTACCCGCACTTGCAACTGTCCCCAGTGCGAGCGGCATCGAATAACCTTGTTTGGTCATCGCAGGCAGCGACATTACACCAAGTAACACCACCGAGGCACCGATAATCCCAGTCGATGCGGCCAAGATGATACCAATCACCGTAACCGTCACCGCTAAGCCACCACGCACTCGGCCAAAGAGTTCTTGCATCGAACTCATCAAACGTTCAGCGACACCCGATTTATCCAGCATATTACCCATAAAGATAAACATAGGTAGTGCCACTAAAATCCAGTTGTCCATGATTTTCCAAATTCGATTTACCACTAAACCTAACGTAAGGAAATCTAAACCGGTAATAGTATCCAGATACTGATCTGCCAGATAACCAATTCCAGCAAAAGCAACACCTATGCCACCCAGCACCCAAGCGACAGGGATACCTGTAAACAGCAGTAAAATAAATGAGACAAACATCCCGATAACGAGTATTTCATTAATTTCCATGTTGCTCTCCCCCTCTATATAAACCGACAATGTCACGATACAATTTTGATAACATCGCTAACCCTAGAAAAAAGATACTGACGGGAATAACCGCTTTAATAATCCAGCGATACGACAAGCCAGAAGGAGAATCCGAACGTTCACCAATGCGCCAAGCATCATAGACGAAATCTAGCGAGTGAATAAAAATAACACTGATAAAGGGTAGAATTAGTAGTATCACACCACAGATGTCAATAATGTGTTTAGTCTTTGCCGAAAAGTGCTCATGTAATATGTCTACTCGGATATGCGAATTGGTAGTCTGCGCAAAAGACAAACCAAACATCACACCCACTGCATACAAATGCCATTGCAACTCCTCTAAAGCGACTAAACCATTAGAGAAACCTTTACGCAGCACTACTTGTAAAATAATGGTGATAATGAGTAATACATATACCCAAGCGATGCAGCGGCCCATTTTTTGAATCAAGCCATCAATGGCATCGGCCACTGGAACTTTAATTTGCGTATTTTGTGATTTCACAATGCGCTCCTGAAATAATAATGCTTAATTCGCTAGTTAATCTCCGTTAGAACAGATGCCTACTGCCAACGCTTCGCTGAATCAATCTTTGCACCAATAGGGATCGTTATTTGGAAAGACCAAACGCCCATCTCTATCAATACCCATCTTTGACTATTGAATCGCTTTCACTAAGATCTCGTTGCGGGATAGAAACTAGTTAAATCGTGAAAATTTACAAAGCTGCTCACTTATCGAATTTTCAATAATGCTTTTATGTTAAGCTCAAAGAGCTGAACTAACCTCTGCGCTTTATTATAAAGTACTAAAATTGATGATCGCTGCTCAGCTGTTTATCAAAACTGCTTATACCCAAAACCAATACACCCCAATTATAAAAAAAGCCCTAAATCGCTTAAAATTTAAAGCTTTTATAATCATCGCAGTGCTTTGCTATCAGCTTTCAAGCAATAAAGCGATCAATCAAAACTGAGCTATCTTTTAGTGCGTGGTAAAAATGCATTGGCTTCCCAAAGGTCGTACCCTTTGCGGAACGTGCTTAAGTCAGTCCATACTTTGTTGAAGAATGGATCAGCACTGGTTTTTTCAGCAACCACTTCTTCCCATTTGCTTTCAAAAGCTTGCAACATCGTGTCATTCCAATAGCGAATTTCAACGCCATTTTCTTTTGCTTTCGCCATCACTTCGAACTGCATTGACTCGCCTTCGGCAATTGCATTTGTCATTGAAGCTTTACAGGTTGTTTCGACAATCGCTTGCTGGCTTTTGGAGAATTTAGCCCAAGCATCTTTATTCACTAACAGCTCAAAAACGGTTGCTTGCTGATGCCAACCAGGGAAGTAGTTATACTTCATGATTTTATGAAAGCCTAAACGCTGATCGATAGCGGGTTGAGAAAACTCGCTCGCATCAATAGCACCTTTTTCAAGTGCGCCAAAAATTTCACCACCAGGTAGCTGAGAAGTAGACACTCCCAGTTTTTCCATCACTGAAGCACCTAGGCCGAAGAAACGCATGTTCAAACCTTCCAAGTCTTCAGGCTTATTAATTTCTTTATTAAACCAACCTGATGTTTCAGGTGAAATAATGGCACAAGGTAAAACTTTTACATTGTAGCCAGCAGTATCGTACATTTCTTGATACAAACTCATACCATTTCCATAGTATAACCAAGCCATATACTCACCTGCTTCAGGTCCAAAAGGCACCGCTGAGAAAAGCGCTGCCGCTGGCATTTTACCCTGCCAATAACCGGCGGTTGCATATCCAGAATTAACCTTGCCAGATGATACCGCATCGAGAATTTCTTTAGCGCCAACCAGTTTTCCAGGCTCATAGATTTTCATGCGCATTTTTTTATCACTGATTAAAGATAATTGTTCGGATACCCATTTGATAGGCGTGCCAAGTGCTGGTAAATGCGAGCCAAAAGCGATAGGCGTTTTTAACAGCACTTTATCTGCCGCTTGTGCCGTACCTACCATGGAAATAGCTGTTGTTAGCAACACTGTAGAAAGTATTTTTTGGGAAGTATTTTTCATAATTATCTTACTCAGTTAAGTTGTTTTATTTTTATTTCGTAGCTATAATTTGGTAAATTGGTATTACCAATTTACCAAATCTGGAAAACACTTTAAAATTTATGGCGTAACTTTGTCAAGTGATTTTATGTAGATCGGTTAAAAAACACGCACATAAAATCGCATTAATACTCCATATTGATACTGTACAAACCCGTTAAACTGTGAATTTTATTAGTTTTTTTACTGCTTTAAAGTCATCAAAATGAGAACAATAAATACGCATAAATTTGTTCAAATAAAATATCGACTAAAACCTCCTGAAGGCAACAGACAATAGGTTGATCAATCGGCTAATGTTATGATGATTTATAGAACAGCAAAGTAGCGCTAAAATTCGTGTTTTGGAGAGTTTCATAGATGTATCAAAGAGTTAATCCACCTAAGATTTCCGACGTCATACTTGCACAACTAGAGGAGATGGTTTTAGAAGGTACATTGGAGCCAGGTCAAAAGCTGCCTTCGGAACGTGAGCTAGCGAAGCAGTTTAATGTGTCTCGCCCATCCTTGCGTGAAGCTATACAGAAGTTGGCCGTTAAGGGAGTATTAGTTAGCCGCCAAGGTGGAGGCACTTATGTTAGCCAAGAAATCGGCCGCGGCTTTTCTGATCCGCTTCTCGATTTACTGTCTTCCCATCCTGAAGCGCATTATGATTTATTAGAGTTTCGCCACGCTTTAGAAGGGCTTTGTGCCTATTACGCCGCTTTGCGTAGCACTCAAATTGATCAGCAAAATATCAAGGAAAAGTACTGCGCACTGCAAGCTTTTCACGAGCAAAAAGAGTTTGCAAAAGAGGTAACTGCAGATGTCGAGTTTCATCTAGCGATCGCAGAGTCGGCTCACAACATGGTGTTGTTACACATGATGCGGGCACTTTTTGAATTATTAAAACAACATGTTAGCGATAACCTAAGTGATATTTACCCCAGGGAAACGATACGGGCAAATATTCACGATCAACATCGTATTTTAATGGAAGCTATTTTTGCAGGTGACCCTGAAGCTGCCCAATCAGCATCCCATGAACACATCGCTTTTGTTGAAGATGCTTTACTGGAACAAGGTAAAGAGCACTCACGGCAAAAACGATCATTGCGTCGCATCAAAGTCATAACATAACCGCCAAAGAAACGGCTATATTTTATCTTGCCCTGATGCGCTGATTTGTCTACAAATAGGAAAATTTATGCAGTCACAACAGACCATTAGCGCATTAAGAGATATCCTTGGTGCTAACAACGTGCTCACTCAAGCCGATGATACTCATCACTATCGACACGGCTTTCGCTCAGGTGGAGGTAATGCCTTAGCGGTTGTTTTCCCCAGTGATTTGATTGCTCTGTGGCAGGTATTAGAAATTTGTGTCAAAGCAGATGTGATTGCTATTATGCAGGCCGCAAACACTGGCTTAACTGAAGGGTCAACACCTTCGGGAAATGATTATGATCGGCCTATCGTTATTATCCAAAGCCTTAAAATCAATCAGTATTTGCTGATTGATAAAGCACGACAAGTGATTAGTTTTCCAGGTACCACTTTATTTCAACTCGAAGATGCGCTGGCACCGCTAAATAAAGAACCACATTCTGTGATAGGCTCTTCATGCATCGGCGCCAGTGTGGTGGGTGGTATTGCCAATAACTCAGGCGGCTCGTTAATTCAAAGAGGCCCAGCGTATACCGAGTTATCACTTTATGCACAGCTAAATCATGAAGGTAAACTCACCCTAGTCAACAACTTAGGTATCCACTTAGGCGAGACTCCTGTGCAAATACTCACTAACTTGCAACAGCATAATTTCTCTGAACAAGATATTATTCACAGTGACAAACAAGCCTCTGATAAAGACTATCAAAACAGAGTACGCGACGTAGATGCACAGAGCCCCGCACGCTATAACGCCGACACAGACCGACTTTATGAAGCGAGTGGTTGCGCTGGAAAACTCGCCGTATTCGCCGTTAGATCCGATACTTTTGAGCAGGCAAAAAATACTAAAACTTTCTATATTGGGGTTAAAGATTCCGCATCTTTAACTACTTTACGTCGTGAAGTCTTACAAAATTTCAAAAACCTGCCAGTATCAGCCGAATACGTGCACGGTATTGCTTTTGACATCGGTCATAAATACGGCAAAGATGGCTTTTTAGCGATAAACGTACTCGGCACAGCAAGCATGCCTAAGCTATTTTCAATGAAAAACAAACTCACATCTTATCTCAACCGCAAGTCTTGGTTGCCTAATGACCTCCCTGACAAACTACTTTACTACGGCTGTCGCTTGCTACCTGAGCATTTACCTAAATCGATATTGGCGATGCGCACAGATTTTGATCATCACTTAATTATTAAAATGGCTGACGATGGTATTCCAGAATTAAATGATTACTTACGTACAGCTTTTAGTGATTCTCAACAAGGTCGTTATCTAGAGTGTAGTGCAAGTGAAGCAAAAAAAGCCATGTTACAACGCTTTGTTATCGCTGGAGCCGCTATGCGCTACCAACAAATTCACACAGATCAAGTCGAAGATATACTCGCTTTAGATGTAGCTTTAAAACGAAATCAACGTGATTGGGTTGAAAATCTCACACCCGATATTGCCGATAGCGTATTACAACCTGTTTATTATGGACATTTCTTTTGCCACGTATTTCACCGTGACTACATCCTCAAAAAAGGCCACAAACCGGCTACTGTTAAAGCTAAATTGTTAGAGTTACTTGAACAACAAGGTGCAAAATACCCTGCAGAACACAACGTAGGACATTTATACCAAGCACCTCAAAGCCAGCAAGACTTCTATCGCCAGCTTGACCCTAGTAACAGTTTTAATGCTGGCGTTGGTCAAATGTCAAAAGATAAACACTATGGTTGCGGCTGTAACCGTTTGTAAATTACGTGCTCTTTTTATCTATCTGGCATATTTCATGTTGAAAAAGTCTTGTACTAAGTTTCTACTTTGGACTATCTTGTGCCATTACTAATATCAATAACAACGAAACTTGGCTATTTAATAAGGAGATTTTTGATGAGTGATATAGACTTTGGACCCATGCCAGATAAAGATGGTTATTTTGGTCCCTATGGCGGGCAAATTATTCCCCCGCAACTCAAGCAAGTTATGGATGATATCAATACTGCCTACCAAGAGATAAAAGAAACAGCTGAATTTAAAGATGAGCTAGAACTACTTTTTTCCACTTACGTTGGCCGCCCTAGCCCCATTTATCATGCTAAGCGCTTAAGTAATAAAATTGGCGGCGCACAAATCTATCTAAAACGTGAAGACCTCAATCACACCGGCGCTCATAAAATTAATCACTGCCTAGGTGAAGCCCTACTCGCCAAGCATATGAACAAAACCAAAGTCATTGCTGAAACAGGCGCCGGCCAACACGGTGTTGCACTTGCCACAGCTTGTGCACTAGTCGGTATCCCTTGCGAAATACACATGGGCCAAGTCGATATTGAAAAAGAAGCGCCTAATGTGACTAAAATGAAGATTTTAGGCTGCACATTAGTCTCTGTCACCCGCGGCACAGCTACTTTGAAAGATGCGGTAGACAGCGCTTTTGAAGAATATTTAAAAGATCCTATCAATACTATTTATGCAATTGGCTCGGTTGTTGGCCCTCATCCATTTCCAAAAATGGTTCGCGATTTTCAAAGCGTTATTGGTCGCGAAGCACGCGCCCAGTTTTTAGAATCTAATGCTAAGTTACCTGATTTTATTACCGCATGTGTCGGTGGTGGTTCTAACGCGATGGGGTTATTCACCGAGTTTTTAAATGACGCTGAGGTCGGTATTGTAGGTGTTGAACCTGCCGGTAAAGGTTTAGATACTGACATGCACTCAGCCACGATGACCAAAGGTACACCAGGTACCATTCACGGTTTTAAATGCTATTTACTGCAAGATGAGCAAGGCGAACCATTACCTGTGCATTCAATTGCCTCAGGCTTAGATTATCCGGGAGTAGGCCCACAGCACTGCCTATTGAAAGATTTAGGGCGAGTAGATTATGAAACAGCTACAGATGACGAGTGCCTAGACGCCTTCATGCAGCTTTCGCGGGTTGAAGGCATAATCCCTGCTCTTGAAAGCGCACATGCGGTTGCTTGGGCCATGAAGAAAGCGGCAACCTTATCTGCTGATAAAACGATTTTGGTTAACCTATCCGGCCGTGGTGATAAAGATGCCGACTATGTTAGTCAAAAGCTAGGATTGTAAGATCTAGCGTATGCCTTAAGTGCTGCTTTAAGCAAAAAGCTAGGTGATGAATTAGGAGTCTGTAAACTTTTTACAGACTCCCTCTTGCGTGAATATTTTGCGCAGCTTGGCATATACTGTTTTTCTGATAAGCTATTGGTCGTCAGGTTTAATCATTAATTTAACGCGAATAAGCATTGCTGAATCCTGCATTTCAATCCCCCTCTTGAGTCGTTGATCAAAACTTTATCCCCCCAAACGCTATTGTACGCAAGCACCCTAAGTTATGGCGCAGCTGAAAAGAGCGTACGGACACCTCTCAACGGTGTCTTTTACATCACCTATATCGACATATTCTTCTTTTCGAAAAGCATTATCGTGGATAAAAAAATGATGCAGGTACTAGCAACCAACGGCAAGCGAGTTTCATTACCTCTTGCCTCTTTAGTAACTACTACTTTAAGCGTCACTCTCATGAAGACAGTGATGCTATACATTACGCAAAGCTGCTAGAGATCAGCAGATCTAAGACCATGAGAACAGCGGTGTATGTAAAACTGAGACACTGCATAACAGCCCCTCAATTTTAGTTTGCGGTGTTACTAAATAAGTCGTTTACGAATATTTACAACGACTATTTCTGCTGCCACTACCACCGCAAAAATAGCTAATAGTGACATCGCCACTTGCTGCCATTCAAAGAGATTCATCGAATCATTAAGTACCACACCGATACCTCCTGCACCTACTAGCCCTAACACTGCAGATTCACGCACATTGATATCCCAACGAAATAACACAATGCTGAAGAACGCTGGCTTCACTTGCGGCCAGTAACCTTTGAGCATTACAGCTCCCCAAGGAGCGCCTGTAGCACGTAGCGCTTCGACAGAACCCATGTTTATTTCTTCCAGTGCTTCCGCCAATAGTTTACCGACGAAGCCAACCGAACGAAATGCAATAGCCAATACTCCAGCCAGTACTCCAGGGCCAAAAATAGCGACAAATAACAGCGCCCAAACCAACGAGTTCACTGATCGAGAGGATACCAGAAAGAATCTAGCTAACCAGTGCGCCCAAGGAGAGGCAACTATGTTGGATGCATTCATTAACGCCAGCGGGATGGAGAAAATCAACGTGACCAAAGTACCTAAGGTAGCAATATTTATGGTTTCTATCATCGCCGCGTGGACAGAGATTGGATAAAAGGCAAAATCAATTGGCCACATTCTATTGAACATATCCGCCATTTGTTCTGGCGCATCGTAGAAGAATTCTGGAATCACCTCTACCGTGCGAACCGATAGTACTAATGCAATAATGAAAAACAAGTAAACACTGAATCTAGACAGCTTTTGTTTTAAAGTAAAACGCTGCCAGTGATGATCTATTTGTGACATTAGAAGATCCTCCTCACGATGGTCGATAAAAACTCCCAGAACAAGATCAATGCAATGATAGTAATTAATATTGCCGCCACAAAATCATAATCAAAACGTTGGAAGGCAGAAAATAGCGTGCCGCCTAATCCACCAGCACCAACGATACCTACCATAGTAGAGTTACGTAAGTTAGAGTCAAACTGGTAAGTGGCAAAGCCGATAAACCGAGAAAACACTTGCGGCATAACTGAGAATACCACCACACTGACAAAACTAGCCCCCGTCGCTCGTATAGCCTCAACTTGTTTTAAAGAAATTTCTTCAATTGCTTCGGCAAAGAGTTTAGCAATAAATCCGATAGAGGCGATCACTAAAGTAAGAATCCCCGCTAGGGCACCAAAGCCAACACTTTTAACAAATAAAATCGCGATAATTACCGGATGAAAAGAGCGGCACAACGCAATAAAACCACGTACCGGGGTACTGACCCAGTTTGGCATAAAGTTGCGCGAGGCCAGTAAGCCAATAAATAAAGAGAGAAAAATGCCGACTACACTCGATATAACTGCTATTTCCAAGCTTTCAATTAATCCATCAAGCAATAATTCCCAGCGACTAAAATTAGGTGGAAACATCCGATCTAGTAATTTATCAGCGTGGCCTAATCCTGCCACAAACCGATCCCAATCCAACCCCATCGCATTTACTGAGTACACTAGATAAATCGCGGCGATTAGCCACAAGACATTGCTCCAGCCACTGCGCGGGAAAGGGTTATGTTTGGTCGTGCTAGCTTGCTTGTTTAATCCAGCCATGACTCTCCCCCGTAAATTTTCTTCAAATGCTCATCAGTTATTCCCTGTGGATCGCCATCGTAAACGATGTGACCGTCAGACATACCAATGATGCGCTTAGCATAGCGCTGTGCCAATTTAACATCGTGCATATTCACTAGCGCCGGGATATTTTTTTCACTGGCGAATTTTTCTAACAGTTCCATGATTTCCACGGCCGTTTTAGGGTCCAATGACGAAGTAGGCTCATCAGCCAAAATAATACGCGGATCTTGCATTACTGCTCTAGCGATGCCAACGCGCTGTCTTTGCCCGCCTGATAAACTGTCGGCGCGCTTATTGGCATGCTCGACTAAGCCCACCGCTTCTAACAATTCATAGGCATTGTTGATATCTTGTTGTGGATAGTTTCTCCGCCAAGCCTGCCAAGAAGACATATAACCTAAACGACCACTGAGCACGTTTTCGATAACCGACAAGCGCTCCACTAAATTGTATTCTTGAAAAACCATCGCCACTTGACGGCGCAATTGGCGTAACTGCTTGCCGCTTGCTTGGCAGACATCTGCTTGATCAAAGATAATTTCCCCTGCGCTGGGATCAATTAATCGATTGATACAACGTAATAAGGTGCTTTTTCCGGTGCCTGAAGGACCAATGATGGCGACTATTCCAGGACTATCGATGTTGAAACTCACTCCTTTTAAAATAGGATTTCCAACAACGTATTCTTTTTTCAGCCCTTTAACTTCAAGGAACTTTTGTGCAACTGTCATATATAAAATCCTGTGTTTAAAGGTCAACCTATGACCTACAGACAATTAACCTTTGCATCGTCTGATTTACTCTTTGCAGCCAAATACTGCACCAAAACATAATCAATAATCGTTTTGGACTTATTTGTCCGAAACACAACTATTAGGCTATTTTCGATCTAGAGATACAATATTTTGGTGTGATAGTATGGCTTAGTTGCACTAACCGATAATCGATAATATGAATATCGTCAGTGCGATTAACTTAGATAGCTTGGGACCTATCGAATTTAAATTTTATCAATGGCAGTAAATTTGTAGTGGCAATACTTCGTGCAAAATATTGAAGTATCTCCACTTTTTACCAATGATAAATGAGTAAACCCAACAGCCCCTAACACGCATACTGCAGCGTTTTAAATATCGCTAAAATTTGTTTAGCTGCTCGCTTTTTGGGCTGCAAGTGCTTTAGCGCGTTTTTTAGCCGCTTTTGCTGCATCTTTTTCAGCTAGCTTTTTTAAGCCTTTTTTGGTGTAAGCTGTACCTGTGGCATGCGCAATATCACGAATCACTGACCAATCTTTCTGGTAAGTAACAGGGAAAAAGCGATCGGCACCACCGAAGGTTTTACTCATCTCAGCCGAGAAGCGAAAAGTAGAGAAAGCTTCTTTAATCTTAGCTACCAACTCAGGTTTTAAGTCATGTGCGTAACCAAAAGAAGAGGTTGGAAAACGTGGGCTGGTGTAGATGATGCGAAAGTCATCTTCGCTAATACGACCAGCACTCACCATGCGATGAAATACATCAGAAGCGACTGGAGCCGCCTCGTAATCGCCTGATAGAACGCCCATTATAGATTGGTCGTGCTTACCTGAGTACTTCACTGTGTAGTCCGTATCAGGGGTGATACCTAAATTGGGAAAAAGCGCACGCGGTGCTAAATTACCGGAGTTCGAAGAGGCTGAAGTATGTGCGACTAACTTACCCTTTAAATCATCCATCGTTTGAATGGAGCTATCTTTTTTAACGATAGTAATCAGATTATAGCCTTGGAAACCTTCAGCGGTACCTTTAACTGCTAGCGGTACAAAGCCACCTAAGTTAACAGCATAACCTGTAGGTCCGGTTGAGAAACCTGCGATATGTAAGCGCCCTGAACGAATCGCTTCTACTTCAGCAGCGTTAGAGTGAACGGTATAATAAACCACTTTTTTACCCGTTAGAGCACTCAAATGTTGCTGAAACTCAGCAAAAGCATCTTTGTAAACCGCTGGATCTTCTACCGGAGTATAAGTGAAAACGAGAGTACTAGGATCTCTCCATTTACTGGAATCTTTAGGAGAGTCAGCTACTAAATCTTGGTTTTCATCGCAAAATTTGTCATCTAAAACGCCTCTATTGCTACAGTCAGCAGCTTGAGCCATACCTGACATGAGTAATATAGCGCCCGATAACAGCAGGCTTGGGAGTGTTTTTGATACTTTCAACTTCATCATTGTTACACCTTATTTTATTTTGTTGTAGGTCACAGTGGTTGTGCCAAAGAATGAGTGAGTTAGACTCAACACTATAAAAGCAAATTATATACCAACTATAAAAAATACATTAAAATCAACAAGGTGAGTAAATTAAAAAATCTAACTTAGAATAGTTTTAGACATTAATGTCCGTTACTAAAAAGGTAATTCTCATAAATGTCCATAAAGAAGGTGTCGTAAAACTACTACGTTCAACAATACACCGTTAAAAATCGGCTCAACATGCTCATTTACACCAGTAGACTCCGCTATTTCGCCGATTTTGATTAAAACCCTCCGGGCCAGCTAAAGCTGTTGTACCCATAAACAGGGGCATGCTATCTACGCTGCGCTTGTCTTATTATCGCTCGCTACCTTTTACCACACCCTCTAAATTCATTTGAATACTTTTTTGTCTAGATAGTGCTTCTTCATTTTACGGTACAAAGTTTTTGAAGTGAGATTGAGTAGTTGAGCCGCTTTGCTGACCTGTCCTTTGGCGCTTCTTAAGCCCTCTTCCAGCAACTGGCGCTCAAATTGCTCCATACGCATTTCGTAATCAGCTGGAGACTGTGACGTTGTATCGACGTTAGGCAAATCTTCTTCACTAATGCCTAAAACAAACCTGTCAGCAGCATTTTTTAACTCTCTAACATTACCCAACCATGGCCTTTGCAGTAACCCATCGATAATTTCGGGACTGAGCTCGGGCATCACTTTGGCGTAGTACTCACATGCTTTGCTGGTATAGTGTTGAAAAAGCGGTAATATATCTTCAGGGCGCTCACTCAATGCTGGCAAATAAATACTGGCGACATTGAGCCTGTAGAATAAATCTTTACGAAACTCTCCACGCTCGCCTAATTGCGCTAAATCATCTTTACTCGCTGCTATCACCGTCATTTTTACCGCAATAGAAGTGCTACTGCCTACCCGTTCAATACTGCGCTCTTGTAGAACTCTTAATAGTTTTATTTGCACCGATAACGGCATAGACTCTATTTCATCGAGGAATAGAGTACCGCCATTGGCCACTTCGATCTTGCCTATATGACGTTTATTAGCGCCGGTGAACGAACCCGCTTCGTGGCCAAATAACTCACTCTCGATTAAACTTTCAGTCATGCCACCGCAATTGATAGCAATAAAACGCTTATCACAGCGCTCACTGTATTGATGCAATGCACGTGCCACTATGTCTTTACCACTGCCAGTGTCACCGTAAATAATAGTATCGACATTGCTTTTAGCCAGTGCCAAAATATTCTGGCGAACATTCTTAATCGCGGTAGATTCACCAATAATAAATTTTTCAATATCACTGCGCTGCGCTAAGCTTTGTTTCAAACGTCTATTTTCTAACACTAACCGACGTTTTTCCTGGGCGCGGCGCAATTGGCTGATAAGATATTGCGGTTGCAGTGGTTTTTCCAAAAAATCATAAGCCCCCTCTTTCATCGCCTGCATCGCCATCGGAATATCTCCATGGCCACTCATCAATAGTACCGGTAGTGAAGCATCCAGCTTTTGCAAACGAGCAAGCAAACTAAGACCATCTAATTTAGACATCTTTACATCACTTAATATCACTGCGGCACAGTCAACAGCGATGTGATTCAATGCTTTTTCAGGCTGTTGATAAGCGATCACACTAAACCCTTCAAGATTGAGCATTTCTGCAAGCGCTTCTGTGATCTCCTTATCGTTATCGATAATGATTACTTTGATATCTTCTATCATGCCACCTCTGCTAACTTTAATATCACTGAAAAACAACTTCCCTTGCCAGGTTCAGAGGTTACCTTGAGCTGTCCACCAAAGTCTTGCACTATGTTATAACTAATTGACAAACCTAGCCCTAACCCCTCTCCCGAATTCCTATTGGTATAAAAGGGATCGAAGATGTAGTCTAACTGCGAAGCACTGATCCCTATACCGTTATCTCGCACCTCAATCCACAATTCAGCGAGCTTAACAGTCACTGATATGCTGATTTTAGGCTGACTAGTATTTTGCACCGCATCCAATGCATTGCTCAGTAGATTGATGAGCACTTGCTCTAATCGAATAGATTCAGCCAGCACTGCAGGAGATGCATGTGCCGAATCATAAATAAGTTGGCACTGCTGCGCGTGACATTGATTGGACATTAAATCAATAGCACCACTGATAACGGGCTGCAAATCTACCGCTGATAATTCAGTGGCGGCCTTGCGGGCGAAAGATTTCAAATGGCGAGTAATAACGCCGACCTTATCTATCAAGTATTTAATTTTTGCATGACTGTGCTGCACCGCGTCAAACTTACCATTATGTAAGTGCAAGCCCGCACTGTGCAAGTGACTGATGACAGCAGTTAATGGTTGGTTTATTTCATGGGTAATACTGACACTCAACTGGCCGAGATCTGCCAGTTTAGCTGCTTGGATTAATTCGTTTTGCGTCAATTGCAATTGTTGTTCGGCAATTACTCGCTCTTCAATCTGCGCCGCTAGGGCTAAGTTGGTGCGTTCAACCGCTATAGCTGTTCTTTGAAAATGCTTCAGATCCGCAGCCATATTGGATATTTCATCATTGCCGATAATACGTATCTGGGTATCTAATTTGGCTGAAGCTATTGAACGCATATTTTGTTGTAACTCTAGAATACGTTGCAATACATTGCGTCGTACATAGAACCAGGAAATAGCACAGGCAGCGATTAGGCTGATCAGTGATAACAGCAGGACACTAGTCATATTACGGTTGATTGAAATAATGGCACGCTTTAAGGAATAACTGATTCGCTGGTTAGTAGTATCGGTATACAAATTAATTTGGGCAGCAAGCTGGTGAATATTTTGCAAGGCGTTTTGCAGGAAAAAAGCTTGCTGGTAAGCGAGCTCTAACTGCTCATTTTGCAAAGTAAACAAATCCCCTTTACGGCTGCCATAATTCAATAATATTGCTATTTTTTCAGCCAATGCACTCTCAAGCTTTTTAGGTGCATATGCTAGGTGCAGTGTAACTTGCTGTCCGATACCTTCCAAACGCAGAAAAGTATCATCTAAATCGTTGAAGGAGGGATCGTTTGCAATTTTTTCAATCAAACCGGCAAAATAATACAACTGATTAATTACCATTAACTTACTTTGCTCTGCCGGCCATTTAGGGAGCTGCTGCAACTGGTAAATTATCTGTTTGAACAGTGGATCAATATTTTTCAATGTTTCGCGCAACTGCTGATGTAATTGCTCGCGATGATCAACACTTTGATTAAGCAGTATCAAGTTATTTTTAATTTGCGCAATTAACTCACGGAAATAATTATCGTAATCGGGCAAATTACGCATCAATAAATCCATATCAGTTATAGCAACATCCAGTTTGAACATTGCCTGGTCGCGTAATATGTTAGATTCAGCGGTCACTAGTATTGGCGCAGTCGCGACTATTAAGCGGCTCTTATCGTTTAATCTTGCAGCGGCATCAAGCCCAGTAATATCCTGCTGTTCCAGAAGATGCAACTGATTACGCAAATCGAGGAAAGTGCGAGTTGATAAACCACTAGCAATAATAGTGATAGAAGATATAAGCACTAATGCTAAAAATAATCGCCCACCTACTCCCAAGCGATAAGTAGGCTGTGTTTTAAAACCATCCATATAAAAACGAGTTCCCATCAATGTAATTTATTAAGAGGTAATCAACAACCCATTGCTCAATTCCAGCCACATAACCTAGCCACAGGCTTCTTTAAGCCTATTGAAATAACAAATGATGGTTTAGGTTTCTTGAAGAATATTACTAGTATTGTAAGCAAAGCGTTACTAATATCTAAACAACAAAGAGTGACTAGTATTCTTAGGAGGGTATTATTAGCATACAAACAGGTCTGTACTGGTATGCTAACGACGCACCTTTTACTGTAATTAGCATTCTAATCTCGCCTAAGATTGTTGTCGGTAACGAATACAAGTCTCCAGTGCAAACCCTCTCGTTTAGACTCCCCTCACTGTATGAATTCGTGTTACTGCAAAGGAAAAAACATTCGCTCCAAGAAATGGAGTATTAACCCTTGGGCGATTTAGCTTTCGCCTAATTGATCTCTAATAAACTAATGATACATTTACAGGTTAAATGCTAATGGCTGCATCGCAAGTTATCGATAAAGATTAATGCCCTTTCTATTAAACAGCCAGCATTTACAAGCTGTGACTTTCTTATGCCTTAACATGCAAGTGGGCGATAAATTTAACCGCTGTTTTTTGTTGATTTTCTACTATCACTTCAACGCTCAATCGCGCCTTACCTGTGTCTGTAAGTGTCGCTAAAAATGTAGCTGATTGTGCTTCACTGATCATTGCTGATGCGACTATTTCTCCTTGCACTGGCCGTAAATATTCTATTTCTGCCTTAGCCATCACTAGCGAGCAGTTGCCAGGTAACTTTGAAAAAGTTAACCCCCAAGCAGCCAGCGTGCAGATAGAATACAGCGACCCTGCAAAAGCAGTATTATGTACATTCAGGTTTTCATCGGCGCCGCCAGAGACCACAATGCTTTGCGCGCTTAACTCTCGCACTCTGAAGTCCATCTGTGCACTAATAGGTATGCCGTTACGTACCGCGTTTTCTAAAAACTCACAATTCATTAGCTAATTCTCTATGACAGTTAAAACCAGTTATTTTTACGTATGAAAAGAGCTGCCATCTACCGTTTTAACAGCGATAGATGAGCCTACTCTTTGCATCTACCATGATTAGACGTTTTTGTATGCCTCTCGCAGCTGTGCTTTTTGCACTTTTCCCATCACATTGCGCGGTAATTCACCGACAAAATCTATCGTTTTGGGTTGCTTAAATCGCGCTAGTTTATCTTGCAGCGACTCTAATATATCTTCGCCAGTTAGCGCACATGAGCCGTCTAACACAACCACAGCAATCACAGTTTCTCCAAAATCAGCGTGGGCAATACCAATCACTGCTGATTCTTTTACCCCTGCAATTAAATCAATTTCAGACTCTATCTCTTTAGGGTAAATATTAAATCCTCCTGAAATAATTAAATCTTTGGAGCGACCAACGATAGTGATGCGCCCTGCCCGATCCATTTTGGATAAATCACCGGTTATGAAATAACCATCATCACGAAATTCTTCTGCAGTTTTTTCTGGCATCTGCCAGTAGCCGCTAAACACATTGCTACCAGTAACTTCTAGTACACCTGTTTGTCCATTGGCTAATTCCACACCTTGATCATCACATACTCTAGCGCTTACGCCTGGTAGCGCGAAACCAACGGTACCGGCTATGCGCTCCCCTTGATAAGGGTTTGAGGTAAGCATGCCACACTCCGTCATACCGTAGCGTTCTAGTATTTCATGTCCGGTGCGTGCCGCAAAACCATCATGAGTTTCTGCTAGCAAAGGTGCTGAGCCTGCTATAAACAAACGCATTTTTTGACAGACAGCGCTATCAAAAGCAGGCTCTTCTAACAACCGGGTATAGAAAGTAGGAACTCCCATTAACACTGTGCTTTGAGGTAGTTTTTGCATCACTGCATTTACGTCAAAACGCGCTAGAAAATGCACACTAGAGCGTCCGAGCATAGCGCAGTGCAAAGCGACAAATAAGCCATGTACATGGAAGATCGGTAAGGCGTGAAGAAGTACATCTGTCTCATCTTCCCACTGCCAATATGCATGTAGCGTCTGTGCGTTAGAGAGTAAATTACCATGACTTAACATGGCACCTTTAGAGCGCCCAGTAGTACCAGAGGTATACAAAATAGAGGCGAGATCAGCGCTGGCACGCATCACAACTTCGGGGTTAGCATCAAGCTGCGCTAAATTTTGCAGCAAGCTGCCTTCACCATTTTCACCTAATGTCATAGTGTGCGCCACTTTAAGGCTATTCGCCAACTCTGCACACTGCGCTAGCTTTTGTGGTTCACAGACAAATACTTGCGGCTGGGCATCCCCCAGAAAATATTCAACTTCGTTAAGTGTGTAAGCAGTGTTCAGTGGTATATAAATAGCCCCTACTCGTAAACACGCCAGATATAAAAGCACTGCTTCGTTCGACTTTTGCGTCTGCACTACCACTCTATCGCCTGGTGTCACACCTAAATCGAGTAATTTGCTATGCAGTTTACCTGTACGACTCGCCAGCTCGCTATACAGTAATGGCCCTCTACCTGGCGTTAATAAAAATGCTTTATCTGCTAATTGCTGGGCTTTATTAGCGACTAAACTTAAGTACAAATTTTCGTTTTCTGACATTTATTTATCCTTTTGGCTACCGTGCCGCTCATTATTATTTTGCTTCTAGCTGGATATGATTAGCTGAGCAGCAAAGCGCTCTCATTTATTTAATCACTTTTTATAGTGCTCATTAACTGTTTGAACTGGCGTTGCAACTCTTTTGAGAGGGCTATTGATGACGCACAGACATAAGCTTCATGATTACTCACTACCCGTTCATCTTCGTATAAGTAATTTACCATGCAGCCCCAGGATTCAGCCTGCCCTCTTAAAGATGTGTTAGCGGCTATATTAATGCGCTGTAAGCACGCACCGTTTGATAAGTGAAAGTGCGCCACCGGATCCAGCGCGGTATCTGTGCGTTTAAGTACCGCCAAATAATAAAGACAGAGCTTGTGCAACAGTTGTGGATCTTGCTTAACACTGAACTCTAAGCGCTCCCATGTTAGTTGGCTTTCACTCTCATTCCCGTTCCCAAGATCACTGCCACTATCCTTTTCTAATAGCTGGCTTATTTCTGCTATGTTGCTGGCGCGCTGCTCTGCACTGTAACGCTTTGAATTAACGTCAAACATCTCCTGCAAAGATTTCACCATCAGCGGCATCGGTGAAAGCGTAACAAAGCGCTTTATCTGGGGGAATTCATCTTTTAACTCTTCAGCCACCTGCTTAATCAGAAAATTGCCAAAGCTGACTCCACGCAGGCCACTCAAGGCGTTATTAATCGAATAAAACACCGCAGTATCCGGTTGCTGTTGTTCATTCACTTGTGCTTTTGGATCAACTAACTGCGCGATTGAATTACTCATTTCGCAGGTCAGCGCCACTTCGATAAAAATCAGTGGCACATTGGGCAGAGCTGGATGAAAAAAGCCAAAACAGCGCCGGTCTTTATCATGTAAGCGCCTGCGCAAATCGTCCCAACCTTCCATCGGGTGCACTGCTTCAAACTCAATCAGCTTTTCTAAGATAGTTGCAGACGTATGCCAATCAATGCGCTGCAATTGCAGAAACCCGCGATTAAACCAAGAAGCCAACAAATGCCTAAAATCCGCATCAACGTCCTGTAATTGTGGCGAAGTTGGCAATTGTTCAAGCAGAAAAGTACGCATTGCAACTAGTACTCCAGTGCCATTTGGCGCCATATTTAACCGACGAAACAGCTCTTGGCGCGGTGCTTCAGATAACGCTATCAAGCGCGCTAATGTTTTGGGGTCGTCACTGTCATAACCTGCAATCGCTTGCTCTATTGCCGCTTTGTTAAAGCCAAACTGCTTTGCTAACAACTGCAAAAAGGCTAACTTCTCGCCATCGTTTTTCCCTTGCCAGCGCTGTAATATCTCCCGAGCAAGCGCGATATTAGTCGCTTCACCTTTACCATCGACCAAACGATGACATAGCAGTGCATCAGTGAACTGGCTTTTATCTGACCCCTCTTTAATGCCGATTAACTCACGGCCATGATCTGCCACTGTCTCTAACAGTTTTTCTAACCATTCAATGTTAATCATAAATACTCCATGAGCAATGCAGCTTTTGTACTAGCGCGATTTTTAATGCTAACGCACAGCACCCATTAACTGATCAGGTAGCCATAATGCTATTTGTGGAAAAATAATTAATAACGCTATTCCCACCATCATGCATAGCATAAATGGCAGCGCCCCAAGCAAGACAGTATTTAACGACACATCGGGAACTATCCCTTTAATTACATACAAATTTAATCCGACAGGCGGGGTTATTAAACCTATCTCCATGTTCAGCGTTAGCATTACACCAAACCAAATAGGGTCAAAGCCAGCATCCATAATGATAGGCACCAAGGTAGGCGATGTCATTAATATCACTGCCACTGGCGGCAAAAAGAAACCTGTTACCAATAAAAAGAGGTTAATATATAAAATTAACATCCAAGGGCTGAGCCCTTGGCCTGCGATATACTCAGCTATTCCTTGAGTAATATACAAGCTAGACATCATGTAGCTGAAAAGCCCCGCCATGCCTATGATCATCATGAGCATCACTGACTCACGAGTCGCTGCGCTAAAAATATCCCAAAGTTTAACCGGCTGCCAAACTTTATAAATCAACATCACTAGTACGATACAGACAAAAGCACCCACGCCAGAGGCTTCTGAAGGCGTTGCAACGCCACCATACAAAGTCCCCAGAACTAACACTATCACTGCTAGAAAGGGCAATACTTTTGGCATTATTTCCAGTTTTTCTTTTAAACTAAAATGCTTACCCGGTTCATTAAAATTAAACTTCTTTCTTTTTGCATAAAACAGTGACCAACCGATGAAAAGCGCCACCAGCATCAAGCCTGGCATTACCCCCGCCGCAAATAAGCGCCCTATCGAGGTCTCGGTGGCAATTCCATAAACAATCATAGTAATGGACGGTGGAATCAAAATACCCAGCGTTCCACCAGCGGCTATTGCTCCTGTTGCTAAGCTGGCCGGATAACCGCGCTTGCGCATCTCGGGAATACCCATTTTGCCGATTGCCGCACAAGTCGCTGGAGAAGAACCGGTAAGGGCTGCGAATAGCCCACAGGCACCAATATTCGAGATAAGTAAACCACCGGGCACTTTGTACAACCAGCGATCAAGAGCTTCGTATAAATCAGCTCCCGCCCTAGAGGAAGCGATTGCCGAGCCCATCACTAAAAACATCGGAATGGATAGCAAAGCAAATTCATCGAGGGATGCAAACAGTGTTTCGGCAACGACATCAAGGGCACCAAACCCATCTTCTATCAGTAAAAAAATGACCGCTGTTACGCCCAAAGAAAATGCTACTGGCATCCCCGACAGCAATAAAAGAATTAGAGTGAGGGCCGCTAGCCCGCCTAACAATATTGGACTCATTGGCCCACCTCCACGCTGCTTACGTCAATCGTTTTATCGTTGATACCGAAAGGTGCGGTTCTGCCGGAAAACAAACAGATGAGGTCGGCAATATATTGCAAGCTAAGCGCAATAAAACCCACTGGCATCGCGAGATAAGCTTTCCACAGTTTTGGCTCCCAAATAGTATCTGAGGACCAATCTTCTACCCAGGCTTCATGCCAAAAACCAACACTGTAATAAGCGATTAAAATACACAAACTTGCCGAGGTGCCGTAGGCAAATACACAAAGCACAAAACGCGCTTTAGGCCCCAGCATTAAAGGTAGTAGCTCGACGTTCACATGGCCACGTGTTAACAGTACCCATGGCGCACCTAAAAAAGTTGATGCCAGTAACACGTAAGTGACAAACTCTGTTTGCCAAGAGGTAGAGTCATTTAGTATAAAGCGGCTGAAAACCATATGGCAGACAACCAGCACGCCCACTCCTAGTAAACATGCGGCAATATAGCCTAAAAATTTTGACAACTTTTCAGTAAAGCTGATGAAGTAATCCATATCAAAACCTTATAAATCGAATACAAAGACACTGTAAAAAAGCCAAAGTAACAGTGCAGTAAACACACAGTTTAAGCCGTTTAGTATTATTGGCAGCGCTAAACTGAAATTAGTAGATGTACGAGAGTGTCTGCAGGGCTTGCTCAAATTTAAGATAAAAGTGCACCTTATAATTCTATTTGGCAAGCTCGCACACACAGTAGTGCTATAACTTTATTGAAGATATGCTATTAAGTTACTCGACCGAAAGTGCTAAATCTAGCAGCTCTTTACCACCTTTTACTTTTTCAGCAAAAGCTTTATAGCTAGATTCATCGGCAATTTTACGCCACATAGCTGCTTGCTCGGCGCTCATTTCTACCACTTTCACACCGGCTTTTTTATAGGCGTCAACCAGTTTTTGATCCGCTTCTTTAGACGCTTTAGTAGCGTACTTTTCGGCCATCGCTGATGCTGCCATCAGCTGTGTTTGCTGCTCTTTATTAAGCTTGGCAAAACTCTTCTTAGACATCAAAATGGGCTCATACATAACCCACAGAGCATTCGCCCCTGGTGCCGTCAAACATTTCACTTGTTCATATATACGATAAGATACTAACGATGACGACGATGAATTAGCGCCATCTAAAACACCCGTTTGTAATCCAGAGTATATTTCTGACGATGGCATAGAGGTAATCGTTGCGCCCGCAGCATCTAGCATTTGGTTGAATGCTTTACCCGCTGCGCGAAATTTCAAACCCTTCACATCTCTAGGCTCTAAAATACATTCGCCTTTAGAAACAAATCCTCCTGCTAACCAAGTATCAGCAAGCACCATCACCCCCGATTTATCCATAATACCTTTAATGCGCTGCATAAATTCAGACTTATTGAGGCGCAAGGCATGCTCGTGATTTTTCACTAAACCGGGCATTAAGGTCAAATTAAATTCGGGGTGCTTACCACCAGCATAAGATAACGGGAATGCAGAAATATCTAACTTACCTTTAGTCATTGCCCCCCACTGCTCTTTGGGCTTGAACAGTGATTTTCCGGGATACACTCTAACATCCACCCCTATATCACTCGATTTCATATGGCGAGCAATGATCTGCACCATTTCATCGCGAATATCGCCTTTACCGCCGGGCCATTGGTGTGAAGCCTTCAACTTAATATCAGCTGCAAAGCCTAAAGTACTCACCGCTAGGCTCGCAGCAGTCGCCGCTAATACCAGTGTTTTTAGTAATCTCATCAATTTCTCCTTAATAGCTTATGTTTTTCTTTTAATTATTTCCTCTTAAGCAGTTCTTAGAACTGATGCTCTGCAGCTGTTATGTTTAACAACAACTGTTTTTACATAGGTTATCATTAGTGTCCGGTTTAATTTTTGTTGCTCTCTAACTCATTGATTTTACGTTAACGACAAATACTCTTTAGCTAAAAAATGTCTATTTACCCATGATAGAAAACCACAAATCAATGAGTTAGAGGGCTTACATTTTTTAACCGAGCAGCAATGATAGGTTATGCACAGCTGAATTAGAGAGCAGATTTGCGTAACACTTTCTCTTGTTGCAACAAGTGATCGGACATAATACGCCCTGCTTCATCAGCATCTTTATCTCTAAATGCTTGTAGTAATTGGCGATGCTCTTCTAGTGATTCTTGTAGTCGTCCAGGGACTGTAAGCTGGTGATGCCTAGCCAATAACAAGACATTACGCAACTGCGCAGAAATGCTATTTAACCAGCGGTTACCTGATAACTCTTGAATAGCGGTATGGATTTTTTTATTAACTTTATAATAACCATCTACATCATTTTTCGCGGCGGCATCTTCTAAACGTATCTGGTATTTTTCTAGTTTCTTTAAATCCACAGCTCGCATATGCTTTACTGCCAGCTGAGCACACATTCCCTCAAGAGACGCCATCACTGGAAATAAATCTAATAAATCTTTGGTATCTAAATCGTTAACCCTGCATCCTCTGCGCGGTACTAGCTCTATTAATTCTTCAAGCTGTAATACTTTGAGCGCTTCACGCAACGGTGTGCGGCTCACGCCTAGTTCATCACACAGGGCAGTTTCATCAATCCAATCTCCCGGTGATAGCTTCCCTTTGTAAATCATCTCGCGTAATAAGTCGGAGACATCTTGATATAGCGGTCTTTGTTTGAGCATCTACTTATGTAATTCCAAATGAGTAAAATATATACAACTTATCGTAATTCATAATTATGAATTACGCAAATATATTTTAAAAATGACTATAAACAATAACTTACTATAATTTATATAAAAATATTTTATAAAAATTAATTAGCCAATGCAGAACACCCGTTACTGATTCTAAATTAGGCTGTCTTAATCACCCAATATTCTCTACAGAGCTATTGCTTTTAGCTAAAGCCTTATCCCAATAAGGCTGCTCAACACCAAAGAATTCAATCACAAAATCAATAAACACTCGTACTTTAACCGGTACATAATGACGTTCAGGATAGATTGCAAATAACCTTTTTGCCGGCATTTCGTAATCATCAAACAATGTCACTAAGGTACCTTTTTGAATGGCACTAGCCGCCACAAAAGAGGGTAATCTGCCAATACCAGCACCGCTAATTAAAGCTTTTTGTAACGCCTCACTATTATTTACGCGATAGTTACCACTGACTTTAACTTGCTGCTCCCCATCCTTTGAAAAACGCCAATAAGCAGCATCTTGGGAATAACGATACAAGATACAGTTCTCTTGCGATAAATCTTCAGGCTGTACTAATTTTGTAATCGCTGGGTAGTCAGGGCTCATACACAGCACACTTCGCAAAGGCGCTAACGGGCGCGCGATTAAACTCGAATCTTTTAACTCCCCTGCCCTAATGCAAATATCATAACCATTAGCCACGATATCTACCTCTTTATCGTCAAGCACTAAGTCGATTTCCAGCTGTGTAAAGCGCTTCAGAAAAAGCGCGATAAGCGGGGCTATATGCAACACGCCAAATGACATCGGCGCTTGAATTTTCAATTTCCCATAAGGCTCACCTTGTAATTGAGCCACCGCATCTTCTGCATTTTGTGCAGCTTGCATCACCTCTTTAGCATGCTCATAAAACCGCTCACCGGCTTCAGTCAAACTCAACTTTCGCGTCGTTCTATGGATTAATCTAGCTTGTAACTGATTTTCTAATAAGGTGATGCGCTTACTCACGGCCGATTTACTTAGTTCAAGCTTTTTTGCAGCACCCGAAAAGCTACCCGTTTGGGCCACTGCGACAAAGATTGGTATTGCGTTATAGCTATCCATAATATTCCTTAAAACTGTTATTCACATCTGCTACCTAAGGTTGACTCAAAGCTGATAAATACTCCTAATTTTGACCATTTGGTCACTCAATACATTTAATAATTTACTTAGAGAATCAGCTTATTTTCGATTCGCAAAAGCGTGACTTAAAAGATAAATATCGGCAATTCACATCCTGCTCTTTTGTTGAGTTTTTCTCAACAGTTAATCAACCATAAGGTGTATTGTTTCTATTAGGAATCTAAAATAAAATAGCCTCAATCGTAACAGACCGCCAACTTGAATATTTACAGGACCTACAACATGGTTAAATTAGAGCACGTCAACTTAGTTGTTCACACATTACAACCAAGCCAAGATTTTTTACTTAGCGCATTCCCACATTGGAAAATACGCGGCTCGGGTGCCAACCAATGGAGAAATACCCAACGCCAATGGGTGCACCTAGGAGATGATGATTACTACGTGACTTTAAATGATAATGCATATGGCGAAAACCGAGACATCCAGTCAATGAAGCCCGGTTTAGCGCACATTGGTTTTGTGGTAGATGATCTGGATAAGCTCATCGAGCGATTAGCAAAAAAAGGCTATAAGGTCAGCATTTTTGGCCAAGCGCACCCCTACCGAAAAACCGCTTATTACACCGATCCTGCGGGGTTTCAATTTGAGTTTATTGAATATTTTAGCGATGTGCCCGAACAAAAAAATCTATACGGCCAAGAAACTGGCCCACTTATTTTTAACCACTAACCTGACACTTTCAGGAAATTACATTTTGAGGATTACAACCATGGAAAATGCCGTAAAATTCTGCGCTGATTTATATCGAGCTGTCGATAATAAAGATATTAATTTTTTGTCTAAAGTATTAGCCGAAGATATCGACTTTCGGATCGCAAACTTTCCTAGTGTCACTGGGAAAAAAGCCGTCATTATTGCCAATCAGCAGTTTTTCGGTACGATCAAAAGTATGCATCACACCTTGCTCAATACATACTCAGTAGCAGATGATATTTTCTGTCATGGCACCGTTGATTATCAAAGGTTAGATGGCTCTGCTCATCAAGCTTTTTTCTCTACGGCACTAAAATTAAAGCAGGGTAAAATTGCTGAATATTTAGTTTTTGCAGATTTATCCAAGTTATGATTAAACCACAAATAATATAAGTAATTGTTTAATAATAGTTATTTATAATAAATTAGTTTTTCCTAGATTGATTTGCATCAAACATACAATACGTCTATTATACGCCACGTTAGTCGGGGGGCCCTTATGAAAGCCTCAAAATGAAGTGATAGCTTACGCTGTTACCATGCATTTTTGAGATTCATATTGGCTGAGATGGTATTTATACCGGACCCGCAGAACCTGATCCAACTTGTATTGGCGTAGGGAACTAACTTGATTTAAGGCTACATTTATAGCCTCAAGTTGTCCGCGCATATTTAAGGAATTATTGTGGACAACAGACAAAATCATAGCAACGCTAGTAGCGAATTTGCCGCTATTTCACCCGCTATAGCCAAAACCCCGATTGTTTTAACCATTGCCGGATCCGATAGTGGCGGCGGTGCGGGTATCCAAGCAGATATTAAAGCTATTTCTGCGACTGGCAGCTACGCATGCTCAGTCATTACTGCCCTTACTGCACAAAACACCCAAGGCGTATCAGCCGTATTATCCGTTAATCAACATTTTATCGAACAGCAACTTGCTGCTGTGTTTAGCGATATAGCCGTCGATGTCGTCAAAATTGGTATGCTAGCCGATGCAGCCACTATCACTACCGTTGCTAAAGCGCTGCGTAAATATAAACCGCGCCAAATTGTGTTAGATCCGGTAATGGTTGCTACTAGCGGCGATGTATTACTCGCCAATGAAGCGATTAGCGCTTTGATTACTCAGCTATTTCCCATCGCCACTGTAATCACCCCAAACATCCCAGAAGCCATGGCGTTATTGGGCAGAAAAGGTGAAGACACTCCCAATAGCGATCAGCAGAGCTTGTCAATTTGTAGAGAGTTATTAGAACTTGGCTGCCAGTCAGTATTGCTAAAAGGCGGGCATCAAACAGGAGCGAACAGTACTGATTTCTGGCTAAGCAATGAAAACCAACACAATTTCACAGCGCCGCGCATTGCCACCAAAAATACCCATGGCACTGGCTGCACGTTATCCTCGGCTATCGCTTCTTACCTAGCCCAAGGCCAAGATTTACAAACGGCCATCAGCAATGCAAAAGCATACATCAGCCACGCAATCAGCCATGCTGATGAGTTACACATTGGTAAAGGCAGCGGTCCTGTCCATCATTTCTGGGCGCATGCAAACAAATGAATATTGCGGTTAGTTTAGAGCAAGTATCGCTGCAGTATGAAGGTGCTAGCCAGCCCACTTTTTCAGATATTGATTTAACATTATCCGCAGGACAATGGACTTGCTTAGTTGGCCCTAGTGGCTGTGGAAAAACCAGTTTACTGCGCTTAATTGCAGGATTAATTGACCAGCAACATCAAGTATCTGGCAATATTAGCTGTAGTGATGGCAAGGGTTTAAAAAACCGCATTGCCTACATGGCACAGCAAGACTTACTGCTCCCTTGGTTAAATGTGCTGGATAACGTCTGCTTAAAAAATCGTTTACGTGATGGTAAAGTTAGCCAAGAAACCCGTGAAAAAGCCAGCCACTTATTAGCACAACTCAACCTTGATGGGATTAACCATAAACTACCCGATCAGCTATCAGGCGGCATGCGCCAACGGGTTGCACTGGCGCGCACCCTCATGCAAGACACGCCTATCGTATTAATGGACGAGCCTTTTTCAGCGTTAGATGCGGTGAACCGCTACAAGCTGCAAAACTTAGCCGTTGAAGTTTTAAAAGATCGTACTGTATTGCTGATTACCCACGACCCTCAGGAAGCACTGCGTTTAAGTGATCAGCTGTGTCTGTTTAGTGCTGACCATAAACTGCTGAAATTGAACAAACCCGATACTGCGATCCCGCGTGATGTCGACGCCCAGCTAGGCGAGTATCAGCAAATATTGCTGGAAAAAATGCAGGTGCAACATGGCTGATTTAAAACTCAAAGGCAATGCTTTCAATAACAATACTTTTATCGACAAGACCGTTAGCAACAAAACTTTTAATAGCACTGCCTTTAAAAAGAATACTGCTAGTTTTGTTCGCTTGATCATCACCGCGGTTTTCTTACTGTTTATTTGGCAGGGCATCGTGTATTTTTTTGACATGCCGCGCTATATTTTGCCGCCCCCTACGCTGGTTTTTACCAAATTAATCGATAGCCGCCAGCTACTGTTTGAGCACAGCTTAATCACTATCACAGAAATTATATTAGGTTTATTTTCAGGCCTATTAATGGGAATGCTGTTTGCACTGCAAATGCTGCTTTTCAAACCCGTCAGGCGCTGGTTACTGCCAGTATTGATTGCTAGCCAAGCTGTTCCAGTGTTCGCTTTGGCGCCTATTTTAATGCTGTGGTTTGGCTATGGTATGACTTCAAAAGTAATTATGGCGGCGTTAATTATCTTTTTCCCTGTTACTACCACTTGCTTTGATGGTCTGCGCCATACACCTATTGGCTATCTAGATTTAGCGCACACTATGGGTGCTAATAAATGGCGCCAGCTTTGGCATATCCGTTTACCGGCCGCTTTACCCACGCTTTCATCTGGAATTCGCGTAGCGGTGGTAGTGGCACCAATTGGCGCGGTGGTCGGCGAATGGGTTGGCTCAGCAGGCGGGCTTGGCTATCTAATGCTGCAATCTAATGCGCGCATGCAAATTGCTGACATGTTCGCAGCGCTGATAATTTTAGCGCTGTTCTCGGTCACCCTTTATTACGTTACCGATCAATTATTAAAACGATTAATCCCCTGGCACCGTGAGCAAACGGGTCACTAATAAGAGAAATTTATGAAAAAAATACTAATACCTTTTTCCCTAGCAATCGCGCTATTAAGCCAAAGCGCATTCGCAGAAAAAACCACTTTAATGCTCGATTGGTTCGTAAATCCAGATCATGGCCCTATTATTGTGGCTCAGCAAAAAGGCTTATTTAAAGCGCAGGGCCTAGATATTGATATTAAAGAACCTGCGGACCCAAGCATGCCACCCAAACTAGTTGCTGCCGGTAAGTTCGATTTAGCCGTCACTTACCAGCCGCAACTGATTCGTGATGTAGCTGAAGAGCTACCACTAGTACGCGTATCAACCTTGATCGCCACGCCGCTTAATACCTTAATGGTGCTAGCTAAAAACAACTATCAAAACCTTGCTGACCTTAAAGGTAAGAAAATCGGTTTTGCTTTTGATGGCGGTTTAGTCAATGCAACTATCGGTACCATGCTGAAAAAGAACGGCATCAGCATTGATGATGTAGAGCTAATCAACGTTGGTTGGTCTCTTTCTGCATCATTAGCAGCGGGTAAAGTGGATGCAATTTACGGCGCATATAGAAACTTTGAAATGCATCAGTTAGCAATGGAAGGTTTTGAAGGTAAAGGTTTTTACGTTGAAGAAGAAGGCGTACCTTCATACGATGAGCTAATCGTGGTGGCCAACAGCAACAGTGTTGATAAAGAAATGGTGGCTAAATTTAACCGCGCTTTAGAGCTAGCCACTCAATATACAGTCAATCATCCTGATGAAGCTTGGGAGTTATTCAAATCTTACGGCGATGGGAAAAAGCTAGATACCGAACTTAACCGCCTTGCGTGGAAAGATACGTTAGTTAGATTTGCGCTGCGCCCTAAAGCTGCTGATAAAGCACGTTATGACAACTATGCACAGTTCCTAGTTGATAACGGCGTTATCAAAACTAAGCCGGATGTAAACAGCTACATCTTAGATTAACTTTCACTACTTCAAGCCTTACGCTTTAAAGGGTAAGGCTTTACTAGGTTTAAAATTATGAATCATCAACAGTTAGTAGCCGGCTGCCAAACACACTGGGATAACTACGTTCAACATCCTTTTGTACAGCAATTAGGCCAAGGTACTTTAGAGAAAGCCAGCTTTCAGCACTATTTACAGCAAGATTACTTATACTTAATTCACTACGCTCGCGCCTTTGCTTTGGCCGTATTTAAAAGCGAAACGCCCGCTCAAATGCGCGCCAGCATGCCCTCTTTAACTGCTCTTGCTCAAGATGAAATTGCACTACATATTCAATTTTGTAAATCTTGGGGCTTAGAGGAAGAAGATGTATTAGCGATTCCAGAAGGAGTGGCTACCATTGCTTATACTCGCTACTTAATTGATGCCGGTGTACAAGGCGATTTAACTGATTTATATGCCGCATTAGTGCCTTGTGCTCTAGGTTATGCGCATGTCGGCCAATGGCTTATGGATGGTAATTGCCAGCTTGAAAACAACCCATATGCTGATTGGATTAACGCCTATGCCGGTGAAGATTTTCAAAAATCAGCCATGGCAACCACTGCCTTTTTTGACGAATTGATTAAGGACATCGATATCGATTCAACACGCGGCCAGCGCCTACAACAGCATTTTACAATTGCAACGCGCATGGAAATCGCTTTTTGGCAGCAAGGCCTAGATCAATCTGCTTAGAAACTTCTGTCTAAAAGAACAAAGCGCCACTGCTTAAACCGCAGCGGCGCTGTTAACTTTTAGCTCGCAGTTTTTAACTCGTAACTCGTAACTTTTTTATCCAATCTCTCTCTTCGCACTCTCCCAGCCAATAATGGCAGACTTTCGGGTATCTCCCCAACGATAGCCGCCACTGTTACCGCTTGCTTGAATCACCCGATGACAGGGAATTAAGAATGCTACCGGATTACTACCAATGGCAGTGCCTACCGCTCTTGAAGCTTTAGCATTACCGATTTTTTCAGCGATCGATCCATAACTGCTGAGTTCCCCCATTGGCACTTGTAACAGCGCTTGCCAGACTTTTAACTGAAAAGCAGTGCCTTTTAAATGTAATTTAATTTGAGATGCTTGTTGCGGCACGTTGTGCCAATCACTCAAAAATATAGCCTGTGCCTGAAGATGTATTGGCATTTGCTTAGACTGCAACTGTGCCTTGGCATACTTAGCCTGCAAACTAGCAATGCCTTGTTGCTCATCGCCAACAAATTCAATATGACATATGCCTTTAGTGGTTGATGCGATGAGCACCTTCCCAAACGGGCTATCGCCTACACTGTAATCAATCACTAGCGATTGAGCTGAGTTTTTATACTCTCCAGGTGTCATCGCCTCGATATTAATAAACAAATCATGCAGCCTACCGGAACCTGATAGCCCAGTTGCATAGGCCGTATCTAATACGTTGCTTTGGGGCTGCTTTAGTAACGCTTTAGCGTGCTCAACACTGATGTATTGAATAAATTTTTTAGGGCTAACACCTGCCCAATCACTAAACAGTCGCTGAAAATGAAACGGGCTTAAATTGACAAGTTCGGCGAGTTCATTCAAAGAAGGCTGCTGCTGGAAATTATCTTTTATGTAATCAATGGCCAGTGCTATACGCTGATATTGTTGATTATTTTCCATGTTCTTAGCTTCCACTATTTGATTATTCACTGTCCAACAGATGCTTTTTTATAGCCTGAAATTCGCTTTCATGCCAGCCAAAACAGTGTAATCTGCCCGTCATCAAATATCGACCCGATTCTTGCGTAACTAGTGTTCATCCTAAAACAGGGTCGCAGCGAGAGCGACTCAATAATTCAAAATACGTACTACTAAATATGGGCGTTTGGTTATTCCAAACAACGCTATACAACCTATTTGGAAAACCCCATACTGATAATAAGGAAAATATTTACTGCTAAATTTCTTTAAATTATTAATAAATTAGGGGATTATCGCATAAGCTCCCAGATATCCCTGTGGATAACTGAGCAGTTAAATCCGCGCAAGAATGCGAAGTGAATGGCCAGTCCTTTACCACAGTTCTGACAAAAGAGCTGGCCGCGTAGAGCTCCACCTTACGGGTCGTACAGAATAATTGATGCTCTTTGTTAGCGGTTTAAAAATAGTACTCACTTACTTATAAACAATTTTTAGAATTCACTGCAAAATAACGCCTAGGAATGAGTGTTTTGGCGCTATATATAAGCTTCGGAACACGACTGTTGTGCTGAGAGTTTAAGACCTCAATTTACGAGTTGCAAGAACCAAGCCTTCAAGCCAGTCTTGATGTCCATTTATCATAGGGTTGGGTTTGGTCCTGGCCAGTTCTTCAGCTATTTTACCCTTTTGCGTTTCTTGAGTCAGGATACGCACCCGACCGTCTGATAAATCCTCAACCAGCCATGCATGATGTACATCTATGCGCGCATCGCCTTCACCAGAGTAACCATGCCAAGCTATACGTCCAGGCAGGCTCGGTGTCGGGGCTACATATTCATTACATTGGGCTTCTATTGGAAATCCAAAGGTTTCGAAATAAAAGTGTACGCCATCTTCAAGTTCAAACTTGCTATCATCATAGAATCTGACATTAGCTGAGTTAGCGTAATAGCTTGGCCATAGCGGAGCCTTGATTAACAAAGACCATACATCTAATGCGCATAGATCGGCGATGATGACTTCATTGGAACAAAAATTCTCAGTGAATCCAGGTACATAGCCCACAGGCCAGTGAATAGCGTTCATTTTCATACATACTATCCTTTAGCTATCTAATTGAATTGGCTTACAAGCGCATCCACTGCGCATTTCTCTTCCAACTCAGGAGAAGGAGCTCCAGACATACCTATTCCACCAATAACGACACCTTTACTTTTAATAGGCACACCTCCGGTTAACAGCAAAATATCATCGTCCATTTTTGCCAGTTGAGAAAATTTTGGCATATCAACAAAAACGGCATATATCGAAGTTGGCGTTTTTAGCGAAGCAGCGGTGTAGGCTTTGCGAAAGCTAGTTTTAACTGAATGTGGTCCGATATTTTCGCCGCGCTGGAAATACAATAATGTACCTTGTTGATCAACAATACTCACTGAAGGTGTGGCACCTTGATCGACGCAGTTAGTGTACGCTTTTTGAGCGATTTCTTGTGCGAATTGTGTTGTCATCACTTCAACAGTAGGTAAACCTTTAGCTAAACTCTGGCCTGACAATAATGTAAAACCTGTAAACAATAGCGCTTTTTTCATCGTTAGTTTTTTCATAATAATATACTCATTCTGTAATCTGTGAATTAGAAATCACATGCTAAGTATTTCATGAAGAAGACTCTGCAATCAGGATTGCGTTTACTAACAAATATTAGTTAATAATAGCGAGGAATCTATTATTCGTATTTTTTTGTACTTCAGTTGTATTGCACCTATTTGCTTTAGTTCATTCAAATGCACACCCACTGCTTCTCTGGTTACGCCAAGCAAAGAGGCAAGATCTGTCTGGGATATATTCAATTCCTGTGAGGACTGCCACTGGGATACTTGCAACAGCATTTGTACTATTCTAGTACGTAACGATAGGTTAATAGCGCTGAAAAAACGACTAAAAAAATCAGTACTGTACAAGGCTAACTGTCGAAGAATAGAACGGTATATCTGTGGATGTTCATTTAATACCTCATCTAAGTCACAGCCCTTTAGAAAGCCAAGCTGACATGGCTCCAACGCACAGGCATCTTGCGGGCGAAAACCTTCACCAAAATAGCCCATAAACCCGAACCAACTTCCAGGAAGGAGGTCTTGCACCAAAGTGTAGCTCCCTTCACAGTCACAACTACTAATCCTAACTGTCCCCGATAGTACGCAAAATATACCTTCAGCGGCATCACCTGCTCGATGAATCATTTCTCCTGATTCATACTTAGTCCACTTCATATCTCGCGATAACTGCAGTCGACGTGATTCATTCAATAAGGAAAAATGGCTGCCATCGACAAACAGCAAGGGGTTTTTCTTAAAATCAGTGACCATCGTAATTACTCTTCTACTTTTGATTATACTGTCTAATAAACAGCCTGTTTACAAGTAAAATAAAGCCTCTAAACTATCAACCTATATGTAAACGCGTGTGATAATGGTGTGACACGCAACTAGCATTATTCTTAGGATTTGTATTTTAAAAGACAAATACTGATGCCAACTAGTGGTGAATAGATTGTGTCAGTGGGACATTCGTTTCAGCATGGACACTAACTAACAACACTCGCTGTGTCAGCTGTCGTGACCAAGCAGTTAACCGAGATTGGCGATCGATGGAAACATTTGCAGCATCCAAATAGTAAACAGCGTCATTTTTCCGCTTATCATGCGATGCCCATTAAAATCATAATCCACCGCGCGAGTATTCTTAAGTAGGAACTATAGCGGCTCATAGTTTTCATTTTACCTTTAAAAAGATCAATGCATGCCGCCGCGAGAAAAGGAACTGCCAAACCAAGCGAATATACAGCTAGATACAACGCCGCCATTTGTGGTGTCGCGCTCATGGCGCTGTAGGTTTAATATGGCTGCTAAGATTGGCCCGATACAAGGTGTCCAACCAAAAGCGGATGCTAACCCTAACAGATAAGCACCAACCACTGTCCCTCCCTGTAAGTGAGCATTTACTCTGAGGTCGCGTTGCACATTGCATTTTAATTAAGCCACTCATGAAAGCACCAAAGGTGATAATGAGTATCCCGCCCAACAAATTGACCTCAAAGCGATACGCCATAACAAAACTGCCAAGTGCGGTTGCACTTAACCCCAATAAAATAAATACACTGGAAAAACCTAATACAAAAAATACGCTAAGCGTCATAGAAACGCTGCGTTTATTTGGTTGAGCGCTGCCATTTTGCCCACCTCTGCTTTGCCCATCTCTATTTTGCGCGCCAATGGAAGATAAATATCCTGGTATTAACGGCAATGTGCAAGGTGACATAAAAGCAATAAACCCGCCGATAAACGCACCGATAAAACCGATCGTAGATATATCTTGCACAGTTAAGCTCCTTACTTTGCTTGATTATTGATTTGCGGGTTTTGATTTTTTTGAACTTCTTTTGGGAGAAAGTTCTGAGCACTGTTGCAGCTTCTTGAAACGCCCGTTGCTCTGTTGTCCACAAGCTTTTTAGATAGATAGCTGATCAATTTCAGAGGTAGTTAATTATGTTTTAAAACTGAGCATAGTTAGACGCTGCGTTTGATTGAAAGGTTGCGCCAACCTTTGACAATCATGTTTTTTAACTGCTGATCAGAGTGTCGCCAAGTATGGCCGCGCTGGTTATGTGGAGGTGGCGGAATTTCACCCGTGCTGTTAGATTTTTTCCAAGCATAACTATGACTAACGGTACTATCATGGCATTGAGCACAGTTTTTTTGGTACAACTTTCGCCCATCGATAAGTACTTCGCTTGCTAGCCCTTTTAAGCTAAAACTGCTTAAAGATATAATGGCTAGCAATAGTAAAACCAACACAGCTAGGCTGCTAAATTTCACGTTATTCATAGTGAAATGCGGATTGGTTTGAAAGAGATATTATCGGGATCAAATGTTTGCGGCACAGCTGAGGAATCGCTATTTGGAAAAACTACTTCTAACAACTCACCTGCCATCAGCATTAAGCTACATAAAAGACTGAAAACGATAGAATGTAATGAAAATTTAAGGTTCGACATAACCTGAATACTAAGTGAAAGCTAAGCTTATTTCTTGTCGCTACAGCAGATTCAGATTTAAAAATCACCCGTAAAGATTCACGCAACGACTAACGGAGTTTCTTACTATCGTTCTACTAAATAAAGAAGTCTTTTATGTAAGCAGCTAGCCAATCTCCTGATCAATAATATCAAGTAGCTGCTGTTTTATTGTATGAAATTCACTATCACTGTAATCACTAGGTAATACTATATTATGCTGCTTTTGCGCTTGGCTTACAGAGGCCCAGCGCTGTGGGCTAGAAACCAGTGCCTCGCCAAAAAAAGATAAGGTATTAATATTACTAGCCGCACTTAAATGCATCGTTCCCGTAGAAGTGCTAACAAAGAGCGAGAAATGACTCAGTAACATGCAAAAACGGCTAAGTGATCCTGTGGAATTATACATAACCACATCAAAATCTATTTCTTGGGAGAAATGCTCTCTCAAAGTTTGATCATCAGGACCGAAGGTAAATACCAGTGTAATATTAGCTTTAACCGTCAGTGATCTAGCTAATTCAATATAATCTTCTACTTTCAAATTGCCTTCAGCACTGCCACCAGATCCCGGATGAAAAGCAATTATTTTATGGTTAAGAGGTATCTTATATTCACTTCTAAAATCAGCGATCACCGCTGCGCTTTGCGATGCGGGAAAATCAATTAAAGGCTGTGTATAAGCTAAATTTAGAGTGGGATCAAAAGCTAATAGCAAATCAAGATTGTATTCAAATTCTCTTTTTTCTACTCTGCTACGCCTTTGCTTGACTGTTTTATTGAAAAATATTTGCGCTATTTTGGTAGCGGGTGCAATGCGTGTTTTTACCTTAGCTCTTAATAACAACCAGCCTAAAGTTGAATTGATAAACGCAGAGATACTGGTATCAATATTAGCAGCTTTTATCGCCGCTAATGTTTCATCTAAATGGTCAGCATCGTATAAAATAACATGATCAATGTAAGAGATTTGCTGGGCGAATTCAAAATTTACTTTCGCCACTAAAGCGTGAATAACTAGCTCTGGCCGCTGCGTCTTTAGCGCTTTAAACATCGGCAGCGAAACCACGAAATCGCCAATTTTATCGTGACGAGTAATTAATATATTTTTTTTCATTAGGCTATTTTTTCAACGGTTGTGTAAGTTGTTCTTTGTTTGCTTCATATAACTTCATATATTTAAAAAAATTGGTCGTCATATGGGAAAAAGCGATCACTAAACCTGGATAACCATCTAAAAATCCGCGCTTTAAAAAATATGTTTTGACGAAGGAAAAAAGGCCATTTAAAAATGCTTTTAGCGGAGATGAGCTTTTTGTGCCCTGATTATCTTTGGCAAACAAGCTCGAGTAATTATCTGCTTTGACTATAAAATCAGATAGATTTGAATAAGGGTAGTGCAATACATTTTCAGGCAGCATGTTTACCTGTAACCCGTCTGTAATGATGAATTCATGCACTTTATTGTTGTTAAAACTCGTTACTGCTCTATGGTAAACTCTGGTAATAACATCGTTACCCCAACAGTGCTTAATAGGCGTTGATTTATAGTAATTTACTCGATTAATTTGATAGGCACTGTTTTTATCTAAATCAAGCGTCGCCAAATGAGAGATAAACTCAACAGTTGGGACTTCATCCGCATCAAGTGAAAAGATCCAATCGTTACTGGCAAAGCTAACGGCGTTATTTTTTGTTTCACCAAAGCCTGTAAACTCTCCTTGAATAATTTTCACATTGGAAAATGCAGCCGCGATATTTAATGTTTCATCACTAGAGCCATTGTCATATAAAACAACTTCACTAAAGCAATCTAACGAAGCTAAAGTTGCCTCTATAGTGGCGGCTGCATTTTTCACTATAATAACCACAGAAATATGCGTAATAGAAAAAGAATTCATAAATGCCTTTCACTGAATAATAATCATAAAAAGGCAGTTTACGTGAAAGCTCGATAATTGTGAACAAATCTAAGCCTCTGTCTTGATCACTTAACAATAGCGAACCAAAACAAGCTGTGCGGCAAGCACTTAAGCTATAAATCTTTAACCAACCGCAGCGCATCGTAAATGGCAGCATGGGTGTTTCTGGCAGAAACAGCATCGCCGATACGAAACAGCTGAAATGCGCCTTGTTGGTTATTAATCAGCTGCTGTTTTTGCCCTGCAATTAAGCGCTTATAATCGATTTCACCTAAGTTAGAAGAAGCATCTTTAAGGGCAAAATACAACTCATCTAACGGTAGTGTGCCGTGATTCACCACGATCTGCTCTACTAAGCGCGATTTAGTGACATCAGTATAATCGCTACCTAAAAAGGCGCGTAATTTACCTTGTTCACGCGCAACTTTCGCCAGGCGGTAAGTCACCGTAAAAGTCACATCCTTATCTTGCAAATCGCGCATATAAGGCACTAAATTCATCGCCATTACCTCTGGGGCAAAACTGCGATCGGGAGTCATAATTTCCAGTGTAGCGCCACTTTCTGCTATAGTTTGCGCCGCTTGCAAAGCACTGTGATCGCCTGCATCATCATATAACAATACCTTGCTTTTTGGCTTAACCGCACCACTGATAATATCCCAACTAGACACCAGCAAGTCATTATTTTCAGCGAGTATATCAACATCAGGTAAGCCGCCGGTAGCGATGATGACCACATCTGGCGCTAGTGCTAAAACATCTTCAGTTTCTGCCCAACAGTTAAATTTGAAGCTCACCCCTTTTGCTAGGCACTGCTGCATACGCCAATCAATTATCGAGAGCATTTCTTGGCGCCTGACATTGCGCGCAGTTAAGCAAACTTGCCCACCTGCATCGGATGCGGCCTCTAACACTGTAACTTGATGGCCACGCTCTGCTGCGACTCTCGCAGCTTCTAATCCGGCAGGCCCTGCACCGACTATCACTACTTTTCGCTGCTGTGCAGCTTTAGTAATAGTGTGCGGCATACTCAATTCACGCCCGGTGGCTGGGTTATGTATGCACAGAGCTTCTGCACCTTGATATATCCTATCTAAGCAGTATGTAGCACCTACACAAGGGCGAATATCTTGCTCCCTTCCCGCTATAATTTTTTGCACTATATGCGGGTCAGCCATATGTGCTCTTGTCATGCCCACCATATCCAGTTTTCCACTGCCAATGGCATAGCGTGCAGTGGCTACATCGGGAATTTTAGCGGCGTGAAAAGTGGGAAAATTAGTGTGTGCTCTAACTTTACCTGCAAAATCTAAATGCGGTGAGTTTTTCATACCCATCACCGGAATGACATCGGTTAATGCTGCGTCGGTATCGATACGCCCTCTTATCACATTGAGAAAATCGACTTGGCCGCTGTCTTTAAGTAACTGCGATATTTGTAAACCTTCTTCAATACCAATGCCGCCGCTGATAACTTCATCGGCGGTGTAGCGCACCCCAACGATGAATTGCTCGCCTACTCGCTGGCGAATAGCATCCAGTACTTGCATGGTAAAGCGCAACCTATTCTCTAGACTTCCCCCATAAGGGCTATCTAAAGTATTGGTTAATGGCGACCAAAACTGATCCATCAAGTGCCCGTACGCTTGCAGTTCAATACCGTCTAAACCTGCTGCCTGCATGCGCTCAGCGGCATCTGCGTAATCAACAATAATGCGCTGAATATCCCAATCTTCAATCTTTTTAGGAAACGCGCGATGCGATGCTTCGCGACGATGTGAAGGAGAAACTGCCGGTAACCAATCCCCTTTTGACCATCCAGTACGTCGCCCTAAATGAGTGAGTTGTATCATCACTGCACAGCCGTGTTGATGGCAGCTGTCTGTAAGCTCTTTTAACCAGGGAACCACTTCATCTTTATACGCTAATATATTATTAAATACTGGTGGGCTATCACGCGAAACCGTAGCTGAACCCGCTGTCATAGCCAGTGCCACCCCTGCACGTGCACGCTCTTCATGATAAGCTCGATAGCGCGCTTTGGGCATACCATCTTCAGGATAAGCAGGTTCATGCGAGGTGGTCATTATGCGATTTTTTAAGGTGAGGTGTTTTAGCTGATAAGGCTGTAGTAAGGGGTCGTTACTGTGCATGTTGATTCCTTTTATAAACCTACACTCAATGACTGAGTCACGAAATTAATAGCACGGTTTGCCGCTTTGCTATCTTGTTTAAGATAGTGCACTAGCTTACGAATTTCGACAAACGATAAGTTTGTGTTATTTTGCATTACATTTTATTATGCGAAATAGTAGCCGAGCAAAACTTAATCAAAAAGCACTGAGCTCAAATATATAGAACTTAAATATGAAAAATTTAGATATGCTGACCCTTAATTGCCGAGAAATGAGCACTATGCAAAATTTCAAGCAACAGCTGCCGCCTTTAAATAGCTTAGTTACCTTTGAAGCCGCGGCAAGGCACTTAAGTTTCACCTTAGCTGCTAAAGAGCTGAACGTAACGCAAGCTGCAGTTAGCAGGCAAGTCAAAATTTTGGAGGAAGCACTCGACCAACCCCTTTTCATCCGCTACAACCGCCGTTTATCGTTAACACCAAGTGCCATTATTTTTTTACCTGATGTGCGCTATGCCCTGCAGTTTTTAGCCAACAGCGCCGCTGCGCTTAAATTGCAAAAACCTGCAACAAAGCAGCAGAGTAATAACCAAAACTGCGTCAGCATTGCTTCTACTCAAGCTTTTGCTACTCTCAAACTTAATCACTGGTTACTGCAATTTAACCGCGAGTATCCCAACATTCGCGTGAAATTAATCACCAGTGATACAGATATAAATATGCCACAACAAACAACGGATCTCGAGATTAGCTGTGGCGATGCTATTGATAATAGTGTACTAAAAAGTACTTTTTTATTCGCCGACGAAATCTTTCCTATCTGTAGCCCTGCTTATTTAGCAGCGCATCCAAAGCTAAATAACAGTGCGGATTTACTTAATCACCAACTGCTGCATTTAGATGCCGAGCACTGGCGTAATTTAAGCTGGCAAGCGATTGATTGGCATGTGTGGTTTACCAGCCAAAACATTGATACTACTGCCAAATTAAAAGGGCTACGCATGAATAGCTACCCGCTATTATTACAGGCAGTGCTCAATGGCAACGGTGTAGCGTTAGGTTGGCAGCACTTAGTGTCTGATTTACTAAAAACCGAAGAGCTAATTAAGCCCATCGATGTTTCATATAAAAGCCAGCGCGCTTATTACTTAATTGAAACGAAGCAAGCGCAAAGCGCGCCAGTAACACACCTCAGCCAATGGATATTGCAGCGCGCCGCAACCGACAAAAATGCCTGTTAAGCTGTATTACAATAGAGCTGAGCAACAAACTGAACAATGCTATTAACTATAATAATATATGAGTCACCGGCGGTGGCGATTTAAGAATATCAGCCAGCAATTGCAACGCATATTCAACGCGGTTGCGGCTATTTTCTTTACCCAAACTTAGGCGCACGCGCTTAAGCTGTTTGCTACTGCCAAACGTAAAAGGCTGATAGCCCGTCACTAAAATATTACTTTGTTGGGCGCTGGCAACGAAGCTATCGGCATCCCAATTTTGCGGTAAGTGCAGCCAAATATGCATGCCGTTAGGATGCGCTTGATAAGTAAAGTCTACCAATAAAGTGCTGGCTATTTGTTGCCTTGCTGCAAATTCTTCCTGTTCAAATTCAATCAATCTATTTAAAGTACCATCTTTTATCCACAGCGATGCAACCTCGAATAACATGGGAGTGGCCATCCAACTAGAGGCCGCTAACAAGCTAATTGCATGTTGTAAAAATTGTCTGGGCACGACTAAAAAACCCACGCGAAAACCTGGCGCAACGGTTTTTGTTAACGCTGTGATGTAAAAAGATAGCTCTGGCAAAAAGCTTGATAAAGGTGGCGTTCGATCAGGCTCTAACGCTCCGTATACGTCATCTTCTACAATATAAACGTTATACTTTTTCGCCACCGCTGCAATCGCTTTGCGCCGTGCTAAATCCATATGCGCACTCGCTGGGTTGCTCATACTGGGTGTGCAGCATAGCGCTTTAATTTTATGCTGCTGACAGGCCAATTCAAACGCCTGCGGCACAATACCTTGCTCATCTGTTTCAAGGCCCAACAGCTTAAAATTCAGTATCCTAGAGCGTGAAATCAAACCGTGGTCAACTAAATCTTCACAGGCTACAAGCTCCCCTGGCTGCACGATAGTACCTAAAGCTAGCATCAGGCCATGAGAGGCACTATTACACAGCACTATACGATCTTGTTCTACGCTAAGCTTTTGTTGCTCTAGCCATTTTTTGGCTTGTAACCTATGTGGCGCTTGCCCTTGTACTGGGCGCGCCGCTCTTATTAATATATCAGTATCGCTTTGCGCAATTTTCATCAGCGCTTCATTAAAAAGCTGTTTATGTTGCGTGGTACACACAGGGTGTGCCATCGATAAATCAATTGCTTCGCCTTGAACATCTCTATCTTCGATTAATAGAAATTCAGTTTCTTTGCTCAATTGGTAATCGCTAACGAACGTGCCGCTGCCTACCCAAGCATTAACAACCCCTTTTTTTTCTGCATAGCGATAAGCATTACTCACGGTTTGCACACTCACATTAAGCTGATCCGCTAACGCTCTATGGGTAGGTAACTTTGTACCCGCGGTTAAATCACCATTAGCGATGGCGACCTCTAAGGCGTCTGCTATTGCTAAATATTTTGCCATACCTTGTTTAACCAAAGGCGCTATATTGAAGGGCATTGGGTTGGAGGGCTTGAGGCTGGAAGGCTCGGGGTTATTTGTACTTGTTGTTGCAATTGTCATAGTCCAATAAAAACCTTGATCTTAATATTGTAATGATGTGTACTGCAATTGTAGCACTTTTAACCACTACAATATGTTCAATTTGAATAACAATAATACTCCATAGAGCGTGATATCAAACCACTGTTGTTATCGGCTAAACCTGAGAGAAAATTGAAATGCCTGATTCACATTTAAACTTTACTCGTCAAGAATACGCAGCAAGGCTCAATAAAGTACGCGCTGCGATGAGTGTGCAAAACATTGACACATTAATCATCCACGACCCGTCCAATATGGCATGGTTAACGGGTTACGATGGCTGGTCATTCTATACCCCTCAAGCGGTTATTGTAGGCCCAACCGGGTTGCCTATATGGTACGGGCGCACCATGGATGCTAATGGTGCAAGACGCACTGTTTACATGCCTGAAGAAGATATTATCGGTTACCCTGATCACTATGTAATGAATCCTCCACTGCACGCAATGGAGCATTTAGCTAATGATACCCTCGCCTCCAAAGGCTGGAATAAAGGCAATATTGGCGCAGAAATGGATAACTACTATTTCAGTGCCACCGCTTATCTCGCTTTAAAGAACAACCTCAAAAATGCAGAAGTAGTTGATGCCACCGCGCTAGTGAACTGGTGTAGAGCAGCTAAATCTGAACAAGAAATTGCCTATATGCGCATTTCAGCGCGCATTGTTGAAAAAATGCACCGCGCCGCTTTTGAAATGATCGAGCCTGGTTTACCTAAAAATGAACTTGTCGGTGAAATATACCGCATTGGTATGCAAGGCCACGAAGGCCACTATGGTGATTACCCTGCTATTGTGCCGATGCTCCCTTCTGGCAAAGATGCTTCGGCTCCACATTTAACCTGGGACGAAAGGCCTTTCAATAATAATGAAGGCACATTTTTAGAGCTAGCGGGCTGTCATAAAAGATATCATTGTGTGTTATCTCGCACCATTTATTTAGGCGAACCCGATGATAACTTCCGCCGTGGTGAAGAGGCATTAATTGCCGGTTTAGATGCTGCACTTGCCGCTGCTAAACCCGGAAATCGCTGCGCAGATGTAGCGAACGCACTTAATAATACCATTAGTAATTTCGGTTTTAATCGCGGCGGAGCACGTTGTGGTTACCCTATAGGATTAAGCTACCCACCTGATTGGGGCGAGCGCACTATGAGCATCCGTGACACTGATAATACTATTTTAGAACCTGGCATGACTTTTCACTTAATGCCAGGCTTGTGGATGGATGATTGGGGCATGGAAATTACTGAAAGTATTTTAATTACTGATACAGGTGTTGAAACGCTGTGTGATTATCCACGTGAACTGCTTGTAAAATAGCAATTCTTACCAGTATTTTTATAGCGCATTCTTGCTTGGAGTCGTGCAAATAAGTAATCAATCATTGATCGCTTATTTGCACTTTTTACTGATGTTTTCTATTACGTTTTTTATTCTTTTAAAGCTAGTTCAATACAAACACCCAACCCGCTAGCAACACATTACACAGGTAAACTAATGCAAAACACCACCATCTCTGCCACTGTTGATTTTGCTGCACAAGGCATCCAGCACGGATTTTTAAAGCTTCCCCACTCTCATGATAAATCTGCTTGGGGCTGCATTATGATCCCTATCACTGTGATCAACAACGGTGCAGGCCCTACCGCATTACTAACTGGCGGTAATCATGGTGATGAATACGAGGGGATCACCTGTCTACTTAAATTGGCAAACTCACTAAAGCCTGAGGCGATAAAAGGGCGCGTAATTATAGTGCCTGCCATGAACTATCCAGCGGTATTAAACGGCTCTCGCACCTCCCCTATTGATAACGGTAATTTAAACCGCGCATTTCCGGGCAACCCAAGCGGCACCATAACGCAACGTATAGCTGACTACTTCACCCGCTATTTAGTACCATTGTGTGATTACGCGCTAGATATTCATTCAGGTGGAAAAACCTTAAATTTCCTACCCTTTGCAGCTTCCCATCATTTAGATGATCCACAACAGCAAAAAACCAACGCACAAGGCGCATTAGCATTTGATGCACCTAACAGCATGATGATGTTTGAATTAGATGCCACTTCACTTTACGACACCGTAGTAGAAGCTCAAGGCAAAGTATTTGTGACCACTGAAATCTGCGGCGCTGGCACTAGTACTCCTGAGTCAATCGCGATGACCGACAAAGGTATCCACAACTTCTTAGTTTTCGCCGACATCTTGCAAGCACAGCTTATCAGCGCAAAACAGCCACCGCGACAGTTAGATATGCCCGATGCTGATTGCTATATGCAAAGCGAGCACCAAGGTATTTTAGAAATGTGCTTTTCTTTAGGAGACACCATAGAAAGCCAAGAGCTAGTCGCCAGAATTTACTCATTAGAGCGCACCGGTGAAGCACCTGTAGAATATTACGCCAAACGCAGCGGCATTTTAGCTGCCAGACGTCACTGTTCTTTAATCAACATCGGTGACACATTCGCGGTATTAGCAGAAGAAGTCCTTAACAGATAAATAGCCTTTAGCGGGTAAATCGCCCTTAGCAGACAAGGAGTCTTGAACTGGGTAAGTAATTCTTAACGGGCTAGCCGATATAGAGCGCACGAAAGGCATCGTTCGCTCTAAAACAGAACATGAGGTCATATTTTTTTACTCTTTTTGAGATAAACTACAAAGCTACCATTACCTCATGTAGCACCTTATTTTAGCACCTCTATAACATAGCTGAGATAGCAGTCCAATTGCAGTGAAATTTCATGTTAATCGTGAGTTACTTTCTCCATAACATAATTAGCTAATGCTTGATCTCCAATGTTCATAGTCTGCTGCTTAACTACCTTGAAGCCAAAGGTTTCAAAGAAAGATTTAGCTGTGATACTCACATGTGAATAAATACGCGGCATTGCTTTTTCTTTGCTTTTATTCACTAAGTATTGCATTAACACTTTGCCAATACCTTGCCCTTGAAACTTGTTATGACAAAAGAAGTGGTCAATGTATCCATCATCTTGAATATCTGCAAAACCAACTATCTTCCCCGCTATTTCAGCAATAAATGGATCCATGTCTTGAACTCGTTTTAACCATTTTTCTGGCTTATATTCATCTGGAGCCCACCCATTTACTTCTTCGCTTGAATAGTCCTTGCTGTTTATACTTTTAATGGTATTCACTTTGAGTAGCCACAACTCTAATTCATCACCTTCTTTTAATTGTCTAACTGTTATCATCAAACTTTTCCCTGTCTACGAGCGAGGATGATTGGAGTCTTGCTTCTTGCTCTATTAGAGCACACCTTCAAATTCAACTTTCAGTGACTTATTCATTAGTTATGTAAAATCTTGATTCTTAAAAAGGTAAAACGTAAAACTTGATCTCATAGCTTACAACGCTATGCTCAGCGGTGCGCACAACTGGCACATCCGCTGTCAGTTTTTGCCAAAAAACTCATTATATAACCAGTATATTATTCTTTGGTAACAGCTGCTTTAATGTGTAATTACGGTGGTAGATCGCTGCTTGATGAAATCTATAAACATTTGTACTTATCATTTCATGTGAATACTCGCAATCCTCAAAACTTTCTTTTTGTTGCTCCCAAAAATATGGAGAGTAATTTAATGCTTCGTTATCAGTCTGGTCGAATAAAGAACCGTTATTGATAGCAGCCTTCCATGCATCAATTCTTCCTTCTTTACCTGCTTCTAACCTTAAAATTGCACTAATTTTATTTTTAATAGCCGAGAATTCAACAGGGTTTACTGATCTCCCTGTCTTTATTGCATATTCAGAAAACGCTTTATGAATTTTTTCACAACCTTCCAAAAAAGTTTCGTGATTGTTTCTCCATCCTGAATCTTTCTTGTCGCTTATATAAGTAAACCTCCATCTTAAAAAAGGCCTGTCAGGATAAGTCCCTACGGCACCATGACCCAAGGCCCCAGTTGCAGAGCTTGCCCCTTTACTTGCAAAATTTCTAAAGTTTTTAACTAAAAATTTTGGCGTATATTTTGATAAAAATCCGCTAAATTTACCCATAATATAAGCCTTAACCTTTTCATCTTTTACATCTAGCTCAAAAGATTCGCCATCTACTTTGTTACCTCTTGAACTCACCCCAGAAAATCCATAATGAGAGAAAGTATCGGCATAAACATGGGCCATTATTCCCATTAGCTCCAAACTGTGCTCATCTTTGATGGCAACAGCATGACGAATATGGTTTTTAACCATTTCTTGCGCCAATGGGCTGTCTTTAACGCATTTTAATTTCTCGGAAAGAGTAACTCCTTCACCACCAGGAAAGAAATGAAATGGAACCCATACTTTTCGTTGCTCTACATGATCTGCCACTGCATTTTTAATTGCTTCAGTATTTGTGTGCGCAGTTGCTGTTGTTTCAAACATACCGCCGTCTTCATGCTCTTCGCTATCATTAGCGGTAGAGTCGTCAACATATTGTGCAGCATACGCAATTATTTTTGCATGCCTAACTTCTAAACCCGCGGCTCTGGCCAGGGCATAAGTCCCATAATAGTGCATATCTTCTTGCATAAATCCTCCTGATTTCAACAATGAATAATTCTAACGTTTTGCATACGGGCCGGTGGGTACCTCCAAGTACCATTTAGACACCGTCTATAATCGTTATAATATAAAAACGGCCAGATTAGTTAATTCCTTATACAGGGAACAACTTGCTGCACACCCTCATCCCCTTGATCCATCCTAATCCGAGCTTTTCTGCATAAGCTTGTAGCATATGCTTACATCCCAGTGCTCTGCTAAATTGATGGTTAGCTTGCGGCTGCATAGCTTCACACCAAGATTCTTCATCAATCCCTAAACGCAACAAAATAGCGGGTAGCTGGTGGTTTATCGTTCCGCGCTTATCTATTCTTATTGCTCGACCCGACCAATCAACCAAATACAAGTATTCACTGTAACCATAGGGAATTTGATCTTTGAAGCAGTCACCTTTCGCTAAAAAGGTTTTAAGGGTGATTCGGGGTTTTATATCGTTATTAACAGCCTGTTTAGCTTTGACATGAGTGTTAGATCTTTCATCAATGCGTTGTTTTACCGATGTATAATCTGATGTTTCTGGCGTATCAGCTATCTTGGCACGAATCGGGTTTAGCTCCACATATGCCATACAGGTCAAAAGTGCTTGCTCATCCAGCAAGGCTTGGCTTTTAAAACGCCCTTCCCAGAAGCGGCCTTTGCAGCTATCTTCAAAATTGGCTTTTCTGGCAATAAACTCATTCAGGCAACGCATGTACCAGCTAATGTCTGCTAGGCGTTCACGCCATTCATCTACAACTTGTGCTATTAAGCCATGCTGCTCTTTAGATAATTTTTCACCCTTAAGGTAACGCTGGATGACATCTGGGCCGTTGTAAAGCTTGCGCCAACGCTCAATCACTTCTAGATCAGTCAGCGCATCGAGATCATTTTTATTGATATATAGAACAAGATGATAGTGGTTAGACATGATCGCATAAGCGCAAATATCAATACAAAAAGCAGCATCTATCTCAGCCAGCCTATCAATCACCCACTGTCTACGATGCTCGTAATCTTGCTGAGTTGCTTGATCAAAACCACACAAAAAGGCTCTACGAACAACCCGAGAGACACAATGATAATACGGCGTATCTGCACAATTAATTTGCTGTTCGCGAGCACGAGTCATATATCTCCCTTCTCAAAAAAACCAAATAGATCGTTTTTTGATCAATTCCTACTTTACACCTATTTTTTAATTCATCAAATTTTCTGGGTGTCCTTAAGAGACATCCTTAAGAGACACTGCTGTTGGCCAAAATTAGTATGCCACTACACCTAGATACAGTGGCTAAAATAAAAAATTGCCAACACTCAAATGGTAACCTCTTGATTGAAATAATTGTGGTATACCGATTGTCTTGAAAAATCACGTAACATAACGACAAACATTTGTTCGCTAGCGCTCATAGGTTGATTCTCTACGGTCACTAAATACACTTCACTAACGGGTAACTGTTTGTAAGGCGGCAGCTGGAACAAACTTTTATTAGCCACATAAGCTTTAGCGCCTTCAACTGTCAAAGCACCAAAACCCAGCCCTGCTATAATCAGGCGGCGTATTTCTTCCTCGTTAGAAGATACCGCCACTAGATTCCCCCAAAACTGATGCTCGCTGCGTAAAGTGGCTATTTCATTTAAACCTTCTGAGGGTTGATCACTCTCAAATGATATATAGGAAAGGCCACTGAGGTCACTTAATTGCACGTCTTTTTTGCCGTAAAGCGCATGATTACTGGCACAGTAAAAACCGATTTGCTCATAACCTAACAAATCAAAACGCAACCCTGTTTGCGCGACCTTTTTATTACTTAAACCAATGTGTAATTCATCTTTTGCCACTGCTCGAACTATTTCGGCACTTGGCTGAGTATTAACATTAATCAACACCCGGGGGTAGCGACGATGATATTCGGCCAGTGTTTTATCAAAGCAAGGGCAATGAATGTGGCTAGCGATTTGAATATTAATTTCACCGGATAAACTGGATTTCCCACCCACAAATTGATCAGCCATATTTTCGATAATCCGGCTTGCAGATAACGCGTACTCGTAAACTTTCAAGCCTTGGTAAGTCAATGAAAACAAACCTTTCTTACGTAAGATCAACTGGGTATCTAAATGCGTTTCTAGTCGTTTCAAAGCATTGCTGATACTGGGCTGACTCAGTGATAGCTTGCGTGCCGCACCGGTAATGCTTCCCTCGTCGACAATAACTGAAAAGGTATAGAGTAAATTCCAATCTAAATTGCGCAACATTCGCAGCGAGCTCGATGGCATGTTGGTGCTCCTTAACTCATTAAGCAACCGATGTTGCTGACATATACATAGCCTATAGCTATGCATATCATAATAAAGATAAATTTGTCAGATAGATAATAATTTCTGATACTTAGCTAAGTCACTGCAAGGTCAATAGCGATTAAAACTGCTGGCATTGCGTTTATAGATAATAAGAGGAAATAACAATGATAAAAAAAATCCGCTCATTGGCACTGTGTACTTTACTGGGTAGTTTAGCATTCAGTCAGTTACAGGCTGCTGAGGCACCATTAAGAATAGGTACTGAAGGTGCTTATCCGCCATTCAACTTTATAGCCGCTGATGGCAAACTGGCGGGGTTCGATGTGGATATTAGCCGCGCTTTGTGCGAAAAAATAAAACGCGAGTGTAGCTTTGTCGCCCAAGATTGGGATGGCATCATTCCCGCTTTATTAGCGGGCAAATACGACGTGATCGTCGCTTCGATGTTTATTACCGAGAAACGCAAATTAAAAGTCGCTTTCAGTGACCCTTACCAAAAATCTGCCATGACTTTTGTGGTAGGTAAAGATTCTAAAATGACTGATTTCAGCCCCGTTGCCATGGCGGGTAAAACCATTGGTGCTCAAGGCTCTACTACCCAGGCAGATTACCTATCAAAAGTTTACGCTGATTCGGACATTCGCTTTTATCCCACCCAAGATGCGGTCAACTTAGACTTAATATCTGGACGCCTTGACGCGCAAGTAGGTGACATCATCCCGATGCTTGAATGGACACTTAAAGCTGCAGACGGCAAGTGCTGTAAGTTAGTGGGTGAAGCGATTACTGATCCCGCTTTTGTGGGCGATGGCGTCGGCATGGCACTGCGCCAAGAAGATGACGAGCTGCGTTTATCGCTGAATCAAGCACTGGCTGAGATTGTTGCCGATGGTACTTATAAAAAAATCAACGACAAATATTTCGATCTCAACATCTTAACCTTAGAGTAACTGCTGCTATTGACCTATAGATAGCACTTAACCTTGAAATAGCGGGAGCAGCAGATGAACTGGCTAGATTATTTAAGTTACGGCCCAAGTGGTTGGGGCGATGAGCTACTAGCTGGGCTCGGTGTGACCGCAGCGCTGGCGTTAACTACCCTGCCCTTTGGTCTGATCGGCGGTTTTTTAGTCGCCGCAGCTGCCGCGTCACCCAGTGTTGCGTTGCGTCGCAGTGCGCTGTTTTTCACCACCACTATTCGCGGCCTGCCTGAACTACTCTCACTATTCATCATTTATCACGGTGTTGGCATGCTGCTCAATAACACCCTTAAATGGATTGATCCAAAAGCGGGGTTCTTTGAGCTCAGCCCTTTTGTTGCAGGGACAGTGGCACTATCACTAGTCTTTGCAGGTTACAGCGGTGAAGTATTGCGCGGTGCTTGGCAAGCATTAGATCGCGGCCAGCGCGAAGCCGCTTTGGCTATTGGTATGACACGCTGGCAAACCTTTCGACGTATTGAGTTGATCCAGATATTTCGTTTAGCGCTGCCAGGGCTTGGCAACCTTTGGATTAACTTGATAAAAGATACCGCGCTCGTATCGGTGATCGCTTTGAATGACTTAATGCGCATGGCCAACATTGCGGTGGGGTTCACTAAAAAGCCCTTTTTGTTTTTCATTACCGTCTGCTTGATTTATTGGCTGATCTGCATGCTGTTCGAACTGCTGCTAAACGCCTTAGAAAAGCGTGCCAACCGCGGCAGATTAAACCGCCAATCTTAAGTTTAATAGCTTCATATTCAACTTTAAGCTGTGTTATAAAATTGGGATTTTGATATGTTCGATTTATTGATTAACTATTGGCCAAAACTTGCGCAAGGGGCATTACTCACCTTGCAGCTGACTTTTAGCGCTGTGGTGATCGCCGCTCTACTCTCGCTACCGCTGGCAATATTACGTGCTAGCCCCAGCAGCATTTGGCAGTGGCCGATTCGGTTTTTTGTGTCATTTTTTCGCGGCACCCCACTGCTCGCGCAACTTTTTTTGGTGTATTACGGCTCCGGCCAGTTTCGTATTGAACTCACTGAAATAGGCCTTTGGTGGCTTTTTCGCGATCCTTTTTACTGCGCTTTGCTGACCTTCTCACTCAACTCTTGTGCCTATCAAATTGAAATACTACGTGGTTCGCTACAAGCCGTTTCCAAAGGAGAAATAGAAGCCGCTGTCGCTATTGGCATGACTAAATTCCAACAGTATCAAAAAATAATTCTGCCGCACTGCTACCGCATCGGATTTCCGGCACTGGGCAATGAAATTATTTTGCTACTCAAAGGCAGCGCCATAGCCAGCGTCATTACTTTAATGGATTTAATGGGCCATACGCGGCGCGTTTTCTCGCAGACCTTTGATATTTCAATTTATCTGTGGGTCGCCTTGATGTATTTGCTGATCACCAGTGTCTTTGTCTGGCTGTGGCGTAAAATAGAGCAACGCTTAAACCGCCACACTCAGCGTTCTCAAAGTAACCAACCTGACACTAATCAACAGATTACGGAGAGTGCACATGGCGCATAATCCCAATCCTAGTCAAAACCTGCCAACGCTTTTAACTTTGGATGACCTGCACAAATCTTACGGCCCTATCGAAGTTTTAAAAGGTGTTTCACTGCAAGCACAACAAAAAGATGTGATAAGCATCATCGGCGCCAGTGGCTCGGGGAAAAGCACCTTATTAAGGTGTATTAATCTACTGGAACAACCAAACGCGGGCCAAATGCAAATCCAAGGCAATACATTAGATTTTGCGGCGCCAGCGTCAAGGGCGCGAACAGCACAGGTCACCGCGATACGCACGCAGCTGGGGATGGTCTTTCAGCAATTTAATCTCTGGACGCACTTAACCGTATTAGAGAACGTAATGTTAGGCCCCTGCACGGTCTTGAAACAACCTAGAGAGCAAGCGCAAGCACGTGCCCTCTCTTTATTAGAACGCGTGGGCCTATCTGCTAAGAGTCACTCCTATCCCGATCACTTATCAGGTGGCCAGCAACAGCGCGTTGCCATTGCACGCGCACTGGCGATGGACCCACAAGTGATGCTCTTTGATGAGCCAACCTCAGCGCTTGATCCAGAGTTGGTTAGCGAAGTGCTACTGGTGATGCGTGAGCTCGCACAAGAGGGCCGCACCATGATTGTTGTCACTCACGAAATGCGCTTTGCCCAAGAAGTTTCATCCCAAGTGATTTTTCTAGAACAGGGAAAAATTGCCGAGCAAGGCCCACCACAGCTAATTTTTGAGCAGCCACAATGCGCTGCACTTAAACGATTTTTATCAAATCAATTTTAAAAATAATACGTTAGATCGCAAACCTCAATCCCATTGAAGATTCACCCGACCTAGTCGGGCGGATACAGACGCCCCGTAACAGGAAAACATTATGCAACATAGCGAATTAAAAACACCTTATCTCATATTTCTTGGCGATGCCGATGACTTTTTAATGGCGAAAGTCGCCAAGGGCATTGCCTATTGGCGGCCTGAAAAATGTATCGCTCAAATGCGCTTACCCGGTGCGAAAGCCGATTTAGGTTTGAGCGAAATGTCAGTACAACAAGCCGCTACCGCGGGCGCTAAAACCTTTATTTTAGGACTCGCACCTATTGGCGGCACTTTACCCAATGATTGGGTTTCTATCTTAATACAAGCCATGGAAATGGGTATGGATATCGCCAGCGGCCTGCATATTAAGCTCAACAGCATTGCCGCATTAAAAGAAGTATCTCTACGAACAGGCCAGTGCTTGATTGATGTGCGCCACCCAGATCAAGCTTTTGAATGCGCTACAGGCGAGCCTCGCAGCGGCAAGCGCCTACTCACTGTAGGCAGCGATTGCTGTGTTGGCAAGATGTTCAGCTCGTTGGCAATACACCGCGAAATGCAGCGCCGTGACATGGACGCGACTTTCAGAGCCACTGGACAAACGGGTATTTTAATCGAAGGCAGCGGTGTACCGGTTGACGCGATAGTCTCTGACTTTATAGCAGGAGCTGTGGAAGAGCTAAGCTCGGCTAATGATGCGCAACACTGGGATATTATTGAAGGGCAAGGTTCATTATTTCACCCAGCCTATGCCGGCGTCAGCTTAGGTTTACTGCACGGCGCCCAAGCCGATGTGCTGATTTTATGCCACGAAGCCGGCCGCACTGAAATGGATTTAGTGCCCGGGTACACTGTCCCTGACTTTGATAGTTTAATTGCAACTAACCTCGCGCTAGGTGCGTTGACCAACTCCAAAATTAAGCTCGGTGGTATCTGCCTAAACACCTCGGCGATGGATGAAGCACAAGCACTGGCCGAAATAGCTAAATATAAACAACAATACCAAGTACCTGTGGTTGATCCAGTGCGCACAGGCGTCGCCGACATCGTCGATTTTTTGGAGCAGCTTAATGCTTAAAATGACCGTGAATGTAGAACGTTGGCCACTACATAAACCTTTCGTTATTTCGCGAATGGAACCCATGTTACACGGTGAAGTGGTCATGGTAGAAATTGAACAAGGGGGGATTGTCGGGCGCGGCGAATGTGAGCGTACTGACGTTTTTGAACCTGAGTACCCAAGCGTCACCAACGAGCTTGCCAAAGTGAAAAACCTAATCGAGCAAGGTGTTAGCCGTGCTCAATTGCTCACTATTATGCCTGCGGGCAATGCGCGCAACGCCATTGATTGTGCACTGTTTGAGCTTGAAGCTAAACAACAAGGATTAAGCAGCTGGCAGTTAGCAGAAATGGCAACGCCTAAACCGTTGACGACAGCTTTTACACTGTCATTGGCTAGCCCACTAAAAATGGCAGAAGAAGCCGCCACTAATAACTGGCGCCCCATGCTAAAACTCAAGCTAGGTAGTGACGGTGATCTGTTACGTGTGGCAGCTGTGCACCACGCCGCTCCTAACTGCCGGCTAATTATCGATGCCAATACTAGCTGGAGCTTAGAACAGCTAAAAGAGTATTTACCGCAGCTCGCCAAACTCGGTGTCGAAATGATAGAACAGCCATTGCCGGTCGGACAAGATCATTTATTAGAAGGTCTAAACCCGCAAATCCCAATTACCGCTGATGAATCTTGTTTGGACCGAAGCTCGCTTCCGCAACTGCGCGGGCGCTATCAAGCTATTAATATCAAACTAGATAAAACCGGTGGCATCACAGAAGCACTCTCTCTTCTTCGCGCTGCACAAGATGAGGGCTTTGAGATAATGGTCGGCTGCATGTTGGGCACTTCTTTGGCAATGGCGCCTGCGCTGTTAATCGCACAAGCAGCGCGCTGGGTTGACTTAGATGGGCCACTATTGTTATCTGCAGATAGGCCCGCTGCATTAGAATACAAGGGCAGCACTGTGTTACCCGCTAGTGCAGAGCTATGGATTTAACTCGTTCATCTCCAGAAAAAAATGTCTACTGAGAACATCCCACTCGTTGACCTGGACATCACTAGATAACGTTATTCGTGACAACCAAACGCCTAATTCTTGTGGTGTCCAGCTCAAACGATTGCATTGCTCTCGCTACATCCCGTTTCAGAGTGAAAACGAGTAAGATAACCAACGGATTTACTGCACCACAAACAGAGCAACGTTAAGTTATTGTATTTAGAAACAAATATTATTGGCTAATTATTTAGAGTTAGGAGATAAATTTGTGCTTGTGCAAACGTTGCTCAACACAGTTTATTTTGAATCATATTTAGCGCCGTTAAAAAACTAACGCGCAATGGCTCTGATACAACATGATGTATTCTATGACGAAAGCGGATAGTAAACTATCAAAGCAATGCATTATTAACGTTCTTAAAACACAAGCAACAAAGCACTATTTAATAAATTTACCTTTTGAGTAATATGATGAAAGTACTAGTTATTGGTGGGGGCGTTGTCGGGGTGACAACTGCTTATTATCTTGCTCAAGCAGGCATGGATGTCACCGTTTTAGAGGCGCAAGAAGAGCATGGCGATTTTGGTGCAACAGCGGGTAACGCTGGCTTTTTAAGCCCCAGCGATGCCTTTGCTTGGGCATCACCTTCCGCGTTAAAAATGGCGATTAAATCACTGCTAAATCCACAACTAGGCGTGCAATATAAATTCCATATGGATCCAGCACTTTGGCGCTGGACCGCATCGTTTTTATCACAATGTCGCCACAGTAAATGGGCTCAAAACACAGATGCTAAATATCGACTAGCAGATTATTCAATCGATATGCTCAGCGAATTACGATCAACAACCAACATCCATTTTGATGAAAGTGATCAAGGTATTAGCTATGCAAGTAGGAGCCCTGCTGAGCTGGCTAAATTAAGTAAACATTTTAGTTTTTTAGAAGATAGAGGGCTTAAGTTAGAATTACTTGATCGCGAAGCCCTACACGAAAAATTGCCAATGCTGGATGCGAACAGCCAAATATACGCTGGCGCTGTTTACTCGCCTAATTGTAAAACAGGTGACTCTGCCAAGTTTTCAAAAGCGCTTTCACAGTGGTGCTTGAAGAATACAAAATGCCACTTTGTATGGGGTGCTTGTGTTGAAAAGATTTCACAAGAGAATAACAAAATCACTAGTGTTTCAACCACTAAAGGCAAGTTCAAAGCAGATGCATACGTGCTAGCAGCAGGTGCGCATAGCAGTATTTTAGCCAAGCAACTGGGGATTGGATTACCGGTTTATCCTATCAAGGGGTTTTCAATCACCGCGCCGTTACTCAACACCCAAACAGTGCCAATGTCGGGCTTTGATGATACTGATAAGTTAGTGGCATTATCTGTTTTTAGAGACCGTTTGCGCATCGTTTCATCAGCTGTTTTTGATGGGTTTGACACTAGTCACCGCCAGCGAGATTTTCAATCTATTTTAAACTTAGCTAAAGAAATACTCCCAGATGTCGCGGATTATAGTGCAGCAACATATTGGGCCGGCTTGCGGCCAATGACACCCACATCACTGCCTATACTTGGTACATCAGCTATAGCAAATTTATATCTAAATGTAGGCCACGGCAATTTAGGTTGGACGATGTCTTGCGGGACAGGAAAGATAGTGGCCGATATCATTGCTAATAAAGCGTCACAAATTAGTATTGATCCATTTCGGGCGAAGGTTTAACGAGTTACCAATGGCATCTTAAACTCTAAGAACTACATCCTTATCTTTAATATGATTAGTCATAGCAGTAGCGTTTACCACAGTTTAGTTTCTGAGATAGACAGTGTTCGAAAGGCATCGTTTGCTCTAAAACTAAACAGAACATCATCATCATTGTCAGTTCTGAACTGTGTTTTAAAACGTATTTGTAGCTTTTCTGTAAAGCGCTTGGGCTTTCTAGCTTCAGGAAAATAAAGGTTGGCAATACGCGCTACAGTTCCATAATCTGAACCAATTCGATATTTGTAATTAGTGGTTACTCTGCGCACTATCGGCTCATCGACTGATACCGGGTTAATACCTATTACTATCGCTTTATCAATAGTGCCGTAGTCATTATTATTGCGGCGTAAATCAGTAAAATATAAACCACTGCCAATGGGAAACCGGCCCATCATCAATAGTAATTGCTCAGTAAAGTAGCCATCAATTAGTTTTTCTTGGGCCTGCTTGTGCATCATATCATAAGCTTTTATGTGCAATTCTAGATCGACGTTGGTTTTCACCGAGAGAATAAAGGAACAATATACTTGGCACACTTTTAATAGCGCTTCTATCTCTACTCCTTCTACTCCCTTTTTGCTTTGCGGATCCAGCACATCTTTAATGAAAGCAAAACGGGCCGTGTGCTGTTTGTAGGCTAAGTGCTCGGCTATATGCTCGAGCTTAGAAATATTTTGCGCTTGGCTTTCTTGCCATTTTTTAATTTCAGCTTCTTCATACAATTTTCCATCTGCGTCCCTAACATTCATGCGCTGCGCGGCTAATTCTTGCGCAGCAGTATAATCTGCACGAACCTCAAGACCACCAATACCGTAGTGATGAAATTCTTTAGCGTTTAATTTACTCTGGACGTGCAACTCTTGGCGGTTTTGCTCATCAAGTAGGTTGTTTTGCCCTGCACGGGATAAAATTTCTTGTGATTGAGGTGAGTGAAGACCCATTTCTCTAAGATGAATAATCTCGACAAATAATTTTTGTAACTGTATTAACGCTGTATTTTTATGTTCTACATCCCATTCACTATAGCCTGCTAACAACTGTGCCAGATAGGGTGTTTTAAATTGAAAGCCAGCAGCGAGTATCTTATCCATTAATAATGAAACCAACGCGCTTTGGTACATAGGACGTAAAGTTTCGCTAATTTCGACCCGTTTAGGAAATTTCGCATCTGCTTTATCAATGGGGTAATTAAGCAAAATGGTACCCAATACTATTTCTAGATGTCTTCTTGGGTTTTTTTTATTAATTAATTTATTTATAATTTTATCTAAGATGAAACGATTATTTTTTTGAAAAGGCTTTACAACATGATCGAGCTTTTCTTTGGATAAGGTAAATTCGCGTACTGCAGTACTATTAGGGTCACGCTTGGAATGTAGTAGTATTTTAGAATCTAATTGACTGGATTCAACATACTTTTTATCTATTTCATTGGTATAGAATTCATTGACGCTGGCATAGAGAACATTCGTTAGCTTCTCTACTTTTACCAGTTGTCGAGTTACCGTATTAGTCAAAGCATGTTTAACCGCAGGAAGATCTGCGCTTTTATTCAAAACTTTCAAAGTTGCTCCCTTTATAATACGATAGGTTAAAGCGCTAACAAAATGCTTAAATATTAGTCGCCCGAACTTAGTAATTTATTTATATCACTAAGTAACTACTTTCACATTTTTTTTATCCATATGCAAACCAAATACCTTACCTTTTAAAAACAGCATGATTATAATATATTGTTAATTTAGAGTTAATATTGCATAGCTTTTACATCATTGATAAAAGGAACTAGTTTACTGTTGATTGCAGGCTCGGCACAGATATTGGAAACCTAGTACTTTAAGTATTATCAGGATCTACTCACCTTTCAAGCTCTTAGGTCAATTGATTGACCTAACGTAAAGAATTTTTTGATAGATGGTTTAAAATTAAGCTATTAATCCTAGAAAGACCAATAGCAAGTAAGAACCTAGAATTCTTTATAATTTAGATCATTGCTATCCGGCCATAAAACAAAATACATATAAGTAATTTATATCCATTTATTAAAAATGGAACGACATTCTTCAAAAAACAATACTTGCCGCTGGCGTAAATTTAATGAATAAAAAAACAACCAACTTTAGGTCGAACACTAATAATTTCAAGTAATAACATATGACATTTAAAGGAAATTTTATGAAACCTAATATGAGTAAAACAGACCGAATTGCCAGAACCATACTCGGAAGCTCTCTAATTGCTTTTAGCAGCTATGGTTTTGACATTGTCCCTGTATATTGGCTAAGTTTATTTTGTTTCTATTTTGGAGTAATCAATATTATATCTAGTTTTGTATGTTGGTGTTTTATGTATAGCTTAGTGGGAGTTAGTAGCAAGGATGATGAAAATGAGTAGCCTTAAATCTTTTAATTTAAAAATCAGGAATAAAATATTAGCTTGCTTCATTATTATCACTGTCTTTATTTCAATATTTTTCGTCATTGAAGGATATTTGTCAGCTAAAAAAACAGCTCAAGCGCTAGAGCTAAAGCATGCTCATGATTTCATTTTATTTTTCGAAAAAATAATAGATATAGATATAGGTATTGATATTGATATAGGCAATGATCAATACCTATATTTGTCTAATGGCAAAGAATTTGGCAATAGCAAATTAAAAAAGCTAGTTGAATTTGAGGGCGTTTCATTAACTCCCCATTTCGACCTTAGCCTAGCGTCAGAAAAATATTTTCATGACATGAATGGAAACACATATATTGGGCTCCGTCACGTTAATGACAAATACGACATTCAGTACATAAAAAAAATAAACATGTTTGATCGCTCTCTTTCGCAACATATTAAAAGATCTTTAATTACATCATTAATTGTACTTTGGATTTGTATATGGGTTTCAGTATATGTAGCTGTAATTTTGGCTAAGTTCATCAATTCAGTTAACAAAGATAGAATGTTATTGGCATACACTGAAAAACGTACAGGATTAAAAAACCTAACCTTCCTAGAGCAAAAAACATCACTTGATGGTAAGGATGTTATTGTCATTGATATGGTAGATCTATCGCGTTTTGAAGAAGCATTTGGCGCTAATTCAAGAGATGAAGTATTAGCCAAATTTTCTGATAAAGTAAAGAAACTGGAAAAGAAAAAGTATGTTGTTGGGCACTATGAATATAGTAGATTCTATTTAATCTGCGACAGCTTGTTATCAATCAATGCTTACGATTTAGCTCACGATATTCTAGCTGAACTCGATACTGCTATATATGTTAGTGGAATAGAGTTTAAGCCTAACTTAGTGCTAGGGATTTCAAATGGAGATAATGAAGGACAACTCAATAAAGCAGTGTCTGCTGCTCGTTACGCTAGAAAAACTCCTAACAATATAGCTGTTTATAGTGAGGATATAGAATTTGAAGCAAAAAAGAGATTGTCATATAGTTCAGAATTAACCAGAGCAATAGAAAATAGTGAATTTATTACTCTTTACCAACCAAAAATAGACCTTTTAACAGGCACCATGATTGGTGCTGAGTGTTTGGTAAGATGGCAACATCCTCGTGAGGGATTATTAAGTCCTGATAAGTTTATTGATCTAGTTCCTAGCAGTCATATCTCTAATGTCTTTACCCTAAGCCTTATACATTTAGTTATTAAGCAAGTAGAAGAATGGAAAGAAGCAGGCATCTTTATAAAAGTATCGGTTAACGTTTTTCCTCTTGATGTTGCTAGTAATAATTTTGTTTGCAAGCTTAAGGAATTAGCTTTAAATAAGCCTTGGATAACCGATTTCTTAGAGCTGGAATTGCTTGAAAGCGAAACGTCACTTAGGATAAATGAGATATCTAGTGGCCTTAATGAATTGAAAGAAATGGGCATTATTTGTTCTATTGATGACTTCGGTACAGGGATGAGCTCTTTAGCTTATATGAAAACTATTCCTATCAGTATAGTGAAAATTGATAGAACGTTTATACAAGATATTCTCTATAGCGTAGAGAGTGAAGCGATAGTAAAAGGTGTGATCTCTATGGCAGTGGATATGCGTTGGACTGTGATTGCTGAAGGGGTGGAGTCATTAGATATTAGTAACAAGCTTATGAGTATAGGAATCGAAATTGCACAAGGCTTTTATTATTCTAAACCGGTATCTTCTGGTGATTTATTAAAAATTTATGATAAAGAGCTCAAAAGTAAATATTTAAGAGAGCTAGATAAATACCAACAAGAGTATGTAAATAAGCTTTTAGTTTAAAATATGACAGTGTTAACAAGAACTCTATATAAATAGTTTTTTTAGTTAAGTTGAACCAAAATAATAAGCCGATGTATCAAGCGATACTATTTTAAAAACGATTGTTTTATTAAAGTAACATCTCTGTATATCGTAACGAGCTATAATAAGACAAGGTAGCCGCAGCATAGTGAAAAGAGTATGCCTCTTGAATAAATTATATTGATGCCTCAAAGCAGAGTTGTGAGTAAAGTTAACTAAGACATTTACATGAACTGCACGGGAAGAAACAATTCACGGATGAACTGCAATAGTTTTAGCAGTGAAGTAGTTATGCGCCAATAACATTTCACACCGATGATCTTTCTGAATTTAGAGGCCCTTAAGATGCCAACTGAATCACTAGTTAAACAAGAGCACCTTTTGCAAGCTGTTATTAATGCAGTACCAGCGCCAATTTTTTATAAAGACTCCCAGGGCTGCTACCTAGGTTGTAATGATGCGTTTGAAGAGTTTACCGGTTTATCCAAATCCCAGCTGATAGGAAAAACAGTGTTTGATCTACTGGATTTAGAATTAGCCACAATATACGCCGCTGCTGATAAAGCACTGTTAGAAGACACATCCCCGCAAATATATGAAGCGCAAGTAAAGTACGCTGATGGTTCATTACATGATGTGATTTTTCACAAAGCTATATTCAATGCCAAATTAGCCGGAATAGATGGCCTAGTCGGCGTTATGCTTGATGTAACAGATCGTAATAATATTAAAAGAGAGCTAGAAAACCTAGCGGTTACGGATAGCCTAACAGGCTTAAATAATCGATATTATATGGTTAATGAATTGGAGCAGGCATTTTCGCGCGCTAATCGCACTCATACTGAAATTGCTTTTTTGATGTTAGACCTCGATAACTTTAAAATTGTGAATGACACTCATGGGCATCCAGTGGGAGATGCGTTAATAATCGAAGTAGCTGCGCGTTTAAAAAGCGTTGTCAGAAAAAACGATACATTAGCGCGTATTGGCGGGGATGAATTTGCTATTATTTTAGAAGGTCTCCACAGTCATGATATGGCAAAAAATGTGGCAGCAAAAATAATTAAAATTATCAGCCATCCCTTTAATATCCAAGGGCATAACTTAAGCATAAGTATGTCTGCGGGGATTGCCACAACTACAGATGGTAGTTTGAATGCTAGCGATTTGATGAAAAAATCTGATACTGCGATGTACCAGGTAAAAGCGCAGAAAAAAGGCTGCTATAAATTCTATGATCATTAATACTGCAAAGAGCTATTTTTGGGATCATCTTATAAAGAGTTTAATGTTGATTATATTAAAATCGACAAATCTTTTGTACAGGGTATATCTGAAACTAGTAATGACATAGCACTTTGCGGAGCTATTATAGAAATGGCTAAAAAACACCTGGGAAATATTATTTTTCAATAGCTAAGCGAAATTCTGTCTAGTTGTTATTAATCAAACACTGTTAGAGTTCTTCTATAAAATATTTATACGCTTGTCCTGGAGAATTGGGCTCCACTACAAGCATGTTATAATTGAAACTAACATCTAGGAAGTAAAGTATAAATGCTACCTCTTAATAACATTCCATCACTGCAAATTTTATTTGATAATATGTTTGATGCTGTCTACTTACTAGATCCTAAAACTTCAAATATTATTTGGGGTAACAAGCAAGCTTCTACAATGCTAGGAATGGAGCCAGAGGAAATTTTAAATCACAGCGTGCTTAGTTTACAAAAAGATATACACGGCCTTCCACAATGGGATGATATTGCCAAAGCTGTATCTGCTGATCATTGCTTTAGGTTTCTCGGGCGCCATTTACATAAACAGGGATATGAAATAGAGGTAGAAGTTTACACTACGCACTTTTATTTCAATCAAAAACTTTACTTTTTATCTGTCGCCAGAGATATTAGAAAGCGAACAGACCTTCTAAAAAGTATCAATGAATCCCAAGAAGGCATGCTATTTGCGCTACAAGAATCTAGTGATGGCTTCTGGGATTGGGATGTTCAAACTTCGACAGTAATATTTAGCGATCAACTAAAAAGGCTTTTGGGTTATGGGCCTGATGAAATGGGTAATGATTTAAATACCTGGAAAGATAATTTGCATCCCGATGATACCTCTATGGTGCTAACTAAAATGGAAGAACACTTAGCAGGCAAACGACAAAGGTATGAAGCGGAATATCGTTTACGCAACAGGAATGGCCACTACATTTGGGTAAAAGACAAAGGGAAAGTATGTAAGCGAGATGATGCAGGGAATCCGCTTAGACTGGTTGGATTAGTTAACGATATCACTGATCAAAAGCTATATGAGTCTCAACTACAAAAGCTAGCTTCTCATGATTCCCTAACAGGGCTTCACAATCGTCGCAGTGGGATGCAAATTTTAATAGCGAATATAAAGAATTCTTTTAAACTTAATATACCCCTTAGTATTGCCTATATAGATATAGATCATTTTAAACGTATAAACGATGTTTATGGACATGCTATTGGTGATGATGTAATAAAATTGACTGCCAGTGTAATGGACGAGTCAACTCGAAGCACTGATACTGTATGTAGATGGGGCGGAGAAGAATTTATTCTCATAGCTTATGACACAAATCTTGACTCTATGATTAAACTTGGAGAAGAACTGCGGGTCACTATCGAAAAGAGATTGCTTGCAAATAGTTATTCAGTAACAGTAAGTCTTGGTATCACTACTATAAATAAACAAGAAGACCCTTCGCTAGCATTAGCTAGAGCTGACCTAGCGCTATATACAGCTAAGAACAATGGTCGCAACAGAACTGAAGCAATCAATGGTGAAGGGCAGCCGATTTAAAAATTAAATACTTATACTACTTGGTTACTGAAAAGTAATCAGCTGCAGTATTAGTCTGATAAAGCCGCTGAAGTAGCCGTATTGATTGCCTCATATATAGAGTGTCTTTAAAAGCTATGGTGTTTCTACTTTTCTATTGAGTACACCTAATTTCACCTGTGTATTGCCCCAGGGCTTTCATACCCTTCTAGTAATATTGTTAACCCTTAGTTTATCCTTAGCGCAACAAGCTACCAATCGATTGTGTAGTTGCTATGTTCCGGACCACGCGTTTTAATAGGTAAAATGCCCGCTGCTGGCTTAGGCGATATGTGTGTTTGTGTCGGCCCACCCGATAGCATCATCAAAGGCAGCGCTACGGTATTAATTGGCGGAAAACCTGCTGCATGCATGGGCGACAGTACCGCTCATGGCGGCACTATTATTTTAGGCTGCCCTACTGTAATGATCGCTGGATAACTCATCGATAAGAGGTTTTAATAGCAATTAGCACCTCTTCAAATCGATAACTCATTTACACCGTACAGCTCACTTCCTTCGCAAAAACATAGCAATTATTTACCAAATCTACCTTAGCAGTCTACCGAACTGATGTTCAATTAATATTGAAAACGAGCCTTGGCTGATGGCCCTTAAAAGCTATTTTACTACTCAAATGCAACCTAGATAAGTTCGCAGTTGCTGATTTACGGGCAAAATAAAGTATATAGCGGCATTTACGAGGCTAAAATTGCTAACACAGTTATATATAGCCAACAGTGTAAATCAAACAGCTTATTGCTAAGATTAGAAAAAACTATCCAAAGAAGTTAACATCCTCTATTCTGGCAAACTGTTGAATGAGGTAGGGTAAATGATCGCTATAAAAAAACAAAGCTTAGCCGACAAAGCGTATCAAAAATTACTGCGTAAAATCCTTTCTGGGAAAATTGCAGAAGGCGAGCGCATTGTTATTGATAGAATTGCCAAAGAATTGGATATTAGCTTAATCCCTGTTAGGGAAGCGCTAGCTAGATTATATGCCCAAGGCATGGTTAAGTATGTTGCTAACAAGGGCTACCAAGTTATTAGCGCCCCCACTACCAGCGATTATGATCAGCTTTTTGCTGCTCGTTTGTCGATGGAATACGGCGCAATGCATATTGCCTTTGATAACATTAATGATAAGTTCGTGGCCAAACTTGAAGACATCAACAACCGCATTCGAGAAATTGATAGCTCAGATACCAGCAAAGTATTTAGTCAGTTTATTAAATTAAACGATGCTTTTCACCTCGCGTTAGTTAGCCTTACTAGCAGTACTCCGCTAGTAGAAGCTTATGATAAATTAGGCTACGGCCCGCAAATCGGCAGACGTATGTATCATAAAGGCGTTCCAGATTTATCGATTAATATTGCTGAGCACGATATTATTATCAAGGCTTTAAAAGAGCGTAACCGAACGACTGCACTAGCAGCCCTTGATAATCATAACTATGGTAGTTTAGCTCGCTTTAAATCAAATTTTGTAGATTAAAAAGCTGTTCGCCCAATCATAAGCATGGTCGCAATGCTTAGTGTAAATATTTTTACTTGGCTAAATATAAGCTCATTTCTGGTAGCCAACGATTTGACTACACCCGCTAAGCTCTACAACACAACTTTCACAGGCTAAGCCAACTCAAACCACTTCACCTGATTTTTTAAGTGTTTTATGGGCATACATCACCTGATCAGTTTGCTCGAACCTCTCTATTAAACTCGATTTCTCGCCCACAGCATACATTTTCACACCAAAGCTAAACCCTGCTGTGCAGCTATTAGTTGGATCGATACTGTGAATCGATTTTTGAAAACTGCTGGTGATTTTATCAATTATAAGAGTAATAACTTGGTGGGAGGTATTTTGAAAGTACATAACAAATTCGTCTCCCCCTAAGCGCGAATATAAATCAGTTTCACGACAGTGCTCAGTAATACCTTCAGCAAGGGCTGTTATTAGCTTATCTCCTGCTCTGTGTCCGAAGCTATCATTGATCAGCTTCAAGTTATCAATATCTAAAAACACTAGCGCGGTATTATGCTGCATTAATGCAGCGGTTTTTAAATACTGTTCCACTAAAGTAATAAAGCCGCGGCGATTATAAATACCTGTCAAATCATCTTTAAGTGCTAAGTCTTTAATTTTTTCATAATCAATTAGATGTTGTAAATCAGCTTCTATCAGCACAGCCAGCTGAGCGAGCAATCGCTCTAAATTAGAGCTGTAACCGGTAGCCTTAGTATCTATAACACAAATGGTGCCAAAGATTTCCTTATTTGGCCAATGTACTGGGATTCCTAAATAAGAGCGGACGGGCCCCGACTTAACAGCATCAGCATTGCACCAATGTAGGTTCTGCAAAGGATCAGATTCATATATTTTACGATCGTACTTTACTACTGATCGGCAAAAAGTTTGCGCTTCCCAGCTCCAGTTAGAGTCACGTTTTAAAAAATTATCCGTGCTATCGCTTGTTGCGACTACATTGAATTCTTGATTTCTAAGCTGTACCACCGCACCGCAAACCGAGCCAAACAAATCAGCTATTAAATTTACTGTATTTTGCCACTTGCTCAAATCTAGGGCGGGATGTGGATGTGTGGACAAACAAGTTGATTTATTTATCATAGTACCCTGCCACTTGTCGTATAATTTAAATTATTATTATCTTTATTGTAAAATCAAAAACACAGATTATGCTTTACATTTGATGAATGTATTATTAATGATATATGACCTCAGCATAAGATCTGTTTCTGCGCAATCATCAGCATCAGCATTAGCATTGATTTTATTTAAATCATTTTTTGAAAAGAATACAATTTTTCGAGTTATGCTAAGACCTCAATATAAAATTCACATTAGTTTATTCATACAATGTTTAGCATGCTAAAGCTAAATAACTCAGTATATCCCACACTATTGATCAATACATACAACACATATGGGTAAAATTAATAGCTATTACTGATCCTTCATAGTTAACCTTACCTTAACTCATAATTCAACTATTTCTTAATTATGTATTAACTAGTTTCCATCCAGAAACAAGTGTTTACAGCGGCTGCTTCATTAGCTCGATCTGATCATCACTAGATGTAGATAATTGAAACAACCAAACACTGACACCTAGTATTACCCATATTGAGCCATTGGGTCAACCTCGCTACGACCTGCTTCAGGATGGGGACTAACTATTGTTTTCAATATTTTAGCCGGCAATCAAGCGCAAACATAAGCCCGCTTTTGCTGTTTGGCTTATTTCATTTTCAAGCTTTACCATTAGTTCTGACTGTTGCAGCACTGTGGAATCTATTTTTAAAAACAAAATTTCATCTTGATAGTGGATACCGACACTTGCAGGCTCCATATTAGACTGCCCTCTGGCGAGTAAAACGGCTAAACGCAGAATTTGTATCATTTTGCACAGTTCTATTTCATCTATTGAACTGGCCAATTGAGGGATGTGAACTTTCCCTTTATGGTTACTCACCAGCAGCGCTAAAACTTGTTGCTGTATTGTAGTGAAACCTGGCATATCGGCGTGCTCAATAATATATTTGCCGTGCTTTTGATGCTTTTTGGTATTTATAGTGATGCCAATTTCATGTAAATAAGCCGCCCAGCTTAGATTTTTTAAACCATCAATCGATAGCGATTGTGAGTATTTCGCCAGCTGTTCGTTAAACACTTGTAGCTGACGCAACACTCTTTGGCTAAAGGCACGATCAATAAAGTGTAAGCGGCATAAGCTATTGATAGTACGCTGGTGTGCATCTATATCTGGCCTTGTATCGCTCAAACTATACAACACACCTTCACGAAGCGCGCCTGCACTATAGGCTAGTTGGCCTAGTTTAAAGGCGGCAAAAAAACTACTCAATATAGCCACTGCTGCGGCGATTAACGGCAAACGCTTTCTATCGATGCTTTGTAAAGGAATGTTATCGCAATGCCCCCAAACAATTAGCTGCTTTTTAAATCGATAAAGGTATTCCTGAGTAATCTCTGATTGTTGATAAAGCTCATGAATACTCAAACTAATCGCTTTCATTGATCCTGATGAGCCAAGCGTAGTTCCCCAGCCTAAGCGATGATATTGATCTGCCATGGGCTTTATAAGGTTAGTTGCATAGTTTTGTGCATCGCGCATTTTTTCTGCACTGATAATGCCATCAGCAAAAAATTTAGTACTAAAACTACCTGAGCCAATAGCTAAGCTATTAATCAGTTGAGGCTTAAATTGCTTACCAATAATAACTTCGGTACTGCCACCGCCAATATCAATAATTAACGTTTGATCTTCAATCGGCTGTGTATAAGCGACGCCTTGATAAATAAGTGCTGCCTCAGCTTCGCCACTGATTATTTCAATCGGATAAGGGAATACTTTTAGTGCTGCTTGCAAAAAAACATCGTTATTAACAGCACTACGCAAAGCATGTGTAGCCACAATGCGCACCGAAAAAGCGGATAAATGAGAGAAGCTATTGCGAAATTCTTTTAAGCATTCTATGCCTCTATCTATCGCTTCTTGGCTCAATAAATTGGCACTGTTTAAACCTTTAACTAATGAGACTCGCTGCTTTTGGCTGTGTACAATTTTAATGCAGCCAGCTTGCTCTCTAGCAATCACCAAATGGAAGCTGTTTGAGCCTAAATCCACAGCCACCAGATATTTAGTTTGATTCATAAAAGTGCCTCTAATTCGTTTTCGTGTGGTTCAAGTTGTGCATAGTTATGTAGATCAGCTTGCAGGCTATTAACCAGCGCAGTATCGGGAGATGTATTGAAAGATGTATCAAGAGCAACTTCTATTTGACCCACTGACAAGTGGGTTTGCGCTGTCATCGATAAAGGTAAATATGCTAACTGCTGCTGTTTCAAATAATGATAAATTGCTACTTGTGAGCGCACTAAAATATTTTTTCTGGGAGTTTTGTATTGATTACTTTGTGCAGTATCAAGCACTCTCGCTTTCGTGTTATCACTTAGCTGAATTGCGAGGATATCTAAGATGGTTTTTTTAACGTGCGGGCAATAAATAGGGCAGCCCACTTCAACTCTGTTATCAATATTGCGGGTCATCCAGTCTGCTGACGAGAGATACACTTTGGCCTGCCCTGCATTTTCAAATACAGCCACTCTCGGATGCTCTAAATACCTATCGACAATGCTGATGGCCATTATATTTTCACTCATGCCTGCAAGACCAGTAATTAGCGAGCATATGCCGCGCACGATTAATTTAATAACCACTCCAGCATTACTTGCTTTATAAAGCTGTTCAATTAAGTGCTGATCTACTAAATTATTTACTTTTAATATAATACCGCTTTTTTTACCTTGCTGCGCGGCTATGATTTCGCTATTAATCAGCATGTTCAAACAGCTACGAGAATTAATCGGCGATACAATTAAATGATTAAACTGGAATTTGATATAAGGACGCTTTAAAAATTCAAACACTTGCGCCACTTCATTAGTAATTTTTTTATCGCAACTAAATAAACTGAAATCCGTGTATATCTTGGCGTTTTTCTCATTAAAATTGCCGCTGCCAATGTGTGCGTACGCTTGTAATCCATCTTGCTCTTGTCGCGTAACTAAACATATTTTGGCGTGCACTTTTAAATTGGGAATACCATAACTCACTGCTGCTCCGGCATTGGTTAGCTTCTCGGCCCACACCATATTCGCCTGTTCATCAAAGCGAGCATGCAACTCAATGTTTACTTCAACTTCCTTACCATTTTTAACCGCTTCTATTAAAGCCGATATCACCCGTGATTTTTTGGCGACACGATATAAGCAGATCTGAATTTTATTCACCTTGGGATCGTAAGCTGATTGTCGTAAAAGCTCGGTAAAATGCGAGAACTTATGATATGGATAGTAAAGCAAAATATCGCGCCGCTTTATCGCATTAAAAGCATTATCAAAAGTACTGAAATGCGATTGTTCAAATGAAGCAAGTTTTTCGAATTCTAACGATTTATCGCCAACATTGGGAAACTCAATAAAATCTTTAAAGCTATGATAACGCCCACCTGCGATTAACCCTTTATCACTGACAATACCTAAGTGCTGCTTTAAAATAATCAACATCTCTTTGGGCATTTTCTTATCGTAAACCAAGCGCACCGGCTCTGCATTTAAGCGCTGTCGTAAACCACTAGACATACGTTCGAATAAGCTTTGGCTAATTTCATTAGTGAGTTCAAATTCCGCATCGCGAGTAAATTTCATTGAATAGGCATGAATAATATTAAACTCAAAAAAGCCAGAAAATATCTGCGTTAAGCAGTGCCGAATAATGTTATCAAGCAATATAACTTGTTTGATGTTGCTGTCTTTTTTATCTGGAAGCTGCACGAAACGGGGAACATTGCTGCTGGGGACAGCCACCAGCGCATACTGGTAATCATCAGCACTGCGCATTGAAACCATCAAATAAGTTTCATCATCATTTATATGATCGGCAAGTTTAATTTCATCGGTGAGGATAAGCGGAAAAATATGACGCCTTAGCTTTTCTTTATAATATTGATTCAGCCATTTACTATGCGCCTCACACAGCTGCGTTTCGTTAATCAACTGTATATCATTTTCACTTAAGCGCAGCAGCAACTCACTATAAGTTGCGTCAAACTCTGTTTGTAACGCAATCACCTTGTGTTGAATATCATCAAAGAGTGTCAGCGCAGTGTGTTTATCTTTTTTATTGTTAGACAGCAGCACATTGCGGCGAATATTAGCGACCCGAACGCGGTAAAATTCATCCATATTGCTAGAGTAAATCCCTAAGAACCTTAACCTTTCTAGCAAAGGCACTCGGCTATCTTGGGCCTCTTGCAAGACACGGTGATTGAACGAGAGCCAACTGAGTTCTTTTTCTAAAAATCGCTGTTGCTTCATAATCGCGCTTTCTGCCTATTAAGAATCTACTTTTATGCTAAGTCATTTTTATGACGATTTAATGACAGACGATTTAATACAGGGCCTAATGACAGGGAGCTAAATGACAGAGATCTTAATAACAGAGGGCTTGGTTCAGGCTGCGAAGTTGATAGGTTGATGTGAGGGTTAATACAAAGCGACCGCTTTAGAAAGAGAATTAACGAAAAACGTATACGATGCTGTAGCACGTGCAGCGTAAAATATTCACGTGCAGTTTCTTATTAAGCCTCTTTACTAATAGATATGATCATTTTTTCACTTAATTTTTTTGTCAGCTCATCAAGCGCTTGACTAGAATACCAGTCACCTGGCGTCACCCTTCCATGTTTTACAGTGTGTATCACTGCACCAGATGGTAGGTATAGGTTATGCGGGATATTAGGCTGTGAAGTAAAAACACTATTTTGTCTTTCGATCCGAAGGTGCATTTTTTCATTAATTATCTCTGCTACAGCTATCCAACCCTCTTGAACTATGTACGTTTCTTGCAGTGTTTTGTGGTAGTGGCTATTCTGCCAAGAACCATGCTCACCAGCGATCGTTCTTATGTATACGCTTGCATCTGCAGATGCGAATCTAAGCCTTGTCTCACCGTTATCCATTAATTCAGCATTAAACGTCATA
>JBALXS010000095.1:0-18941 GCA_036960485.1 Oceanospirillaceae bacterium
ACTTTATGTAAAAATGGAATGTTATTTTTCACTCCAACAATACGATAATCTAGCAACGCCTTGCTCATTTTATTCACCGCTTGTGCACGATCTTCGCCCCAAACAATTAGCTTGGAAATCATTGGATCGTAATAAACGCTTACTTCATCCGCTTCGATAACGCCGGTATCAACACGAATTGTATCGCTTTGTAGCGGAATTCTTAAGTACTCTAAAGTACCCGTGGCAGGTAAGAAACTGTTGTTTGGATCTTCAGCATAAATACGACATTCAATAGCATGGCCGCTAACGGTCACTTGAGATTGAGTGATCGGTAGCGCTTCGCCATAAGCAATGCTCAGTTGCCATTTTACAAGATCGACGTTGGTGACCATTTCAGTGACAGGATGCTCAACTTGTAAACGGGTATTCATTTCCATGAAGTAAAAACTGTTGTCTTCATTGAACAAAAATTCAACGGTCCCAGCGCCGACATAATTGATCGCCTTAGCAGCGTTTAAGGCAGCTTCACCCATGGCTTTTACTACATCTTCGCTGATGCCGGGAGCAGGGGCTTCTTCAACAATTTTTTGGTGTCTGCGCTGAATAGAACAATCACGTTGCGAAAGGTAAATACCATTGCCTAAACTATCGCAAAATACTTGCACTTCAATATGACGAGTTTTAGACATATAACGCTCAAGCAACATGACGCTGTTACCAAAGGCGTTTTTCGCTTCACGCTGCGCCGCTAATAATGCTTGATCGAATTGATCTATCGATTCAACCACGCGCATCCCTTTACCGCCACCACCAGCAACGGCCTTAAGTAACAGTGGGAAACCACATTTTACCGCTTCTGCTTTGAGTAGTTCAGGATCTTGGTCATCGCCGTGATAACCTGGTACTAATGGCACATCAGCTTTAGACATAATCTCTTTAGCTGCTGATTTAGAACCCATCGCCGAGATAGCAGCAGCAGGGGGGCCGATAAAGGCAATATCATGTTGCTGGCATGCAATAGCAAACTCTGCGTTTTCAGAGAGAAAACCATAACCTGGATGAATCGCTTGGGCACCGGTCTTTTGGGCGATTTGTAAAATAGTATCTACTTTAAGATAGCTTTCACTGCTTTGTGCTGGGCCTAACAAATGTGCTTCATCAGCCAGTTTTACGTGTTGTGAATTGGCATCGGCTTCTGAGTAGACAGCGATACAGTGAATGCCTAATTGCTGGGCTGTTTGGATGATTCGACAAGCGATTTCACCGCGATTTGCTATTAAAATTCGACTAAACATATTGACTACCTAATCTGGTGGGCTGTTCTTTGAAAGAACAACCTTAAATTTCTTTGGCAGTTTTAAAGCGCAAATAGCACGTTTAAAACTAAAAAAAGCGACGGCTCACGATTACGCGTGTGGGCACTGTGCTTTAAGGCAACTGTGTTTTACGACCACTTTACTTTAAGACCACTGCGCTTTACGCTTTTCTAAAAAGGCGCTAAGCCCTTCAATCGCTTCATCCGTGGCTCTTATATCAGCAATGCGCTTGGCTGTATCATCACTCAAGCGTTTATCCATGGGCTGCAAACTTACCTCAAGTGCGAGTTTTTTTGCCGCTTGCATCGCTTTAGGGCCGTTGTTAAGCGTGTTGTCTAACCACTGCTGGCTTAAGTGCTGCATTTGCTCTACATCTTGCGCCACTTCATGCACTAAGCCCAACGCCTGTGCTTGCTGTGCTGGGATGATTTCAGCGCTAATAAAATAGCGACGCGCTTGGCGCTCGCCTATCGCTCTAATCACATACGGGCTAATCGCCGCAGGGATCAAACCAAGCTTCACTTCACTGAGGCAAAAGTTAGTGCTGGCAGTAGCGAAAACCATGTCGCAGCAGGCGGCTAAGCCAACTGCACCGCCATAAGCCGCACCTTGAATAACCGCGACTGTTGGGATAGGTAAGTGATTGAGATCTGACATTAACTTAGCTAGTTGCTGAGCATCAGCAAAGTTCTGCTCGCTGCTGTTTTGCGCCATGCGCGCCATCCAGTTCAAATCTGCACCGGCTGAGAAGTGTTTACCTTCAGCTTTTAACAGTAATATTTTTACCGCAGGATTGCTTTTTATTTGCGCTAAATAATTGATAAGTGATTGAATCATCTCATCATCAAACGCGTTTCTTAATTGCGCACGATTCAGCGTTAGCGTCGCTAGCCCTGCATCGTTAATCTCTAAAATGACTTTTTCTTGATTCATGATATTTGACCTAGTAATTGACTAGTATTTAATGAGTAATAGATCTAAGCAATTACATTCTAAAGATGCCAAATTGTGTTTCTTCAATAGGCTTGTTTAAAGCAGCCGCTAAACCTAAAGCAATTACTTCACGCGTTTGTAGCGGATCAATAACGCCATCATCCCACAACCTAGCCGAAGCATAATAAGGGTGACCTTGGTGCTCATATGTTTCGATGATAGGCTGTTTGAAAGCATGTTCTTCATCAGCTGACCAGCTTTCGCCTCTGCGCTCTTTACCATCGCGGGTAACCGTTGCCATAACACCTGCTGCTTGCTCTCCACCCATTACTGAAATACGCGCGTTTGGCCACATCCACAAGAAATTAGGATTGTAAGCGCGACCACACATGCCGTAGTTACCGGCGCCGAAAGAACCACCAATTAAAATGGTTAGTTTAGGCACTTGTGCGCAAGCAACCGCATTAACAAGTTTGGCGCCGTGTTTGGCTATTCCTTCAGATTCATATTTTTGGCCAACCATAAAGCCGGTAATGTTTTGTAAAAACAATAATGGGATTTTGCGCTGACAACACAGTTGAATAAAGTGCGCGCCTTTTAATGAAGATTCACTAAATAACACGCCATTATTGGCAACGATGCCGATAGGATTACCATGAATATGCGCAAAACCTGTGACTAAAGTGGTGCCATAATGCTTTTTAAACTCATCAAAATCAGAACCATCGACAATACGGGCTATGACTTCACGCACATCAAATGGCTTGCGCAAATCGGTACCCACAACGCCATAAAGCTCGTTGGCATCATATAACGGCTCACGTGTTGGTTGTGTTTGGGGGTTGTGCTGGTTGGCATTTGCACTAGCGATACAATCACGGGCAATTTGCAGTGCGTGATGATCGTTTTGTGCCATGTAATCGGCTACACCTGAAATTTTACAATGCACATCTGCACCGCCTAAATCTTCAGCGCTAACAATTTCACCGGTGGCTGCTTTAACCAGCGGCGGGCCGGCTAAAAAGATAGTGCCTTGCTCTTTTACGATGATTGATTCATCAGCCATGGCTGGAACATAAGCGCCGCCTGCAGTACAAAGGCCCATTACCACCGCAATCTGCGCAATGCCTTTGGCTGACATACGCGCTTGGTTGTAAAAGATACGCCCGAAATGATCGCGATCAGGGAATACTTGATCTTGTTGGGGCAGGTTAGCGCCACCTGAATCAACTAAGTAGATACAAGGTAAGTGATTTTGCTCAGCGATATCTTGAGCACGTAAGTGTTTTTTCACGGTTAAAGGAAAGTAAGTACCGCCTTTAACCGTTGCGTCGTTGGCGATAATCATGCACTTCACGCCACTAACTTGGCCAATACCGGTGATGATGCCAGCGCAAGGGATATTGTCTGTATAAACTTCAAAAGCGGCTAATTGTGATAGCTCTAAAAAAGCAGTACCTGGATCTAACAATGCATCAACTCTTGCTCTTGGCAGTAACTTGCCTTTAGCAATGTGACGCGCGCGATAACTTTCGCCACCGCCATTAGTTACCGTGGCAACTTTATCGTGTAAGTCATCCACCGCAGTTTGCATATCTTGAAAGCGCTGTAAGTAATCAGCTGACTTCGTATTTATGTTTGTTTGTAATGTTGGCATCTGAATATTTCCAATAATAAACTACATTTAATAGTTACTGTAAGTGTTTTGATTTTAAATCAGTTATTCAAGAATAATTCACGACCGATCAACATACGTCTAATTTCAGATGTACCCGCACCGATCTCATATAGTTTTGCATCACGTAGTAATCTACCGGTAGGGAATTCATTGGTATAACCGTTGCCACCTAATAACTGAATAGCATCTAATGAGATTTTAGTAGCCATTTCAGCGGTATATAGAATACAACCGGCGGCATCTTTACGGCTAATTTCACCACGCTCTGCCGCTAGTGCACATAAATAAGTATAAGATTTAGAGGCGTTCATCAGCGTGTACATATCGGCAATTTTACCTTGTACTAATTGGAATTCACCAATTGCTTTACCAAATTGCTGGCGATCACGAATGTAGGGAACAGAGATATCCATTGCCGCTTGCATGATGCCTAATGGTCCGCCCGACAAAACTAAACGCTCGTAATCTAGACCGCTCATTAAGACTGCAACACCGCGGTTTAGCTCGCCTAATATATTCTCTTTAGGTACTGGGCAATCTTGGAATACTAGCTCGCAAGTATTAGAGCCGCGCATGCCCAATTTATCGAGCTTTTGTTGGCGGCTAAAACCTGGAAAATCACGCTCTACAATGAAAGCGGTAATGCCTTTAGGGCCGGCTGTTATATCAGTTTTAGCATAAATCACATAAGTGTCGGCATCAGGGCCATTAGTGATCCACATTTTATTGCCGTTGAGCAAGTAATGATCACCGTTATCGCGAGCATTCAGTTTCATTGACACAACGTCTGAGCCTGAGTTTGGTTCACTCATTGCTAATGCGCCAACGTGATCGCCACTAATTAGCTTAGGTAAGTACTGCGCTTTTTGTGCGGCAGTGCCGTTACGGTTGATTTGATTAACACAAAGGTTAGAGTGCGCACCGTATGAAAGACCGACCGATGCGCTAGCACGGCTGATTTCTTCCATCGCGATAACATGTGCTAAATAGCCCATGCCAACGCCGCCGTGCTCTTCATCTGCGGTGATACCTAATAGCCCCATATCGCCAAATTTTTTCCATAAATCTTTAGGAAACTCATTATCGGCATCTATCTGCGCGGCTCTAGGAGCAATTTCTTTTGCTGCAAAGCTATTAACTTGCTCACGCAACATTTCAATTGTTTCACCTAATCCGAAATTCATTTGGCTATATTGGGCAATCATTAGTGTATCTCCATATATTGAGTAAGTTTATCCAAATAGGGCTGCTATGGAGCAGCTATTCACTACTTTTATTTTTTAAATTGGCTATTTAGTTATGCAAGTTAATCAAATTCTTGTAGGCCGTCTTCACAACGTTTTTGCGCATTGTCGAGCTCAAGTTGCAACATATTGATATCTTGTTGCTGTTGTTCAAGCACAATACGCCGCTCTGAAATCTTAGCTTGTAGTAGTAATAACTGTTTTTGAGTACCGCCCTTAGTGGTATCCCATAAATCAAACAGTTCTTTAATTTCAAGTAGTGAAAAGCCTAGACGCTTACCGCGTAAAATAAGCTTTAGCTGCACTCTATCCTGGCGTGAGTAAATACGTGTTTGGCCGCGCCTTGTAGGCTTAAGTAATTCATGATCTTCATAAAAGCGAATGCTGCGCGTGGTTAAGTCAAATTCAGCGGCTAATTCGCTAATGCTGTAGCTGGTTTGTTCAGTCATGTTAAAAGCATCTTTATTGAACGAGCATCTAATATATTGCAAGTTGACGTTAACGTAAAGGTTAAATGACAAATAGTTGACGTTAACGTCAAGTGGCTATTGTGAGTAACAACTAAACTAATGATTTAAATAAGAGCTAGATTCAGATGTGTGATCTACGGCCGTAATATGCTTGCAAAATAGACAAGTGCTACAAAAGGGGAGTAAGGGGTGATTAAGAGGGGATAGTAGAACATCTCAAAAGGAATATTCTACGCTCAACGCTAAGCAAAAGAGGCAGTATTCTTGCCGTTACGTTTAGCTTGATAGAGTGCCTTATCAGCAAGTTCTAGCATTTGTATAACATTGCCATCGGCATTGGCAACAGCGCTTACCACTCCAAAACTAACGGTTACATGCTGGCTATTCGCAACGGTTGAGCCTCGGTGTTCAATACTATTAGTTTTAAGTGCTGCTTGGATATGTTTAATAACGACTTTAGCGCCCTCACTACCTGTTTCGGGCAAGACTAAGCAAAACTCTTCGCCGCCAAATCGGCTGACAATATCATCAGGCCTATTTAATTGGCCGGTAAAGATTGCAGCAAGATGCTTAAGACAATTATCTCCTTCTAAGTGGCCGTATATATCGTTATAAGGTTTGAAATCATCAACATCTAGTAAAATGATGGAAATTTGCGTTTTATTACGACAAGATTTTCGCCAATTTCTTTGCAATACATCCATCATGGCACGTTTGTTTAATACACCAGTTAAGCCATCCACAAGCGCGTAATTTGCCAGAGTATTTAACGTTCTATAATTTGATATCCGGTTATTGATACAAGGTAAAATGCTCTCATTAACCGTCTCAAGAGCTAATACATCAATAGCGCCTAATAAAAAACCTTGTTTGGTCATTAAGTTACTATTTTTATCGACAATCGCCATCACTGGTAGATACTGATTAAACAGCGGACTTTGCTTTAATAGCGATAATGGTCGCCAGTCAGCGGTGGAGTTGGCATTAATTTTAATTAAAATCGTGCTGATATCATGTCGTTGCTCATCTGCAAATAAATCCTGCACACTATTATAATTGCTTACTTGATAATCACTACTTAAGCTGGCGAAAATGCTATTTAGTTCAACGAGATCGATTAAAGCGATGGTTTGTTGTTGAGCATAGGTACAAGCCTCACCACGTGTTGGAAAATACTGTTGATCTCCTTGAATATAAGCGGTAATGGTTGCTATATCGTGCAAGCCCAATAATAAGTCGCTATTAACGCTACGCATGGCAGGGATACGTTTATCCATATCTCCGTTTATCCAAAAGTGTTGATCTTTTCGAAAACGCTCGATCGCTAGCACATCCACTTCAAGATGATCTTGGCCTATTTGTTTTAAGTATTCCCATAATATTGCTTGGTTAGATATATCTTGGTTATGCAGCCAATAGCCGTTGTACACTAACGTTGCAAATTCTTGCGCTTTTGGCGCATCAATCATTAATAAACTGAAATAGTGCAGTGTTGCTAGGTGAGTATTCACGCAAAAAGTCGGTTTGTTGATTTTAATATCAGTAGCACGCCTTGTGATAATAGCAAACTCTTCATCGAGCAAAGCAAGTTGTGCTTGAGTGTTTGCATTAGTTACGATTTGTGGAGCGTGCTCTATGAAACAATATTCTATAGATTGCTTAAATTGTGCTTGTTGTATTCTGTGATATTGAACAAAACAAAATGGGCAGCTAAAATCTGAGAATACTTTGATCATTTACGATTACCGACTATATTTAAAATATGTTATTAAAACGGGATTATACTGAAAAGTATCTGAGAAGTGCACACCAACGCATCAAGAAATACCGGCGCTAAACCTTTCCTAGAGATTTTAACATAACGAATTCAAAGGCCACGCTAACGGTGCTCAACAACATTGCGTTAAAACCGCAAAAGATCCCCATTTCATCACAAATACCTAACAAACAGGGCACGCCATCTTGGCTTCAGCTACTATTGCTTGATATGTTACCCAAGTAGCTCTATTCGTAAACAATAAAAGCCTGATAAAAGTAAATTATCTTAAGTGCATTTATATACAGTGCATGCCTACTTATACGCGCCGGTTTGATTTTTAGAGTCAAAAAATAACTTTACAGATCGTAAAAATCACTTACTACTTAAAGTACTAAGCTTTAGTTTGTTTTTAACTTAGCAATAAAGCTTGGATTGCATATTATTTTGCTTTGAAAAGAACTAAATAAATAAAGAGAGATAAATGTAGTTGAAGATATATATAAAAGTGAGAACTAAAAGCTAAATTTGCAACTGCACTAATATTATAAGATGCAATGTTAGTGCAGCTGAGAGTGTAAGTAAGCTTACGTACTCTAATATTCGCCGCTAATTTATTTTGCTTTTGGATCAATGTTTTTATCTACACTATTCATCCATTTATATACAACAGCAGCTAGGGCTGCACCGGCTAATGGCGCTAACCAGAATAGCCATAATTGCATAATTGCCCAGTCACCAGCAATCAACGCCACGGCTGTACTACGCGCTGGGTTTACTGATGTATTAGTCACAGGAATACTAATTAAATGAATCAGCGTTAATCCTAAGCCGATGGCTATTGGTGCAAAGCCATTGGGTGCACGTGCATCTGTTGCGCCTAGGATTATCATTAAAAACATAAAGGTCATGGCCACCTCACACACTAAAGCTGCTAGCAAGCTATAGCCGCCAGGGCTGTGTTCACCATAACCGTTTGAAGCGAAACCAGCTGCTGTACTGAAGTCAGCTTGACCGCTGGCAATAGTATATAAAACAAGGGCGCCAAAGATCCCACCAATGACTTGAGCTATCATGTAGGGGAATAGATCTTCTTTGTTAAAACGCCCTGCTAAATATAAGCCTAAGCTAACGGCAGGGTTTAAATGGCACCCTGAAATATGGCCAATTGCATAGGCCATTGTCATAACGGTCAAACCAAAGGCTAATGAAACACCTAATAAACCGATACCGACATCTGGAAAGCCAGCGGCTAACACAGCACTACCACAACCTCCTAAAACTAACCAAAAAGTACCCAAAAATTCGGCTGCTAACTTCTTTGATATACTCATAACGCACTCCTTATATAAATGATAAGCAAACTATTGTGCATGCCTATTTTTGAAAGAGGCAAACTAGACACGGATCAAGCTTTCCTGCTGCTGGTCTAGTTAAATCCCTTTAGTGTTTTACTATAATATCGCTTAAAATAGCAATAACTCACCTTAGAGGATAAAGGAAAGTTATATTGAAATTTCTAGCTATTTAAGTCGAACCAGCCCATGCATTGTAGTTATACCTACTAACAGGTGTTTTTATCAACAAGGGCATTACCAATAACGAGCACACTACTAGAAGATAATGCTCTTATCGCTAGAAGCAAATAATTTAACGCAAAGTATAGCGCTATTATTGTGTAGCCGATTTTTTTTTATCTCCACATCCATTCGGTCAATATTGTTATTCGAACTATAGTGATTAGTTATCAGAAATCGTTATAATGGGCGTTTTCAATAAAAGCTTGTCGCTAAAGATATAGGCGCAGTACTATGGTTTAGCTAGTCAAAAGCTTAATTATTAAGTTAGAAAAAACCATAAGAGTAGGTGAGTTTTGACTTACTAAAAGTAATTTATCAGGAATAATATGACAAAAAGATACATAGATGCTCAGCAGTTGCTGGATGATTCTTACAATTTAGCATTACAAATTTTAGATAGTGGCTGTAAGCCAAATTACATTATTGGTGTGTGGCGTGGTGGTACTCCGGTTGGTATCGCGGTACAAGAGCTACTCGATTTTTTTGATATTAAATGTGATCATATTTCTATACGTACCTCTTCTTATACCGGTATTGCCGAGCGAGTTTCAAATGTACGTGTGCATGGTTTGGATTACATTATTAAAAATGTAAATGCAGAAGATACTTTGTTAATTGTTGATGATGTCTACGATTCAGGCTTATCTGTTGCACAAGTGGTTGAAGACATTAATAAAAAGTGTCGTAGAAACACTCCCATCATTAAAATCGCAACGCCTTATTATAAACCAACTAATAATAAGACAGGTCGTGCTCCTGATTTCTATCTATATGAAACTGATGAATGGCTGGTTTTTCCACATGAATTATCGGGCTTAACTAAAGCAGAGTTATTATCTGACAAACCAGGTATTGAAGTGTTGCGCAAGCGTTTTGAAGCGATGAAAGAAAGTTAGTTAGTTAGTTAGTTAGTTAGTTAGTTAGTTTTCATCCTGAAACAGAGCCATAGCGAGAGCAACTCAATGATTAACGAAGCGTGCGACTAAAGATGGGCGTTTAGTTATTTCAAATGACTAACTCTAGTAGTGTGCAGATTGATTCAGTGAGACGTTCGCAGTAGATATCTGTTGCTGGATGGAAACTAGTTAGTTGTTGCTTTTAAGGCACTACTGTTGCGAACAGTTATTTGCTTGTGTGCCAGTCGTATAAAAGTAATAGGTTACTGAAGTAGGCTCATTAAATAGAGTGATTAAATAGCATCTTTCGATAGTATCAATCACTCTTTTATAATCAGCTTTTCAGTAATTGCAATACCTGTTCTCTATCGGTACTGGCTTGGCTTAACATGCTTATTTCAACTTTTTCAGAAAATTGTTCTCCTGTTAAGGTTGATAAAGCAGTGGCATCATCAGTGTCGGCAATTTGTGAGCGAGACTGGTTTTGAATAGTATTAGAATGCAGTAAAGCTGTGGCATTCACTTCCAAACTTTGCTGGTTGATGGCGAAACCACTTTGTATTTTCTCCGTAATATTTAAGCTGCGATCAATACTATTCAAAGTTGCAGTCACTTGGTTAACAGTGAAGTCTATTGCAAATAAATCTTGGTTTTCTAATAGTGTAGCTAAATCATAGCCGGGAAATTTTTGCTGTGAATCGTTATTAGCGCCAGTTTGCAAGGTTTGTGCAGTATTAATGTTTAGTAGTGATTTGTTATTAAAATTGCTATTACTAATGCTGCCAGTGATGTTCTGTAATAATTCGTTTGCTTGAGATTGAATGGCTTGCCTATCTTGAGGGTTGAGAATTGCATTGCCTGCTTGTATGGCTAATTCTCTTAATTGCTGCAAATTATCGGTAATTTGAGTAATTCCTCCTTGAGCTACTTGTAGGGCAGAAATACCATCAATAACATTTCTATGAGTGGCTATATTGCTTGATATTTGCTTATTTATATTTTCAATTATTGGGATATTAGCAGGGGAATCAGCAGCAGAGTTTGTTTTGCTACCTTTGGCTATCTGCGAAAAACTGCTTTCATGGGTGTTGTTTCCTATGTTGAGGTTTGTGGATGTAATGTCCATTATTATCTCCAACTTAATCTAACGTTTTAACCTAAGTGCAGTATAGTTTAGATTTCATGAATCTTTAATGAGTATATCCCCGAACGTATTATAAAAGAGACATTAAATAATGCGAATTTTTATTATATGAGCATTATTAGTTATTATTTTTTTCGAAATGAATGATTTAAGCTTTTGATTATAAAATACAAAAAATGATATTTTGGTGTTTTGATTAGTAGTGCTTTAAGTTAAACATTAAAATGATTAACTATTGAAAATTACTATAATAATTGATATAGATTAATAAAATCGACACTGATAACAGTGATAATTAAACTATCAGGCTTATTTGTAAAAGAAGTCTGTACAAAGAGCTGCTAAAAAAGGCTTATGTTGTGCGTCTAGCCAGCTCTTGTTTTAAATTAACTTAATTATTGTTAAAGGATTATCTTGAATACAGTACAAAGTAACTTTGATTGGCACAGCATTTTAGTTTCAGGTAATCGTATGTTTATCGGATCTAATGCCGCTGTACCTAAAGCGTTGATGACCAATTTATTAGAAAACGCGCAGGGATTATCCGATATAGAATTAGTACACATATTAACGTTAGATACTCCTGTATGGGCACAAGAAAAGTATCGTGAATTATTCAAAATAAACTCCCTTTTTTTAGGAGAAGGTATTAGAGACGCCGTAGCTGCAGGTTATGCTGATTACACGCCTTGTTTTCTCTCTGAAATACCCTCCTTGTTTAATGAGGACATTCTGCCACTAGACGTTGCATTAATAATGGTTGGACCGCCAGATGATTTTGGTTATTGCTCTTATGGTGTTTCTGTCGATGTGGTGAGAGCGGCTGCAAAAGCAGCTAAAATAGTGGTTGCGCAAATCAATAGCCAAATGCCAAGAACAAATGGGCAATCGTTTATTCATATCGACGAAATTGATTATTGCATGCATATAGATCATCCTATTATCGAGCTGCCGTCAGCGCCTTTAGATGCGGTAACTGAACAAATAGGTCAGTATGTATCGTTGTTAATAGACGATGGAGATACGCTGCAATTAGGTATTGGTGTAATACCTGACGCGGTACTTTGCTATTTATCCGATCACAAAGATTTGGGTATTCATACTGAAATGTTTAGTGACAGTATAATCGATTTAGTAAAATCCGGAGTGATTAATAACCGCAAGAAAACATTTCATACCGGCAAAGTGATCACCAGCTTTTGCATGGGAACTAAAGCGTTGTATGATTTTGTTGATAATAATCCGCATATTGAGTTTTACCCATCTGAGTACGTCAATGCACCGGCCAACATTGCTAGAAACGATAATATGGTTTCAATAAACAGTGCTATAGAAGTCGATTTAACCGGGCAGGTAGTGTCTGATTCTATCGGTTATCAGTTTTACAGTGGCATCGGCGGGCAGGTTGATTTTATACGCGGTGCATCGATGAGTCGCGGCGGAAAACCTATCATTGCGCTCCCTTCAACTGCAAAAAACGGCACGGTATCTAAAATAACTGCATTACTGACTGAAGGTAGTGGTGTGGTTACTTCAAGAGGGGATGTGCATTATGTTGTCACCGAGTATGGCATAGCCACTTTGCGCGGGAAAAGTATAAGAGAGCGCGCATTAGAGCTGATAAAGATCGCACACCCTAAATTTAGAGATGAGCTGTTACAGCAAGTTAGGCAGCATATGCGGGTACCTCATTATCAGCTGCAGACACCTGGGCAGGTGCCAGAACTGGGAAAAGTATCAGATAAAACATTGTATTTAAAAAATCAAAAGTATATTTTGCGCCCTTTAGTGCCTTCAGATGAACGTCATTTACAAGAGTTTTTTTACTCACACAAAAAAGAAACCTTGATGATGCGTTATAACTATCGCCCGACAAGCATGTCACGCGAAACTTCATCGAGCTTAGTGGCTGTTGATCAAAGCCGCGATTTAGCGTTGTGTATCACCACTAAAAAAGGCCCGCAGGAGAAAATTCATGCGGTAGGGCGCTACTATTTTTTAGAGAAAATCAATAGCGCAGAAGTGGCTTTCGTCGTTAGAGAAGAGCAGCAGGGGAAAGGTATGGCTAGAACACTGCTAACTTGGCTGATAAAAATTGCTAAAGCACGTAATTTAGATGCGGTGGTTGCCTACACTCGTAGAGATAATAAACCGATGCAAAACATATTCTTGGCTTTTGATTTTGAAATAGTGCAGCAAGATATGGATGAAATACATTTTGAGCTAAAGATAAAAGAGACCAGTTGAAATCTTTGAGCAGCTATTTATCGATATCACTGTCCTGAAGGTCAGCTTTTTTAGATGTTGTTGTTTTTGAAATAGTTTTATTCTCGCGTATTATTTAAGAAAAGGAAATCGCATGTCAGTCGCCATCATTTCACATCCTAAGTGCATTCGTCACGACCTAGGTGCACAGCATCCAGAACAACCTGCTAGATTAAGTGTTATCAATGATCAATTGATCAGTTCTGGTTTGAGTTATGTATGCCCGCAACATTATAGTGAAAAAGCTTCATTAGCACAGCTACGCCTAGTACATGACGAAAAATATTTAAATTATATTTTCGATAATGCTCCCAAAGAGGGGGTGTTAGATATTGATGGCGACACGCAAATGATGCCGGCAACGCTAGAAGCGGCACAGTTTGCAGCAGGAGCGGGAGTGATGGCGGTTGATTTATTAATGAACAAAGAGCACCGAGCCGCTTTTTGTCCGGTTCGTCCGCCTGGGCATCATGCTGAAAAAGATAAGGCGATGGGATTTTGTTTTTTCAATAATATAGCTCTATGTGCAAAATATGCTATTGCTGAATACGCTTTAGAGAGGGTGGCAATCATTGATTTTGATGTGCATCACGGTAATGGTACTCAAGATATTGTGCAAGGGGATGATCGGATTTTATTTTGCTCCAGCTTTGAACACCCTTTCTATCCATTCAGTGGTGATAAAGCAACGGCGAGTAATGTACATAATATCCCCTTAAATGCAGATATTAGTAGCGCGCAATTTCGTGAAGCGGTCAGCGCATGGTTTGCCAAAATAGATGATTTCGCGCCACAGCTTATCCTTATCTCAGCGGGATTTGATGGCCATGTAGCCGATCAAATGTCGTCTCATTCGCTGGTCGATGCTGATTACCACTGGCTGACTGCGCAGTTGGTTGCTTTGGCTGATAAGCACGCACAAGGTAGAATTATCTCCATGCTAGAAGGTGGCTATGCGATTAATGCGTTAGGGCGTACTGTTGTGGCGCATTTGAAAGCACTTTTAAAATCGTAACAATGCACTTTTCCTGTTATTCGCTGGTTTCTGTGATGCCTGTGTATACGTTTTAAAAAGTATTAATCTAAGGAGTTAATAGCATGTTTACGATTAAAAATATTTGCTACAGTTATCTCGCGCTAACGCTCGTTTACAGTCATCTTGGCTATGCAAAAACGACAGATGCAGAGAGTCAGCTAATAAAGGCTAAAGCAGCAATAGAGAAAATAGTCATTGCTCACAGAGGGGCAAGTGGTTATTTCCCTGAACACAGTTTGCAATCAAAAAAATTAGCATTTGAAATGGGTGCTGATTATATAGAACAAGATTTAGTCTTAACTAAAGATAACAAGTTGTTGGTTTTACATGATTTATATCTCGATAGAGTGACTGATGTTGCCAAGCGTTACCCTAAACGAGCGCGCCAAGACGGTCGCTTTTATGCCATTGATTTTAATTTAGCAGAAATAAAAACGCTACAGCGAGTTGCGCGTTTTAGCCTCAAAAACAGCAAGAAGTCGGTGGTATTTAAGCATCGCACATGGCCAGTGGGATCTTATAAAGTACATAGCTTTGAAGAAGAGTTGCAGCTTATTGTGCAGCTTAATAAAGGCAAGAGTAAAAAAATTGGTATTTACCCGGAGATAAAAGCCCCTAGTTTCCACCGTAAGGAAGGCAAAGATATTAGCCGCCTGGTATTACAAATGCTAAAACGCTATGGCTATAGCAGCCAAAGCGATAAAGTGTATTTACAAAGCTTTGAGGTAGATGAGTTAAAGCGTATTCGCAATGAGTTACTCGGTGAATACAATATGGATCTTAAACTGGTGCAACTAATTGCAAACACGCGCTGGAAGCTCACTACCATTTATAAATCAGGGAAAAGCTCAAATTACAATTATGATTGGATGTTAACGCCAGGAGCAATGCAAAAAATAGCGCAATATGCGCAGGCAATTGGCCCCTATAAAAATATGTTAATAAAGCGCAGTTCAACCATGAACAATATTAAGCCGACAGCTATGCTAGTTAACGCCCAAACTGCGGGTTTAAAAGTGCATCCTTATACCTTTAGAGCAGATCCTGGAAAAGTCGCTAAATATGCACAATCGTTCGCTGACATGCTAAATATCTTTTACTATCAGCTTGGGGTAGAAGGTGTGTTTACAGATCATCCAGATATTGCAGTGAAGTTAATTAAAAATCATCAATAGATTACTTTTGTAGGCAGTGTTTTAACCCGCTCTAAAAGCATGCTAGGGGCTTATCTAATTGAGGGTAAGCTGATGGAGAATTAGCTAGAGCGTTAGGTTCTAAGCGGCTTGTGAAGCTGTTTGCATGGAATGTCTCTTCCAGACAATATGATTGCTTAAGTGACCGAGTTGTAAGTTTTCAAACTTGGCGGATTCAAGTGCCTGTAAGTGATCGATACTGCTCTCTTGCAGCCATTGGCGTTGATTTGCTATACCAATAGAATAATCAAAATTTTGCCTAAAGAAGCCTAGCTCAGCACCTTTTTCGATATCGCTAAGTACCGATAAGGTTGTGCCGCTACAAGAATCAGTGGCAACATACCTTCTATTGTCAGGTAACCAAACAGTCATCTGTGTCGTGGCATTATCAACATTATAATAAGCAAAATATGCTTTAGTAAGCTGATCTCTATTACACAACATGTTATCTAAAACTATTGAACATTCAGTGTCATCTATGGCTTGCTGACTTGCACTAATATTGTGGATCGTTTGGAATCTAGAGTGCAGTATAAAGCTGCTTTCAATGGTATTAAGCCATTGTAATCTCACAGCAGTGGAAAATTCACGTAAGCGCCAAAGTTCGGGTAAATCTGATAACTCAATATTAAAATTTGGTTGGCTAATCTCAAATGCTATGTTGATAGCAAATTCTTTTGAACTCGCAAACGCTTTATCTAAAGAAAAACTATTGAGTAAGACCCGTAGTAATGAAGGGGAAGAGGCGAGTGAAGTAGCAAGCTTTACCGAAATAATATTTGTGTCTCTAGCAACTTTGGTGAAAGCACGTAGCCAGGGACGTGGGCTGATAGCATAAGAAGAACTTTTCTTCCAGTTTGGAAAAATTATTTGAAGAAATACATCATTTGCGACTTTGTTAAACATTGCTTAATCCTTAGCAATAACAGATATTAAACTGTTATACATCCTTGTATTTATCTAAAACTTCACTATTAATCATTTACAGACACAACTTTTACTTTAGATTTGACTAATAATCAATCATAAACTAGTGAATTTATTAATTATATATAAATCAAAGGTGTGAAGTTAATACCATCTATTTTAACTATTGCGCTGCCTCGTAAAGAGACATTAAAGTTTAATTTTATGGAGGGTATTGCTAAAAAAATATTCGGGTTAAGCTGTAATATGAGGTTTATAGCAGATCTAATTGTCAACATTAGTGGTTGAATGTATGCACAAAAACCTTTTTAGGCTATATACCCTTTAAATAGTGCTGCTTTATAACTCGTTGATATACATATTTAAATTATCATAACAATACACCAGTTATTTGAGAATCTGCTCTTTTGATGCTTTTATTATAAAGGAGCCTAAACTTAACTGATATCTAAATTATAGAATCTCAAACACAATATATCCTCGGTATATCACTCCAACGAGTTGTGTATTGAGGCGATAAAAATTCTCGACGCATAGCAAACTTATGCTCTATTCCACGCCCTGCTAGTTGCACGGTTTCGCGCCCATACTTGGTGTTAATACTATCCATTAGCCGCATTAATTCTGGGCTATCTTGTGATTGTGAAAATAGATCATGCTGATAACTGGTAGCATCACTTAAATCAAGCAGGCCAATACCGCAACGATAGAAGCGTATACCTTTTTTAAATATTGCATCGACTGCTTCTGTGCAGGCTGCCATGATCACCCGGCTATCTGCTGTAGGGATTGAGAAATGATGAAATACCGATTTTCGATAGTAGCCGTTACTGTCATGAGGCGAGCTAGTTGCGAAAATAGAAAGTGAGTGTGCAAGGCTATTTTGGTTACGTAATTTTTTAGCGGCAATTTCTACATGTGAAGCTAAAGCAAAACGTAGTTGTACAGAATCGGTGATGCGTTGGCCAAAACTTCGGGTACTATATATTTCTTTCTTGGGAGCTCTTACATCATCCCAATTGAGCATTACTTTGTTATTCAGTTCAAGTACGGTGCTTTCAACTAATACTGAAAACTGCTTTCTGATTAGAGCAGGGGGTTGGTTAGCCAGTTGTAGTGCATTCAATATGCCTAAATCATTGAGCCTTGCGCCTAGTCGCTTACCGATCCCCCAAACATCTGTGACTTTCATGTTGGATAAAATATGCTTGCGGGTGCTTTCGTTATCTATCACTGCTACCCCATCGTAGCCATCTATCCTTTTGGCAGCATGGTTAGCGGCTTTAGCAAGCGTTGGGGTATTTCCAAGGCCCACACCAATCGGTAAGCGTACTTCACGCCACACGGTTCTGCGGATGTTCTTTGCATGTTGTAACCAGCCTTCGGGTGGTAGATAAGTAGTATTTTTACCGTAAAAGAGAAATATTTCATCGATGCTATAAATATTTGAATGCGGTGCGAAGCGCGCACAGGTTTCCATTAAGCGCTGGCTGAGCTCTGCATAGAGTTCATAATTACTGGAGCGGATAACAGCTCCTACTTGTTCTAAACTATCTTTTACTTGGAAGTAAGGGACAAACTTTTTACCGACGCCCATTTGTTTAGCAATACCACAGGCGGCACAAATACAGCCATCATTATTGGTGAGTACTACCACTGGCCGTTTGCGTATTGCGGCGTCAAATACCTTTTCACAACTCGCATACATCGAGTTAACATCACAAAGCGCGTACATCAGAGTTTTATGTTTAAGGGACGATGTAGACGAATGGAGCGGGTCACGACACCCTCGATTTGAAACTCATCACCTGAGCTTAAGGTATAAGGCGCGTATCCAGTAGCGGCTGATAATAGTCGTTTATTAGGCTTGTCTACTTGTTTTACGACAAATACGCCATTGAGGTTGGCGACGATGATGTCGTTATTTTTGACTTCTTCAGCACGCGAGATTAGCAATAAATCACCGCAATGAATCCCAACATCTGTCATGCTTTCGCCTTCAGCATAGCCAATATAAGTCGCAGTAGGGTGGTCAATTAAGAGCTGGCCTAGATCTAAATCCATTTGTGCATATTCAGCACTGGGACTTTCGAAGCCGGTGAAGCCAGCTTGAGCTTTAAGAGGAATAAATTTTAACATGACATTTCTCAATACTGTATATAAACACAGTAGTGTAGTGCATGTCTGCTATTAATCAAAGCTTCTAATTTTATTTTTAGGAGAATGGTATGTGAGTAGGCAATTATGTGGCTGGCGTTTGGTTTTCTTTTAGCTGACTTAGTTGACCGCTAATACTGAAGAGCTAAGCCTTGAAAGCATAATACAAGCATCTCAATCTTAACGACGGTTTATTACTATTAAGACAATTACATTCTTTATTAACACCGCAATTTTTGCGGTGTTAATAAAACTGTTTCACCAAGTATTTTTGTGCTTTTCAACGAAGCGAATTAGCGCATCGAGCCTAGTTGGCATTAATTTCTCACCAAAGCCTATGCGAAAATAGTTTTCATAGCCTTGC
>JBALXS010000096.1:0-18692 GCA_036960485.1 Oceanospirillaceae bacterium
TCTCACGCGTTGTAAGAAAAGCTTTCCTGTGTGGCTTTGATCATGATGCACAACGTAATTACCAGCATCGCCGTGCATGGGTTATTGATCGATTAGCTGAACTAGATGCTGTGTTCTGTATTGAATATCGGAGTTCCTGAACCTGATCCTGTATCAAATGGTGCGGATTACCGCTGTAAAGTTGAAATTCCAGAACTTTCAATTTGTGAATACTCTTATGGAGTAGATGCAGTTCAGTCACTGTGTCTCGTTGTTCAGTGTTTGAAGTACATTTTAGATCCGTTAAAGTTAGAAGGCTGGAAATTCTATTTTTCTGAGGATTTAGAGCGTGAGTTAGATCTATTGTCTGCTTTATTTCCAATGCACAGATAACAAGAAATGATCTAAACTGACTTAAAGAAATAAGCTAAATATTATTAATGATTTAATTATATGGCTGCCCGGTATGCTGCAGTAATTGCTGTTTTTAAGGAATAGCTGCTTAAGATCGAGTATGTTAATTCTCTATAACCAGTGCTGCAAGTTCAGTGGCTGCTTGTTGCAGCAAAGGTGTAAAAACTAATAAATCTTGTAAGCTTTTACGTATCACCGGTGCATGGCAAAAAAGGCAGGCATACAATTGTCCACGCTGATTTAAAATAGGCACCGCACAGGCCACCATCCCTTCGATAAACTCTTGATCATCAGTTCCAATACCCGTATCGCCAATCTGTAACAGTGCGCTGTTTAAACTATGTTGATCGTCTAAGGTATTGCGAGTGAGTTTGTGAAGCGCTAAATTGCGGCACAAACGGTGACGTCGCTCAGAACTTAAAGTGCTTAGATAAAGCTTACCACTTGCTGTGCACCACACCGGTGTAGTGCTGCCAATAGGTAAGTGTATTTGTAGTGGCCAATTGGTTTGCGCTCTATCGTAGTATTTCATCTGGGTGCCATCGGGCACTGAAATACCGCAGGTTTCGCCAATTTGCTCGGCGAGCTTAGTGAGAATTGCTTGGCGCTCAGCGCGATAGTGATTACTGTAAAGCACGCCGGTGGCAATTTTTTGCATCCGCGGGCCGGGAATTAAAGCACCTCGTAAATTAGTTTGTACAAAGCCTTCTGCTTCAAGCTGCTGTAACAAACGATGAATACTCGGTTTAGGGATATTTAAAGTAAGCGCTAAATCGCCTGGGCTAATTGGGCGCTCGGCATTAGCAACGGCTTCCACAATTTCTAACACTCTAGTGATAGAAGAGCCTTTAACTGCCTTTAAATCGGTCATTTATTTCCTTAAGCCTTATATCAACGAGCGAGGTTAGGCTCGCTTGGTTAAAAAAGGCTATTATAAGAGCAGCTTGCATCGATGAGAAGGAAATCCCGTCATATCTTGTATATAGCTAGCTTATACTCGGCTCCGTACTTACCCGAAGAAGTAAGCGATAAATAAATACCGTGATTAATAAATACTGCGGTAAATCTCAATCATCTCATCAATACTTGCCACACGCGGATTGTTAGCAGGGGAGCCAGAAGCTTGTGCTTGTTCTGCCATGGTTTCTAATAAGCCAAAGTACTGGCTGTGCTGTATACCAAACTGTTTAGGCGTTGGCACTTGTAGCTCGTCATTTAATGCATACAACTCATCGATGAGTTTCGTGCCAGCCACTGTGTCATTGTCGGAGGCTTTTGCAATAGACATCGCTCGTGCGCAATCCGCGTAACGAGCACTTGCAGACTCAAGCGAAAAGCGGGTTACTTGCGGTAATAACATAGCGTTTGATAGACCGTGCGGTACATGAAAAGCAGCACCGATAGGTCGGCTCATGCCATGCACTAAAGCCACTGATGCATTAGAAAACGCAATGCCTGCTAAGGTTGAACCTAGCATCATAGCTTCGCGTGCAGTACTGTCTTCTCCATTGTGATAAGCGGTGCGCAAGTTAGGCGCGAGTAGTTTAATTGCCCCTAGTGCTTGTACGTCAGTGAAAGGGCTCGCCTTTTGGCTAACATACGCTTCAATAGCGTGTGTTAGTGCATCGATGCCGGTGTCAGCTGTGGTGCGTGCAGGTAGGCTTTGGGTGAGTTTGAAATCAATTAAAGCCGCTTGAGGCATAAATCCAACCCCAACACAGAGCATCTTTTCGCTACTTTTCTCATCGGTAATAATGGTCACTTTAGTTACCTCAGAACCAGTACCTGCGGTGGTTGGAATAGCAATTACCGGTAAGCCGCGCTCACTGACAATGCGTGGAAAACAATAATCGCGCATCTGGCCACCACAACTAGCTAAGATTGATATTGCTTTGGCGCTATCAATTGGGCTGCCGCCGCCTAGCGCAATAATAGCATCGTAATCACCTGCTTTAGCCATGCTGACTCCCGCTTGAATAGAGGCGACGGTTGGCTCAGGCAAGGTGTCATCAAATATATCAACTTGAAAGCCTTTAGCGCTTAAACAGGCAGCCAATGTATCGGCATAGCCAAGCTTAACCATCATCTTGTCAGTAATAATTAATGGCTTACAACAGCCTAGATCGGCCATTACCGCGGCTATCTCTTGTTGTGCATTGGCACCAATGCGCAAAATGCGCGGCAAAATGATTTGAGCAGACATAGTGACCTCTAATTAGCAGAATAAATATAATATTTTTATATAAAACGATACGATATGTATCAATATAACAAATTATTGATGTTGTCAAATTTACTCAAATAAAAATTAGTGGTGTTTGCACTAGCGCTATACCCTCATTTTTTATGGTACAGCGGATAATAGCCACGTTCGGTGCCGGTTTAGTGCACTGGCAGACAGGTGTTAGATGCAGAATATTAAGGTGTGGTTTATGAGGAGTGTGGTTATGATTTAAAAAGTAAAAAGTAAAAAGTAAAAAGTAAAAAGTAAAAAGTAAAAAGCAAGAGAAGAGATATTAAATGTTTGAATTATCTGTCGCGGGCACTGAAGTTGGAAGAGTTATTTTATATGTGATTATTGATTGATAAAGACTTAATAAACGCGTGGCCAGCATTAGATAAACTGCGCTGTTTGTGAACCAGATAACCTATTTGGCGGGCTAAATTCAACTGCTGTTGCTTTGAACCAGCCAGTTTTACCTCGCTTGAATCTAACTCTTCTAGTGATAACAAATGTAATGAATCATCGATTAAACTCTCAGGGAGCACGCTCCAACCTAATCCAGCACTAACCAATACTTTAATCGCTTCTAAATAGTTTGATGGGGTACTCGCGTTAATTATTAACTGCCGATCTTTAAATAACTGATCGATAATGCGCCGCGTATAACTATCGGTACTGGGAAGTACAGCGCGGTACTGGCTCACTAAAGCTAAAGTTAAATCTGCTTGCTGGGTGAGAGGATGCTCGTTGTTACACACAAATTTCAACTGTTCCAAGTGAATTGGCACAAAGTGCAAATCGCTGTCGATAGTGGTGGGCTCTGTAATCACTGCTAATTCTAATTTTCCTTGTAAAACTTGAGTGTATGCTTGGCTTGAGTGAATAAAATCTAAAGAAAACGCCACTTGTGGGTAGCGCTGCACATAATCCTTAACAGGCACTTTAAGGTGATGTAAGCCGATATGCTGGGTAGTGGCCACTTTAAACTCGCCACCCACTTGAGATGACAAGTTAGCCACGGCGTTCAAGCCATTTTGAGTCGCTTGTAAGATGCGATAAGCATGAGGCAAAAACTCTTCACCTGCTTGAGTTAAAAAAATACGCCGCCCGATACGATCAAATAACTGGCAGTTTAAAGAGTTCTCTAAGGTTTGTATGCGCTTACTAATACCTGGTTGAGTTAAATGCAATTTTTCAGCCGCTTGGGAAAACGAATTCTCTTCAGTGGCGATGACAAAAGCTTTAATGGCACTAGTGTTCATTATTTTGTGTTCTCACGGAGATTTCAGATAGCTTTTTGTTATTAGTAGCATAACAAAACGAATTATTTATTATGGGTAATGCTCACTATAATCGATTTCTTGGAATTTATTAAGAGATAATAATAATGATGATAATTCGCCCGATTAAGTCTACTGACCTGATTGATTTGAAAAACATGGCAGTTAATGCAGGCATAGGTTTTACCTCGCTTCCTGCCAATGAAGAATTACTTAAGCAGCGCATTGAGGCAGCAGAACAAGCTTTACTGGCTGCTGATGACAGTAGCTCTAACCAAAGTTATTTATTTGTATTAGAAGATACCGACAATGGGCATATTTGTGGGGTTTGTGGCATAGAGTCAGCATTGGGGCAAGATACGCCTTGGTATAACTACCATCTAGGTACGTTAGTGCACGCGTCTCCTAGTTTAAATGTGTATGGCAAAAGTAGAACACTGACTTTAAGTAATGACCACACTGGTTGTTCTGAACTATGTACTTTATTTTTAGGTGCCAATTATCGTCACAGTAAAAATGGCAGCTTGCTATCAAAAAGCCGTTTCTTATTTATCGCCAATCAGCCACAGCGTTTTAACCGCCGCATTATTGCAGAAATGCGTGGCGTAAGTGATGAGCAAGGTAATTCTCCTTTTTGGGATGGCCTAGGCGCACACTTTTTTGCGATGCCCTTTAGCCGCGCCGATTACTTATCAGGTTTGGGCAATAAAGCTTTTATTGCCGAGCTGATGCCAAAACTGCCTATCTACACCAATTTATTGAAAGAGTCAGTGCAAGCAGTAATCGGCCAAGTGCATCAAAACACCGCACCTGCCCTTAATATGCTAGAACAGGAAGGTTTTGCCAATTTAGGCTATGTCGATATTTTTGATGGCGGGCCAACCATTGAGGCAGATATCAGACATATTCGCGCGATTACACAAAGCAAGAGTATCAAGGTAACAGTGGCCTCAACCGATAATGTTGCCGATGTAACTGATGAAAGCAGTATCTACGTAATTTCTAATCAGTCGCTCAATGATTATCGCTGCACTTTAATCACGCTCACCGAGCAACAAGCTAACGCGACTAACTTAGTGATCAGTTCTGAGTACGCTAGCGCGCTGAAAGTAGTTGAGGGAGATAAATTGAGACTAGTGCCATTAAAGGCTAGTGCAAATAGCGAGTACTGAATTCAACGGTGAATACCGGTTTTAACCATAACTAACATAGAGCTGCACATAGCTATCAATAGTCTTTTTGAGCAGTAGTTATGTCCAAATCTCAATACGTAAAAATGTTTACAATAGGAAAATTTAATGAGCACAGCGGTCTCTTCAGTTTCGCCATTAGCGAAAGCTTTAATAATGGTTCGCCCGGTCGATTTTGCTTATAACGAGCAAACCGCAGTGGATAATCGATTCCAGCATCGCCCCGCAAACGCCAATGTTATTACGCAACAAGCTTTAGTAGAGTTCGATAATATGCTACTAAACTTACGTGCTGCTGGTATTGAAGTACTGGTATTAGAAGCGGCTCAACCAGCACCTGCCCTTAAATCGATAACTTCACCAACACCAGATGCTGTATTTCCGAATAACTGGTTTTCAACCACCGTTGATGGCAAGCTTATTATCTATCCAATGCACACTGAAAATAGGCGCCGTGAACGGCGAGTGGCAGATTTAGCCAAGCTACTTGATCAGCAAGGATACTTTATTGACCAGCAACATTGGCTGGCACCTGCGCAAGAAAGCCAATATATTTTAGAAGGCACAGGTGCGGTGGTGATAGATCATCGTAAACAGCATTTATATGCCACTCAATCTGAGCGTTGCCATCCTCAACAATTGCGCAACTTTGCCGAAAGTCAAAACTACACTGACACTTTTTTGTTTCAAACCCAAAGTCCAGATGGCAGCCCTATCTATCATACGAACGTAATGATGAGTATTGGCAATACTTTTGCAGTAATCTGCGCGCAGTGCTTTGTAGATCAGCAAGAGTATATAGCCGTGCGGGATTCTTTAGCGAGTGACAGGGAAGTTATCGAAATAAGTTATCAGCAAATGGCTACCCATTTTTGCGCAAATATACTACAACTTGAAAATAGCGCAGGTGAGCCTGTAATTGTGATGTCGAAGAATGCTTATCAAGGTTTTAGTGAGCAGCAAAGGGCCCAACTTGAACAACACGGTGCTATTGTCGCAAGTGATATATCTACCATTGAAGATGTAGGCGGCGGCAGTGCACGCTGCATGATTGCAGAAATATTCTTGCCAAAGCAACTCATGTAAAATGCCTCAGCTTTGCCAGTTGCTGGCAAAGCTGAGGAAATTGGTTAAATAGCAGATGGGGATGAATGAGGGTTTAAGGAAATAGCGCAAGCTCTAAATTATTTTTTGCCACTAGTGCACCAGGCTGCATAATAACCTGCGAAGCTAAATCATGGCCGACTTTAACGGCCTTCTCACCATCATAGCCACGCAGTTTTGCCGCTAAAAACCCCGCATTAAAAGAATCTCCCGCCGCCGTACTATCAACAGGCATTAAGTTTTTAGTCGGCAATGTTTTACTATGGCCTTCCCAGAGAATAGTGCAGCTTTGTGCGCCATTTTTGATCACTATATTGGCAACCGCTAAAGCATGAAAATGCTGCACTAATGCCTCGTGATCTGCTTTATTTAAGCTGTATAAGCTCGCTTCGTCTTCTAAACTAGGCAAGTAAGTATCCACGAAAGGAAGTATCTGTTGCTGCCAAAAAAGTGCCTGCTGCGCATCTTGCCAAAGTGCTGGCCGATAATTGTTATCAAAGGCAATATGTACCTCTCTCTCTTGCAGCGCGGCTAATAGGATAAGTAAATTATCTCTGCCTTGCTCTGCTAATACCGCCACAGAGATAAGCGATAAATAGAACAGTTTAACCTCTTCAAAATGCTGTAACCAAACCGCGAGATCAAAATCGTTAAGTAGTGACCTTGCCGCTGAGTTTTCCCGCCAGTAGTTAAAGCTCCGCTCACCTTGTCGATCCGTTTGAATGGTGTAAATACCGGGGCTTTTATCTGGTATCTGACGCACTAAACGCGTATCAATGCCTAAGCTGTTCCATTGCTCTAATAGCCACTGGCTTTGCTTATCAGTGCCTAGCGCGGTTGCATAAGCACAATCAATACCGAGCAGTGTTAAATAATAAGCAGTATTAAAAGTATCACCGCCAAAGCCAAATAACGCTTGTGGATAATTCTGAATTTTAACTTCCAGCATACACTCGCCTAGGGAAACAACTCTCATGTACTCTCCTTTAAAGCTACGTTACTGGTAGCGGGTAAACTTATCATAACTCTAATTAATTTAGATAGCGGTGTGGCCGAGTGTTATGTGAGGAAAGAGTCAGGTAAGTTACACTCAATATGCTGAGAACTCACATTACTTAGCGATGAGTAGACTGTTGATAACTACTTTTGTATTGTAATAACAGCGCTACCAAATAAATATGAAGAACAGCTATTTCAGTACACCACCTAACTATCGCGATAGCGTATTATAGATAAGTAACCCTCTAAAGTTTTGTTATGTTGAGCGTGATATTAGTTTTTTAAATCAGCAAAGGATCATCTCATGAAGACTATGAATTGTAAGCAACTCGGTGGTGCATGTGATAAAGAATTTCACGGCCATACCTTTGAAGAAATTGATGAGCTGAGTAAAGCGCATGCAATGCAGATGTTGCAAAAAAAAGATAGTGAACATCTTGCAGCAATGCATAAAATACAAGAGCTTATGAAAAGCCCAGCAGCAATGGCTGAGTGGTTTGAGAGTAAGAAAAAGGAATTTGAGGCATTAGCAGAAAATTGAAAGCAAAATCTACACAGTTAATAAATCTCGTCGTCAGCAGTTACACAAATATTTTTACAACCTCCAAGCTGTTGATAACTATTTTTGTGCTATTCCTGCCCATTGCACTTATGGCATTTACCGCGTTGCCAAATGAATATGCAGCACAAGGAATTATTTCAGCAGTTGACTGTGACGGACCTATAAGTGTCATAATCTTCGCTATACCCAGTTACTTGGTTTACGGCTTTCTTTTGGTGAGGTTTACGCTGTTAGCTTTTACCCAATCAACACTGGGCTATTTATCGCTAATAATATGCTGCTGCTTTATTGTTTTAATAATTACCCCCAATGTTTCGGCAGCGTTTCAAGAACGTAATAAAACGGCACACTTAAAAGTGTGTGGTGAAGGCTGGTAAGCTAACACTAAGGTAATATTTGTCTGTGTTATAATTTTTCCTTAACTTAAAATATAAATGCCTGATACCTAAAGAATCACATTGATATATCAACTTAATATTTTAAATATCATCTATCTGATGAGAGCGAGGCTACATGAAATTAAATACTGATCACTTTGTTTTAGCCGCAGATACTCTTGAGCAAGGCGTTGATTTCCTAGAAGAGCGCTTAGGCATAAACATTCCATTTGGTGGTGTTCATCCAACAATGGGTACTCATAATTGCCTAATGCAATTAAGCGAAGATGTTTTCTTTGAAATAATAGCCATCAATCCAGAATCCTATACTAATAGTGCATTGCATATTCAACATCCACGCTGGTTTTCCCTCGATAATCCATATTTACAAGCACAACTTAAACGCCAGCCTCAGTTACTCACTTGGGTTGTTAACAGCCGCGATATGCAACATAGCACTAATAATGGAATTTACCGTCAATGTACTGCACGTACTATAACAAGAGGTGACTTGAGCTGGTCTTTTGCATTACCTGATGATGGGTCGCTATTGGCTGATGGGCTTATCCCCTATGTACTGCAGTGGTTTGGTGATCATCCAGCAGATAGAATGCCAACGCTAGGCTGTTCAGTGGTGGAAGTGAATTTATATCATCCGTTAAAGAACTGGCTAAATACGCAATTACAAGAAATAGGCGCTGCACATTTAGTCAATGTAGAAAGTTTGGATCCATCACAAGCCCCTTATTTTGAGTTGGTGCTGCAATCTCCCAAAGGGAAAGTAAGCTTAAACTCTAAAATACTGGTGTGAAAAAGCTCTAGGTAGTTTTATCCTGAAAAGGCTGGTAGCGAGGATAACCCAATGTATCGAGATGGGTAGCACTAAATGTGGGCGTTTGCTTGTTCTAAATAATTACATCTAATGCTGATCAGATCGAACTAGTGGAACAGCTACAGTCGTTATTTATTAGAGATGAATTAAGCAAAGCCTAAATCATCCAAGGGTTAATATTTCGTTTCTTGGGTGGTATTACAGAACGACTCCGCTCAGTAATAGCAGCTTAAAAATTGGCTCAGTATACTGATTTACAACGATAAGCTACGAAGTTGTTATCGATATTTACATGCTAATGGGTACGAGGTCTTTCATGGTAGAATCTAAAACCATTATTCTTTTTGCTGTAACGGCTATCGCTGAAATTGTAGGTTGTTATTTACCTTATCTCTGGCTTAAGCAAGATAAGAGTATATTGCTGCTAATTCCAGCTGCTTTAAGTCTCGCATTATTTGCGTGGTTATTAACGCTTCACCCTACTGCATCGGGCCGTGTTTATGCTGCATATGGCGGTGTTTATATTTTTGTTGCGATATTATGGCTTTGGGTAGTTGATGGTATAAAGCCCACTATGTGGGATCTTATTGGAGGTTCTGTGGCATTACTCGGCATGGCAATAATTATGTTTGCACCCAAAAATGTATAACAAAAGTTGCCAGCCTCGCTAGGCAGTTGTGATAAGCGTTGTCACCACTATAAGAACAATATGAGCAGGCCGATAATTATTAGTCTTAATAACCTCGGGCTACAAGCACTAACACTTAAATAATATAGAGATCCTTGGATGTTAGACATCACCGTTTTACCCTTGTTTTTTACCGCTATTTTATTGCTAGCTATTTCGCCTGGCCCTGATTTGGTATTGATTTCAACTTATTCATCTACAAAAGGTTTTAAAGCAGGGCTAATGATCTCTATGGGTGTTTTTGGCGCTGGCATTTTACAAACTTTGCTGGTTGCATTTGGCTTGGGGCAAGTGATGCAATCATTCCCGGTGTTCGCATATTTTATAAGAATAGTAGGTGCAATATATTTAGGCTATTTAGGGGTGAAAATGTTGGTTAGTTGGTATCGTAACAATTTAAAAGATGGTTCAACTAAAACGGCAGAAAATTTCACTAATTTAAACCTTATCAATAAAGGTTTCTTAAACAATTTACTCAATCCCAAAGCTTTATTGTTCTTTAGTTTGTTTCTACCACAGTTCACGACGGGTAGCGGTTTACTTTGGGTGCAAATTCTAATACTGGGGAGTATGTTAAGCTGCATCGTTTTGTTGGTTAATATTTTGTTTTCTATAATGTTTAGTCAATTTGGTAAACTAATCGGTGATAAGTTAAATTTAGGGCGGCACATAGATGGCTTGCTGGGTTTTATTTTTTTAGGTTTGGCAACGCGCTTAGCTGCTAGTAAGTAACTGAGTCGCTTGTTCATTAAAGAGCTTACCAAAGAGTTTACTAAAGAGTTAAGTAGAAAGAGGAAGTTGGATGGCTAATCGTGATTGGTATTGCGAAGATGTTTTATCTGAAAAATTAACAGTTAATAAAATATGGGAGGATGATTTAGTGCTGGCCTTCGATCATCCTCAACCTCTCGCTGAGATACATGTGGTTGTGATACCTAAAAAGCATATTACCTCGCTGTTATCCCAAGAAGCTAAGGATGGAGCGCTACTTGTTTCAATGGTAGAGGCTATTCAGCAGGTGGCGCAGATCAAAGAGCTTGAAGAAGATGGATTCTATGTTCGCGCTAACGCGATTGCAAAAGGCGTAACACCTCACATGCATTGGCATATTATTGGCCCGGGAATAGTGGACGCCTGAAGTAAGCTAGCCAAGAAAAACCATAGATAGATCTGATTGATAGTTATTGTTTGTGGAGTAAGGTTCCCCTTGGGTCAGGATAGCTATTTCTAATTGGCGGCAAAATAACTATCATGCAATTAAAGTATTTAGGATCTTCGTGGTTATGAAAAAAACAAAGCGCTTAGGTATTCGCGTACGTTTGTTTATGGTATTTGGGGTGCTAAGTGCTCTTACAATATCGGCAAGTATTGTTGGTTGGGTTTCTTATAATCGACTTGGCAGTGAGCTAAATCGTTTAGCGGAAGAAAATATTTCCACTTTAAGGTTGATGGCTGATCTAAAAGAGCGCGGCACCACTATCACTATTTTAGCGCCTACGTTGCTCGCCGCTAATAATGAGCAAACGCGGGTGAAAATTGGTCGCCAATTGAACTTTAATATTTCCACTATGATGCAGCTTTTACCTAGCCTCACCGAGCTAACCCAAAATGATCAAGTGATAACTAAACCGCAATTAGCTGCGCAAATTGGTCAATTGCAAACTACTATGCAAAAGCTAGATGACAATGTATCGCGCCGCCTTGGCGTACAAGGGAAAAAGCTATCTGATAACCAACGCTTGCGCTGGGCTGCAACCGTTTTCCTCAATGATATTGATGCTTTGCTACAAGTGGTACATCACAAATTATATGGCCGTTTTGATCAGAAGTTACCCGAGCAAGGGATCAACTGGAGCAACGTTGATAAAAGTATCGTCAGTGCTCTGAGTGCAGATATACAAGCGTTGTATCGGATTAAAGCGGATGTCAATTTATTGATAAATTTGGTAGATCGCGCCCAGTATTTACCCGATTTAAATTCATTAGTCGCCATCAATATACACTCTGGCGAGGTGGTGCAGCGCATCATGTCTGATTTGGCGTTAATTGATAATGTTTCAGGTATTACTTCAGGGGTTAGAGCTTTAAAACAAACTATCTTAAGCATTGTTAGCCTCACCCAAGGTGACAGTAATATTTTTAGCTTGCGCCGTGAAGAGCGTAAAACTATCGCTTTTGGTGAGCAGTTGCTGACGCAAGTACACAGTGATTTAGTTGCCTTTAACCAGCTGGTGGGCGCTGAAGTTAATTTAGTGGAACTGGCGGCGAAAACGTCGGTAAAAAATGCGCGTGAAACGATTAAAAGCGGGCGTATTTGGCTGGTCGCGATGGTGGGTATTAGCTTGCTGTTTTCAGGGTTAATCATTTGGTTATATGTTGGGCGAAATATGGTGGCGCGCATTACCCAGCTCGATAGCAGTATGCGCTCTATTGCCAATGGTAATTTAAATCAACAAGTGCCAGTCAAAGGGCGCGATGAAATTGGCGCGATGGCAAGATCGCTAGTGAGCTTTCGCGATCAATTGTCAACGTTACAAGAAGAGTTAGTACAAGCGGGGAAACTAGCCGCGCTTGGCCAGCTGTCTGCAGGTATTGCGCATGAGATTAACCAGCCTTTATCAGCCGTTGGCCACTATGCACATAACGGTTTACGTTTAATCGATGCACAGCGCTATAGCGAAACCGCAGATAACTTGCGCCAAATATCGAGTTTAACTAAACGTGCTACCACGATCATTACGCGTTTAAAATCGATGGGACGCGAACAATCGTCGGCATTGGTTATCGTTGATTTAAGTACTGTCATCAACAATGTGTTGGCGATGTTAGAGGGCGATAAAGTACGCCAAGTAACCGATATTGAAGTAGAGCTTGCAGCAAGTGACATTCAGGTAATGGCGGAGCCTATTCAATTAGAACAAGTGGTACTGAACTTAGTGACCAATGCTTTAGACGCGGTGGCTGAAAGTGAGCGAAAACGGATAAAAATTAGCGCTGTTACCGTAAATGATAGTATAGAAATTTATATAGCGGATAGTGGTGTAGGGATTGATGAACAATCAAGAAAACAGATTTTCGACCCATTTTTTACCACCAAAAGACGCAGCCAGAATTTAGGCTTAGGTCTTTCTATTTCGTTTAATATCATCCAAAATTTTGGTGGGAAGTTGAGCTTGAATACCCCAGAACAAGGCGGTGCTTGTTTTTGTATTGCGCTACCTAAAAGAGGCAGGTTATGAGTACTGATATGGTCATTGTGATTGATGACGAAGAAATTGTGCGCCAATTCATGCTACAAACCTTACAGATAGAAGGGTATAACGCGCAAGCTTTTGAAGATCCATTGTTAGCACTTGCCCAGTGCTCTAAAACTTGGCAGGGCGTGGTGATTTGTGATGTGCGTATGAACTTGATGGATGGTTTAGAAGTGCTGCGCAAAGTGATGGAGATAGATACTGAAATCCCGGTCATTATGTTTAGCGCTCACGCAGATATAGCGGTAGCTATTCAGGCAATTCGTATGGGCGCTTATGATTTTTTAGAGAAAACAGATGACCCACAGCACCATTTGAATACAGTACAGCGTGCGTGGAAGAAGCGGCAGTTGGTGTTGGAAAATCGTAATTTGCGCCAGGCGATTGAAGGTCAGCATGAAATAGACAAGCGTTTAGTTGGGCAAAGTGGGGTGATGCAACGCCTGCGTGAAATGGTGTTACAGTTGGCACAAGTAGATGTGGATGCGGTGATCAATGGTGCAACGGGCACCGGTAAAGAAGTGGTCGCTAAATGTTTGCATGATTTTAGTGATCGCGCCAAGAAGCCGTTTGTGGCACTTAACTGTGGTGCGTTGGCAGAATCGGTGATTGAAAGTGAACTGTTTGGCCATGAAGCAGGCGCTTTTACCGGCGCTGTCAAAAAGCGCATTGGCAAAATTGAATATGCCAGTGGCGGTACGTTATTTTTAGATGAAATAGAAAGTATGCCGCCATCGCTACAGGTTAGGTTGTTGCGGGTATTGCAAGAGAGAACGCTGCAACGCCTTGGCGGGAATCAAGAAATTGCGATTGATATCCGTGTGATAGCGGCCTCTAAAGTTGATTTACTGGCTGCAGCTAACAAGGGTGAATTTAGAGAAGATTTGTATTATCGGCTCAATGTTGCCCGTATAGATATCCCTACCTTAGAGCAGCGTAAAGAAGATGTCGCGCTGTTGTTTAATCACTTTGTGGAGCTGGCTTGTTTACGTTTCGCCCGTGAACATCGTGCTATTTCTCACGCGCAGTTGCAGCAATTAAGCCTTAAACCTTGGCCTGGAAATGTACGTGAATTGCGTAATGCTGCTGAGCGCTGGGTGTTAGGCTTACCTCTAGAAGCAGGAATAGCGAACTCAGTTGAGTACCAAGTGATTGATGAGAGTTTAAATGAAGAGCTGGATGCAGGTTTTGATGAAGGGCTAGATGAGAGCATTGATCGTTTTGAACGCAGCATAATTATAAAAACGCTAAAAAGCTGTGAAGGGCATATAGAACAAAGTGCACAAGCACTTAAAATCCCGCGTAAGAAATTGTACTTAAGAATGAAGAAACACGGCTTAGAGCGACAGCACTATGTAAGTGAATGAGTCAAAAGTGACATGTGGAGGTGAGTTTTTTATGTCAAAATTGACTCTTTATACCAAATGTAATTTGGTGTTGTATATATAAGTAATTGTTTATTAAATGATATTTTTGTTTTAAATTATTGGCCTGTAATTTGCTTTAATAAACGTTAGCTAATGCCTTTGGTATCGCTATACGACTATTTCTTGGAGGAAAAATAATGACAATATCATTTAAAAAAGCGTCAACTTTATGTGCATCACTATTCGCTATCACTTTGGCGAGTAGCAGTAATGTACTGGCAGAAGATCGTTGGGATATGCCGCTTCCCTACGGCGATGGAACTCATCAGACACAAGTCGCACGCAGCTTTGCTGAAGAAGTAAATGCTAACTCAAAGGGTAAACTAACGATTAAAGTTCACTCTGGAGGCTCTTTAATTAAGCACCCTGAAATACACCGTGCTGTAAAATCGCGCCAAGTACAATTAGGCGAAGTGTTTATTGGCCGTTTAGGTAACAATGATCCAGTATTCAAACTTGATAATATACCTTTCTTAGCGACTGATTTTGACAGCGCTGAAAAATTATACGCAGCTTCTAAGCCAGCACTTGAAAAAGCGTTGAGCAAAGATAAGCTAAAACTGCTTTATACATCACCTTGGCCTGCCCAAGATTTGTATTCAAACAAGCCTGTTGAGAGTCTGGCCGATATTAAAGGTTTGAAAATGCGCTCTTACAGCCCAACCACTTCACGTCTTGCTGATTTGATGGGCACTACGCCAGTTAACATTCCTTTTAGCGATGTTGCACAAGCGTTCACAACTAACGCTATTGATGCGATGATCACTTCGCCAAGCACCGGTGTAAATAGCCAGAGCTGGGATTACATCTCTCACTTCACGACCGTGCATGCTTGGATTCCTAAGAACATGTTGTTCGTTAACCAAAAAGTGTTTGATCGTTTAGATGCTGATACACAACAAGTGATTATTACCGCTGCTGCCAATGCTGAGAAAAAAGGCTGGGCACTAGGACGCAAACTAGCGGTAGAACACACCGATACACTTAAAGCGAACGGCATGATTGTTTCAGAACCTTCTGCTAAGTTACAAAGTGAAATGCAAGCGATTGGTAAAACTATGGTCGCTGAATGGTTAAAAGAAGCAGGTGCTGAGGGCCAAGCAATTATCGATCAGTTCAAAGCAATGTAAACTTTTCTATAGATGAGACGAGTACGTTTTATCTAAAGAAAGTTGATACATAGGCAGGCTTCACTGGTGAGGTCTGCCAAGTTAGTAAATCGAACGATGTGAGATATTTATAATGCAAACGATCAGGCACTACTTTTATATGGCTTCGCTGTTTTTATCTGGCAGCTGCTTAGTTATTATGACTTTGCTAATTCTGGCCCAGATAATAGCACGCTCGCTGGGTATCATTATCCCTTCATCAGAAGATTTTGCTGGCTGGTTGTTGTCTGCCACAGTGTTCTTTGGCCTCGCTTATACCTTTAACAGTGGTGGTCATATTCGCGTCACCATATTATTAACGCGGCTGCCAAGTTTTAGCAGACGTTGGTTAGAAATGATTAATTTAGTGGCTGCAGTGCTGATCAGTGGTTACTTAATGTTTTACACAAGCTATACCGTTTATGACTCTTTCATTTATGAAGAGGTAACGGATACGTATTTAGTGATGCCGCTGTGGATAGTACAAACGCCAATGGCTTTGGGTTCACTGTTTTTATTTATAGCAGTACTTGATAACTTTGCCACTGCATTGTGCGGGAAAATTCCCGGATTTATGGCGCAAGAAGAACAACTGAACACGTCGGAGTAGCAAATGGACATTAGTTTAATAGGCATTATTTTATTTGTCAGCATGATTCTTATGCTGACTAGCGGCATTTGGGTCGCTTTTACGTTGACTGGCATCGCTATTCTTGGGCTCAGTTTGATTGGCAACACCAGTATTGGATTATTATTAGGTACCTCTTCATGGAGCGCCATGACTAGCTGGTCGTTGACTGCGCTACCGTTATTTATCTGGATGGGTGAAATTCTATTTCGAACCCGTTTATCACAAGATTTGTTTGAAGGTTTAGCACCATTACTTTCTAAGCTACCAGGAAAACTGCTGCACGTTAATATTTTAAGTTGCGGTATTTTCGCTGCCGTTTCAGGATCTTCAGCGGCTACTGCTGCAACGATTGGGCGTATGACACTACCTGAACTTAAAAAACGTGGCTATGATGATTTAATGGCTATTGGTACTTTGGCAGGCTCGGGTACTTTAGGTTTGTTAATTCCGCCTTCTATTATCTTGATTGTGTATGGCGTTTCAGCTGAAGTGTCTATCGCGCGGTTATTTCTAGCAGGTGCTTTGCCAGGTTTAGTACTGATCATTCTCTTTATGAGTTACACCATTGGTTGGTCTTTATTTAAAGGCAAGCCGATCAAAGACACTGAAGAAATTAAATACAGTACGACAGATAAAATAAAAGCGTTGAGAAAGTTGATTCCAATTGTGCTGTTAATCGGCGCGGTACTGGGGTCAATTTATCAAGGTGTGGCAACGCCAACAGAAGCAGCAGCTTTTGGTGTTTCAGGCTCGTTGTTATTATCAGCAGTACTCGGAAGCTTTAGCGTTAAAGGTTTTCTCGATAGCATCGTAGGAGCGGTTAAAAACTCTTGCATGTTAGGTTTGATTTTAATTGGCGCTCACTTTTTGACTTTGGCAATGGGCTTTATCGGTATACCTAATACGCTGGCACAATGGATAGCGTCTCTAGGGTTATCACCCATTGAACTGATCATCTATTTAACTGTGTTTTTTGTGGTATTAGGCTGTTTCCTTGATGGGATATCAGTGATTGTGCTGACAACTTCTGTGGTTTTACCGATGGTTACGCAGGCAAATATTGATCTAATATGGTTTGGTATTTTCTTAGTGTTGGTAGTTGAAATGTCGCAAATAACACCACCAGTAGGCTTTAACCTATTTGTGATACAAGCACTGACAGGTAAGAATATTTTGTATGTTGCGAAAGCGGCGCTGCCATTTTTCTTTATGATTGCCTTTGCTATTGTGCTGATCACGCTTTACCCACAAATCGTCCTGTACTTGCCAACGCTAATGAGTTCATAAATAAGCTGTAGCTAAGTGATGAAATAGTAGATACTCTTATTTCAATTTTGAATTCAGAGTATCTCATTCGTGTTTCGCATTATCGACTTAAGCCTAAACCTATACAGCAAGCTGTTGTTGAGTGTATTACTGCTGTGTAGCTTCCAGTTACAAGCGAGTGATACGATTATCATCAAAGCGGTGGGCACTTGGGAATATTTTACTAACTTTCAAAAACATGAAAAGCCTTTTTGGAATAAACGTATTGCGAAAGTCACTGGTAATAGTATTGTCGGTGAAATTAAACCGCATACTCAGCTAGATTTACGCGGTACCGAGATAATGCGCTTAGTGAAAAACGGCGTGTTCGATTTTGCCTTTGGCATGTCGGGTTATGTTGAACCTGAAAGCGCTATTTTTGAAGGCGCCGACCTCTCGTCCTTAGTACAAGATATTAAAGTACAACGCAAAGTTGCCAATGCGTACTTTCCTACTTTAGAGCGTGCTTTTGAAGAAAAGTACAATGCTAAACTGATGCTGCTATACCCTTTCCCCAGCCAAATGATTTGGTGCAAGCAAAAGATAGCTAACATCACAGATTTGCAAGGTAAGCGTATTCGCGTTTACTTGACTACCTTAAGTGACTTTGTAGAAAGTGTGGGCGCGATCCCAGTGAGCGCACCTTTTAGCGAAGTGCCAACAGCATTGGCTGAGGGGCGTATTGACTGCGCTATCACTGGAACTATGTCGGCTTATACTAGCAAACTGTATAGCGTCGCCAACTATGGTTTTACCTTAAGGGTAGGTTGGGGCTTAGCTTTTGGCGCCATGAATTTAGATAAGTGGCAGTTATTAAACCCAGTACAAAAAGATATATTACTCACAGAAGTGACAACGTTAAGCGATAATATGTGGCAGGAAACAACCACCGAAGATGCCATCGCATTAGCATGCCTTGCAAACGGTCCATGCCAGTTGGGTGAAGTTGGAAACATGCAATTGGTAGAGCCTTCAGCACAGGATCTAGTGGTGCGAGATAAGATAGCCCATGAGGTGATTTTGCCACGTTGGGCTAAACGCTGTGGTCCAGAGTGCGCGGCTAACTGGAATAGAACAGTCGGAAAAATATTACACAAGAGAGCACAAGCTACATTGCAATAGCACTACTTGTAGCTGGTGCTTTATTAGAGATGAATTAGGCGTAGCCTAAATCATCAAGGATAAATTCTCTGCCTCTTGAGGTGTGAACTTATTAGCACCAAAAGTCACTAGAAATACCTCACTTCACGAAGTGAAGCCGAGTGTATCGAGAGGGCT
>JBALXS010000097.1:0-9594 GCA_036960485.1 Oceanospirillaceae bacterium
GTGGTGAAGCAACGCAGTTATCACCGATTTAGACAAGCTAGATTACATCATGCCACCCATGCAGAGTTTATCTATTTGTTTTTATTAAATTAGTAACATGGGAAAATAAGTGATACCCCACTTTATACCCCAACCAACTCAAGACTAAAGTTAACAAACTGAATTTCACAAATTTACTAGATAACTTAGTGTTAATAACATTTTGTCAGTTGTCAAAACAGTCCTAGCTAGTTCACAAGTATATTTTTCCAAATAAATAGTCCGCTTTGCCATCTGCGGTCATTCATCATCAAACAGTTAATGCTAATTTTTGCTTACGTTAGCTTTTGTTTCACTAATCGCAGCTCCTCAGACACTGAAGTGGTCAAGTAATATTGGCCACAGTTTTTTAGATTTTACATGGAAATAATTTGTATGTTTTGATATACAGCGGACATGGCTGAACAATCGCATTACTCTGAAGTTTCCTGATAGCGTACGTACTTCATATATAAAAACATGAGTTTTTGATTATTACTTTTTGCCTATAAACAGTTAAGCCTGAATGTGAACAAAGCCACCAACACAGCCCTTCATTGATAATTAGTAACGCTAACTTTATGCACAGATAAGTAGTAACACTTTGAAATATTCGATTTAGTGGCCGTTGCCGCAATAGGTTCTAAGACTCATTTTTTAACAAAAAAAAAGAAAATTGATTTTATAGAACTAAAACCTCATCAACGTTTCCTTTCATCTCATTATGTCGTTGAATAGACGTTATTTCATACATCTCAACAGCCAACTTTAGTTCATTACTGAATTGAATCAAAAAATGATTCTAACAAGGTGCTATTTCGACAGGTACGCCATTGAATATCGCATTTCCTGACATACTATCAACCCGTTGATCATCTGTTAAATCATTAATACTTACCCCTGGATTCGTTTGAGCAACACGTAATGCGATCCCTTCTCGGTCATGTCCCCAGCCATGAGGTAAACAAACAACACCTTGCATAACATCTTCGGTAATAACTACATCAACAGTCAGTTCACCAACTCTAGATTTTAAAAGCGCTTTGCTTTTATCAAGAATACCCTTTTCTTTGGCATCGGCAGGATGAATGAATAACGCACAGCGATCTTTACCTTTAATTAAGCGTTGGCTGTTATGAAGCCACGAGTTATTTGTTCGTAGGTCTCTACGACTAATCATCATTAACGAATTATTTTTTTTAGCTGAAAAGTGAGCCTTCATCTGTTGAAAGTCAGCTAGTATTGGTTCTGGTAACAAATGTATAAGTTTATCTTGAGTAAACAAATGATCGGGTAAGCACGGCTGTAAGGGTCCTAAATCTAGCCCATGAGGATATTGCTTTAATACGTCTATACTTAAACCATAGTCATGCGAAACTTCTTTACCTGATTCATGCGAAGTAAAAGATTTACCATATGGACCATTACGTAAAGCATAATCTAGAATTTGTTCAGTCGTCATTTTAGGTTTTTTTCTGGTGTCAACAATACCGAGTTTTAATGCATTAATACGTTGTGTTATACCTACCATGATATCAAAGTCAGATCGGGTTTCATCACTATGTTCAAACAGTGCATCTGAATATTTTGCGACGTTGCGTACGGCTAAAAGATTAAAAACCAAATCATAATGTTCGTGCTCTAAAGGCCCTGTCGGTGGTAAAATAATATCAGCATGCCGAGAAGTTTCATTCAGATAAAAATCTACCGACACCATAAAGTCTAAATTATTAAGTGCTTCATCAAGTTGACGACCGTTAGGCACTGACAACACAGGATTACCAGCTGTACAAATAAATCCTTTTACTTGGCCTTCGCCTGGCGTTAACATTTCTTCAGCAAGGATAGATGTAGGTAGTTCACGACTAAATTCAGGTAAACCTCTAACGCGGCTATGAAATTTGGCAAAGCTTCCAGCGGTAGAAGCTTGAACACCTGTATCAACAGCAGGTTTGGTAAACATCATCCCTCCTTTTCTATCTAAATTACCGGTAATAATATTTAAAATATTAACAAGCCAATGATTTAATGCCGAAAAATTTTGTGTTGATAAACCCATTCTTCCATAACAAATAGCTCCTTCGGCAGCAGCGAAGTCTGTAGCTATTCGTTTTATATTATCTTCAGAAATACCGCAAACATCACTTATTTCTGTAAGCGTAAATTGACTGAACATGCCAAGTAGCTGGTCAAATCCGTCTAACATGCTCGTTAAATGTGCTGGTTCATACAGTTTTTGTTGGATAATGTATTGAATAAGACCATAAATGAATAATGCATCTGTACCCGGTTTTATAAACAAATGCTCAGACGCATAACGAGCTGATTCTGTTTTTCTTGGATCAACTAATATGAATTTCCCACCACGCTTTTCAATACTTTCTAAACGTTTCAATACATCTCCAGCGGTCATCAAGCTACCATTTGAAGCTGCTGGATTTGCACCAAGCATTAACATATAGTCTGTGCGATCTATATCAGGAATAGTAAACAATTGCCCATGGCCAAACATTAAGTAAGACATTAACTGATGTGGCATTTGATCTAAAGAACCACCCGAGTGCATGTTTTTAGAGCCTAATGCTTTACGGAATTTACCTATCGCCATTAAAATACCGAAACTATGAGAAGCTGGGTTTCCTGTATAACTTGATATAGCATCATCACCATATTTACGCTGAATGTTAACAATTTCAGTGCTTACCCGATCAAGAGCATCGTCCCAGCTAATAGGTAACCATTGGCCATTCACTTTTTGCATAGGTGTTTTTAAACGATCAGGATCATTATGTAAATCTTGCAGTGAATAACCTTTAGGACAAATATGTCCGCCACTGTGTGGATCTTCTTCATCACCAGCAATAGATAAAATTTTATCGCCTTGATATTTGATTTGAATACCGCACATGGCCTCACACAGGGTACAGTTTCGTAGGTGGGTTTTAACGGGTAAATTTGTTCTTTGCTGTTCTTTTGCTAACTTTTCAGACCGAGCGTCACGAATTATATCTAACATTCGCTTGATATTGGTCACTTTACGACGTGGACGGCCGACTAACTGTCCTTGATCTTGTTCATATTGATCAAGTAATTGCCAATCGCTAAAACTTATATATTCAACGTTACGTTCTACAAGTAAATCTTCAGTATCTTGGCGGACAACTTTTGCAGAGGAGATATTTGCATCAACAAAATCGGTGATCAATTGATTAACCGTATCTTGAGCACAATGCTTATTACTGCCAATGACACCACTAGCGCCACGTTTTATCCACCCAGCGGTATACTCTTTGTTTAAAGCATTACCTTCGGATTTGTCTTTTGAACGCTGATTAACAGTATCTACTCGACCTTGTTGATTAAGAATAACACCACGTTGTTCATCAAAAGCTACGTTTTCAATCGCATCACCTTGATAACCAATAGCATGTATGATGAGGTTTGCATTTATCAGTGACTTTTCACGGGTTGCTTTAATAGAGATATGACCATCTTCATCTCGAATGATTTCATTACGCGTAAGATGTAATGTTTTGCACCCATATGCATCGTTATCAATACAGTCAGGACTATAACAAAACATAAAGCGAATGCGTTTTTTATTCTGCCGAACATTATGACCGTGTTGACGTTGTGAAATTTGTTTAAGCAAGTTAATGTTTTGTTTTACTTCACTAAACTCAGGTAATTCTGTTTGCTCCATTGTTTGAAGATCTAACGTTAAATCGTTTGGGTCAATAATTAAGTCTACATTATCAAGTCCCATTAATTGTTCTAGTTCTTTGGGCGTGAAAGCCGCTTGAGCAATACCTCTACGTGCTATTAAAATGACTTCTTTCACTGAGCTTTCTTTAAAGGCATTTAATGCTTCATCAGCCACATCTGTTTTTTTAAGTTGCTCTGGTGATAATACCAGCATTCGGGCAATATCTAATGCGACATTTCCCATACCAATAACAACAGCGGTTTGTGATGACAAGTCTACAGAAAGTTTAGTTTGATCAGGGTGACCGTTATACCAACCAACAAAGGTTGAAGAGCCAAAAATATTAGGTAATTCAGCCCCCGGAATTGATAAAGCTCGACTTTTAGATCCTCCCGTTGCATAAACAACCCCGTCATATTGCTCAAGTAAGTCAGTTCTTTGAATATCACGACCTAATTCAACATTGCCAAAAAAACGAAAGCGTTCATTTTCTGCAATACGATCAAAGCTAGATGATACTGATTTTATGCGAGGATGATCTGGAGCTACGCCATAACGAACAAGACCAAAAGGTGTAGGCAGTCGCTCAAACATATCGACTTTAGCTAATGGCATTTGTTTTAATATTTCTTCAGCGGTATAAAAACCTGAAGGGCCAGAGCCTATTACTGCGAAGTGTCCTGAAAAACTGGCCATAGGAGATGCCGCAACATCATGGCCAATACTTTCAGTTATCACCGGGTATATTTGAGATTTTTCGGCATTCAATGCAATAAAATCTTGCATTATAATAGGAACAGAACTTTTTGAGTAAATGGCACGTTCTGGACATGCTGTGATACAAGCATTGCAATCAATACATACATTAGGGTCAATGTAGAGCATTTCAGGACCTTCCCTAAATGCATCAACAGGACAAACGTCAACGCAATCGGTATGCTTATTTCCTATACATGTTTGAGTTACAACATATGCCATAATAATTTCCAGATGCTATTGATAAAAGAATATTATATTATTCGTTATTGTTAGGTAAATATTGACAATTTTACCGCCCATTGACATAACGTGCCAACATGTTAATCTGATAAAAATAATCGCATTTGTTAGAAATAAATGACTCAATACAAAGCCTATGTTCCCATTAGCTTCCTTAATATTTTAACGCGATACATAGATGAGCAAACATTAGAAGCAAAAAGCTTAAGAAAAACACTTCATGAACTATCTAAAGGACAACGCGTCGACACGCAGACATTTTCACAATTACTAGATCAAATTTATCAGTTAACTCCTCTACCAGTATTAGGGCTACGCATCGGGGCGATGGCAAAACCGGAAGATTTTGGCTTAGTTGGAAATTTACTAACATCATGCAGTACGCTTAAACAAGCGCTAATTAGATATGGTCGATACCAAACATTAGTCTTAACTGATTTAGCAGCTAAAATAGAAATTCAAGGAAAGACTTATAGTCATCAATGGATGTTACGAGGTGTAGATAACCGACTGTTATATGAATTTGGTTTGATTATATTTATCACACTTTATCAATCGTTAATTAATCGGAAAATTGCACCTGTATCTGTAGCTTTACCCATTAAAGAACCTAACGATATTAATATTTATCAAGCGATTTTAGGCTGCCCAGTTGAATTTAACTCACCTACATTACGGGTAAATATACCAACATATTTAATGTTATTGAATATTTCAACAAGTGACCCATCACTGCTTAAAATCTTTGATCAACAAGCTAGATTTTTATTAACAGAAACAAACTATCAAAATGAAACGTTTGAACCTTTTCTCTTAAAATTACGAGAACAAATATTGGTCGCGATGAAAGACGGTGATACTCGTGCGAGCACTGTTTGTGTAAAAATGGGCTTTTCACTACGATCATTTTATCGAAAACTAAATAATAACGATCACAATTATCGTTCTATACTCGCAGATTCACGTTGTCGGTTAGCTAAACAGTATCTAGTTGATGGCCAATTTACATCTTTAGAGATAGCCTTTTTACTTGGATATTCAGAGCAAAGTGCATTTATTAGAGCTTTTAAAGAGTGGATGGGCATTACACCGGGTGAATATCTCCTTTTAGTAAAATAAACGTTAAATTTTTTGATTTATAAAACCGAAAAAATCACATCGATTTAGTGTTCTGAAATAAAATCCCACAGACGGCTTACTAAAAGCAGTCATTAGGCTTGACTGGAAGATAGCTTTCACTTTGCCACAATTAATACAATAACAAAGTGTTATTAGATATTGATAAGGAGTAATATCGAGTAGGGTGAGGCTTTTGCCTCATCCCTCTCACAGAACCGTACGTACGGACCTCGTATACGGCTCCTGCAATTTACTATTTCTTATCATTATTACTAATAATAAGAAGCAAGAACGCCTGTTTGTACTTTATCTATCTCATACAAACCAATCTCCTCAAACCAACTATTAGGCATAGCATAGTGCGCTAAAGGTGAACCACTGTTACCCCATGATTTCATCTTTATTCGCTTAAAGGGCGGTTTATACTTTAGTTGCTTTAATCTACGGTGCAATTTACTCGCAGTTTTCCACAAAGTCAGTTGTCTCGCCCTTAATCTTCGCCTCACCCAACTTGCCAGCCCTTTGAATTTACTGGTGATATTGGCTATTTTGAAGTAATTTACAAATCCCCTTAACATTGGATTTAGTCGTTTTAGCACTTGTGCTAAATTCCCGCCGCCATTGCGTTTGGTTAGTTGTTTCACTTTAACTTTAAATGCTTTGAGCCTCGATTCTTGAATACGTGTGTAATTGCTGCCAATTATCACACCTAAAAATTTTATCCCCGTATCGCTATGTGCTATATGGGTTTTCCGCTCATTCACTTTAAGCTTCAGTGTCACCTCTAAATACTGGCTCGCCACTTTTAATGCGTTATCCGCCCCTAATTTCGAGGTACAGAATATCAAGATATCATCCGCATATCGCACTATTCTGTGCTGTCGCTTCATCATTTCTTGGTCAAACTCATCTAAGTAGATATTAGCAAGAAGTGGGCTGATAACACCACCTTGTGGGCTACCTAACTCACTTTCCTGCCAAGCCTCGCCAACCATAACCCCACTTTTCAGAAACTGTTGTATCAAGTTTAAGATACTGCCGTCTGTAATACGTTTTCGCACAAACTTAATGATTAAGTCATGGTCAAGCATATCAAAACATTTCGACAGATCCATATCAACAACGTGTCGTTTGTTATACCTGCGTATAAATAGCGTCGCTTTGCTGATCGCTTGATGACAGCTTCGCCCAATTCGGTACCCATAGCTTGATGGATGGAATTGAGGGTCAAAAATGGGTGTCATGATATTCGATAAACATTGTTGAACAATTCGGTCTCGAACGGTTGGAATGCCCAGTAAGCGTATGCCGCCATCGTCTTTGTCGATTTCGACTCGCTTTACCGGTTGCGCTTGATAGCGCTTTTCCTTCAGTTCAAGCAATAATTGGTTAAGCTCTTTTTCCAAATTTTGCGTAAAGTCATCTACGCTCTGCCCATCAATGCCGGCAGCGCCTCGGTTTTTTTTCACTTGTTTGTATGCAATATAAAGCGCTTGCAGTGATAACATGCGCCCATAAAGGCTAAAATGAACTCTCAAATTATTGTCTCACATCACTTAGATTTAGCTTCCTTTGTATCGGTTAGGTTTGTTTCACTATTGCGGCAAGCCTTCTAGCGAGGGAATTTTTCTCCCTATAAATGCAATGTACTTAACCACCTTTATTTTGCCTCTAGTAAAGAGGAATAATTACTCCCCGTGCCCAGTTCCATCCTCAGCCTTGGTTTTATCCTTAGCCAATCAAGGAGACCTTACCTTATTAGACAACTCGTAGACCCGATATAAATCCCACTACTTTTTAGTGATTTATAAATCACTTCCCCCCTTCGCAATCCATTAAAGCTTTTGACTAAAATTGACCCTATCAAACACATTGCTGATAGTCGGCTTGGTTTTATCCTCCACACCATTACTGGCTTTCATCGGCCTAGCCTTACTCACTACTACGGGTTCATCTGCCACCTCACACCGACACTAAACCTTGGGTTTCCCCTTGAATTTAGGCCACTTATTTACACTAAGTTTAGATGCCAGGCTTCCCCAGTTACTGCACTAGCTCCCTGTTAGAAATCCCACCCTCAAACACAGTATTGGTCTGACTAAGTATAGGGCTTCGCGCTATTTTGGACGCTTACCCACCAATACCGCCGAAACAGGTTACGGTTAGTTGTGTACCTCTAACTTCTTATGGCTTCCTTCAGACCCCACCGTTAGCCAGTGACGCCCTTGCCATTCAGATTATCTTCCCCTTAGTCAGGGTGATCAGGCTTCTTTCAGCCTGTCGGGTTTGCCAGCTTCGCTGGGCAAACAAAAAAGCCCGAATATTGCTATTCGGGCTTTTCTGTAAATGGTTAGAGCTATGATTATAGAGTTTTAAATCTACTACATCATGCCGCCCACTAGAGCTCAAACAGTTGATTTTATATAACTTAATATAAAACCGTAATTGCCAATACCCCTGATTATACCCACAGTATATTTGATTGAGTAATTCACCTGAATTGCTAACCATTATTACCGTACCATTACGTTGTGTAGTGGCATAGTTATTTTGGCCACCTAAATAGAGGTGATATTATTGCCTCATAGATACCTCAGGTGAAAATAAGTTTCTTAGTTTATCCGAAGGTCTTAATTCGCTCCCCCCTTTTTATCCATGCTTCCTTGCCTAATGAAGTTAAACTGTGTTGAGTCTCTTGTAAATCTGTCCGTACCCCTCATTACTTGCAGGTTTAGAGGCCTGTATGCGTATGGCTATATCGCCGAGTTCTGTATGCCGTTCAGGGCATTGATCCCACAATGGGCACCAGATCAAATGCCAAGCGCTATTTGGAATGGGCTGTTGCCTCATCCATGCAAACCCACTGTTAATCAGGTCACTATCAAACACGGTTATGGCTGCAGCGTAAAACCCATACATATAAGGTCGAGCTCGATGAGACTGTGGTGCCTGCTCCAACCAGAGTCGACCGATCATTAACATCTTGTTATGTAACTCTGATTTGCGATCAGATTTATTGACAATACTTTGCCAGATAAATGGCCAATCATTATTTTCAGGGTTGGCGTCTTCCAGCCATTTTAAAGCGAGTATTTGCAATGCTTCACGGAGGTCTTCGGATATTTCAGCCTTCCATAGGGCCTCCCAGACAAATTTCCAACTGCCATGTTTAGCCGACACGGTGTCTAGCCATGTAAGACCCTTTGTGTGTAGTGAATGATGTAGCTCTGCAGAGAGCGCTGCCTGCCGTAGCGCCTCCCAGACAAATTTCCAACTGCCATGTTCAGCCGATACTGTGTCTAGCCATGTAAGACCCTTTGTGTGTAGTGACTGATTTAGCTCTGCAGAGAGCCCTGCCTGCCATAGCACCTCCCAGACAAACGGCCAACTGTCATGTTCAGCCGATACTGTGTCTAACCATGTGAAGCCCTGTGTCTGTAGTGACTGACGTAGCTCTGCAGAGAGCTCCGTCTCCGATAGCTTTTGCCAGACAAACGGCCAACTGCCATGTTCAGCCAATACTGTGTCTAACCATGTAAAGCCCTGTGTCTGCAGTGACTGACGTAGCTCTGTAGAGAGCTCAGTCACCGATAGCTTTTGCCAGACAAACGGCCAACCGCCATGTTCAGCTGATACTGTGTCTAACCATGTAAAGCCCTGTGTCTGCAGTGACTGACGTAGCTCTGCAGAGAGCTCAGTCTCCGATAGCTTTTGCCAGACAAACGGCCAACTGCCATGTTCAGCCGATACTG
>JBALXS010000097.1:9694-18185 GCA_036960485.1 Oceanospirillaceae bacterium
ATGTTCAGCCGATACTGTGTCTAACCATGTAAAGCCCTGTGTCTGCAGTGACTGACGTAGCTCTGCAGATAAATCAGCCTCCGATAGCGCCTCCCAGACAAATTTCCAACTGCCATGTTCAGTCGATACTGTGTCTAACCATGTAAAGCCCTGTGTCTGTAGTGACTGACGTAGCTCTGCAGAGAGCTCCGTCTCCGATAGCTTTTGCCAGACAAACGGCCAACTGCCATGTTCAGCCGATACTGTGTCTAACCATGTAAAGCCCTGTGTCTGCAGTGACTGATTTAGCTCTGCAGAGAGCCCTGCCTGCCATAGCACCTCCCAGACAAACGGCCAACTGTCATGTTCAGCCGATACTGTGTCTAACCATGTGAAGCCCTGTGTCTGTAGTGACTGACGTAGCTCTGCAGAGAGCTCCGTCTCCGATAGCTTTTGCCAGACAAACGGCCAACTGCCATCTTCAGCCGATACTGTGTCTAACCATGTAAAACCCTGTGTCTGCAGTGACTGACGTAGCTCTGCAGATAAATCAGCCTCCGATAGCACTTCCCATACATAGCTCCAACCGATTGCATCAGCTCTTGAACTCTTCAACCATTCTAGAGCAAGGAGGATAAGCTCATCAGAAGGTGTTTGCTTCCATAGGCTTTCCCATAAAAATGACCAGTGGGCACTTTGTGGTTGTGATTTGACTATATAGCTGACTTTCGGTAAAAGTTTATCGGGTAATAGTGCGTGAAACTGCTTAGCGAAGAGCGAAAATATACTGCACCAACTTTCGGTAGGTAGCGGAGCGAGTGAAAGCCACTGCAGCGCTATCTGTTGAAAGTGAGGGCTTCTATCATTAATTCTAGAGCAAGCTTTCTTTACAAGTGACCCCACTTCAGAACTGGAATGCCGTTTTTCTATGTATTCAGAGAGTGTTTGCTCAACTCCATGGGGACCAAGCCTTAAAATATAGTCTTCCATTACCGCATGCCAGCCAGACCAAATCGAGCCCATATTGATCATGTCAGGTACTATCCGTTGTTGTTTTTCACTTAATAGTTTGTTGTACTCTATAAGTTTATGGCAGGCTAATCGAAAGCCGGGTTCCTGCAGGTTGGTTATTTCTACTCGGGTCGCAATTAGATCAATCGGTGAAGGTTGCAGGTGTAACAGCAGATTATGGTTCAGGTTTGTCCAGACTGGCAGGTGGACCAATTCTGGTTCAGCACTATATTTAGTGTAAATATTTGGCAGAAGTTTCTGTAGCTCTTCCCTAATCAGTTTTATTCGCTCACTGGCTATGTCGCTTTTATAGGGGTTTGAAAGCTTTGCTAGCACCCATAATGGCTCCAGTTTGTCGCTTACAGCAGAATGCTGTAAGTAAGTCTGATTTATCCATTGTTCTATATGCAACCGCCGCTCACGCTGATTTTTATTGTCAGGATACCATTCTTGGTATAAAGCATTTGCTAGGTGGGGGTGGGTAAAGCGGATGCCTCCTTGTTCGGGTGTTATGCTGAAATGTTGATCTTCCATGCATAATATATCCATCGCATGCCCCAGTTGTGGGTCCTGGTTACAATAATACTCATAGTTTCGGTTAGGATAATTGGCATAAAGACGGTTAACTGCCAGTATTTCTGACACCAGCTCAAATGGTTTTTTGGTTTTGGTTTCCCAACGCTGATCTTTCAATCTGCTTTTGAAACGTTGAGCAAAGCTTTTTAGCGTACTTCCTGTATGCCATTGAAATAGCGTCTGCACTAATAGTTGCTGTTGGGAGTCGCCCTCATCTATTGGCAGGTTTTTCCCAGTTCGCATCTGATACCAATCTCTCAGCTCTTGATGATCGTCATCACTTTCAGGGGCTAAACGAAATGAGTGAACATCAACGTAGTTGTCACAATGCTCTTCAAACCATTGTAATTGTTCATCTGGGCCGCAACAGATCAAAAAGGGAACTTGCAACTGAGCATTTTCTTCTCTTGCTTGCTCCAGCTGTATGCTTAACCATTCCAGTTGTGTTTCCATTGCAGCTTGCTGATTGAAGATGAAGGGGTCATCAAAAGCAATAAACAAGCTATCATTCTCTTGTAACAAATCAGAAAACCATGGGCGGGCCTGTTCCAGCCTGTTGGGCTGGCGCTCACACCAGATAATGGTTGCTGCAGCATCTTGTTGCTTTATATTTGCCAGCAAGTGCAGTAACGCCACGCTTTTGCCACAGCCAGAACCTCCAGCTAACCAGTATACAGGGATGCGATCCCGTGCCTGAATTTGTGCCTCAGCTAACCACTTATTGAAATCCTGGTATATCGTTTGATAAAGCCTGCGTGCTGTAAATCGTCCATCCATTAAGTGTTTTTTTATCGGAGGTTCACCTAATAACACTGCTTTATGGGGATCGGGCTCCAGTATTACCTGAACAGGTGCTCTGTCGTTGATGGACCATAGGAGCAGTGGCTTACCTCTATCTTTATGAGTGTGAAGACCATGCAAAATGCTGACGATCTCTGCACAGATAGCACCGCTAGTGCCCTTAGTTATGGCGGAATATAACTGGCCTAGCCATTTATGTATGCACTGAAATGGATCTTTAATACCGAATTCATTAATTAATCGATGGGCAAGCACTATGCGTGGATTGGGATGAATTTCAGTATTTAGCAGAGCTTTGAAGTTAGTTAATTCCTCCAGGTTATAGTCCGTTTTAGGCGTGAATCGTTCAATGGCACCGGGTAGGTCTTTTAATGACTGTTGTTTACCAACAATACAGTAATTAACTTTGTTGTGTAGTTCAGTAAACGATGTCTGAATCAGTATATGAATGCACCAGAGCTCTCGCAGAGCTTTGCTAACCCCACCAGAGTCCAGGGTGTACTTGGCCTGAGTAATGGTGAGTTTGGAATCGGTGAGTAAGATAAAATCTGATAAAGATTCGGCTTCGGTATGGCTGAAAGATGTTGACTTTGCATGTGCTAGCAAGGAATTTAGTGTCAGTATCAGTTGAAAGTCAAAGCCACGGATTGCCAGTTGACCACCATTACTACCAGGTTGATGTTTCCATTTCTCTATCAGATTAGAAAATTGTTCTTCCATATTGCTGACTCCATGTTCGCGCGTTCTATTTTTATACAGAGACAAAGGGATGGATGCTTTAGCATACCATCGAAAAATCTAATAAGGCACTGATTTTATTGAATCTATAATATCAGTATTGCGTATTATTATCAATTTGAGTACATGGGCATCTATAAGGTTTCCCCACTTCGACTTGGTTGATACTTGAACTAATTAATTTTGTCTCTCTAATCTATAGTCAAACTTCACAGAAAAATAACGGTAACATTTGTGCTACTCAATGTTGTAATCAATAGATTGATTTTGGTAAGTTATGATGACCGAGTAATTACTCCAACCCGTTTAGGGCAAAATAGTTAACTCTCTCACAGCCCAATAGGAAGGGGAACTGAGAAATGATTTAGATATGAGGTCTTACTTGTTCCAGTGCCTTTTTACTGTAGCAATCCCCAAGCTTAATGCTTCTGCCGTTTTAGATTGAGATAAGCCTTCCGCTTTTTTAGTTTGTACAGAAGCGGTGGTTTTATGAGCTGTTGGCCTACCAAGCTTTTTGCCTTGAGCTTTAGCTCGCTCGAGCCCTTCTTTTGTTCGCTCTCTAATCCGGTTTCGCTCAAACTCTGCAAAGGCCGAAAACATTTGCAGCATCAGCTTACCCTCAGCACTTGATAGGTCTGCTATGGGGAGATCAAGGCAAGCAACCTTGATGCCTTTATCTGTAAGCAGGTTAATTGTGTTTTGTACGTCTATGTTGTCTCGCCCTAAACGGTCTAGTTTTAAGACCACCAGCATATCGCCACTTTCCATCTGATGATTGATTAGCATCTTGAACTTTTCGCGCTTCATAGCTTCAACAGATCCAGAGACCGTTTCACTGATAGTGCGTTCATCATTCACCTCATACCCTTTCTGGCGAATAGCGATAATTTGATTTTCAGTGGTTTGCTCTGTTGTCGAAACACGACAATAGGAAAAGGTACGCATTCGTCACTCACTTTATATAGAGGGTATCAAATATAGGGGTATCATATAATCAAAGCATCATTAAAGCTATACCCTAGTTTTATGATGCCAATATTTAATATGGAAATCTGGTATCAATATACGAATGTTTATTGATACCAGTTTAAAAGGTAATGAGATTTACTTATTCAGCATTTTCATCATTGTTTGTTGGATCAATGCTTCCATATCTGGCGAAGTCTTTTCAGCAGGCTTCGATAACTTGCGCAACAGCTCGGCTTGTTTGTAGTCAGGTACATCACCGTAGCTATAAAAGCTGGTTAATACACTTTCGTGCCCTAAGTTTTGGCTCCATGCTTTAAACTCTTCAGGTGTACGACACAGATTCTCACCAAGTCTTACCAGCGTATTACGGAAACTGTGAGGATTAAAATAAGGCAAACCTACAGCTTCAAAGGCTTGTTTGAAAAGCTTACGAATTGGGGTTGCATTACTCCAATGCTCTTTGAGTAAACCAACAGCTTCAAATTGCTGATTTTTGTTGTGTGCCAGCTTTGTTTTAGGAAATAAAGGATCATTTTTGCTATATCCCAACTCCCTAGTCAGATATTCAACCCATTCATTTAACACCTTTGATGGCAATTCACCCACTGGGAAAAAATAGGTGGTGAAAGTTTTACTAAATTTCGTGTTTACATCCCTAGCATCCTGATAAAAACTCTGTTCAACAAGATCAACATGCTTAATCTTAACTGAAGCAACCGCACCATCTCTTGCACCAGTTAATAAAACAAATGCAAGTAATGCCCTATCACGCATTTCAATCATTGTTGAACAAGGCATAGCTTCCAACGTCTCCATTACTTGCTCGACCGAAGCTACGTTTCTTTTACGCTTGGTATTGGCAATACGCGTATCTTTTTCTGAGAGATTGAAGTACTCGATATCGCTATAGTTAATTTTTGCTCGATAGCCTTTTTGCGTTACCAGAAATTGGAAGAAGCTTTTCAAGTGTCGCATAGTCGTAAGCACCGTGGCCTTGCTCAACTTATCTCCTGTAGCTACTGATTTTTTAGAAAGAAGATGCATCTTAAAGGCGATGGCATGCTTAGCACGAAACTTCTTAAAGTCTAGGTAATTTGTAGCCTCGTCAAACCGATTAATCGATCTCAGTACACCATCAATCGTTGAGTCATCCAGCTGTTTTGCTTCCCGTAAATACTTTGCATACTCGTATATAATTCGGGTGTTTTTCGCACTACTTTTTTTCATCATTAAAAACCTTAGCTAAAGGATAATTTAAGGGCTCTTGACCTCTTAGGATTAAGTGTTTTTCTGCTATCGGTAATTTCCCCCCTAGTTCCGTCCAAATTTGGTTAACGTCACGCCAAGAAACGTACTTATTTGTCCACTGTTGACACTCATTACAACGGCCTGTCATTTGTGCCATGCCAGCAGGCTTTGCTATAAATTCTACTGAATCGATATTTGGTTCTTTAGGGCTTTTGCATTTAAAACAAAACATCTCATTAAGCTCACATCGATGCAGATATGTTTTGCGCTTCTGCTTTAAATACAACTTCAAGTCAGCACCTTGAATGAGTAAAGGTCGGGCTTCATCGATAACTGGCAAGCCAGCATGAATCCAATTACGAACAGTTTTAGGATGAACACCTAAAGTTTCACTAACATCCATCGCTGTATAACTGCGATGTATTTTGATTCGATTAGGGTTATTACGACTACTCATTGTTAGCCCCCTTAGATGCAGCAATGCGCTTATCAAGCCATTGCTCAATGTCAGCCTCAAGCCAACCAACAGCACGCTCACCTAAAGAGATAGCCTTGGGAAAAAGACCTTTAGACATATGTAGATAAATGGTGCTGGTGGACAAGCCAGTTCTGACTTTAACTTCAGGTAAACGGATTATTTTGTTAAACATGGTAAGAACCTCTAAACGTTAATGGGAACGAATGAGAGGTTATTGGATTTGATCTGCCTAAAAACCGAATTCGGTTTTAGGATTCCGAATTCGGTTTTTAGTTAAGAGAGGTTATTTACTTCGAGATTCAACTGCAGAATCTATTTTTTTCAATATCTTGAGGATGGTGCCATCATCTAAATGGGTTGATATCTTATCAGTCATCGCAACAAATGACGTGGAAATCCCTCTTTGGTTCCAATCATAGTTATGCTCTGCAAGCACTGCAGCTAGCAGACACAGGATTGAGTTTGTGGCATTAGTTTCTGATGCTTTACTCTGTGTAGGCTGATCTTCCAATGATTGAATGAACCTATTGATTTCTGTGGTTCTCAGCACTAGCGTATGCTCATAATCAGCTAATGTACTTGCTACGCTGTATTCAGGAGGTCGGTAAGGTCTCTGCTTCAGCCTCTCCCTCATTTCTTGAATACTCACATCCTCGTTTGTATCGTGCTCATTAGGCTCTGTAAAAGCGTTATCTTCAACACTTTCAGCCGCACGCTCTTGTCTAATCATCAATTGGTAAATTTCGCCATTTTTCTCAACATAATTGCCAATAAAACTTGGTAATTTAGCTGTATGGCCAGAAGTTGCTTGATGATATCTGCTGGCTATATCCAACTTCTCAGTGCCTATCATCGCTAAATCCCACACACCTTTCAGTGTTAAGAGCTCAGGCTCCACATACTGAATCCAATAATCTTTTGATATTTGGCTTTCGACATTTTGTGGGATATTAAAGCACTTACCTTCAGGAAAATTCGGTATGTTAGGTACAACTTTTTTATATTCAACACCCTCACTCTTAACGAGCCTGACTTTTTTTGCATTTGCACTAGCAATAAACATCACGGATAGTTTTAAGTGACCATCAAGAGCAAACTGATATAAATCTGATATCGAAATAGGTTGATTAAACTGAGCTGAAATTGAACTAACCGCATCCTCCAGTGTTAACCACTTTTTAAGTGCATTCAACTTATTCACTAATAGATACTCCCTGCAAATCTAAACTTACTAACTCATCCAAATAATCCGCCCATTCCTGCATTAACCTTTTTCTTTCAGCCAAATAAATCGAACGGTTATAAGCTCTTGATGTCGCAGTACCTGTCAAATGAGCAAGCTGCACTTCAATCACATCAGGGTTCCAGCCTTTTTCATGCAAGATGGTCGATGCGGTACTTCTAAAGCCATGAGCTGACATGACATCTGCTGGGTAACCCAAAACTCGTAACCGATTAGTTAATACGTTTTTACTCATCGGCTTACTGCTATCTCTTTGATTTGGAAACACTAGCTTAGAGTAGCCAGTTACAGCTTTAACCTCTTTTAAATGCTGCGCGACCTGCTTTGACATCGGCACAATATGCTCTCGACCTCGCTTCATTTCTTCGGCTGGAATTCTGATTAAAGAATCATCGAAATCAATATATTCCCACTTTAGGTTTCTAATCTCGGTTGGCCTCAAAAATACCCTAGGTATTAATTTTAGTGCTTCAACAGCGCAATAGTTACCAGATTGCGCTGTATCTATATCGCTAATTAATTGCGCAAGTTCATTAGATTTAACTATTGCAGCCCTATGCTGTACTTTTGGTAAAGGTTTTAATATATCCCCAAGTGGTAAGCCCTGTGCAGGGTTGTTTCGCGTTAATCGATGTGCCAACGCATAACCAAACACCCGATTTATCACCGCTAGTATATTAGGGGCTTTTCTAGGTGAACCCGCAGCCTCTATAGCCAACATAAGTTCAGTAATATGTCCCGCATCAATACTATCAATATGAAGATTACCTAAGCATTTGGAGTCCACCAGCAGCCAACGCTTAATTCTAGATGCATGATCTTCAGACCAAGAATCTCTTTGCTGCTCCCACCACTTAATAGCAATAGTTGAAAATAGCTTATCTTTGGAGGTTGTTTTGGCGCGCTTTCTTTCTCTGCGCTCGTCCATGGGGTTAATACCATGAATTAAGGAAGCTCTTGCTTCTTCTGCTAACCTTCGAGCTTCTGCTAGGGATATAGAGGGGTATTTCCCTAAAGCCATCTCTTGGTACTTACCCGCATGCCTAAACCTAAGCCGCCAGAGCTTTGACCCATTATTTTTAATCAATAAAAACAAGTTATTGCCATCAGACTTCTTAACCTGAGACTGACCGTCAGGGCAGGATATATTTTTGACTTCTTGTGCTGTTAAGGGCATCAACAACTCCTAAGGAGGGGTACAAAATGAAGGGTACAGGGCTTTAACCCCCGACTAATGGGATTAAAGAAAATCATGATACCCCTCATTAGCACCTAATAAATCTAAGAACTAGTGGAATATTATGGAGACTTATAGGAAGTTAAGTCAACAAAAAAGCCCGTAAACTATGAGCTTACGGGCTTTCTTAGGAAGTGCTAGTATTTGGGCAATACGTTTACATCATGCCGCCCATTCCGCCCATACCACCGCCCATTCCGCCCATATCTGG
>JBALXS010000098.1:0-17913 GCA_036960485.1 Oceanospirillaceae bacterium
TACACTACTACTGAAAGGATAATCAATCAAATCTGTTTGGGTGTCCTCGTAATTCTTCTCGTAATTCTTCTCGTAATTCCTCGTAATTCTCTCCTCGTAATTCCTTCATGATTCTTTCCAAATCTATGTAGTAAAGAGAGTAAGAGCCGAAGCCAGTAAATACCCTTTGAACATGCAGGTTCAAACCCTGCCAACCCAATCATTTTTTATCTACATGCTCATCTAAACAGCTGCTGCATTGGCATATCGAACTTTGCTTATAAGCGCTCTTTTTATTAACTAGTATTTGTTTATTTTTAAGCGGGTCGAGCTAATGTTATTTATTTGATAACCCGCGTTTCTTCCCGTCGTTTCGATAGGAACCAATACCTCTTTACCAACAAGATCTAGCAAGTCTCGCTTGGCTGTAGCATCTGATATTCCCCCTACTATCTTCTTATACCTCTGCCTTTTAATATGCCCTTCAAATTCATTACCTTTATCTAAAGCCCAGTTAATAAATTTGCTCTGCCTATCATTCATAGGAATATTTCTGCAACTATCCCAAAAGGTAGTTTTGGTTAATATATCGCCTAGTAGAGCTTCTGCTTTATGAGCAGATTCAGACAAGGTATCTAAAAAAAACAAAACCCAAGCATCAATCGATTTTTCTCCACGCTGGCAAGCTTCTAAGCTCTCATAATAGCCATTTGAAAACTTAGCATTGGATTTGAGCGTTTCAGACATACTGTATAAACGGTAAGGAGAACTCTCAGATTGAGCAATTGCCATATCTGCAATCGTTCGAGATAATCTACCATTACCATCTTCAAACGGATGAATAGATACAAACCAGTAACTAGCAATAGCGGCCCTTAGAAAATTAGGGGCATCTGATGTCTTATTGAACCAATCAATGAAAGTGTTCATTTCATTCTCGACTAATTCACTAGGCGGTGCAAAATAATGAAGGGTTTCTTTTGGTCCATGAATGGTGACAACCTTCATAGGCAATATTGACGTTCTATATTGACCAACTTCTAAAGGATAGCCTCTCTCATCTCTGCCTGTTGGAAAAAGACTAGCTTGCCAGCGATGGAGTCTTTCATTGGTGAGTGGTTGATGATGATTTTTGGTAGCATCTGTCAAAGTTTCGACCAACCCATCCACATTACGTGTTTCTAATGTAGAGACTGAATTGATGCCCAGTTTTTTAGCTATAGAGGCTCTGACTGAAGCTCTGTCGAGGACTTTTCCTTCAATCAGAGAAGTTTTGATCGACTCTTCTTCGAGAAGCCTTGCCTCTGATGCAATATGATTCTCATCTGAAATGAGAGCAGATATAGCTTTTACATTAGATATTGACCTTTGTGCTGCAATATAAGAATCGCTCGCTTTCAAATGATCAGTATGCCAATTTCCCCAATCGTCACGTTCCCAACACCAGTACCCCATACCACACCTCAATAACCAATAACTGCGTATACTTTACATCAATGAGCCAATTAATAAAATAAACGGGTCATTAAACGAGCCTATTAAACATGGTATTGGGTCATAACTAAGTTATAATCACAATAGAGCATATTTAGGGATGGGTTTTTGCTTTATCATTCAACGAACAATCAGCTTAGATAAATAATATTGTTGTCACTTTCTGGATCACTATAAAATCAGCTCGTTTCGCTGTCGCTTTCATACTATTGGCAACAGCCTGAATAAAGACAGATATAGCGATTTGATTATCAATCTATATCCATCGCAACCATCTTTTTAAACTTCCCTACAGTTACTTTATCTGACATCGAGTCCGCCAAATATTCAATCCTCGCCCACTTCTCTAAAACGCTTTTAACTGTACCTCCAGTCCCTTCTATCTCATCCATGGCGTTCTGAACTAAATCTTCTGAAAAATAATACAGGACACCCTTACTGATGAGCTTAACTTTTATATAATCTTAGCTAGCTCTGCATTTGTCTTAATGCCTAAAGCTTAGAGAGAAGCGCATTTAAATGAATGCTTTAATCAAATTTTGGTCGAAGTAGTGCTTTGACTTAACTGCCTTGAAAAACTCCGGTAGTCCTAAAAACAATTATAGATTTCCCTATTTATCTATCCTAAATTGCAGGACAAAAAAGTGAGCACTACGTCATTTCATAGGTTCTTCTTTTTACTAACTGGTTCTTAAATGGCGTTAACTATTTCAATTTGAATTGACTAACCTGTCGATTGAGCTCCAAGGAAAGGTCCAGTAATTGTTGGCTAATTTTAGTTCCCTCAATAGCGTCTTCGCTGGATTGATCTGCTACGTGACTAATATTAACTACATTAATATTTATCTCATCCGCCGCTAGATTTTGCTGCTCAGCCGCAGAGGCAATCTGCCTATTAAGTTGATCAAGATCTTCAATCTGTGAATTGATATTATTGAGTAATTTTGAGACATCGACAACTTCTTCAGTTTTTTCTTCTGCAAGTTGGCTGACTTCTTCCATCGAGGCTACTGCTGTTTTAGCATCTAACTGTAGAGCATCAATGGTAGTTTTTATTTGATCTATCGCATCTTGGGTACGAGTAGCCAAAGTTCTTACTTCATCAGCTACAACTGCAAAGCCGCGACCATGCTCTCCCGCTCTAGCAGCTTCTATTGCTGCATTTAAAGCCAGTAGATTTGTTTGTCCAGCGATGCTGGTAATCATATCTAAGATGGAGCCTACTTGGATGGTTCTCTCACTTAATGAGGCTATGTTTTTGGTATTTTCCTGTACTGAATCGCGTAACTGAATAATACCTTGTTGGGTATTAGCAATAAGCTTTAAGCCATTACTAGCACTTACGTTTGCCATATCTGATTTTTCGGCGGCAGTGATAGTGCTTTGTTTAACTTCGTTAGCTGAGGCATCTAGTTGATTGATCGCAGCCGCGACAGAATCAGTACCTGATTTTTGTGTCAATACTGCTTCTTTGGTTAACTTAGCAATAGAATCTACTTTTTTGGCGGCTTCGATGAGTTGATCACTGGCTTTAGATACATCTAAAAAACTATGTTTAAACTTCAGCATCATGCTATTTAAAGCATGCGATACTGCACCTAATTCATCGTTGTAGTGCACTTGGATAGGTTGGTTTAAATCTAAGTTTTCTTCAACATTTTGGATAGTGGCGCGTAGCCTTTGCAAACGATTTAGAATTAATCGAGAAATAATAAGTTTTAGCAGAAAAAAGCATATAGCGATGATGCTAAGCTGCACTAATGCCGTTTTGATAATTGAGCTCTGTATTTGACTATCAAGCGTGCTCAAGTCGTAGCGGATTTTAACCGCACCTAGTACATCCCCTTCTTTTGCTTGGTGACAGGCTAGACAGTTTTCGCCTAAAAATGCTTTACCAGCCTGTAACGGCAGCACAAATTCTAAAACAGAACCTTGTTCCTCTTTCACGAACTGAAACTGTTTTACCCCTTTAATAGCTGCTTTTTCTAGAGCTGTCGTAGCAATTTGATCCCCTAATCCAGGCCCATATAATTTTATAACTTTATCGCCGCGTAATATTTTGGCTTCTAAAATATTATCTTGAGAGAGGATTTTATCCTGCAATAGCTTACGATTTGCCATCATCCCAGTAAGCATCATCGAGTTTACCGAATCAAAATAATTAACTGCGAGACTTTCGAGTTTGTCTTCTGCAAGTATTATAGCGAGAGTTTTTTCATCTTGATAAAACATTGTGACGCTAGAGCCTAATAAAATTAAAGCGATAGAAAACAGCGCAGCATGAATTTTACTTGAAAGTGAAAATGAATTTTTACTGGCTACCATATTTGCTAATTCCTTTATAAATAAACACGATAATACTGACTTCATTATTAAGTTGTGTAGAGCACAAGGCGCTCGATTGACTCCTGTATGTCAGTGTCTTAATTCGATAATCTCCATTGTACCGATCAACATTTCCTTACCAGGTAAACCGGTAATAAATGATCAATAATTGAGAGGAAATGCTGCTTGAATCCTTCACGCTTAACCTTAATCTTAGGCTTATAAAAAAGAGCGCTAGTTCTTGAGAAAATAACCATGATCACATAATCATCAGCGAATACTTCAAACCTTCTAATGGAACTACTCGATCGGTATAAATTCTGTCTACACCTGATGCAGCAATTTTCCATTCCAGTAACAGCACCACAAACATTGAACTCAAAACGGTCATCGCCAGTACTGAAATTGCTCTCAGTTTTGCGTTAAATGATATTATTTTAAACGTAACAACCTCTTAGTTAATTATCTAACTAAATTTTACCTCAAAGTAAAAGACCAAGAATAGATGTATATCAAGAAAGCATGAGACGGAAAATTTAAATCAAATAAACTAGATATAGCCCCAGATTCAGAGCGAATCCATAACTGTTATTTAATCACTTACTGAGCATTCTATGGTCAAAAACAATGCTTATTGCTTAGCTATTTAGGTTTTTTATTGCGGATATATACTGGTTTGAATGGATACGAAAACTTAACTTGTTATACCTAATCGGAATCACTTTTGTGTATAAAAAACCATTTATTCAGATTCTAAATCCACATCCTGAAAACGACTCTTCGTCTGAGGCTTTCTTATCTTTTGATATTAGTGTGTTTTATTTGAAAATCTTTTATATTAAAACTTTAAATTTTAATTTATATTCTAAGTGAGCCCCCAAAACTTGAGTAGTTAAAGAATGAAACCCAGCAGTTCTTATTCGCCTCCTTATTTAGTTCTCAATGACTCTGAACGATTATTTAAAATGGTTTTCAATCAACCGTTTCAGTTCATGGCGATACTATCTCCTGAAGGTCGAGTGTTGGAAGTTAATGATTGTTCGTTGATTTCTCCAGGTGCTGCACGAGCGGACTATGTTGGAAAACTATTTTGGAAATCGCCAGCATGGACTAACCTCCCTGAGTGGGAGAATATTTGGAAACAACGATTAGCCCAAGCATCAAATCAACAGGAACCTGTAAACGCAGAAGACACTTTCCAAGTGGATGGTTTAGTTCATTATGCCGAGGTATCTACGACTGCTATCTATGCACCTGATACTGACCAACTCTCTGGCTACATCATTCAATTCATAGATACGACTAAACAGCATCTCATTGAAAATCAGCTACAAAAAAATGAAGCTAGATTAGAATTTGTGTTTAAACATAGCCATATTGGCGATTGGGAACTTAATCTTATTGACCACACCTCTCGCCGCTCTCTGAGACACGACCAAATATTTGGCTACGATTCATTGTTACCACAGTGGACCTACGAGATGTTTCTTGAACATGTATTACCCGAAGAAAGATCTCACGTAAACCACAAATTTCAAAAGGCAATAGAGAATAACGCCGATTGGAATTTCGAATGTCAAATTCTTCGTAAAGATGGGGAAATTCGTTGGATTTTAGCGTCAGGTGGACACGTGTTGGATAGCACCGGGCAAGATAAAATAATGGCTGGCATCGTACAAGATGTTACTGAACTGAAGCAAACAGAGATAGAAAAATCGCGCCTTAGCGCCGAGCTACAAAGCTTATTTAAGGCGCTGCCTGATACTTATTTTCGTTTAATGCCAGATGGGACTATCCTTGATTATCAGGCATGCAATAGCAGTAACCTATATGTTAAGCCCGAGGATTTTCTTGGTAAACGTATGCAAGACATGCTCCCAGAGGATATTGGAAAGTTATTTCAATCAAAAATCGATGAGTTAGCGCGGACAAAAGTAACACTTACTTTTAAATATGAATTAATTATTAACCACAAAACATTTCACTTTAATGCTCTTCTCAATAGAATTTCTTTAAATAATCAGCTCATCTGTGTTATTCGCGATGTAACAGGCGAATTTGAATCGAAACAATCTTTAGTTATCAGTGAACGGATGTTACGTACTATTTTTGAACAGGCCACTATTGGCGTTGCATTAGTAAGCTTTGACATAGAGAAAGTTATTCGCATCAATCAGCGATATTGCGACATGGTCGGCTACAATATAGAAGAAATGTCAAATGGCGGTATTTTTGAACAAATCACACATCCTGATGATTTAAAAATAAGCTTGAGTAATCGAGAGAAGGTACTCAGTGGCCAACAGCGTGAAGGGACAATAGAAAAACGTTACTTCCACAAAGATGGCCATATTGTCTGGGTTGAATTAACCATATCCCCTACCTGGAAAAGTGGCGAACAACCCCAAAGCATTATTCTTGTTGTTAAGGATATTAGTGAACGTAAAAAAGCGGATGAAAAACTGCAACTATTCTCTAGAGTATTCAGCGATACTCATGAAGGTATCATCATCACCGATCCTCAAAAATGCATTGTGGATGTTAACCCTGCCTTTAGCCAAATAACCGGTTATGGTCGTAAAGACATTATAGGTAAGTCACCAAGCATCTTGAGTTCAGGAAAACAAAGCCCTACGTTTTATGCGCAAATGTGGCAGTCAATCACAGAACATGGGCACTGGCAAGGCGAAGTATGGAATAGAACAAAGCAAGGAGAGCTCTACGCTGAATTACTCAGCATTTCATCATTAATCAACGAGCATGGTGAAGTGACTCACTATGTCGGTATTTTTTCTGATATAACCAGTGCTAAACAACATCAAGATCAACTGAATTTGATGACTCACTATGATGTATTAACTAAACTGCCTAATCGAGCTTTATTTGTAGATCGCTTTCATCAATCTATTGCCCATAGTAAACGCACCGGACACCAGCTTGCAGTGTGCTTCCTTGATTTAGATGATTTCAAACCCGTGAATGATAACTATGGCCATGAAGCGGGAGATCGCATTTTAATTGAAGTAGCAGCTCGCATCACCACCTGCATTAGAGAAGAAGATACTGTGTCCCGCCAAGGGGGTGATGAGTTTGCCATATTACTGAATGATATTAAATCCGTATCGCAATATGAAGGAACCATGATGCGTATTCATCACGCGTTGGCACAACCTTATTTAATTGATGCTGTGCAACATCATGTTACCGCCTCCAGTGGAGTTACCTTATACCCATCAGATAATGAAGATATAGACACCTTATTGCGCCACGCCGACCACGCGATGTATCAATCTAAATTATCGGGAAAGCATCGTTACCAATTTTATAATCCCGATTCTGATCAACGTATTATTCAAAAGAACCTGCAACTAGAAGAAATTGAACTGGCTTTAGCAAATAATGAATTTCAATTGTACTATCAGCCAAAGGTTAACATGATTACGGGTGATGTATTTGGAGCTGAAGCTTTAATACGCTGGATTCATCCTGAAAAAGGTGTTATTTCTCCACTAAACTTCTTGCCACTTATCGACGGTACCCCCTTGGAGATTAAAATTGGTGAGTGGGTTATCAATGGGGCGCTACAACAACTGGATGATTGGCAACAGCAAGGGATTATACTTGAAGTGAGTGTCAATATATCATCCAACCATTTACTATCCCCTGCCTTTGTTAGTCAGCTTGAAAAGAGCTTAGCTGATAATCCTTCTATCAATACTAAGTATTTACAGTTAGAAATATTAGAAAGCTCTGCATTAGGCGATATAAGTACTATTACTCATATTATCGAAACATGCCAAAACCGGTTAGGTCTTAGTTTTTCTCTGGATGATTTTGGTACAGGTTACTCATCGCTGACCCATTTAAGAAGCTTACCAGTGAATACGATTAAGATAGATCAAAGCTTTGTTCGAGATATGTTGGATGACCCAAGTGACTACTCCATCATTGATGGTGTGATTGCTTTAACGAGATCATTTAACCGTAATGTCATTGCTGAAGGTGTTGAAACCACCAATCATGGCCTAATGCTGTTACTCATGGGTAGTGAACAAGCACAAGGCTATGCAATAGCTAAACCTATGCCTGCTGCATCTTTTTTTCAATGGCTTAACAACTACACCCCAAATCAAAGTTGGCTTCTTTGTGGTAATAAACGACGCAATAGTAAAGAAAGTAGTTTAGAGATATTCAAGTTGATTACCGCACAATGGAAAGAAAAGCTTCGAGAAAAAATGCTATCGTCACTAGATGATGTTAAACCTTGGCCTATTCTTGATAGTCAGCTTTGTCACTGTGGTAATTGGCTCCACTTGAGAAAACAAGAACAGTTATTTGAAAAAGAAAGTATACAGCGACTTGAAGACGTTCATGACAAAATTCATTTTATTGCTAATGAGATGCAGCGTGAATATCAAGAAGGAAATACTGAGACTGCACGGGCAGACTTAAATAATTTAGAGCTAGCTTTCGATGAAATGAATAATGCGATAAGAGTATGCAAATAACGGCTGTAGTGGTTTTGTAGCGCACACATCAGCATCCATACTCTTTTATTTTACTATTTAATATCCTTGACTGTTTACTAGCCATCTCCGCTTTAAAACGGCTTTTTAAGGATCACTCCATCGTTGCAAAAACCTTGGTATTTAACCAACCTGCTCCAAATAAGGCTTGGTAATCTCCAAATTGATGAACTTGAAGTAGCCTAAAGCTTATATCTGTAAAGAGTTAGATGGAGCCTACTTCAGATTAAGAAGTTTATGACTAAATATAAAACAATGACTTCCATATAAACATTCATTAATGAAGACTCAAACACAGCCGAGGCATACGCGGCTGATACACTTGGTTCCTACCTGCGGTGTGTAATATAAAAACGCTGCTCTTAATAACACCTTTAGCTCACGCTATTACGCCCTTTGTTTTTTGATAGATAAAGCTTTTTATCACTTGCTGCCACCATCTCCGAAATAGATAAATCAAAGGGAGGGGCAAAGCTCGAAATACCAAAACTTGCGGTGACAGAAAATGCCTGCTGATTGCCTGCTTTAAATTTCAAACATGCTATTTGTTTGCGCATCTGCTCTGCTTGCAATGCAGCAACAGAATATGAAGCTCCTTTCAATAACAGTAAAAACTCATCACCACCTAATCTAAAGGCATAATCTGTGGCTCGAATTGAGTTGAGAATTGTACTAGCAATTTCACTCAATACCTCATCACCGCATGCATGCCCATATTGATCATTAATGCTTTTGAAACTGTCTATATCAACCATGATAAACGACAACTCATATTCCTCAGCAGCAGCAACACCAAGCGTTTTATTCATTACTGATTCATATGTTTGACGGGTTAAAAGACCTGTCAGTTTATCTCGCGATAGCGTTTCTACGATAGTATTAGCCGATGCAATGCTAACGACACTGGTGAGCATTAACGTCAGCTTATAAATACTCATTAGCTCTCGGTAAAGCGGTAACACTTCTTCATAACTTTCTTTCTCAAGAAAGAAGAAAAGATTTCTGGCGTTTATCTCCATGCGCCTAGAAATATCATCAGTGTATTTCAATAATACCGGGTCGTCCTGGGTGGCAGCACTGATCTGACTGGCAATCCCCTCTGGCATGTTGAACGAAGGAGCAGTTGCACGATTGCCAATTTTTATCGAACGAAGAATACTTTTAAGCCAGATGATACGCTCGGTAGCCAAGAGGGTATCAATTTCTGTGGCACGATTAACATGTGAAAGATAAAGGTCTATATCAGCTATATCATCGCACAGCATCTTGTTGAGATAACCCTTAGCGGTAAATGCTCTGATTTGATGAAAGAATTGAAATGAAAAATCTAATAAACTACGATGCGTATTTTGCAGAACGATTGAATGAATCACCCCTCGCTCGAGTATTCCCATTCCTGCCATGAAATCAATATAGGGAACGTTGATACTATGATGCATCTCCCCTAAAGTGATATAGCGCTGTTTAATAACCTCATCATTCGATTCTATGGTATCTAGAAAAAATTGCTTTTGACGGCTTACGAGAGCTCTTATCTGATCTTGATCTTTAAAGAAATCTGAGAAATCAGCGTTTGACAACATAGTTTTGTAAAAATCTTCAAAAACAGCATCAAGATCAAGCTCTGCGTATACTCGGAATTTATTTTTCAGCATCAGTTATTATTTCACCAAAGTGAGTTGTTTATCCATATCAAATGAATCTTAATTAAGCTGGTATTTTTTAAATAACTCAGCCATTTCAATGTGATTTTGGGGGGAATCATGGTTAAATTTTGCTTTTTCTAATTCAGCAGAAAGTAGGCAGATGCTCTCAAAGCATAGAGCTTTACTGTAAAACCAGCCTTGATGGTGATAACAGCCAATACTTAGTAAATACTCTACATCTTCTTTTTTTTCCATTCCTTCACATACCAGATCAACTGCAAATAATGAACCTACATCCTTAATAAAATTAAACAACCCTGCAATTGATATATCTTGAGATATATTATGTATAAATTTCCGATCTACTTTAAGCTGATCAAATTTAAGTAGTCTTAAAAGTGATAAATTAGAAAACCCTGTGCCAAAATCATCAATTGAGACTTGTAACCCCAACTCACGTAAGCGAGTTATGTTACTCAACACTGGGTCGTAATCTGAAATCATCGTTGATTCAGTGATTTCAATTTTTATATATTGATGTTCCACTGCGTACTTAGCCAATAATTTTGGTATTCTGATTGTAGTATCGTTAGATGTCAAAGATTCACGTGAGAAGTTAACTGATACAGGAACATAAGATAATTTTTGTTTTTCCCAGCTTTGTATATCAACACAGACCTTCTCTAAAATTAAAAAATCTAATTGTGATATTAGTCCTGCTTCTTCTGCTAATGGGATGAATACTTTAGGGGAAATACTACCTAAAGACGCACTATTCCAACGCGCGAGCGCCTCCATCCCTGACACTTTAGTCGCCTTTCTATCTATCTGCGGCTGATAATAAGGCCCCAGTTCTGATTGAGTAAGGCCTGCTTGTAATATCCGATGTAACTCTTTAATGTAGAATGAATCTGAAACAGTATTGGTTTGTTCTGGATATTTTACGATAGAACTATTTTTTGCTCGACGAGCGGCAGTCATCGATTGAAACATCAAAGAAGAAGCATTATTTCCGCTATCTGGAAAACTAACGAAGCCAATTGATGTTTGCATGTTAATCTGGTTACCCTCAATGGTGATAGGGGCTGATAATTCGGCATTTATAGTTTGATAATGCACTGCTTCTAAGTCATTTTCTTTTACCCTCGCAAACGCGAAAGTATTATCTTCAATGTGCGCAAGAATTGTATTTTTAGGAAAGCTAGATTCAAGCCTTTTGGTCATGATAGCTAAAGCATTAGCCACACCTTCTTCAGCAAAAATACTACTAATAATATCTAGATTATCGATAATGAAAACCCCAACAATTCCTTGCGGTTGGGTAACTTCTTTTTTAACAACAGCGGCAAAACACGAGACTGTTTGAGCTCTAATAATTTTTTGCAGAGAATCAATAAAAGTTCTTCTATTAGGTAGCCCTGTGGATGTAATTGAATAACTATAATCCAGCATTCTAATTACTTGTGAAGATAAACTAAGTAAAATTGTTTCATCTTTATGGGATAAATTTCTAGGGTTGGTATCCATCACCCAAATAGTACCAATTGGATATCCTGAACTGTTTCTCAAAATCGCTGAGGCATAAAACCTAATACCGAAGTTAATAACTATTGGGTGAGATTTGTAAAAGTCATGCTCTAAAGTATCGTTAATACAATAAACATCTTGTCCAGAGCTTATCGCGTGAGAACAAAATGCGCCTTTTCTATCTAAGGAGCTAGCGTTAATACCGATTTTTGCTTTTAGCCATATATAATCTTTATCAACAATACTAATACCACTAAATGGCATTGCTAAAGAAGAACAAGCTATTTCTGAAAGCTCATTAAAACACGGCTCTGGCTCGTCAAATGATAGTTGATATTTTTTCAACTCTTTTAATCTAAGCTTATCATCAGCAGCAAGCATTACAATTATCCCTAAAAAGTATATTTTCAGTAACCCTTAAAACAGTATCTTTACCCTGAATTAGCTTTCATCTAATAGGGTACTCCTGCTTCCCATCATGGTTTAAAATACATTTCGCAGTATCAAAAATTTAGCCGCTATAAATAAAGGATCGTATGCCTCAGTTTATTATCTATTCTAATATTGACTAATTGGGCAGCCTCGATCCCCTTAAAACCCCACTATAACTGACCTAGAGATGATGATAACTATGCTCAGTTACAGTTAAACACCGATCCAATCCAATAAGCAAAGCACACTGAATGCTCATTCACACCCCTAACGCCCAGCAAGCGGGCACACTGCCTTCGACATTTCTCTGCTGCTAATTAAAACCCTTCGGGCCGACTAAAGCTATTGTACCCACAATTCTATTTTAGACCTTCTATTAATAAACTCCTTGCGCTCAATCAATATTCTGATCGATGTATCCAAAACAATATTGCATATTGATAAGCCCTGTGCAGGTTATCTGCATGCCTTCAACTATAGATATTCTCTTAAAAACAACCCAATAAAAAACCAACGACTTTTCTAGAAAAATAGCAGTTAAGTATTTAATTTTAAAAATTTGAAGAAGATAAAGTTTACTGTTTAAAGGCCATGAGCTGCGTATCGATTACTTGAAACATTTGCGCTTAATCAGTTCAAGGGGGGTCAGCGCAAGTAATGGGTAAACGCCTGCTCATAACGCAATGTGGGGGGAGGGAGAGTTTATTTACTTATATTGTTAACTCAATAATACGCCGACAATCTGCCGGTATATTGAGAGCGATGAGCTAACGAGTGGTTAATTTACTAAGAAAATATCAACACCATAGGTTTACTTAATATGCAAAATGAAACATCTATCTAAATATGACTATAGATTAGTTATTCACCCGCTGGAGTATAGTCCCCTTTATTTAGAACCATCTCGTAAAGTAACTAATGCTGCAAAATCTGTAATCACTACCTCTTTTTGATCGATGACTATAATATTATTTTTATGTAATCGAGTCATAGCTCTGCTCACAGTTTCAACTGTTAGGCCTAAATAGCTGCCAATTTCTCGACGTGACATCGGAAGGCGAAAGCGGGACTCAGAAAAGCCGCGTGTCTTGAAGCGGCAGGATAAACTCAGTAAAAAAGTTGCTAAGCGCTGACCTGCATCCTTTTTAGCCAATACAAGCAGCATGTGTTGCTCGTTACAAATGTCCTTACTCATCACTTTAAGAATTTTTCGGCGCAGTTTTGGGTGTTCAGCAGAAAATTTATCGAGTTGCTCAAAAGAAGACTGGCAAATAGTACTTGTTTCTAAAGTTTCCACAAAGTCAGGGCAGATACCTGAACTTATTCCATTTAAACCGATTAGATCTCCGGGGAAATAAAAACCAGTAATTTGCTCTTGACCAGAAACATCAGTGGTATAAGTTTTAATACTGCCAGTTTTAACAACGAACACAAATTGAAAGCTATCTCCTTGAGAGCTCAATATCTCACCTTTTGGCAATGCCTTACTATGGCTCATAATGGTATCAAGGCGGGGCATCTCTGCATTTTCTAAAATACCAGCGATGCACAAAGAACTAAGATTACAATTAGAGCAATGCTGTTCTATAATTGATGCATAGCTGTAAGAATCCACGTTTTTATTCAAAAGATAAACCTCTTCCTGAGAAATTTGTACTCATAATGCACTGCGGTATAAGTTAGTTATAATTGATCTACATCAATATATTTTCCTTGACTTATAATTGCATGAATGATTTTTGAAGTCTATCTATTAAACATAAACCGAATACTGCATATAACTCGCTTGACATGAGTTTATCTTCCCAGTGTCTAGTTAAATCGTATATTTCTAAACGCATAGCACATAACTTTGCGTAAAGCCTTAGTTAATAGATGTACAGTTCATCGCTTTAAATGATAAGAATTTTCCCTATCAGGGAAATTAGTTACTGATATTAAATACGGAGATTTAATGATGTACGCTAGCTCTCGTAAAATAATTTTTGTTTCTATATCTACCATGCTGCTCATAATATCTATCATTTACTATTCATTCTACACTGGTTGCGACATGGCAGAGCCTAACTCTCCTTTAGCAAATGCAGCGATGGAAATAAAGCTTGAGGCAACGGCGGCACACCTATAGTTCGAAGAGTTTATTAGTGGCGACCAAACGGTGGATATCAAAGAGGGATGGGCCCACATTGATAAAGCAGAATGGTACGCCCAAGCAATGCTTAATGGTGATACAAACGAGACATATATGGATATATCGTTAGCGATGCAGTGCTAATAGAGTTTGCTGATATTCTGCGCAATAATTCCCGCGATATCGACTATGTAGGCCGCTGGGGTGGCCAGGAGTTTATTCTGATTGGCCCTCATACCTCTGCGACCGAGGCAGTGAGTTTAGCTAAAAAATTACTCGGTAAAGTGCGTACTCACCCTTTCCAGAAAACAGGAAAGTTAACTGCTAGTGCCGTCGTTTCATCCTTTTCAGCATCCATGAGTATTAAAGAAACACTGATTCAAGTAGACAAAGCTCTATATCTATCTAAACAAACAGGCCGAGATAAAGTTTCGGTTATCACTGACGTATAAAAATATTATTTTTTCTGACACTCTCTTTTGATTCAAAGCGATAAAAAAGTAATCATATTCATTTAGGTTATTTATTGTTGAGTATCGCCAACTTACTCAGTAACCTACGTAAGCTTATTGCTCTGTTCCCAAATAAGATCTTACTAATATGGTCATAAAATATGACTGGCGCCATCGATACAGCGTTTTCCTTAATAACCCGTATTTCAAGCTTTAAAATAATCGATCAAAGTGAAGTTTCTGAGTTCACTTTTATGTTACCACCAATCTTATTTTCTTAGTGAAGTACTTTATCCCACTGATCCGAGTTTAAGGATCTCATGAGAAATATTGAATAATGATAATAGCAAATACATTTAAAGCAGGCTTTTGGATGCTCGGTGCCGTTATTTCATTTACTGCAATGGCTGTGGCAGGAAGGGAAATGGCGAGTGAGTTAGATACCTTTGAAATTATGATGTATCGCTCGATTATCGGTGTAGCAGTAGTGCTCATTATCGGTGGCATTTCAGGTAGCTTAGCGACTATTTCAAAGCAACGCTTTGGCTTGCACTTTATTAGAAATATCTGTCATTTTTCAGGCCAGAACTTATGGTTTTATGCGATAGCTGTCATTCCGTTTTCTCAAGTTTTTGCGTTTGAATTTAGCTCCCCTATTTGGGTTGCGTTAATGGCGCCTTTCTTTCTGGGCGAGCGATTAACAAAAATCCGCTTGATAACAGTTAGCTTAGGATTTTTGGGTATTTTAATCGTCGCACAACCTGGCAGTATTACAATAGGATCTGGAGTGGCAGCGGCCGCACTTTGTGCAGTTGCATTTGCAGGTACTTTTATTGCCACCAAATTGCTCGCGCGCACAGAAAGCACCACTTGTATATTATTTTGGTTGGCAACTATCCAGTTGATATTGGGAATAATCTGTAGTTTTTACGATGGTGATGTTGCTATACCTACCTTGGCCACTTTACCGTTAGTTGTATTGGTTGGTTGTGCAGGTTTACTTGCGCATTTTTGCATCACCACCGCCCTTAAATTAGCGCCTGTTATGCTCATCGCACCGATTGACTTCTTACGTCTACCTATTATTGCAATTATCGGGGCTAGTTTTTATAGCGAAGCGATTAATGTGTGGGTAATCGTGGGTGCGGTTATTGTTTTTAGTGCGAATTTTTTGAATATTTGGTCAGAGAGTAAAGCGAAATCGGTGAGTTCTGCATAAGTCTAAAAAACATGCTAGCTAATTTGACGAGTAATTTAGCAAAGGGCTGGTTTTTAAATAACCCTTGGAACATACGTGCTTTAAATAACTGCGATAGTTAACTCTTGATAGGCAGATATGACTAAAATAAAGTGTAACAGTTGGCAGGTAATATATTGAAATGACTCACACTTATCTTTAGAGTAGGGGCTGCTGTGCCGATCACAACGATCCATCATCAAGCTTTAAATTATTATTTTAAATCTTTTTTCTGATTAGCAAACCGGATAGCAGTAAATTTATGTGCTACTTGATATCTCAGTCTAAAAAACTTTTCCCCATACCCTCCTTGATTATCGTATGTTGCTTTACACTTGCTCCAAGCATTAGTATTGCCCAGGAAAAAATCGTTCTACAGTTAAAATGGACGCACGCTTTTCAGTTTGCTGGTTACTATGCAGCAAAAGAGCTTGGCTATTATAAAGATGCAGCTTTAGATGTAGATATACGCGCTGCCTCCCCTGGCATAGATCCAGTAGCAGAAGTTATCAGAGGTAGAGCTCAGTACGGCGTTGGTAATTCAGCTCTATTACTGGATAGACAAAATGGCAAACCTGTGGTCGTTCTTAATGTTGTTTTTCAGCATTCTCCAGCCATTTTCATTACCAGAGGAACCGAACAAATTTCCTCTGTCAAAGACTTGGTGGGCAAACGTATAATGATTGAGCCTAACTCACTAGAATTATACGCCTATTTAAAACAATCTGGTATTTCCCCTGAACAAATTGAAATCATTGATCATAGCTATCAAGTACAAGATTTAGTCCAAGGAGATGTAGATGTAATTTCTGCATATTCTAGTAATGAGCCTTACCTGCTGAGCAAAAAGGGCTTCTTTTTTCAAGAGTTTACGCCCCGTGAAGCTGGCCTTGATTTTTATGGTGATAACCTTTTCACCACCGAGCAAGAGATTAACAATCATCCTGTACGAGTGGCAGCATTTCGAACTGCTAGTATGAAAGGCTGGACATATGCGATGGAACATAAAGATGAAATTATTGATCTCATCTTGGAAAAATATGGGGAAGGCTTAGAGCGAAGCCAACTGCTATTTGAAGCACAAGTCATGGATAGTTTATTGGCAAATAACCTGATCGAAGTTGGATATATGAATCCTAAACGCTGGGAGAGAACGGTAGCGACTTTCAAAACTTTAGGAGAACTGCAAAAAGACAATATACTAGATGGGTTTATCTATCAACCTCATAGAGGGTTATTGGAAATTATTGCAGCTAACAAGTTAGTTCTACTCAAATATCTAGTGGGAGCTCTTCTGCTTGTCGCTTTTTTAATCCATCGCAACCACCAGCTACGCCTGTTTAATCGAAAATTAGAACATATTGCAGAAACAGATCAATTGACTGGTATCTACAACCGAAAACGTATTGATGAAGCGCTAGAGAGTGAACTGGCAAGGTTTATTCGCTATAAAAAGCCATTCTCAGTACTTATGGTCGATATTGACGAGTTTAAGAATGTGAATGACTGTTTTGGGCATCATGTAGGTGATGAAGTGCTTATCCAAGTAGCAAAAAAACTTAGGGGTGAGATCAATATAACAGACACTCTCGGCCGATGGGGTGGCGAGGAGTTTATGTTGGTGTGTCCTGGGATAACAGTCAAAGCCTCTATGCAGTTAGCTGAAAAACTGCGTATGGCCATCGAACAGCATAGTTTTGCAACAGCAGGATATCAAACCATCAGTATTGGAGCTGCCACTTGTAAGCAAGGAGATGAAACCATAGATATAGTTAAACGTGCAGATAGTGCTCTTTATAAGGCTAAGAAGAAAGGTAGGAATCAGGTGGTAGCTTCGCAGATTTAGTTATTTTGTAGCCCTTTATAACGCTCTGATAGCAAATATATAGCCATACTCTAGCACCTGCAAACCCAAGGTACTTAGGTTTACTACAATGAGTTAACTATTATACAAAAAAGCCGCCGCACTATTGGATACTTTTAGTTATTGTTGCTTCTCGTTTTCTCGCTCTGATCTAACTGTCGATTTGTAATTATAAGCATATCGACAACCTTTTAAGAATGAGGAGTTTTACAGCCCCCCATTCATTCCTTTTCACTAGCCCTTACTTAGCTTGAATCGAGAGAGCATTTTGTTCAATTGTACAGCTTGCATTGATAGCTG
>JBALXS010000099.1:0-17566 GCA_036960485.1 Oceanospirillaceae bacterium
CATTGTGACACTACTCTAAGCTAATTTAGATAGATTAGTTGAGATAAACCAGAAAGAGCTGATATAAATAATGCATAATCACTTTTTAGAGGTTTTATGTAAATTTAAGATTCATTGGTGGGGTATATGCCTGAAAAGATTGGAATAGATAGACTTCAGCTATTGGTAAATGCAGATGTAGAAATCGCTATGCTAAAAGCTAAATTGAAAAAAATTCAAGGCGAGTTAGTCACAAATAAAAGTGAGTTAAAAAAGCTTCAAGCAATCGACCCTGATAAATTGAAAAAGAAACTGGCTGAAAACAAAAAGAAGCTGGCATCTAATAATTTTGTAATCAAAAATCAAACAGCTGAGTTAGTACAAGGAAAACGTGCATTAAAGAAAGTGGGAGAAGAACTGTATTTATCTCAGAGCGAACAAAATCAATTCTATACGAGTGTATGCGGTAATTGGTGTTTGTATTTTACAGGCTTTAAGTATCTTAATGAGAAGACCGATAAAGAATATGCACGTATTAGGTGTTTAAACAGAGAGTCTGGAACCAGTATGATTGTTTCATCGATAGATGGTAACGAAGTCACTTGGAGTGATCAAGCTGATATACCTGTTGATGTCATAGCAGTCGTTTTAGACCGAGTAAAAGTACTCGGACTGTATAATTAAGAACAGTTGTGTCGAAAATCACACTGACAATGGGTACACAGAATCTGTTAATAGGCTCAACAGCCAGCGTTAGTAAACAGGGATTTTGAGGAATTATTCGCTGCTTCACTAGATAAAGGGTTAAACGGCTAATTTTCACTTTATGGGGTTAATCCCACATAGCCCTGATTGGTCCCAGCAAATCGCTGTAGGCCATGTGTTTAAGAGGGTGTGGAGCCGAGGCTGTTTTGTTATTTAGTAACTAATTGCTTGTAACCAATTGAATTTTAATAATATTTTTTAAGGTCTTAAACGTAAAATTACAATTAGCTATTGAAACTAATTTAAATACAATAAAATCAATGTTTTAGAGTACTGTTACAATATTATATTAATAAATTAAAAGTGTCCCGAAAACCTACGTTTTTGTGGCAAGTCGAATTTGTACTATAAAATAGCTAAAAAAGTGACATTAAAGCCATTATTTTAATCTATGTACCATTGAGTCGCCGCATTTATCTTTCAGTACAAATTTTTTATTGATTTATTTTACGTCTGAGCGAATAAATATAACCTAATAATTTCAATGAGTTATATAAAAAACAGAAATATTTCAAGTAATCACAATTGCTCTGTATACCCCGTACTTAAAGGGATGCAAAGAATAGCGGGGACAAACCAGTGCTATGTGGGATTAACCCCTATTAGTAACGATATCATATGACTTTAAATTCAATGATAGTTAACTACCAAAAATCATATTTCAATTTATGTGATAGTAAAATGAAGTCATTTTTGGTCTATCAATAAGGTATACATGATTGATACTTTCTTAGTGGCTAAATTTAACGCGAATCCCGGCCGGACCTCATAAAGAAGTCACTGCTGATCTGAAGTTAATCTACAGATCAAACAGCGAACAGGAAGGCAAGTTGGAGTTGGATCGATTTACCGAAAAATGGAATGAAAAATATCCTCAGATCAGTAAATCGTGGCATTCAAACTGGGATAATTTGATGACAATATTCTCTTATCCAGCAGATATACGTAAGGTGATTTACACCACAAATGCCATCGAGTCGTTGAACAGCGTGATCAGAAAATCAGTTAAAACACGCAAGGTGTTCCCTAGTGATGATGCGGCACTGAAAGTTATTTATCTCGCTGTTGAGTCTGCTTCAAAAAAATGGACCATGCCTATTAGAGACTGGAAACCTGCTCTAAATAGATTTAGTATTGAGTTTGAAGAAGAATTAAAACCTTACCTTTAAGTAACTAAACGAGCAGTTACACAGAATCATTTACATCCTCCAAGGCCTCGTAGGAGAGATCCGTCTGATTACTAACTGTCTCTTAAATTTCTAACAAAAGTATTGGTAATTACAGGATAAGTTAGCCCTGGTAAACTGTTTGCAACGGAGCCAGATATTTTATATTTCAAAAGCGATATCAATGGGTAATACGATGTTAGTGTTAAAAAAATATAATATTCCTTTTATGTGTTTATCTTTATTAGCCATGCTTTGTGTCCACGCAAAGGCACAGACAACTTTGGTTTTTTCTGAGTTGGACATTAATAATCACAACTCATTGAAATGCAAAGCAGTACTTCGCATGGCTCTGGAGTCATTAGATTACACGTTAGAAACGATAAAACACCCAGGCGCTAGAGCGCTTTTAATGTCTAATAGAGGAGCAACAAGTGGAATTATTGCTAGGACTACTTCCATTGAAAAAGATTATCACAATTTAAAGCGTATCCCAATTTGGTGCTCAAAAGAGTTTTATTATGGATACACAAAGAAAAAGGATAAGTTCTCTTTTCTTGGTTGGTCCGCTATCCCTAGTGATCATGTTTTGGGCTATCGTCGTGGTGATATTTTTATGGAAAATATAATTAAGCAATACAGCTTCAAAACTGTTCGTTTAAATAATTTACAGCAAGAATTGAAAATGCTTGAAGCTGGTAGAATAAATATAATAGTTGAAAGCCCTACTTTGTTTAACGAGGAAAACAGTATTCTAAAGATAAAAGATATCGTACAGCTTGAACCTGCGATACGACAATTCTATTTTTATATTTATGTACATAAAAAACATGAGAATTTATTTCGGTTACTCACTTCAACAATGATTGAAATGAAGATCAATGGTGAGATCAAGTAGGCAGATAGGCTCCGTTGCAAATAAGGCCCACTCAATATAATGTCTCGTAGTTTGATAGGTGCCTTCCGTGAATTTGTTTAAACATCGTCACTTTCAGTATGACATTATTATTTGGGCTGTGCGATGGTACTGTAAATACGGTATCAGTTATCGAGAACTCGAAGAAATGCTCTGTGAACGAGGGGTTGAAGTTGATCACACGACTATTTATCGTTGGGTTCAGCGATACGCACCTGAAATAGAAGCAAGGTTGAAGTGGTATTGGCGACCTCGATCAGGCGTGAACTGGCAAGTTGACGAAACCTATATCAAAGTCATAGGGAAGTGGGTCTATTTATACAGAGCGATTGATAAATATGGCCGAACCGTTGATTTTTATTTGTCATCACGTCGTAATGCTAAAGCAGCGAAGCGCTTCTTAGGTAAGGCTTTAAGGGGTTTGAAAGAATGGGAAAAGCCGCCAACGATCAATACTGATAAAGCCCCTGCATATGGTGATGCCATTAGACAATTAAAAGAAGAAGGTAAGTGCCCTGAGGATGTAAAACACCGGCAGATCAAGTATCTCAACAATAGAGTGGAAGCAGATCATGGTAAGTTGAAACGTTTGATCAATCCTGTCCGTGGATTTCAATCGATGAAAACAGCCTACGCCACCATTAAAGGTTTTGAGGTAATGTACATGTTCAAAAAAGGCCAATTTAAATTATGGCAGTATGGACAAGGCCTCGTAGGAGAGATCCGTCTAATTACTAACTGCCTGTTAAATTATTAGCTAAAAGTGGTTATCCCAGGATGAATTTACCCTGGTAGGCTGTTTGCAACGGAGCCAGTTGTTTAATCAGTGAGGTAAGCACACCGTCTTTACCGTTAAGGTTTTTACCTGATTGAAGCGCTTTAACAGCATCATCAAAGTTGAAATGATTCGTCATGTGTCATTCCTGTTTATGCTAGTTTACTGAAATGACACAGATTTTTGAACACTACCCTTTAAAATTCATCATAGGCTTCGTTATTTTCTTGATGAAGCGGTGATATTGTTCGATTATATTATTTAAATACTTCACTCGTAATATATCGATAAAGCACGTGGCACCAAAGAAAAATAGCAGTGTATTGATGTTCATTAAACCTGCATAGTTAGCACCACTTTTATCAATAACAACTTTTTCAGGCATCCCATTACTTTCAATGGATTGCTTGAAGAACCTTGTAGCTGCTACTTCGTCACGATTTGTAGAGAGCATGAAATCTAATGTAGCACCGAACTTATCAACTGCTCGATAGTAATAGCACCAGCGCCCTTTGACTTTAATATAGGTCTCATCCATTCTCCAAGAAGGAGACGTTGGTTTTCTCTTTTTCTTAGCCAATTGAACAATTACTGGTGAGTATTTAACGACCCAGCGATTCAACGTAGCATGATCAACATTCACGCCTCGTTCTTGCATTATTCTAGATTTCGGTAGGAAACACCGTATCTGACGTAGAAGAACACAGCAAAAAGTATAATATGCTTCGGGTAATGCATACCTTTGAGATTTATCATTTTGCTGGGCTCATAGAAAAATCGGGCATTATGTATTAATCAGTAAAACTTTGCGACACAACCATATAATTCGATTTTTAAATAGATTCACGGAAGGAATCTATCAAACGACAGAACATTATATTGAGTGGGTCTTATTTGTAACGGAGCCGGAGAGTGCCTCTTATAGTTTAGACAATCGATCTATCTGACCACTGATCGTTAACAAGGCGAATAATCCCATCTGGGTTAGCGTTTTGAAGCTCAACCGGTAGCAGGGCATCTGGAGTATTTTGGTAACACAGAGGTCGAGTAAAACGCTCGATAGCTCGTGTACCAACAGAGGTTGTCTGAGATGCAGAACTGCTCGGATAAGGGCCGCCGTGAGACATTGCAGAACTTAGCTCTACGCCTGTTCCGTAACTATCAAATAACACTCTTCCGACACGTTGCTGAAGAATTGGTAGTAATTTAGCTGCAATATTCTGATCCTTCTCTTGGGCAAAGATAGCACCGGTTAAATGGCCTTTCATACTTACTGCGACCTCTAGCATCTGTGCTTCACTTTCACAGCCTATAACTAAAGAAGATGGGCCAAATACTTCTTCTTCTAGATCTAGGTTAGCCAAGTAATCAGTAGCATCTATACTAAAGAGTGCTACTTGTGCTTGGCTAGCAGTATTATCGGCAGCTGATCCTCGACCAATGATTGTTAAATTTGAGCGTTTTGCACACAGAGCGTTATAGCTATCACAAATACCAGCAGTCAACATACTACCGGCACCAAGTGTTGGTGCTTTTTCAGCAAGGGTCGTGAATAAACGATCGAAAGCCGAACCTTTAATAGCAATTAGGATGCCGGGGCTAGTACAAAACTGACCGACACCCATCATCATAGAGTCTAAGAATGACCCAGCAATTTGTTCCGCTTTCTCTTCAAGTGACTGTGGCAGTATGTAAACAGGATTAGTAGAGCCTAGCTCACCAAAGAATGGAATAGGCTCAGGACGTGACACAGCCACATCATAAAGTGCACGACCACCAGTGATGGAGCCTGTAAAACCAACCGCTTTTACTTTGGGGTGCCTAACGAGCGCAGTGCCAATTGTACGACCACTGCCATGAAGCATTGCAAAAATAGCTTTTGGTGCCTTACACGTTTCAATTGCCTTTAAGACAGCGCCAGCGACTAATTCAGAAGTAGCGGGATGAGCACTATGAGTTTTAACAATTACAGGGCAACCTGCTGCTAGAGCGGAGGCTGTATCACCACCTGCAACAGAAAACGCTAATGGAAAGTTGCTTGCAGAGAATACGACAACCGGCCCTAAAGGCACTTGGGTTAAACGTAAATCAGGTTTAGGTAATGGTTGGCGATCAGGTTGTGCCTGCTCAATCACAGGCCGCTTCCAATCACCTTTTTCAAGTAATTGTGCAAACATGTTTAGCTGACTTATTGTTCTGCTAAGTTCTCCATTAATGCGCATCTCAGGTAATGCTGTTTCCCAAGTGCCCTGCTCAATAATAGCTGGGCGAATAATTTCTAGCTCTGCAGAGATAGAGCGTAATAAAGTGGCTTTTTGTGCATCGCTATACTGAGAGAATGTATCAAAAGCAGTTGATGCTAGCTCTACCGCATTATCTACTTGTGCAATATCTGCATTGCTAAACATTTGGAGAGATGTAGCGCCGGTTACTGGATTAGCCGCACTGAAATTAGAATCGGCGCCGCTAAGCCACTGGCCGTTAATTAAGATGTTTCCTGTAATGCTCATGTGAATCCCTCATTATGGGTATTAGTTTTGAAATTATCAAAGCTCAGCTATTATTTGTCGAAGCCGTAGAGTCTGGCTGGGTTTTGAACAAAAATTTGCTGTAACGCTTTTGCATTGGGCATCCAGCTACAAACTGTGTCTAAAAGCTGTGCATCGCAGGGAGTGTCACTCGGTGCTAATGAGACGTGCGGCCAATTTGATCCCCAAATAATACGTTCAGGCGCGTGGGCGATTAGCGCCTTAGCGGTAGCGCCTAAATCAGCATAGTCAGGATAGCCAGATTTTGATGTCTCATAGCAACCCGCTAACTTAAAGTAGCAGTTGCCTTTATCTATTAGCTTTATCAAGGTGCTAAACTCAGGACTATCAACGCAGATCGGCTCAAAAAATTTACCGTGGTGATCTAAAACGTAATCCCCTTGAATTTGTTGTAATAGAGCAACATGGCTGTCTATTTGATTGCCATCAAACTGTACTATGCAGCTCCACTTAAGATCTTGTACAAGCGCATTAACACTGAGCAAGTCATCGAGGCGGGTCGCGCCGCCAAGATTCATTATACGAGCTGCGCGCACACCCTGTTGATGGTATGTATCGAGGGTGCTCTCGTGAGTATCAGGTCTAATGCAGGCTATGCCACGGCTATTCTCACCAAAGTGGCCCAAAGCGTTGAGTAAGCAGCTGTTGTCTCTTTGATGAGCATTAGCTTGCACAATAACAACCCGTTCCAACCCTAGCCATTTCTGTACTTTTTGATATTCATCAAGCCCAGCATAGTCAGAAGGAGATGCTGGTCCGCCGGGTTGATCTGGATAATTGCGGCCGTAGATGTGTATGTGGCTATCAATACTCCCCTTGGGAAGTAGAGTGTTGGGGGGTGTTCCTGTATTTTTACGTTGCATTTTAAGTCCTACAATATGTGTTTGTTACTTAGGTGCAAATTCGGCGAGTTTTTCGCGAACTACTTTTACACCTAACCCCGGGCCTTCTGGGACTTTGATAATGCCCTTATTATGTTGGATCGGCTCTTCTACAATAGCATCGCGGAAGGGGTTGTGTGTCTGGTCGAATTCAAAGTGCGGCGATCTGGATTCATGGGCATTAGGGGACGGTGGAATAATGGCATGAAAATGCAAACCGGCAGCCATGGCTATATTTGTACCCCACACGTGTGGCACCAAACGGACATGGTGTATATCGGCGAGTGTGATTATTTTCCTCGCTTCTGTTAAACCACCGACACCACAGACATCCGGTTGGATTATGTCTACGCTCTGTTGCTTAAGTGCTTCATTGATGCCCCAGCGGCTGTGCCAGGTCTCTCCGCCGGCGACCGGAATAGGCTGGCGGTTACGCATTTCTCTGTAGCAGTTTAGTGCTTCGGGGATAACTGGTTCTTCGAACCAGTCTATATCGTATTTGACCGCCAGCTGGCCTATTTTAATAGCGTCACATAGATCGTAACCGTGATTGGCGTCGATCATTAGGCTAATTTTGGGCCCAATCGCTTGCCGCACTGCTGCAATAGCAGCAATGTCTAATTCTATACCAAAACCAATCTTGATTTTTAAGGCTTTAAACCCCTGCGCTACATAGCCACTAGTCTCTGCAACTAAGCTCTCTATACGGTCTTTACCAACCATTCGAAAGCCACCGGTGGCGTAGGCGGGAATGTTTTTTCGATAAGCACCGCCAAGCAATTGATAAATAGGCTTATTGTAATATTTTCCGGATAAATCCCAGAGGGCGATATCAATACCACTGATGGCGGTGAGAGTAGCACCACGCTGCCCTTGATCGCGAAACTGGCTGTATAATTCATTCCAGATAAGCTCAATGTCTAATGCCTGCTTACCTATCAATAATGGGGTCATCATCTTAACGATGGCGACATTGATATCGGCGGGACCCAGACACTCGCCCCAGCCCACTAAGCCGTTATCGCAGACAATTTCAACCAGCATATGACGTCTGCTGTAGAAAGTGGAGAATGCCGATTGAAAGGGCTGTTCTAAGTCGTGGTGCAGAATGTAGGTGTGAACCGCAGTGATTATCATTGATCGCTTCTCGTCATAGTAAGTTGATGGGCGTTTGATGGCTGTCAAACGCAAGAATATCTCGCCGGGGACTAGCTGTACTTGCTAACGATTGCTTTTAGCATGTCCAATTCTTCACAGGTTAAATCAGTTAGTGGTGAACGAACCGGACCGGGATCGCGGCCAATGGCAGTAAGACCCGCTTTAACAATAGAGACTGGGTAACCGTTGGCGCGATCTCTAATCTTGGCAAAAGGGTAGAAGAAATCCGTCAGCACAGTTTCCATGTAGGCATTGTCTTTATTACGCATCGCCTGGAAAAACTTCAGTGCCATTTCTGGGACAAAATTAAAAACAGCAGATGAATAAGTAGTAACTCCCATGGCATCGTAGGCTTGTGCAAACATTTCATGTGTTGGCATACCGCCTATGTAGACTAATCTGTCGCCTAGCACTGAAGTGATTTCACGCACTGTGTTAATGTCGCCAGTTCCATCTTTAAAGCCTATTAAGTTAGGACAGGCCTCTGCGAGTCGCTGCACCGTTGCAGCTTTTACCACTGAATTGGCACGGTTGTAGATAATTACGCCGATATCGATGCTGTTACATACGGCTTTGATGTGATTGAACAAGCCCTCTTGTGTCGCACCAATCAAATAGTGGGGAAGCAGTAGCAGGCCATCGGCACCTTTTGCTTGTGTCGCCTGAGCTATTTCAATCGCCATGCGGGTACCGTATCCGCAGCCAGTGAGGATAGGGACATCGCCTGCTACTTCTTTAGCGGCTCCTACGATGATGGGTATTTCCCTGGGAGAAAGCGAAAACAGCTCTCCAGTACCGCCTGCGGCAAACAAGCCTGCGGCATCGTATTGAGTCTGCCAGGAGATGTGATCTTGATAGGCGCGTTTATCAAAATCAAAAGTATTCTTTTCAAAATGAGTCACCGGGAAAGATAACAGCCCAGAGCTGATTTTTTGTTTGAGTTCTATATAATGCATTATAAAGTCCATAGCAAAGGGTGGAATGAAAGTATTAATACCAACAATGCTATAGTTATAGTATATCATAGGTGTATTTGTCAACAGTCATATGATGACTTGCCTATACTTGTTTAGTCTGCTTTCTTTGAACTAGCCTTGCAAGTGCCCGGTAGCGCTTGGATCCACCGTTTAAATGCGATTGCATCGCGTTTCGTGCGCGTTCTGGATCTCTGTCAGCGATAGCGTCAATGATTTCTTTATGTTCGTCATCAAGCCTTGAATCTATGTCAGATAAAGGCTCTATCCCCGCTTCTTGCTGCAGTCTGGCACGAGGTATAGTTTTTTTACCCAGCAAGGTTAAAAATTCTACAAAGTGTTGATTGTTGGTGGCTTTTGCAATAGCGACATGCAGTTCGAAATCCTCTTGCTCAGTGCTCTGTTGCAGTTCTTTTTTGTCTTTAAAAGCATAATAACACTCAAATATTTCCATTTCCTGGGCAGGGGAGCAACGCAACGCAGCCAGTCCCGCGGCCTCTATTTCAACAGCTGCTCGCAGTTCAAGTGCCTCTATAGTGTCTGAAATTTTATGGGAGTTTTGCAGCAGTAAATTAAGCTTTCCGCTATTTTGCTGTGGTTCTGTGACGAAGACCCCAACGCCGTGTCTGGGCTCCACCAAGCCTGCTGCTTTAAGGCTGGCAATAGCTTCACGAACCACAGTGCGGCTGACGCCCAGCTGAGCGATGAGTTGTTTCTCGGTGCCAAGCTTGTCTCCGCTCTTTAATTCCCCTGACTCAATCTGCAGTTTAATTTGAGAATAAAGCTTTTGGGTTAGGTTTTCTCTAGGTTTTTTTGTACTCTTTTGAGTCATTGGCATATTCCATGGTGAGAAATCATTAGTTGTCGATTGAAATGAAAAATAAAATAACAAGAGATATTATGACTTGCCTATTGATAATATGATTTCTATATGTAATCCTATCGATTCTTCCGGTCATTACTTTACGTAGTCGGATCACACAAAGCAACTCGAGGAGTTATAAAAATGATAAAAGCACTATCGAAGAAATTTGTTGCAACGGCAGTTCTTGCAGCCAGTGTTGCGTTGATTAGCGCACCAGCAGCAGCCGATTGGAAAGGCTGGAATATCCACGGTAAAGATTATCCAGTGGGTATTGCCATGGAAAAGTTCATTGAGCTGGCATCCGCTAAAACTGATGGCCGTGTAGGCGGTAAAGTATTCCACGGCGGCGTATTGGGAAGCCAGGGCGATGCTATCTCGCAAATGCAACTAGGTGGTATCGAGTTTGCTGGATTTAATCTGGGACCACTAGGCAACGCAGTGCCTGAGTTAGATGTATTGTCTCTACCATTCATATTTAAGGATATGAATCATATGCACCGCGTAATGGACGGTGAAACTGGCGATATTTTGAGTGCAGCGATGCGGAAATCTGGCATTATGGCACTGTCTTGGTACGATTCTGGTGCCCGCTCGTTTTACAACAACAAAGGCGTTGCTATCAACAAGCCTGCGGATCTTAAAGGTTTGAAATTTCGTGTAATGGGTAATCCGTTGTTCGTAGATATGGTAGAAGCACTAGGTGGCAATGGTATACCTATGGCTTACTCTGAAGTTTATTCTTCACTTAAAACCGGCGTTATAGACGGTGCAGAGAACAACTGGCCTTCTTTTGAGTCAAGTGCTCACTACGAAGTGGCGGGTAACTATTCACTTTCTCAGCATTTGATCTTACCAGAGTGTATTTGTGTCAGTGTTAATGCTTTTGATGCGTTGTCTGACGAAGATCAGAAGAATGTCAAGGAAGCGGCGGTAGCATCCGCTGTATTGCAGCGTGCTGAGTGGGCTAAACGGGTTGAAGTGTCTAAAGCAGCGGTGCTTAAATCGGGTATAAAGTTTAATGAGATTTCCGATAAGTCTGCTTTCCAAGCGCTAATGGCGCCTGTTTATGAAAGTGCAATTAAGAAAAACCCTGTCCTAAAAGAACTCATCGCTGGAATTAAAGCGGTTGATTAAAGCTTAAAAGTTGCTACTGGCTAGCCTCTTATCTATTGGAGGTTAGTAGGTAGTATGTTTTTAAGTTATTGGATTCCAACGCGGAATTTCTGTTCTGCGCAGTTCCGTACAAAAGAATAAAATAAGAGTTAGTCATGGAAAAACAAAAAATTTTACATCCCTCTGTCGAGCGATGTTTAGATACTTTGGCCTCTATAGGAACCGTAGTGTCAGCACTATCTCTGATTGTGCTTGTTTCTACTTTTGGCTGGTTAGTTTACGGCCGCTACATACTAAACGATTCACCCACTTGGGTTGAGCAGTTAGCACTGTTAATGATGATTACTATTACCTTTATGTCTTCAGCGACTGGTATTCACGAACGTACCCACCTTGCGGTAGATATTGTGCCTATGCTATGTGGTCCCAGAGTTAAAATAGTATTTAAATTAATCTGCGATCTGATTCTCTGTGGGTTTGGTGTTCTTATGGCTCTCAAGGCAACTGAATTGTTGAAGTTTACCTGGAGTAGGGAGATTTCTCTATTATCCATCCCCGAGGGGGTGCGTTATATCCCGGTAATCATTAGTGGTGTATTAGTGGCGCTCTTTTCTGCGGCTAATATCCTTAGTGGTGCCATCACATTGTTTACCTATCCAGATTCAGTTTTGCATAAAGACAGCTCTGAACCTAAAAATAAGGCTGAGGAATAGTTGTATGGGTTTATTAATTTTACTGGGCTGTTTCGGCTTATTATTAATCATAGGAATGCCCGTCGCCTATGCGCTTGGCATAGCAGCTCTGTCCTCATTTATTTATGAAGGGATCCCACTGCTAATAGGTTTTCAGCGTATTGTCTCTGGTGTTTCGGTATTTTCACTGCTGGCTATTCCGTTTTTTATCTTTGCAGGCGAATTAATGCTGCATGGTGGCATTGCAGCCAGATTAGTCAGTTTAGCATCCTCAGCGGTCGGTTGGGCCAAGGGAGGGTTGGGTCAAGTTAATGTGTTTTCCAGTATGTTATTTGGCGGCATATCAGGTTCAGCTGTCGCCGATGTCTCGGCGCTGGGGTCACTGCTAATACCAGTGATGAAAGAAAAAGGTTACAGCGCGGACTACGCGGTAAATGTTACAGTAACCTCTTCAGTGGCAGGGATAATGATTCCCCCCAGTCACAATATGATTCTGTTTGTAGTGGCTGCCGGTGGTGGTATTTCGGTATCCAGTTTGTTTATGGCGGGGCTTATACCCGGTATTATAATGTGCTTGTGTCTAGGTTTCGTTGCGAGATGGGTGGCAATTCGCAATAGCTATCCCACTGAGAAATTCCCGGGTTGGAGTGTGGTGCTGTACGCTGCAATTACCGCTTTCCCTGGTTTGTTTACCGCGGTCATTATTGTCGGTGGCGCTCTTTCCGGTGTGTTCACTGTGACTGAGTCCGGCGCTATTGGTTGTCTCTATGCGATAGTGGTCTGTCTCTTAGTGTATCGCTCATTGTCCTGGCAGGGATTTATTACCGCGGTTAAAAATGCGGTGCGCACTACTGGTATGGTGATGATATTAGTCGCCTGTGCTTCGGCTTTCGGCTATATGTTAGTGCTTTACGATGTGCCTACTGAACTAACCAAGTTTCTCTACGCTATTTCTGACAACCCTATCATTATATTGCTAATGATGAACCTTATGTTATTGCTGTTGGGGATGATCATGGACATGAGCGCGCTGATCCTAATTTGCACACCTATCTTCCTACCCGTGGCGGTGGGGTTAGGTATGGACCCGATTCAGTTTGGTGTCATGCTGATGATGAACTTAGGACTGGGACTGTGTACACCACCTGTCGGTAGTTGTCTGTTTGTCGGTTGCGCTATAGGTGGGGTACCAATACAGAACGCAGTACGTACTATCTGGCCTTTTTACTTAGCAATACTTCTGGCGCTAATGTTAATTACTTTTGTGCCTTGGGTGTCAATGTTCCTGCCTAACCTGATCAATGGTTAACAGCACAGGTTAACGTATAAGGTTGCGCATAAAGCGCAGTTTTCAGTCCCCGGAAATCATTGGTAGGCAATAGTTTCGGGGATTTTTTTTAGATATTTGGAGTTATTATGAAACGTATACTACTCACTGGTGCCGCTGGTAATTTAGGCAAAGTTCTTCGAGTAAAACTGGCTGGATGGGCTGATGTTCTGCGGCTTTCTGATCTGAGTGAGATCACAGATGCCACTGCCATTGAAGAGGTTCAGTGCTGTGATTTAGGTGATAAAGAAGCGGTCATGAAGTTGGTTGAGGGCTGTGATGGGATCATTCATTTAGGAGGTATTTCAACGGAAAATACCTTTGATTCAATACTTAATGGCAACATTGTCGGCACCTACAATTTGTACGAAGCGGCTCGTAAATACGGTATTAAGCGTATTTTGTTCGCCAGTTCTAACCACACCATTGGTTTTCATGAGCGCGAAACTAAGCTGGATGCAGATTCAACAATGCGCCCAGATAGTCTTTACGGTGTATCAAAGTGCTACGGTGAAATGTTGGCGAGCCTATATTACGATAAATATGGTATTGAAACTGCGCGTGTTCGCATCGGATCCTGTTTTGAAAAGCCATTAGACAGACGTATGTTGGCAACTTGGTTAAGTGCAGATGATTTTGTCTCTTTGATTGTGCGGATCTTCGAGTGTGATCGCCTAGGCTGCCCTGTGATCTATGGCGCATCAGCTAATAAAGAACTGTGGTGGGATAATCAAAAAGTCAGCTATTTAGGCTGGGAGCCCAAGGACAGTTCCGAGGTTTTTGTGGATGAGCCGTATTTAGTCCAGCGCACTGGCGATGCAAATGACCCAGCTGTGCGCTATCAAGGTGGTGGTTTTGCAAGTTCAGGGCACTTCGAAGATTAATGGGGAATCCCCATTTGTTGCTTTATATTAACAGTTAAGACAGCAGCATTTTATGCGGATTTATACGCCGCTGTGGGCATCGCTAGATATTCTTTAGCTGTGCCCATTTTTTTGATTGGGACATAAGGAAGCTATTGTGAGTTTTAACTTTAATCTAAGTTTCAAAGCGAAGCTTAACATAACAATTATTGTCGCATTTTTAGGTTTTGCGCTAATAGCTTTTACTGCATTGAAAGCTCTCAATGACTTAGACAGTGCAGCGAGTCGTGTTGATCAGCTAAATCAAAACATTCGTCTTTTAAAGAACATACAAGTGAGTGTCCTGCAGCTCAATGAAAGTGTTGAGAGTAAAGGATTTTCTCAATTACAACAAGATTATGATAGGCAGCTTAGTGACCTCTCGAGTTCTTCTATACCCGCAGTAGCCGGACAAATAGAGGAGATAAAGGAGGCGCTACAGAGCTGGGCGGTTGGAAAACAGCAGTTGGCACTTACCCAACAGAGTATTGGATTTGATATCAACGATGGGCTGCGCGGTTATGTGACGCGAGATATGGCAGCATTAAATGAAGGCCTGTTTCAAATGTTTCGCAAGCTTTCAGCTACTTTGGCATCTAACATCAGTACATTTATAGAGCAGCAGGGGAAAGATAATTACCAGCGGATACAGCTCTCGATAAAAGCATTAGAGGATGCGGGGGTAGAGTTTGGTTTAACTGACTTTATTGCCCCGAGATTAAACAAAGTGAGTCACTCAATCCAGCCATTAGCAGAGGCTATTTTGAGTGTTAAGGTTCAGTTAGCTAATGTACATAAAAGTTATGCGCAACTGGAAGACGGAGTGCTCAAAGCTACTAACAATTTTGATGAACAGCTTGGTTTAGCCAAAGAATACAACAGTGCTGTCAGTGATCGGACGAGAATGATGGTGCTTGGCTTGAGTGTATTGGTGGCATTTCTGGTGACTGTTTTGTTGCTGGGAATTAGTCGATCACTGGTCAGATCACTCTCTGAAATGTCGATGGTGCTGGCTAAGCTAGCCAAAGGTGATCTTACTTATATGACTAAAGTGGATAGTCAGAGAAACGATGAGTTAGACAAAGTCGGTGAATCGGTCAACATGATGACGGTTGCATTAAACTCAGTACTTTCCAGCGTTTCTGAAAATTGCCAATATCTTGAATCAGGAGCGGGGGATCTACGTATCTCTTTAGAAGAGATGATCAGCGGCAATCTGGATACCAACCTACAGGCAGATTCTATTGCCGTTGCCGTCGAGCAAATTAGCACCACTATGTCGGGAATGTCTGAATCTGTGAATTGCACTTTAGAGCAGGCGCAGCTAGCCGAACAATCTGCTCAGCAGGGCGGGAGTGTTGTTAGTCAAGCACTGCAGAGCTTTTCTAATTTAGGTGTAGTCTTTGATGCACTGAATATACAACTTAGCGTATTGGAAAAAGAATCTATAAAAATCGATGGGGTGACGGATATTATTCACTCTCTGGCAGGGCAGACTAATCTTTTGGCGCTAAACGCTGCAATAGAAGCAGCCAGAGCGGGTGATGCCGGACGTGGGTTTTCGGTTGTTGCCACAGAGGTACGTAACTTGGCGGAAGAAACGGTGAGTTCAACACAGAATATTTCGAAAACAATTGCAGCTATGCAAAGTTGTATTAAAGAAATTATTAATGAAATGAAAGCGGGTAACATTCATGTTAGTAATGGCAGGGAGCTGGCTTCGGATGCCACAGAAGCTATTGGAAAAATTAAATTTTTGGTTTTAGAAGTAGCAGAGCAAAGTAATGTATTAACGTCGAATATTAATGAGGCGAATAACGCAACAGAAAATATAGCGCTGAATATGAGTGCTCTGGCATCCAACGTATCGATAAACACTGAAAAGAGCCAAAGTATGAGCAATTACATGACAGTCGTTAGTGACAAAACTACTAATCTATTAGGCATGGTCAATAAATTTACCTTAGCTAAAAAATAATATCACAAAGTAACAGAACCCCTTGAGACGGAAAGTTGAAGCATATGCATACCTTGAGTTTGAAGTGCATGCTGGAGTCGAGTTGTTATGCGCTCGAGGGTGCATGAACGAGACGCTGATGTTTGAGATATCAGTTTTTGCTAAATAAATGCCTGAGGTTTATTTAGATAATATTTCGTACAGATCTGTGTATAACTTCGCAAACTCAGTATTATAAAATGCAATAGTTATACAGTGGTCTCTCACCAAGAAGAGGATAGAGCATGAACTTGGCACTAGGAAAACAGTGGTCGCTACGTAGAATAGCCGATAAAAACGGTTATTTTAAAATGTCGTCGTTAGATCAGCGCCCGCCGATTGAAGATCCTATTAAAGCGACACTATCTAAAGTAGGCAAATTCACAACCGAGCAACTCAATGCTGATATCGTCGCTTTTAAGCGCTTGTTGATTGAAACCTTTCAATCGCGCGCCTCTGCGCTGTTACTCGACCCTTCTTTTGCAGTGCCTGGTTGTCTCAATGCGTTAGATACAGATAAAGGCTTGTTCCTATCGCTAGAAGATCCACACAGCGCTAAAACGGAGCATGGGGCGACTATTACCACTGCGATTAATGGCTGGAGTGTCGGTAAGGTTAAGCGTATCGGTGGCGATGCCCTCAAACTGTTGATCTGGTATAGACCCGAAGGTGATCATGCCGTTAACGCTCACCAGCAACAATTGGTAAGGGAGATAGGTGCGCAGTGCGTTAAATACGATATTCCCTTTGTATTAGAATTACTGGCCTATCCAAGTACTAAAAACTTTACTACATTGGCGCATAAAGCGAAAAACAAAGCAGATTCTGTACTGTTGGCCCTTAAAGAGTTTGCCAAGTTTGAGTATCAGGTGGATGTCTTTATGCTGGAAAGCCCTGTTGAAGTTGCTGATTTACAAGGGGTAGGTAATCTTGGTTGGGAAGAGGCGCAAGCGCAATTTGATCAGATCACAGCGTTAGCACAACGCCCTTGGATTATGTTGTCGATGGGGGCTAATATGGCGCAATTCCAAACGATGATGACTCATGCCTATCACGCTGGTTGTTCTGGGTATTTGGCGGGTCGCGCATATTGGTTAAACACCTTAGATCTTTACCCCAATTGGCAGGCTATGACGGATAGTTTACACAGTGATGCACTTGGGTATATTGATGCGCTTAATCAGCTGACAGATAAATACGCCACTCCATGGTTTGAGTGTGAAAGTGGGGAGAAAGCAGCTGACTCAAGTAATGTTGATCAAGCCTTCTGCCTGTCATATCAGGATATTTAATGGTGGTGTCGCAAAGTTAGTTGAATTATAGGCTCCGTTGCAAACAGTTTACCAGGGCTAACTTATCCTGTAATTACCAATACTTTTGTTAGAAATTTAAGAGACAGTTAGTAATCAGACGGATCTCTCCTACGAGGCCTTGTCCATATTGCCATAATTTGAATTGGCCTTTTTTGAACATGTACATTACCTCAAAACCTTTAATGGTGGCGTAGG
>JBALXS010000100.1:0-16915 GCA_036960485.1 Oceanospirillaceae bacterium
TAAAAACCAAAAAGCAGCTTCGTTGATTCATCTGATAAAAGAAAACAACTGGTTCCAAGTGCTGGTTTTTACCCGTACTAAGCACGGTGCGAATAAGTTAACTAAACAATTGGAAGCGGCGAAAATTAACGCAGCGGCGATTCACGGTAACAAAAGCCAAGGTGCGAGAACTAAAGCGCTGGCAGGCTTTAAAGATAGCAGTATTCAAGTATTAGTTGCGACGGATATAGCGGCACGTGGTATCGATATTGATCAATTACCTCAAGTGGTTAACTTTGAATTACCTAATGTTCCAGAAGATTATGTGCACCGTATTGGCCGTACAGGTCGTGCGGGTTCAGAAGGCCATGCAGTATCACTGGTGATGGCAGATGAGTTTAAGCAGCTAGTAGATATAGAGCGCTTAATCAAAGAGTTGATTCCTAGAAAAGTAGCTCCAGGTTTCGTCTCAGTTAATAAGCTACCAGAATCAAACCTTGATACTCGCCCTGTTAGAGCTAAAAAACCAAAGCAGCCAAGAGTAGAGCACAAAGATGGCCAGCGTTCTTCTGAGAATGAACGCGGAAATAAGCCAGTTTCGAAAAACAGAAGACATAGAGCGGATAGTGGTGCAAATAAAGCCAAACCTGCTGTAAGAACGAGCACCAGAAGCGGCGAAAAAGCCCGCTAATTTTCAAGTAAGTGAATAAACTGAAGCGCCGCGTTAGATAGTGTTCTTTCGCGGTGATAGATATAACCTAGTTCCCGATAAATACTTGCCTGACCCGTATTCAGGGTTTGTAGAGAGCTATCTATCATGCTCGTAGGTAATAAGCTCCAGCCCAAGCTATTAACAACCATCATTTTTATCGTATCTAAATTGTTAGTCGACATTGTGACATCTAGCGATAACCCCTGCTTAAAAAATAATTCACTAACTATTTGTCTTGTAAAGGTTTTAGCTCCAGGCAAAATAGCTTGGTGTTGATTGAGCTGTGCTAAGCTGACCGTTTTTTTTGCTGCTAAAGGGTGATCAGTCGCCACCACAAACTCCATCGTATCAGTCCAAACTTTTTGTGCGCAAATGACAGGATCAGGCAAGGGCGCTAGTGTAATTAATGCTAACTCTAGATGACCTTTCACAACGCCTTGATATGCAGCTTCTGATTCACCAAAGCTTAGATTCAGCTGTACTTGCGGGTAACTGCGATTAAACTTGCGTAATGTTTTAGGCAGGCGATGAATGCTAATGTGATGAGAAGAAGCTAATGAAAGAGTGCCGCTGATTTGCGTGTCTAAATTATCGATGACAGTACGAGCATCTTGAATCGACATAAGAATTTTTTCAGCGCAAGGCAGCAATGCTTGCCCAGCGCTCGTAAGAGTTACTTGACGGCCAATACGATCAAATAATTTCTGTCCAAGCTGTTGTTCTAACAAAGCAATTCTTTTACTTATGGCTGATTGAGTGATGAATAATTTCTCGCCAGCACCGGAAAAAGAGCCTTGTTCAGCCACCGCGATGAAAGCGCTTAGAGTATTGTTGTCCATATGATTCCCAATAGATTAAGTATTCCTATCTGGAATAGTTTACATAAAAAATATGAATTTGTGTTATTTAATTAAGAAGCTTAAAATAGCCTCAAATATTGATGAAAATAAGATTATCGCGAGCAACGAGTATGGGTATCCGGTTTGATTATTTATTCTCGGCTGATTGATTTTACGTTAACAACAAAGGTTACTTCGTGCATAATCGGCGATTTAACTATCGCTGAAAACTACAAATCAATCAGTTAGAGAGTTTTTACTTGTTAGCTGGACACGCATGAGCAATTAACAACGATAACAATAAAATAGATTTATAACGCAAGTTATAATCTTAATAAGAACCAAAAAAGTTTGTAAGGAGTTGAAAATGACCGGCAAGACATTATACGACAAATTGTTTGATGCCCATGTAGTGCGTAAAAATACTGATGGTAGTGCATTATTGTACATCGATTTACAGTTACTACATGAAGTAACTTCACCACAGGCATTTGAAGGTTTGCGTTTAGCTGGCAGAAAGCCATGGCGCATTGATGCTAATTTAGCAACACCTGATCACAATGTTCCAACGACTAAACGCGACGGCGGAGTTAGTGAGATAGTTGATCCTATTTCGCGCATCCAAGTACAAACATTGGATGATAACTGTGAAGATTTCGGTATCTTAGAATTCAAAATGAACGACCTTCGCCAAGGCATTGTACATGTCGTTGGGCCAGAACAGGGTGCTACTCTGCCAGGTTCAACCGTGGTTTGTGGTGATTCTCATACTGCTACTCACGGTGCATTTGGTGCTTTAGCGCATGGTATAGGCACATCAGAAGTAGAGCATGTATTAGCGACTCAGTGCTTAATTTCGCGCAAAATGAAAAACATGTTGATCAAGATTGAAGGCGATTTAGGCTTAGGTGTTACGTCAAAAGATTTAGTGTTACACATCATCGGTGTTTTAGGTACAGCAGGTGGTACCGGACATGCAATTGAATTTGGCGGATCTACCATGGCGAAAATATCCATGGAAGGGCGCATGACTATTTGCAATATGGCTATCGAAGCGGGTGCACGTGTTGGTATGGTGGCTGTTGATGATATAACGATTGATTATGTTAAAGGGCGTCCTTATTCACCCAAAGGTGATCATTGGGAAATGGCTGTAGCGGCTTGGGCGGATTTGCACTCTGATGAAAACGCGCATTTCGATACTGTAGTAGAGATAGACGCTACACAAATTATCCCACAAGTAACTTGGGGCACATCTCCTGAGATGGTGGTTGCTGTTAATGCTAACGTACCTAACCCTGATAACGAAACGGACCCGGTTAAAGTAGATGGTATTAACCGCGCTTTAAAGTATATGGGTCTCAAAGCTGATCAAGCTATTACTGACATAGCGCTTGATAGAATCTTTATTGGCTCTTGCACTAACTCAAGAATTGAAGACATGCGCGATGCAGCAAAAGTGGCGCAAGGTCGCAAAGTAGCTGCTAGCATCAAAGAAGCGATTGTAGTACCAGGTTCCGGTTTAGTGAAAGCGCAGGCTGAAGCTGAAGGTTTAGATAAGATATTTGAAGCTGCCGGTTTTGAATGGCGCGAGCCTGGGTGCTCTATGTGTTTAGCTATGAATCCAGATAAGTTAGCACCAAAAGAACACTGTGCGTCCACTTCTAATCGAAATTTTGAAGGTAGGCAAGGAAATGGCGGGCGTACGCACTTGGTGAGTCCTGCAATGGCAGCTGCGGCGGCAATAGCAGGTACTTTTGTTGATGTTAGAGAGATGATGGAGGCTTAAACAATGAATAAATTTGTAAAACATACGGGAATAGTCGCACCATTAGATCGAGCTAATGTAGATACGGATATGATTATCCCTAAGCAATTTTTGAAATCAATTAAGCGCTCTGGTTTTGGTGTGTACTTGTTTGATGAGTTGCGTTATTTAGATGAAGGCGTAGCAGATCAAGATTGCACAAACAGACCTTTAAACCCTGAATTCGTATTAAATACAGCGCGTTATACACAGTCATCTGTATTGTTAGCGCGAGTTAATTTTGGTTGTGGTTCATCGAGAGAACATGCGCCATGGGCGCTCGAAGACTTTGGATTCAAGACCGTAATAGCACCAAGTTTTGCAGATATTTTTTACAACAATTGCTTTAAAAACGGTATATTACCGGTTGTACTTGATGAGAAAATTGTTGAGCAGCTATTCGCTGAATGTGCTGAAAATGAAGGCTATGAACTATGTGTTGATTTGGAACGCCAAGTGGTTGTTGCCCCTAGCGGTGCAGAGTTTGCCTTTGAAGTAGAAGAGTTTAGAAAGTATTGTTTGCTAAATGGCTTGGATGATATCGATTTAACACTACAAAGCGTAGATGATATCGGTGTGTATGAAGCGAAGCGAAAGCTAGTTGCGCCTTGGTTGTTCGGTGCGATTAAGGGCGAGTAACCTTAGTTGATGCTGTTTTTAAATTTAAAGAATTAAGTGGAAAGAAGTAATGTCTAAAAAAGTATTAATTTTACCAGGTGATGGTATTGGTCCCGAAATTTCTAATGAAGTGGACAAAGTTTTAAAACTCGTTGATCAGCAGTATTCATTGGGCTTAGAGTTCGATTATGCTTTAGTCGGTGGCGCTGCTATTGATCAAGCAGGTAGTGCTTTTCCCGAGCAGACGTGGGAAAAATGTAAAGCTGCAGATGCTATTTTGCTAGCGTGTGTTGGCGGCCCTAAATGGGATTCTTTACCTCCGGCTCAGCGCCCTGAAATTGGTGGTTTATTACAAATTCGTTCGCGTTTGGATTTGTTTGGTAATTTACGTCCTGCTATTTTATCGCCACAACTTGCGGATGCATCATCGCTAAAGCCTGAGCTAGTTGCAGGATTAGATATTTTGATAGTAAGAGAGCTTACCGGTGGTATCTACTTTGGCCAGCCGCGTGGTATTCGCGTTAAAGAATCAGGTATTCGTGAAGGTTTTAATACTTATGTTTACGATGAAGATGAAATTCGCCGCATTGGTAAGGTTGCTTTTGAAGCGGCTATGAAACGTGGTAAAAAGCTTTGTTCGGTAGATAAGGCAAATGTATTAGAAGTAACGATGCTTTGGCGTGAAATTATGGACGAAATGAGTAAAGACTACCCTGAGGTAGAGCTTTCACACATGTACGTTGATAATGCGGCTATGCAGTTGATCCGTGAGCCTAAGCAGTTTGATGTTATTGTCACAGGCAATATGTTTGGCGATATATTATCAGACGCTGCAGCAATGCTAACAGGTTCAATAGGTATGCTGCCTTCTGCATCGTTAGATGCAAGCGGTAAAGGGATGTATGAGCCTTGTCATGGCTCTGCTCCTGATATTGCAGGTAAAGGCATTGCTAATCCATTGGCGATGATTTTATCTGCTGCAATGATGCTACGTTACTCGCTAGGATTTGCACAAGCTGCAGATAAAATCGAAGCGGCGGTATCAGCGGTGTTAGATAAAGGGTTGCGCACAGCGGATATCTATAGCGAAGGTACTGTGAAAGTCAGTACTGAGCAAATGGGTAACGCGGTAGTGGAAGCGCTACAAGAGTAAGATCTTAAACAGGTCATGCTAGATGCGTGGCCTGTTAAGTAGGCTGTTTTTAGAGGTTCTTTCTATACAGCCCTATTCAAAATCTTTATTTTTTGCCTAATAGCGAAGGCCTTAGTGCTGGCTTATCAGGTTTTTCTAATGGCTCGGCGATATATTTTGCTTTAGCTGTCTTACGCGGTTTTTTCTGGTTCGCACGTTTAATACTCGCCATTTTTTCGCTGATAAGTTTGCCTTTTTCAAGTAGCGGAATGCTGTGAAACTGTATCTTTTTTGACATCAGTAATTCAATTTCTAATAAATATTGACGCTCATCAGGTGCGACGAAAGAAATTGCTTGCCCTGTTTTCCCAGCTCTAGCAGTACGGCCAATGCGGTGTATATAAGCTTCAGCCTGATTAGGCAAATCGTAATTTACCACTCTCGGTAATGCTTCAATATCTAAGCCTCTTGCTGCAACGTCTGTTGCAACTAATACATCTACCTGCAGAGAAGTGAAAGCACTAAGTGCAGCATTGCGCTCTTTTTGAATTTTATCACCGTGTATAGAGGTTGCATTAATACCTTCTGCGACTAGCATCATAGCGACATTTTCGGCGCGTCTTTTAGTGCGGGTAAAAACTAAAGTTTGCTGCCACTGTCCGCTTTTGATTAAGTAGCAAAGTACTTCATCTTTACTGGCATTATCTACTTTGTAGGCGAGTTGTTGCACTTTCTTTGCTGCTGAATTACTAGGCGTGGCACTAATGCTCTTAGGGTTATTGAGTACACGCTGTGCCCAGCTTTCTATTTTTGGGTTGAAAGTGGCTGAAAAAAGTAACGTTTGGCGCTTTTCGGGCATAAAGCTCATAATGCGAGTAATATCATGAATAAAACCAAGATCTAGCATTCTATCGGCTTCATCGAACACTAAAATTTCAAGAAACTCTAAGGAAAGTTTTCTTTGAATTAGCATTTCTAATAACCTGCCTGGTGTCGCTACTAGAATATCTGCGCCGCGCTTCATTTTACGAATCTGGTTTTCAAAACGGACACCGCCATACACAGAAACGACTCGCATACCGAGCTTTTCACCGTAACTTAACGCTTTTTCACCGACTTGAATTGCCAGTTCTCTAGTGGGAGTCAGAACTAATGCACGAATATCATGATAACTTGCATCTCTCGATGATGTCCTATGCAAAATTTCTATGATAGGCAGGGCGAATGCTGCAGTTTTACCTGTGCCTGTTTGCGCTTGAGCTAAAATGTCTTCACCGGCTAAAATGGCGGGAATTGCTTTGTCTTGAATTTCTGTGCTTTGCTCGTAATTAAGTTGCCCCAAAGTGAACTGAAGTTCAGGGCAGAGGTCTAGTTGGCTAAAATTGCCCATGAAATGGTGCCTGTATAGTCATAAATAAAATGGGATTTAGTTAAATGTACCTTTATTGAGGCGTTTTAACTACGTTTGTTCTGGGTTTTTCAGAGATGAGCTAATGCTAGATTTGCATAGCCGATTAGTATTTACGCAATTATAAAGTTAAAAAAATCTATCGGCTAGGTTTAATGATATTTGCTAGAGAAATAGATGAGATATGACCTTAGTGTTAGATTAATAACACTAAGGCAGCGTATTAGCGGATGTCTTGCAGTTTTCAAGTAGTTAAGATTTGTCAGTAACTAGATCTTTATTACGCTCTAATTCTAGTACAGGATAGGCAACACCCGTGATGTGCCAGTTGATGCGATTTAATTCTCTTATGATATCTAAATGCAAGGTGTTGCTGTCACCATTGCCTTCATGTAATCGATTAAGGTGATCTTGGCTCGCTTGCTCAGTTAGTTTTTTAACTTGGCGTTTACCTTCAAGTAGCTTGTGTACAAGATCGATATCTTGAGTAGTAAAAATCCGCATAGCTAAATGAAAATTGTTTAATAGAGTCTCGTGAATAGTCACTATATCTGCTAAACCATCATCTGAGAGCTCTAGCTTATCTTGAACTTTTTTATGAGCCATCTCGGCAATGTTTTCGGTAATATCCGCTGAGTGCTCCAAGTTTAATGAAAAAGCTAAGATTCTATTAGTATGAGAAAGCTGCGCGCTTTTTAGATCTTGCCTGCCAAGTTTCGCAACGTATTTAGAAATCTCAGTATGTAATCTATCCACCGAGCTTTCCATCTTCATCAGCTCTCTACTTGGGGCAGAGCTATCTGATGTTAACGCCGGTAGGCAATTTCCAATCATGGTGTAAACAACTTCAGCCATGTGCATTGTTTCACGCATAACACAATCTATCGCCATCGAAGGGGTAGATATGAGCTTTTCGTTTAAGTAACGAGATTCATTAACGTTGCTTTTCTTCACTGGATCGGGAATGTAGCGTTTGATCAATTGATAAGCTTTTCCAGTAAGTGGCAAAAAAATTGCAGCGATAGCGATGTTAAAAATAGTATGAAAGTCGACAACGTGGCGTGCTACATCGGTGGTGATATGTGTGGTCAATAAATTGGATATAATATCGATGAAAGGTAATATTGCCAAGCAAGAAACTATCTTGAAGCAACTGTTACTTACCGTAATGCGCAGCGCCTGAGCGCCTTTGTTGAGCGTGGCAAGCACCGCAGGAATCGTACCCCCTATATTTGCACCTAACACCAAAACTAAACTTAACTGAGGAGTAATAATTTCACTGGCGGCAAGGGACATAATTAAAAGAATCATGGCGATACTAGAATGACTAATCCAAGTTAGGATAATGATTAGTAGTACAGCAAGCATTCTCTCATCTTCTAAGGCGTGAAATAGCTCTTGTAGGACAGCCGCTTCTCTTAAAGGCCCTGTGGATGAACCTATTAACTTTAATGAAAGTAACATCAATCCTAAGCCAATGAGCGTCATACCCATATGCTTGAAGGTTTCTTTGTTCGCTCTCCTGTGGGTCACAAGTCCGACCACAATTAGCGCGGGAGAGAGCCAGCTCAAATCAAAGGAGAGTACTTGAGCGACTAAAGTGGTGCCAATATCAGCTCCGAGCATAACCGCCAGAGCAGGTGCGCCAGCAATTAAGCTGCGACTGGCAAAAGAAGAAATCAACAAGGCGGTAGCTGTACTGCTTTGTAGTACAGCGGTAATGCCAAGGCCAACCGTAAAAGCGGATGTTTTATTGCGGGTAAATCGACTTATCACGCGTTTTAAATCATTATTAAAGGCACCAATAATTCCTTGTTTCACCATCTCCATGCCAAATAATAGCAGTGAGACAGCGCCTAAAATATTGATCAAGGTGTACATTGATGTTCCTTTTTTAAAATAAATCGATTTGAGTAAGAGTGCAGTCGTCTGTGCCGCTTTTTTTAGCTTGTTTGGGATAATGGCAATTTAAAAGGAGTGTTAACAGTCTGAGAAAACTAGAAAGTTATAAAACTCGTAATGCAGTTATCAGTAGCATGTGCTGTAAATATGGACAGGAAGCGACGATTAAAATCATTGTGTTGGTTTAAACTACAACAAAAGAGGATGATTAGCGCAAAGCTGCCGAAATTAGAGACAAGTTGCTTAAGCTTAATTTGTACTGCTAAATTGCTTAAAATAAAACATTAATTTAAGTTTGTATTTTTAGCGTAGTACATAATGATAGAGGTTGTATAATTGCTTTAATATTTAGAGGCAAATAACAAACTACATTGTTATGTAGTTGGAGGGAAAAACGTAATAACTATAATATGCATGTGTGCTATTAATTTGTTAAATCTTATTCGCCGTACCACCTAGTTCAATATCAAACCATAACACAGTTATATTAAAAATTATACACTGTATCAATGATATACTTGAAATACAGTTTGAATGCGCATCTTGAGCCGTTAAGTGAAATGCTGTTAGTTATACCTCACTGTACGCTTAGTATCGGGTTTCAAAATACCCTTTCACTACCGTGAGTTGTTCTTCTAATTCGTCAAGTTTATAGCTATCGCTTTTAGTAATTGACCGTTCTTTGCGTGCAAACGAAATTTGTTTCTTTGCCGCATCAATGTGCCCTAATAACAAAAAATATTCGATCCGAGCCGCGTGTAGCGCATTGCGATTACCAGCCAAGCCATGAGCTTCAGCGAGTAGATACCATGCATTGACATTTTCTGCATCATAGCTGGTGATGTGTTGTAATTGTTCAGCAGCTTGCTTAGGTAATTGTGCTTCCAATAATGTTTGGGCCATTATCAATTGAACGGCGCTGTGATTTGGATAAAGTAAGTTGAGCTTATTTAGTATCTTTAAGGATTTTTTATACTGTCTATTTTTAGTATAAATTTGCGCTAAGCTGAGTTTTACTAATAAGTTGTTGCGCCATTTAGAGGGCAGCTTGTGTAGAGTTTTTATTGATTCGCTATAGCTTTGGGCTTCGGCGTCAGCAATAGCCAACGAGTATAGGTTAAGTGGGGTAGGGTTCTTTTTAGCTAAAGTTTTAAAGTGTTTCGCTGAGCGCTTGTTCTGGTGCGCATACTTGGTCACTAAGCGTGCTTTAATAATAGAGAAATCGATATTTTCTTTATTTGTTTTTCGAATTGGTAGTTGTTCAGCACGATTTTGGCTATCGGCAACACGTGCATTCGAACTTGGATGTGTTAATAAAAATTCTGGAGGTAATGAGCCTTGTAATCTTTGGATTTCTAAAAGCCTGCCGAACATTCTAGGCATCGCTTGCGGCTTAAAACCGGCTTTAGATAAATTTAGCATTCCTATGCGATCGGCTTCTTGTTCGTTTCTTCGGCTAAAAGCGAGTCTAGATGAAAGCTGATTTGCGGCACCAGTTGAGATAATGGCCGTTCCTGCCTTTGCATTTGATGATGCGACTAAGAGACCCGTTAGCATTGAGGCTATGGCGAGCGGGGTGTCTAATCTTTGTTGTTCAAGTTGCGCAGCAAAATGGCGCTGGCTTAAATGTGCCAATTCATGGCTTATAACAGACGCTAATTCGTCTTCTTTTTGCGCGGCAATAATTAAACCGCCATGTATGCCTAGAACACCACCTGGGGCTGCAAACGCGTTGACACTTTGGCTATTTAGAAGGACGATTGAAACCCGTTTATCTTGCAGCTGGCTAGCCGCAATTAAGCTCCATGTAAGATCTTTTATGTAAGACTCAATAATAGGATCTTCGATTTCTGCGCTAGTAGTGCGGATATTGCGTATAATTGCTTGGCCTAGGCTATGCTCAGTACTTAAAGATATAATAGAGGAACTGTAATCACCCAAAATAGGTAAATTATTGGCTTTTACGCTACTCATAAATGTGAACATAGTTATTAGCGTTAAAAAATAATAATTGCGCCATATATTATTTTTTTTGAAAAGCATCATTATGTTTGATTTCCTAGTGAGTCTGTTAGATTGATGGCTGCTAGGTGTCGCTATTATCTGCAAAATATACATGAGTTTTATAAATCAGTAATATTATAAGCTAACAATAATTGTTTTTTATAGACCTAAGTTGTGAATATTAGTTTCTATTGATTACTAGGGTAGGTCTTTTAATGCCTAAATTCTTGGTATTTATCTTAATATCGATTTTTTTTTCGCCATAGCTGTTATCTCTTAGCTAAGCATGTCATTATTCCTGCGCTTAATTTACTGGTTTTTGATGAATCATATAAGCTTTTTCTTGAGGTTTTATGTCTGAGTTGGATTTTGATCAATGTTTAGATGCAACAGCGTTTAATTGCCCGATGCCGTTACTGAAAACTAAACAAGCTTTACGCTATTTGTCACCAGGAGAAGTGTTAAAAGTTGTGGCTAGTGATGCAGGAGCTGTTCGTGATTTTAGCGCTTTTATAGAGTATAGCGAGCATCAAATGTTAGATATGTTTGAAAGGGAAGCTAAGTATTACTTTTATATAAAGAGGAGCTAAGTCAAAGCTCTTGCTACTTCACCGTTATTTGAATAGCTGCAGTTTTGCTATTCATAAAACATTAAAATTTTACCTATGTATCCTATAACTTTTTTCATTATTACAGTGTTATTAAGAGTAGGATAGTTGTTGTATAAGTGCGAGAGAGATTAATGAAAAGAGTTTTTTCAAAATGGATAGAGCGTTACTTTTCAAACGAAGAAGCGCTATTCCTTTTTATTTTGATAGCTACTTCACTGGTTATTATTTTGACCTTAGGGGCGCCTTTAGCACCAGTGTTTGCAGGATTGATCTTAGCTTTTTTAATGCAAGGGTCTGTTAGTTGGCTACAGGGGAAGAAAATATCTCACATGCTTTCTGTAAGCATTGTATTCGCAATTTTCTTTAGTGCTTTGCTCGCTTTGATTCTCATCGTTATCCCTTTAGCTTGGAAGCAATTGGCTAAACTGTTTAATGATTTACCTTATATCTTCCAACAAATTCAAGCGGGTCTATTGGTGTTGCCAGAACACTATCCTGAAATAGTAACAGAAAACCAAATTAGGCAAGTAATCTCAATGGCTGCAAGTGAGCTGGGAAGCTTTGGTCAGTGGATGCTGGCTTATTCGTTTAATTCATTAGGCGCTATAGTTACTTTGCTGGTTTATTTTGTATTAGTGCCAATATTGGTGTTCTTCTTTCTGAAAGATGGTAAACATTTAGCAAGATCTTGGATGTCTGTTTTGCCGCATAAAAGAGTAATGATGACTCAAGTGTGGCATGAGATGGATGTTCAAATTGCTAACTATATCAGAGGTAAGGCTGTTGAAATTATTATAGTGGGTTTTGTGACTTACCTTGGTTTTATCTTCTTTGATTTAGATTATGCTGCTCTATTGGCTATTATGGTGGGCCTCTCGGTGTTAATTCCGTATATTGGCGCAGCTTTGGTGACTGTACCAGTTGCTATTATTGGTTTTTTCCAATTTGGTTGGGGTAACGAGTTTTTATACTTTTTATTGGTCTATGGTATTATTCAGGCTCTAGATGGAAATGTGCTAGTGCCTCTGCTATTTTCAGAAGCTGTAAATTTACACCCTATTTCTATTATTATAGCTGTGCTTGTTTTTGGTACATTATGGGGTTTTTGGGGAGTGTTTTTTGCTATACCTTTAGCAACCTTTGTGAAAGCTATTATAAATGCTTGGCCCAAGCCTTACGATGAAACTGAGGCTTTATAAACGCGGTTAATTATTGGTCATATACAAGTCAATTGCTAGAATGAGCATTGGTGTGTGATTTAATAAAGGCTGAATTTTGATAAAACGTTTAGGTAAGTTATTCTCCCTAGTTGAGGGTTTAGCTAAATGTCAGTGTAAAGAGTGCGGTTATGTATGACTTTCTAATTGAAGATAGCACTGCATCGGCAGATAAAGAAACTGATGCGTACAACAGTTGGGTTATTTTGATTGTTGACGACGAGCCAGCTATTCATACAATTACCAAGTTTGCTTTAGAAAATGAGTATTTTGATGGTAAGAAATTAACTTTTTTATCAGCTTTTAATGCTAAAGAAGCCATGGATATTTTGCGCTCTAGAGATGATATTGCTTTAATTCTACTAGATGTAGTGATGGAAACTGAATCATCGGGTTTGGAAGTGGCTGCTTGGATCCGGGAAGTGCTAGGCAATAAGCTTATTCGGATTGTGCTTCGTACAGGCCAGCCAGGACAAGCGCCAGAAAACACTGTCATCTTAGATTATGATATTTTCGATTATAAAAATAAATCAGAACTAACCGCACAAAAGCTATTTTCTTGTGTTATATCAGGATTAAGGTCTTATCGTGATGTATTGGCTTTAGCTAATCATAGCAAAGGTCTGCAGCAAGTTGTTGCGGCTACAGCTGATATATTTAAAGAACAGTATGCTAGCAAGTATACTAGTGGTGTGCTTCTTCAATTAACCTCACTTTTGTATTTTTCGGCAGATGCTGCATTAGTGACTATTGATACAAATATACCTTTTGATATTAAAACGACTAAGATTAGTGCGGCTGTGGGTGGGTATGAGAAATACCTCGGTAAAAGCGTTGAGCAGATTCTATCTGAAGAAACGGTGCAGCAGTGCTTAGACAGTGATAAAGTAGTTTTCAGTCAGCACGCTGGTAATAAAATTATATTCTCTTACCTTTCTCATGATTGTCATAAAACTTTGTTGTTTTTAGAATATAGAAAGGCACTTTCCAAAGACGATACGAGCCTTATCGAGTTATTCGTACAAAGTGTTGCTAGCGCCCAAGAAAGAATGCGCTTTTGGCAAGAAACAGAAGATACTCTCAATGAAGTGATATCTCTACTGAGTAAAACTGTCGAGGAACATACCAACCAAGGCGATCAATACTTCACAGGCGTGACTAAAATAGCGATGTTACTTGCTAAAAAGCACGGGTTGATTCTTAGGCGTCAAATCAATCAAAAAGTGAAGTTTTAGTAGATGGAATCAACCTTCCTGCCCCGTGTAAGTTGAGAGAGGGTATAAAATTTCCTGTCATACAATTCTACAGCGCTTTGATTACTAAATTCTCCTCTTAAAATTTTCTTGGTTAGCTAAGCGTTGGAATTAGTATTGTTTATATGAAAATATCAATTTAAATCAAAAATATAGGACCTTTAATGAACAAAAGTTTATGTACTAATATGTTGGCCTTGATCACAGTATTGCTAGGTATAGGGTTGCATATCGATGTTTTATATTCTATAGGATTATTTTCACTCGCGGGTGCTGTTACGAATTGGTTAGCTATTCATATGTTGTTTGAAAAGGTACCAGGTTTATATGGTTCAGGAGTGATTCCGGCCCGCTTTGAGGAATTTAAATCAGGCATTAAAGACATGATAATGGAACAGTTTTTTAATGCTGAAAACATCGAAAAATTTATTCAAAGTGAAGCAGAAGAATTAGAAATTGATTTAGGGGCAGTTATCCAAAAAGTAGATTTCACGCCGACGTTTGAAAGCTTAATTGAGGTGATTCAGCAGTCATCATTTGGACCAATGTTAGAAATGATCGGTGGTGTTGCGGCAATAGAGCCAATGAGAGAGCCTTTTGTGATTAAAATAAAGCAATCAATCATAGAGACGAGCCAAACCGACAGCTTTAAAGAGCTTTTACTTAATGAATTTGGGCAGGGTGCTAATGTAGGGCCAATAATAAATAAAGTTGAAAGTATTTTGGAGCAGCGCCTGGCCGAATTAACGCCATCTTTAGTTAAAGATATCATTAAAAAAATGATTAGAAAGCATTTAGGTTGGTTGGTGGTTTGGGGTGGCGTTTTTGGTGGCCTTATTGGCGCTATCGCTTCAATTTGGGGTGCAGCTTAGGGTAATTTATTATACAAAACTTATATGCTTGTATAATGTATATGTATAAAGAGTATAATCGCATTGAATTTATAACCAGTGATTGAAGTTGTTATTAATAAATTAAATAGACTTCTTGCACTCAATTGAGAAAAAAAGTGATAGTAATAGGTAAAACAAACAAGTTAGAAGTTATTCGTGAAGCTGAATTTGGGGTTTATCTTGAAGGGGGCAAATACGGTGGTATTTTGCTCGCTAAAGAAGAAGTGCCGCAAGGTTGCAGCAAAGGTGACGTAATCGAAGTTTTTGTTTATTTAGATTCCGATGATTACGTAGTGGCAACTACAATCAAACCTTTAGTGCAAGTCAACGAGTTTGCAACTCTAACAGTGGCAGAAGTAAATGATGTTGGCGCGTTTCTAGATTGGGGGCTACCTAAGCAGCTTTTGGTACCTTATGCAGAACAACGTAAGACACTAGAGCCTGGTCAGAGAATTACTGTACGAGTATATTTGGATAACACTGATAGAATAGCAGCTTCTACAAAGCTGGATAAATTCCTAAAGAATGATACTTCCGGTCTGCAAATGGGCGAAGAAGTTCAATTGTTTGTGGTTAGAAAGAATGAATTGGGTTTTAATGTCATAGTTAATGATTTGTATTGGGCAGTGTTGCATGCAAAAGACGTTTTTAAAACGGTTCGTCCAGGCCATAAACGCAAAGGTTATATCAAGCGTGTGCTTGATCATGACAAAATTGATGTAATGCTTGAAAAGCCCGGTTATGCAAAAGTTGATGCTGTTTGTCAGGATATTCTCGATGATTTAGAAGATCGTGGCGGATTCAGCAAGCTTGGCGATAAAAGTAAACCTGAAGATATTTACCAGCAATTTGGTATCAGTAAAAAGTCTTATAAGATGGCTTTGGGTACGCTTAAAAAAATGGGTAAAATTGAAATAGGTAAAGAAGGTATTTCTTTTGTTAATGAGTGATGTTTTCTTAGCGAGTCCTTAAAACTGCCCTCGGCTGCTGAAATATAACCGAGGGTAAGCAAAGTTTAAATTAAATATTAGTGTGTGCTAACAGGATCCATGTACTCCTTTTGAATTTGTAGAACTTGATCTAAATTTTCATTTAATAATGATACCAAAGCAGGATCAAAATGAGCGCCTGACTGCTCGCGAATGAGCTTCATCGTTTGATCGACAGTCCATGCCTTTTTATAACAGCGATTAGAGCAAAGCGCATCAAAAACATCCGCTACCGCTGTTATGCGAGCAAAAATATGAATATCTTCACCGCTCAACCCGCTAGGGTAGCCAGACCCATCCCATTTTTCATGATGCTGTAAGGCAATAATAGCGCCACTTTGAATAATCGGTCGTTTTGAATCGCCAAGCACTTGTGCACCTAGCAGAGAGTGAGATTTCATTATTTCCCACTCCTGGGGAGTGTGTTTGCCTGGTTTATTTAAAATATGATCAGGTATGCCTACCTTGCCAATATCATGCAATGGCGAAGCCAGTTTGATTGCGTAAACTTCATCGTCTTGAAGGCCTGTTTTTCGTGCCAGTAGTTCGCATATCTTAGATACGCGAATAATATGATTACCTGTTTCTTGGGATCTAGTTTCTACCGCTCCACTGAGCATGGAGATGATTTCGTTTTGAGTTGCCTCAACCTCTTGCCATAAGCGTAGATTATCATGAGCAATAGCTATATTTTGCACAAAGAGTTCGATTAAGTTTTTAGAATCCTCAGTGATGAGTTTTTGTGAATGCAGGTAGAGTAAGCTTTTGTGATTGTCATCAGTAGTGAAAGAAATAATAACTTCGTTCTGCTTAATGATGCTGTAGCCTGATTCAGTTGTTTTTAGCCAGTCATCAAGTATTGGTTGAGGGATGATATTGTGAGGGTTTTGGCCAACTAAGTGTTGGTAATCTCCGATCGCGGCTACCACTTTAATTTCTTGGTTTCTTTGTAGTGCTGCAACGCCCGTAGAATTAACAAGAGCTGCGCTAGGTTCTACATAGAGTAATGAGGTAAGTTGATTCAAAGCCCCGCTTGTGAAGTCATGTAGATAGCGCTCTTTGAAGATATGTGAAGATGCTTTTATCACTCTTTTGAGTTCTATTCGGTTTTGATTAAGTGCGGATAGATCACGATAAGATCTGATGCCAGAAATTACACTTGAAAATAATTTTTGTGAGGTTAATTCGGTTTTGTTTTTGTAGTCATTAATATCATAATCGACAATGACTTGTTTTTCAGGTGCTTGACCTGGTTGTCCTGTACGTAGAATAATACGGATAAGAGAATTGTTTAGCTCCTCCCTTATCCATTTGGTGATTTTTAGTCCTTCTGTGTCTGTTTCCATTACAACGTCAAGGAGGACAATAGCAATATCGTCTCTGGCAGATAATATGTTTTTAGCCTCTCTTCCAGATAAAGCAGATATAAAATGGAGGCTTTTTCCTTCAAAACTTACATCGTCTAAAGCAAAACGAGTAACATCATGCACAGATTGCTCGTCATCGACGATCAAAATATTCCACGGAGTTGTCTGCGTTGCGTTAGTTTCT
>JBALXS010000101.1:0-14712 GCA_036960485.1 Oceanospirillaceae bacterium
TCCTAAGCAAGGAACCATAGAAAGTGATTGGATTGTGGTGAAAGCTGATCAAATTGGAGTCGTTGACAGTTGGCTCAAAAAGTTAACCTTTCAAAATATAAAGGGCGACAATAAAAATAAAATTCAAATTAAACTAACCACGGATAAAAAAAATCTAGGGCGTACTATTATTAGCATGGCGCATGTTCGTTATAGTGTAGATCAACAAGTCGATAAGGTAAATTGGGCGAGTGAAGCGAATAATATTTCTTATAAAACAGATATGTTATATGAACTGCTACGCTTTATGAGTAAGACAACCAGTAGTGCTCAAAGCAATACTTTGTTAGCGAGTAATTTTAAACGCTCACAAAGGGTTGGTGCAGTATTATTTGGCCGTAATGCAAACGGAAAGCCAGCGCTTAAAATTTCTGGTAGCTTAGATAATACTTGGTCGTTGGTTGCAAATTCACTTGATGCTAACCAAATAGACGTAGGAACCCAAGATAGAGCTACAAGCACGTTTTATTTAACCTTTACGTCATTAACGCCATTGCAAAAAAATGATCAAAGCTTCTTAGATTGGTTGCACGGCGATCGTGGCCCTATTACATTATCAAGTTTTGGCTTTAGTGATGAGGCTAATGCTGCATCGGATAAAAATATTAGTTATAGCTCTAAAGGGCAGACAGAATCAAATGAAGAGTTGGCATTTACCGATCCGAATCACCCTGCGAATCAAGCAGGTTTTAAAGTATGGTTAGCCGGAAAAGTTATATATAATTTTAACAGAGGTTTTAACAAAGGCTTCTTTAATGCTGATACTAATATGTACCAAACTACAGCTGGGTATCAATTAAAGTTAACTCATCGTGGTGCAGCAACCTTCATAACCGTGATGGATAAGCAGGGTAAAGAAGCGGCTACTATCCCTGCAGAAGAACTGCTGTGGAGAATTAAAGACAGTATTCCAAGATCGTAAGACATTTCAAATAATAGCACCCACTTTTGTGGGTGTTTTTGAATGTGGCAAAGTGAAAACGATTTAAGCAGGTGCCTTTTTTATTGCCAGCTTAAGCAGTCAGTAGCTTTGGTGTAGTACATACAGATGAACAGTATTGAGCAATAGTGGTTAGATAAAGCACTGTGCCTTAGAAAATTAGATTTTTGTAAAAAAACCGGAGAATCAATGAACGCTTATAAAGTAATGGATGTAAACAATGACTTAAATATCAGAGTCAGTGGAGAAGTTCACAGTGGTAAAGTCAGATCTGTCTATAAGTTAACAGCTGCAGATAGCCGGCGCCTTATTCAAGAGAAAGGTTACAACATTGCTTCTGATACACCACTGGCAATTATGATTATTAGCGATAGAATCTCAGCTTTTGAATGTGTTTGGAAAGGTGAAAATGGCTTAAATGGCGTTCCAGGAAAAGGCGCTGCACTTAACGCAATTTCAGCGCATTGGTTTAAATGTTTTGATGAAGCAGGTCTTGCTGGTAATCATATTGTAGATGTACCTCATCCTTATATTTGGATCGTTCGACAAGCAAAACCTGTCATGGTTGAAGCAATAGCACGTAACTATATTACGGGTAGTATGTGGCGTGCTTACTCTAAAGGTACCAGAGACTTTTGTGGTATAGCGCTTGAAGAAGGTTTGCAGTCAAATCAAAAGCTAAATGAGCTTTTGATTACTCCGTCTACTAAAGGTGTTATTACAGGTGTTGCAGAAGTCCCTGAAATTGACGATGTTAATATCAGCCGTGAAAACATAGTGAATAACTTACTAGCTTTTAAATTCAATTCTATTGAAGACGTTGACCTATATGAAAAGCTATTAAGCGAAGGGTTTAATTTAATCACAGAACAACTGGCGGCAGTATCTCAAATTTTTGTTGATACAAAATTTGAGTTTGGCTATGTAAAAGATTTGGCAGGTAATGACGAGCTTATTTATATCGACGAAGTAGGCACGCCTGATTCATCTAGAATATGGGACACTAAAGCTTACGATCAAGGTACAATTGTTGAAAACTCTAAGGAAGGTTTTCGCCAAATGCTGCTTAAATCAGTGCCTGTTCCAGAGTTGTTATTAGCCAAAGATAAAATGACAGAGCGCTTAGCAATGGCAAGTGAGTTTTTGCTCAGCGAAGAAGATATTTTAGCTGTTAGTAATACTTACACTAGCATCGCGCAAACGATAACAGGGGAAGTTGTTATAGTGCCTGCTGATCCAAAAGCTGAAATAATTGAAATTTTAGATCGTGACTATGGTTTGATTGAGAAGTAGCTCGCTCGTTAAGCCATTAATCGCTCACAGGATATGTGGCTGTTAATGGCTTAAATAATTTTCAATATATAAGCGATGTTTACAATCTACAAAAATTAATTTTATATGCACGTATTCTTCTGGCTCCAACATCCTTTCAAATAAAGTTCTTCTTTGTATTGCCAAATAAAACAACACGCTTTAAAGCTAAACATTATAAAATATAGCTAATGAGAATATATTCATCTTTTGGGTGAATGCAATATTCAAGCGTCGAAGTAGGAGGTTTAAATGAAGAATGACCCACTAGTAACAGTAGCGACAAACTTACCAGCATGGGGAAGATCTGAAAAAGAGTTATGGTTATCTAAGCAGGTAATTAAGCGCAGTTACGCCGTTGAAGTATTAAGTAAAATAAAAGCTCTTAGTGAGAGTTTTGATATTGTTCAATATGGCGAGCTTTCAATTGATGCTGAGCGCTATCCATTATTTATAGCAAAAAATAAACATTGGTGCGAGGATGCTCGCACTATTTTAGTAACAGGTGGCGTTCACGGTTACGAAACTAGCGGAGTGCAAGGTGCGCTTAGATTCTTGCAAAACGAAGCTCTAGCCTATACTAAGAGCTACAATATTGTTGTTGCGCCTTGTGTTAGCCCTTGGGGTTATGAAACTATAAATCGCTGGAACGCCCAATGCATCGACCCTAATCGCTCTTTTAATAAAGAGGGTAACAGCGAAGAGGCCGTATTGTTGATGGCTGCAATCAGATTATTAAACGCTGATATTCAGCTGCATATGGATTTACATGAGACGACTGATACCGATAATAGTGAGTTTGTACCCGCCAAAGATGCAAGAGATGGAACGGTAACAGCATATAGTGAAACGCCTGACGGCTTTTATTTAGTCGGCGATGAGGATATCAATAGCGATGAATTGTTTGCTTTTATTCTAAAGAAAGTTGCTCAAGTGACGCATATAGCTCCGGAAGATGAGCATGGCTGTATAATAGGTACTCCCATTACGCAGTATGGAGTTATTAACTATCCTGTGAAAGCTTTAGGGTTGTGCGCGGGGTTTAGCAATGCGCAGTTTAATTGTACAACTGAGGTATATCCCGACAGCGCTAGAGCTGATGATGAAACTTGTATTCTTGCGCAAGTCATCGCTGTAAAAGCGGCAATTGAGTTTATAAGCTAAGACAATGCAGGTTGATCAATGTTAGTTAGATTTTCTTATTGGAGGTGGTTTTATACACCATAAGAGCAGCGCTAAGCGAAGCACTTATGGTGAAGAGGTATGATAACTATTAATGTTTAGTCATCTAGAGACCAGGGGTTCTGTGTCGTGCTTTGGCGAATGCCGTGAATTGCAATAATTTCTAAGTAAAATGATTCTAATCCAGTTGAAGCAGCTTGATCAATTGATTTATTGACTTCAGATAGATGAACGGTTTGTGCCTGAGCTTCATCTGCGCCATATTTGCACGCAAAATCCCAGTAATCTACATCAGCGGGTAGTTGTTTATTGCGCTCTCTTTTGATGTATTTTTTAACATCATGTTTTATTGAATCAACTAATCTAGCTAATTTTAATTTGGGATGGGTTAAAGCTATGGTCTTTTTCATCGTTATCCAGTGTCGTTTATGGGACAAGTGTTAGTTACTAAGTCAATTTTCAGTGAAGAAAATGCTAATATTATTCCTATGTTCAATCTTAAGTCGTTTTCATTGCAAGAATGGCGTTCAGAAATAAATTAATATCATTTTAACACTTCTTTAACAAAAATTAGTGATTAAAATAATAATTTATTAATTCAGTCCAAAGAATTTATCATTGATTGTTTTATGTTTCTAAGTGCAAATTTTAATTAGAGTCTAGACGAGGGGATAAATAGACTGAGTGGTTTCAAGCTCAATTGCTGATGTAATACGATGCTTGACCCTTTTAAATCGTTTCTCGTTTAAAAACTAGCAAGAACTTAAATCTGAAGTACCCAATAACTAAAGAAATATGCTATATTTATTATCTGCAAACCTGTTTTAGGTTTTATGACTAAGATTCAACTCAATTAAATTCAATATCTCAATATTCTGTAGTCCTGTAACTAGTTAATAAGTCCATGAGGCTAATTGCGTTCAATATTTGAAGCTAATTATAGTTATGCTCGACCGTGTGTTGTAAGGAGTAAATGTTGCAAACAGTTGTTAAAAAGTGGTTTCGTGATAAAGAGTCTGGTTTTTTGGAAAATGGTAATGGTAAAGATATCATTGTTTATAAAGCTGATTTATTAAATTGCCAGTTCTTAAAGGTAGGGGTAACTGTTGAGTTTGAGTGCCATGTAGATAAGCGCGGTCTTATTGCTAAGAATGTTAAGCTTATGGCGCAAAGTAAAAACAATTACCAGAATAATCAAGCGAATAAACCGTTCCGACCTGGTGTAATGACTTAGCGTCTTTTGAAGAGTTGTACTTTATTTATTGTATAATTATATCAATTTACATTTAACAGGTCTTGTTAAGCTAAATTATTGTTTTTTAAGTGCTTTAGTGAATAATAATGTGTTTTAAAGCGGCAGTGAGCATTAATAGGCTTAAAAACTGGAGCTAATTAGTTTATACCATTTAGCGTCTATCGTTTGTTGTTTCGCTACAAAATGTGATTGGTTAAGAAAGGAAGTAGAGACAGTTAATCGTCTGTTAACAGAAGTTAAATCGACTTAATAACTTAGAGCTAACTTTACAGTCTAAGTTACCTTGTCGACTTCTATATTATGTCTAATTAAACTAGCGAAGATATAGTGTGTTTAAATATTTTCCTCTTGGCTGATTAGCCATCTAGAACCAACTTTTTGCATGACTAAACGTTTTTTCGTTTGATCCTTGTAAGTGTTTGCTTGGTATTTTTGTAAAAAAGTTACTTCAACTAAATTATTACCAATTCTTCTGCTTTTTACATTAGAGAGGTCTACTTTAATGAAAGAAGGTTTTGTTAATCTAGCAGAGCGCAAAGCGCGCCATTGTGAGTGCTTAACGCTTGCTTTAGGTGAATAGTTTGACACATAAGAACCGAGGTAAGCACTAACGTTTTGTGATGTCCAGGTCCAGCTCCAGCGGTTAACTGCTTTAACAGCTGCTAAAGTACTGCTACCAGGGGCTTTAGCTGTTTTAGGGGAGTTATTGTTGTCTATGCGCACAACACTCTTTTTGACTGTATTTGGTTTGCTACTGGTTTTTGGCTTAATGGCTATTTTAGCTATATCTATTGTAGGCTTTGAATCTTTAAGCTTTGGTAGAGGTAAGTTTATTTTCTTGGTGGGGGCAGTGATAACTTTAATCGCAACAGTTTCAGCTTTATTTGGTAAAGGCTGTTTGGTTTTTGCTGTTATATTTTCCAGTTTTTTCACTGGAACAGGCTTTGCAGTAGCGATAGTGCTAACTGTTTTACTTATACGTGCCACACTGTCGCGTGAATTATTTACTGCTATGTTAGTGCTTAAACTAGAAGTGGCTACTGCAGGTAAGCTCGGAGTTGATACTCTTCTAAGTGTAATAAGCTGCGGAGTGAATTTCTTGTCTGAGTCTAAGTCTAAGGCGCGATTATAAGCCAAAGAAGCAACGGATGCATAAACCTCTCTTAAATTTTCATTCACTTGGGCGTAGCTAGGATGTGTAGAAAAAGCCAATAATAGCGTTTCTATCGCCTTTCCATAATCACCTTGATTTGAATATAAAACAGCTAAATTATTATACAGCTCAGGAGAGGTAGGATGGCGGGTAATCGCGTTTCTTAACATCGATTCCGCTTCTTTTATTTCCCCCATATTACTCAGCACTAATCCTTTAGTTAATTCTGCTTCTAAATTATTAGGGTTTTCGGCTAAAAAAGTATTAATAGCAGCCATCGCGCCGCGATTGTCCTTGCGTTGGGTTAGTGCTTCAATCTGTTTCAGTTGAGGATGTGTTGCTGCAGGGTTTCGCACCATCAGTGCTGAGTTTGAGGCACTAGAGCTAGTAATCGGTGAATTCGGGTTTTCCTTAATAGTTTTTAACCACGATTTGATATCGGAAAGCTTTGAATTCATCCAGGCTTCAGTATTTGGATTACTAGCAGTAACTTGATCAGCAGTAGTATTTTGTGCATTGTCGACTGCTTTATTTTCATTACAGCTAAAATCACTTGAGGCTCCACCGTTACGGCAGTACCCTTGATCTTCTGTGTTTGATTCTAGTTTGTTGGCACTGCAGCCGGTAGCAATAATAGCAGTGATGAGTACGGTTAACTTAGTTCGTTTGAAATCCATGAAAAGCACATCAAATCCATAATATAGAAAGTGTAAAAGTTTATTTGCTTAGTATAATGCATTATTAAATTGAGTATAGCTCTATTCATTACAACTACTTAGTATCTAGTGGTAGATGCTATATTTGCCATTAACTTATCTGATTTTTACAACAATCTTGGTTAAATATTTTCAGAGTAAAAATATATTTTCACTGCAAGTATCAAGCCATAGTATCTGGGTGGATAGCCAGAGTAAAGTGCTTGTATCTTCGGTTCTTAGGTAAAGATTTAATTAGATTGTTAGGTAGGTATTGTCAGTGGTATTTACAATGTGATGGTAAAGGAGCGAGAACAATTTATAAGTAGCTGCAAAGAAGAGGAGCGTTTTGTTTTATAACAAAACGCTTTTGAGCGTGTCTAGCTATGCTTAAGTACTAAATATGTCATTAGCTAAATTCAAATATTAGCTACACTTTTCCCTGTCAATGGCGCGGTATGCAATATCGCTGCGATAAAAAGCTTTATCCCAATGAATATTAGCGACAGCGGTGTAGGCTTTTTGTTGTGCCTGTGTGACGCTTTCGCCAAGAGATGCAATACAAAGTACTCTTCCGCCAGAGGTGACGAGCTTACCATCTTGCAATTGAGTGCCCGCGTGAAATACCTTCGTATCACTTTGCTGATTGTCTTCTATGGTGATTGGTGTGCCTTTTGCATAGCTATCAGGATAGCCACCTGCTGCCATTACCACACCAACAGCTGGACGAGGGTCCCATTTAACATCGATGCTATCGAAACTTTTACTAAGCGCTGCTTGGCACATATCAACGATACTGGTTTGCAGTCGCAGCATAATTGGTTGGGTTTCAGGGTCGCCAAATCTGCAGTTAAACTCGATAACTTTAGGCTGGCCAGTACTATCTATCATCACACCCGCGTATAAAAAACCAGTGTATTGGTTGCCTTCATCTTTCATACCTTGCACAGTAGGTAAGATTACTTGTTCCATAATGCGTTGATGAATTTCATCACTAACCACAGGTGCTGGTGAGTAAGCCCCCATGCCGCCAGTATTTGGCCCAGTATCCCCATCGCCTACACGTTTGTGATCTTGGCTAGTCGCCATTGGCAATACGTTATCGCCATCAACCATAACAATAAAAGAAGCTTCTTCGCCGGTTAAAAATTCTTCAATAACAACTCTAGATCCTGCTTCACCAAATTTATTGCCCGCAAGCATATCACGAACAGCATCTTGTGCTTGGGTTAAGTCCATCGCTACAATAACGCCTTTGCCAGCTGCTAGCCCATCTGCTTTAATAACAATAGGTGCGCCAACTTTCTGTAAGTACTCAAGTGCAGGCGCTATCTCAGTGAAGTTTTGATAAGTGGCTGTTGGAATATTATGGCGTTCAAGGAAATCTTTGCTGAAAACTTTTGAGCCTTCCAATTGGGCAGCTGCGGCTGTCGGGCCAAAAATTGCTAAACCGGCAGCGCGAAAATCATCAACTACCCCTGCTACTAAGGGGGCTTCTGGGCCGACGATAGTTAAAGCAATGTCATTTTCTTGTGCAAATTTGATAAGCGCCGCTGAGTCCATAATATCTAAAGCAACGTTTTTCATTTTAGGTTCAGTTGCTGTGCCGCCATTACCCGGTGCTACAAATACCGTTGTAACTTTCTTGTCTTTAGCCGCAGACCAAGCTAAGGCGTGTTCTCTGCCACCGGATCCAATAATTAGTATGTTCATGTATTCGCTCCAAAACACTGTGCCTGTTGCTCGACACAGTGAGAAATTTATTAGTGTCTAAAGTGACGCATTCCAGTAAAGACCATCGCCATGCCTGCTTTATCCGCGGCGGCAATTACTTCATCATCACGCATAGAACCCCCTGGTTGGATTACTGCACTGATGCCGGCAGCAGCAGCAGCTTCAATTCCATCGCTAAAAGGGAAGAATGCATCCGATGCCATCACGGAGCCAGCAACTTGCAGGCCTTCGTCTGCGGCTTTAATATTGGCTACTTTTGCGCTGTAAACGCGGCTCATTTGCCCTGCGCCGATGCCGATGCTTTGTCCATCTTTGGCGTAAACAATTGCATTGGATTTTACGAATTTAGCGATTTTCCAGCAAAATAGTAAATCTTTAATTTGTTCAGCACTTGGTTGTACTTTTGTGACAACCTTAAGATCATCAGCTGTAATTTCGCCTATGTCACGATCTTGAACAAGTAAGCCGCCATTAACGCGTTTGTAGTCCAAGCTGGCAATAGGAGTATCGCTAAGCTGCCCGCAAATAAGTACTCTAACATTGGTTTTGCTAGCAAGAATTTTACTGGCGTCGTCGTCAATGCTTGGTGCAATAATAACTTCTACAAATTGGCGTTCAATAATGGCGCTAGCTGTTGTTGCATCTAAAGAGCGGTTAAAAGCAATGATGCCGCCAAATGCTGAAGTAGGATCTGTTGCATAAGCTAAATCATAAGCTGCATGAATATTTTCAGCAATCGCGACCCCACAAGGGTTAGCGTGCTTAACAATTACACAAGCAGGTTCTGCAAACGTTTTTACGCACTCTAGTGCAGCATCGGTATCGGCTACATTGTTATAAGAAAGTGCCTTACCTTGTAACTGTTTTGCTGTGCTGATAGAAGCGCCGGTTGCATTGCTTTCAACGTAAAAAGCAGAACGCTGGTGGCTGTTTTCGCCGTAACGCATATCTTGTGATTTAATAAACTGGCTATTAAAGGTACGTGCAAAAGCTGAAGTATCAACAGGTGCATCGGCATTATCTGCAACGGTTGGTCCTTCAATCACAGCACCTAAATAATTGGCGATCATTGAATCGTAAGCAGCTGTATGTTCAAACGCTTGTACTGCTAAATCAAAACGATCGGCAATAGTTAAACCGTTATTTGCAGCTAGCTGTTGCTCGATATGAGCATAGCTACTAGCATTTACTACGATAGCGACATCTTTATGATTTTTAGCTGCAGAGCGCACCATGGTAGGGCCGCCGATATCGATATTTTCGATAGCCATAGGTAAAGTGCAATCATCGCGTTCGATGGTTTGCTTAAAAGGATATAAGTTAACGATAACCATATCGATAGCATTGATATCATGCTCAGCCATCACTGCTTCATCGATGCCTCTGCGAGCTAAAATTCCACCATGGATTTTTGGGTGCAAGGTTTTAACTCGCCCGTCCATCATTTCAGGGAAGCCTGTATAATCAGAGACTTCTATGGCTGCGATATTGTTATCTTGCAGCAATTTGTAGGTGCCGCCGGTAGATAAAATTTCAACACCGTGGCGCTCTAAAATACTAGCAAACTCAACGATGCCAGTTTTATCTGAGACACTGATTAGTGCTCTGCGAATAGGGGTATAAGTTAGCTCTGCCATATGTATGCCATTATCTCTAATTAAAGGATGGATTAATTTGGGAATGCGTTTGTGGTAATTGTGTATTGGTTATAGCTAAAGAAGTTCTGAAAAGTATAGATATTGAGAGGGAATTAGTTTGTGAGTATGGGCGTAAATGGATGGAGCTGTGAATAGTGGAAAATAAATTATCCATAGTCAATTCTCAATCTGTCCTCTAGCTAAAGCAGCAGTTGTCAGCGATTAAGCTTACAACTGCTATTTTTTACTTAGTCGAAATTATAATAGGCCGTATTCTTTTAACTTTTTACGTAAAGTTCCACGGTTTAAGCCTAGTAATTCAGACGCTTTTGTTTGATTGTCTTTAGTGTAAGCCATAACTGTTTCTAAAAGGGGCGCTTCTATTTCAGCAAGTACCATTTTATAAACATCTGTCACTGGTTGGCCGTCTAACTGTGTAAAGTAATTGTTCATTGACGTTTCAACACTGTCTCTCAAAGTCTGACTTTGAGTAACAGTAGGGTTAATGGCAGGGACGAAGTTGGCTGGTTGGTTTTCTATAATGTTCACTTGATGCATATTCCGATATTAAATTGTTAAGCGGCAGTGCTATTTAACTGAACCATTGAAAAATACTGTTCAATTGCTGCCAATTGTTTATCTCTTGTATCTAGTTTGTTAAAACCAGCGCGAAATAGTTTGTTCTCTTGCACAGATTGTAAATACCAATTGACATGCTTACGGGCTATACGCACCCCTAAATAATCGCCATAAAACTGGTGAAGTGCATGCAAGTGACTAATCAAAATCTGCTTTATCTCTTCTAAAGCAATGGTGGGCAAATGCTCGTCAGTTGCTAAAAAGTGATCTATCTCTCTGAATATCCATGGGCGTCCCTGTGCCCCTCTCCCAAGCATAACTGCATCCGCGTTAGTGAAATCTAAAACTTGGCGTGCTTTAGCTGGACTATCAATATCTCCGTTTGCAAACAAAGGAATATCAATGACTTGTGCAATATCTGCCATGGTCTGATATTCAACGTCACCTTTGAAGGCGCAAGCTCTAGTACGGCCATGTACAGCTAAAGCCTGTATACCAATATCTTCCGCCATTTTTGCAATGGTGATAGCATTTATATTTTGCTTATCCCAACCTGTCCTTATCTTAAGTGTGACAGGTACTTCTACAGCATCAACTACCGCTTGTAATATTTCACGCACTAGAGGTTCATTTTTTAAAAGAGCAGAACCAGCAGCTTTGTTACATACTTTTTTGGCAGGACATCCCATATTAATATCAATAATCTGTGCGCCACGTTCGACATTCATTTTGGCAGCGCTCGCCATCATCAGAGCATCGCCACCGGCAATTTGCACTGATCTCGGTTCAATGTCGGTATCTTGAGTTAAACGAAAACTTGATTTACGGGAGTTCCATAATTTGGTGTCGCTTGTCACCATTTCGGAAACGACTAACCCTGCTCCCAATTGTTTGCACAGACGTCTAAAAGGTAAATCTGTTATACCTGCCATAGGAGCAAGGATAACCTTGCTATCTATAGTATATTGGCCAATTTGAAACATGAAACGCCTATAAGTGTTTAAATTTAACCCAAACGATACAATAGCATTTGAGAGAATGGCTATTCAGTTTGAGAAGGGGGCGAATTTTACACACTTTTCAAGTAATTCACCACGGTTTTTTAGGGTGTTTTTTGATCTAATTGTCTTGACTATTATGCATGTTGTCAATTTAGATTATTGCTGCGACTAATCCAGAGGCAGCGCCTTAGCTGAAAAGCTGGTAGCTTTTTGCTCGTCTACTATGGATATCTATTATTAATCAGGGCTTAGTAAGCGAGGGTTTATCGTTAATTAGTAATACTTGATAATTTAAACCGCGTTGAGCTGTTTGCAATATGCTTAACTGACCATTAACGATTTCTTGAGATGCGAGTTGTGAAAGCTGTTTATCATCAGTATTTAGGTATTGCACGGGATTGAATACGCGCTGAGCGACTAGTTTACCATTTAGGTCACTGAAAATTAGCACTACTGATGGTAGATTTTGTGTTTTTTTACTAGTATTTTGAAAGCTAAAATTGATCGACAATGCATTTTTAATAGCGACAGCAGGTTGGATAACTAACGACAATTGTGTGAAATTTTCAGCGGCTTGATTAATTGTAGAGGAAGGTTTTAACGGGTTGATAACATGGGTATATAGAGGTTGTAGCCACGTTAGCTTTATCCAATTGTCACGATTAAAGTAAGCTAACTGCCATATAGATAGCAATATAGCTAGTAATATAAGCAAAACACCAACGCTGTCTACTAGCTTATTCAAGAAGGTATTATTCGATGTTGCTTCTCTAACAGCAGTTTGCGTTGGCAGTTGTAGGTTTTTACGCTGTTTCATGCTGAGAGTTAAACGATTGTTAGCCGTGCTTGGTATTAGCGGCGCTGTTTGGCGATGTTTATGAGCATCAAACATGCAGCCACACTTTGAACAGCGAACTTTGCCCGCTGCCAATGTGAATTTACGCGGATTGACTAACTGACCCGAATGACAACTTGGGCAGTGCGTAGAGTAAAGTGCTGCCATTTATTGTTTTCTAGTTCCAGTCACTCTGATCCATCCATCTAATTCTGTAGCAGGCTCTAGATCAAACCACGGAGAATAGGCTTGAATAATATCTTGCTCTTGATCAGCTAGTAAACCAGATAAGGCTAGTAAGCCACTACTGTTGATTCGTTGCGCTAGCACCGGAGCTAATTCAACCAAAGGTCCAGACAAAATATTTGCAACTAAAATATCAGTTGTCAGTTGTGGGGCATCTTCAGGTAAATATGCGAGTAGTCGATCTGGTGCAATATGATTACGCTCTAAATTTGTATTTGTAGCTTGTAGTGCCTGTTTATCTATATCAACAGCTAATACTGATTTTGCGCCTAATAAAAGTGCAGCAACGCCTAGAATCCCTGAACCACAACCATAATCAGTTACCGTTTTATTTAAGGTATCAATGCTATCTAACCAACGCAGGCAAAGCTCAGTTGTTGGATGAGTACCAGTGCCAAAAGCTAGCCCCGGGTCCAACATTAAATTGATGGCATTAGGCTCCGGTGTTTCGCACCAGCTAGGGCAAACCCATAAGCGTTTACCGAATTTCATAGGCTTATAAGAATTCATCCACTCTCTTTCCCAGTCTTTATCTTCTAATATCTCGATAGATAAATCGGGAAAGCTTGCTTGCGTGGCTGATTGAGCAAAAGATGAATGCAGTGTATCTTTCATGGTCTGCATATCATTTTGTGCATCAAATAACGCACTGATAGTAGTATTGCTCCAAAGAGGAGTAGTGCCTAATTCTGGTTCATAAATAGGTTGATCCAAACTATCTTGGTAAGTAACAGATAGTGCCCCTGCATTTAATAAAAGATCTTCAAATAAATCGGCCAGTGCAGGTTTGATATCAATTTTAACTTGTAGCCAAGGCATAAATTTTCCTTAAAAATAGAGTGGATCCCCATAAGTCAGCCTGGGGGCAGTGAGTTTACTAGAATGGATGTATAATTACATCTTAAGAGATGCATGTTTCAATATATTTAAAGATTAACAAATAACTGTTGAGCGGCTTAAGTGTTTTTAGATTACTTTAGCGAGCGCGCGATGCTCAGTTAGCTTCACTGATTGAGCAGGTACTTTTGTGGAACTCGATCTTTTATAGTAAATTAGCGCTAAGTTCAGCAAGTCCCTGGTTGAGGTTTATTCTATGTAAGCCAGATGGAGCAAGCATCTTTAAGTGCTATTTTTTTGTTCAACTGGATAGCAATATCCGTGCAACTCATTCAATCTTCTTTTGTGCAGAATGTTAGCCTAAGGTAGGGAGACGTATTTTGAATTTTACCTTTATTAAGATTGCTATATAATTTGAAAGACCACAATCCTCGATTTCTATATGAAGTATTTATGATAAATAAACCAACTAAAGTTAAAGAAATAGCTACTCCTGTCAGAAATCCATGTATGGGGGTTTGCTGTTTAGATAATCAAGATCTATGTATTGCTTGCAAAAGATCAGGCATCGAAATAGCTGAGTGGGGGCTGTATGGTGAAGCACAAAAAAAAGCTGTTTTAGTTAAAGTGGAAGAACGCTATTCACAAGCGCTGTAGTCGCATAGTAGCTATCGTTATAAGCTCTACCAGTATGTTTTGGTAATCTAAGCTAAACAGCAACAGGGATTTATTAGAGATGAAAACACATTATCAAAATCTTGAAAGAGCAGCTTTCCAAGCTTGGCCAGCTCAACAGGAATTAGAAGATCAAGGTATTGTTCTTCGTTATGCACAGGGCTATACCAAAAGAGCTAATTCTGCCAATATTCTGCAAATAGAGAATTTTGATGCTACTGAATTAACAGCAGCAGTGGAAGAGCACTACTTACAGATATTGAATAAGATAGAAAGTTATTTTACTGAGAAAAAGCTCCCGAGTATTATTCGCATTCCCTCTTTTAGTGATGCTAATTTATTTGATCTGTTTCTCGTGGCTCAAGGCTATCAATACCAAGATAAAACGCTAGTACTAGAGATGCCTATACCATGTAGGGCTCGCCAAGATATAAGTATTAATAGCACTATTGTTTGTAAAGCGCCAGATAAGTGGTTAGAGAGCTTTTGTGCTTTAAATAATAGTGAAATAACTGAACATAGCGCTCACTTAGCAATTTTACAAAGAATTAAAGATAAAACGATGTTTGCTGTGCTGCTAGAGGATGGTATTG
>JBALXS010000101.1:14722-16899 GCA_036960485.1 Oceanospirillaceae bacterium
GAAGTTGCATGTGGCTTAGGCGTTATTCATGATCAATATTTAGGTGTTTTTGACGTACTAACAGGATTGCAATATCGCGGTCAAGGCTATGCGAGTAAGCTATTACAGGGAATATATAGTTGGGCTAAAGAAAATGATGCGGATCAAAGCTATTTACAAGTTGTTGCAAACAACCAAGCGGCGGTCGAATTGTATACAAAGCTTGGTTATACTCAAAGCTATGAATACTGGTATAGAATCAAACAATGAGCTTTATGGGTGTCCAGTTTAATATTCAGTTTAATAAGAATCCGTTGTCACTATTGTTAATAGGCATACATTTTACAATGACCTTTACAGGGCAACTTTTAAGACTATTTTGGCTTTCAGCACGATCTATTTAATTGCTGTCATTCTCCTTTATGTTGATTCATTTAACCGTAAAAAGCTGTCGATTGACCACTTTCAAGATAAAGCAACTAATGTAAAGCTCTCATAGAGGAAGTCTGGTCGCTATAAATGAAGGCTTATTTTTTAAGCCTGAGATGAAAAAATAGAGCGAATTCAATTTGTTTTAAGTATAAAGCTTTAAGTATGAAATTTTAAGGTTGAAATTATTATTGATTATTGGCAGTATTAGTTTATCGCTGTTGTTTTTTATATGCAGCAAACTAATAATGTTGAGGATTAAATATCATGAGTTGCCCCTACAATCCAGCATCGGATGGTGCAGAAATGGATTTTAATGACAAAATGTCGTACGCAGACTACCTGCAACTTGATAGCATTTTAGATAGCCAAAAGCCTTTATCAGAAGCGCACGATGAAATGCTATTTATTATTCAACATCAAACATCAGAGCTATGGCTTAAATTAGCCATCATTGAAATGCAAGCCACGTTAAAAGAAATTAGAGCTGATAATTTAAGACCGGCCTTTAAGCATTTATCGCGTGTTTCTAGAATATTTGAGCAATTAAATAGTGCTTGGGATGTGCTGCGTACCATGACACCAAGTGAATACACTACTTTTAGGGATTCATTGGGAAAATCATCAGGTTTTCAATCATATCAATATCGAGTAGTGGAGTATGTGGTGGGCAATCGTAATCTTGCGATGCTTAAACCCCACGATCACGATGATAAAGTGACACAGCAGTTAGAATCTATTTTAGCCATGCCTAGTTTGTATGATGAAACATTACTCCTCATGCACCGTAATGGTTTTGATTTATCAAGTGTTTTAGACAACCGAAATTGGCGCGATAATCATCAGCACAGTGAAATTGTAGAAGCGGCGTGGCAACAAGTATATACAGATCCAGAAGAGCATTGGATGCTTTATGAGCTGGCAGAAAAGCTGGTGGATTTTGAAGATTACTTCAGACGCTGGCGCTTCAATCATGTTACAACAGTAGAGCGCATCATCGGCTTAAAAAGAGGGACAGGCGGTACTGGAGGTGTCTCTTATTTAAGACGTATGCTAGATATAATCTTGTTCCCTGAGCTTTGGACTGTAAGAACTAAATTGTAAAGTTGACTAGAATAAAGGTAAAAGAGTGAGTTTTTTAATATCATGAGATTGGCACTAATGGCATACATTGGCTAAGCGGTGCTTCATATATTAAGTGAATCTACCTGCGCGCGCTATTCAAAAATAATGATCTTGTTTTTGAATAGCGCTAATAATGAAATACTTTAGTATCATCTTATTAACCAGCAATATAGCTAATATAAGAAGTTTGCTCTCAAAACCGTTGCTAAATGCAGGTATCTATGTAGACTTTTATTTTTTAATCAAAGGTTTAAGTAGTGAAGGTGTATACAGGGAGATGAGTTTCATAACAGCTTCATGAATAATTTTCTTGTCGGAAAAATAACAATAAATTAATGGGGAAAAAGTAATGAAAAAAACAGCAATTGCAATAGCTCTAGGTTTAAGTGTGGCGGCATTGAGTAGCGCTCCTTCATTCGCAGCACCAGTAAAGGTAGGGATGATAACCACTCTTACAGGCGGTGGCGCTAGCCTAGGTATTGATATACGTGATGGTTTTATGCTGGCCGTTAAACAAGCTGAAAATGCAGATTTAAGTGTTGTTATTGAAGATGATGCACGCAAACCGCCTTTAGCAGTGCAAATTGCCGATAAGATGATTCAGCGTGAAAAAGTGGATATATTAACCGGTATTGTTTGGTCAA
>JBALXS010000102.1:0-16743 GCA_036960485.1 Oceanospirillaceae bacterium
CCTTGTTGTGCTAACCAAGTTTTTAGTTGGCCTAAAGGCAGTGCGCCACTGCTGCGTGCTATTTCTTTGCCGCCTTTGAACAAAATCAGCGTCGGAATAGAGCGAATTTGCCATTGTGCTGCAATGCTTTGCTCAGCCTCAGTATCTAGCTTTAATAATCTAATTGCCGGTTCAAATTGCGCTGCAGCTTGAGAAAAAGTTGGGGCAAACTGTTGGCAGGGGCCACACCAGCTCGCCCAGCAATCTACTAACACGGGTAGTTCGCTACTGGCTAAGTGCTTTTGGTAATTGGCAGTGGTTAAATCGATTGGAGTTCCAGCGAAAATAGCTGCTTTGCATTTTCCGCAACTCGGATTATCGGTGAGGCGTGATTTAGGGAGGCGATTGGTCACATTACAAGTTGGACAGCTTACATTGATAGTCATTTATGATCTCTATTAACGTTTATGATTTTTTATTAAGATTGCGATGACAGCTCATGCTTGAAACACTCAAAAGCTGCTAAGAGGCTGTTCATGAACAGGCAGAGCTATTATGGTCGCAGTTCCCAGGTAGCTTTCAGAGTATTAGACAATAAAAAACTATAAACAAGCTATTTAAAAATCAAAAAAAGTCATTTACTTGTAAAGAGCACTCTGCGCTACAGTGCTCTTTTTTTGTCATGCTCTTTTCCTTTCTGTCATTTTATTTACTTTTCTCGCATTTAAATAATACGAGAGAAAGTTTGCTGTAGTTTATCTTTGGGCATATACGCATCAAATACCATGCAAATTCTGCGTACTAATATTCTACCTTGTGGAGTGATCTGAATATTACCTTGCTCTAGAGTGACCAATTTATCGATAGCTAGTTTTTGTAAATCTTGTAGTTCTGTGGCGAAATATTGCGCAAAATCAAGTTGATGCTTAGCGGCGAAAGCTTGGGTGTTAAGGCTGAAATGGCAAATTAATTGTGTAATCAAATCTCGGCGTATCTTATCATCACGACTTAAGCTCACACCGCGAATAATCGCTGTGTGTTGCTTTTCAACTAAATCGGTATAAGTGGTTAAATCGTGCGAATTTTGGTAATAAAGGTCGCCAATTTGGCTGATCGCAGAAACGCCCATGGCCACTAAATCGCAATCAGAATGGGTAGTGTAACCCTGAAAATTACGATGTAACTGGCCACTGCTCTGTGCAAGTGAGAGTTCATCAGTGGGTTTAGCAAAATGATCCATACCAATATACACATAGCCGGCAGCGCTAAGGGTGCTTATGGTTTGTTGCTGAATATCTAATTTTTGTGCAGGGCTAGGTAAATCTTGATCGTTAATGTGGCGCTGCGATCTAAATCTATCTGGCATATGTGCATAGTTAAAAATCGATAATCGATCAGGAGACATCGCAATAACTTGATTTAAGGTGTCAGCAAACGATTCAACTGTTTGATGCGGTAGGCCATAAATCAAATCAATATTGATCGATTTCATGCCCTCTTCTTTAGCTAAAGCAATGAGGTGCGCTGTTTGCTCGGTAGATTGCACTCTATTGACAGCTTTTTGTACTTTTTCTTGAACATCTTGCACGCCTAAGCTGATGCGATTGAAACCCGCTTTGCGCAATACTGCCAATGTTTTATCAGAGCATTCTCTAGGATCTATTTCTATTGAATAATCACCAGCGTCATCATCACGTAAATTAAATAATTGGCGGGTTTTATCCATTAATTCAGCGATTTGCAAGTCACTCAGAAAAGTAGGTGTACCGCCACCCCAATGCAGCTGATTTACGACACGGTCAGTGCTGAAATGATCTGCCATGAACTGCATTTCGCGATAGAGCGTTTCTAAATATGGCTGCGATCTATCCCGATTACGGGTGATAACTTTATTACAGGCACAGTAATAGCAAACGTGAGCGCAAAATGGGATATGGAAATACAATGATAAAGGCTGCTTATTATCCAAAGATTGTTTGGCGCTATCAATAAATGCGCTGGCATCTAAACTACCGCTAAATTGCAATGCAGTAGGGTATGAAGTATAGCGAGGGCCAGCTACATCATGGCGTTTAATTAAATCAAGATCCCAGCTTACAGGTTGAATTTTATCTAAGAGTGACATTGTTATTTCCTTGGATCTTATCAGTCAGAGCAACAACGAGAGATAGGTCACAGCTGTTTGTTGCTGTACTTTAAAAAGCATCGTTTTTCTAAATAGCTGCTCTAAAAGGCTAGTCTAAATAGTTCGGCTAAACTGTGTGGCTAATATGGTAAATAGCGTTGTAACGCTAATTTTGGCTGCATAAAGTATAAGTGAAAACTTAAATACCAAGTTGATTGAAATCAAACAAACAGCGCATACCTAGGCCAATATGTATAAAGCGCTATTGAAATTATCTAAGGGAGTAAAGGTTATTAGAATGGAAGGCTGAGTGTCGCTATCATTTAAAGAGAAATTATTGCAGCTTTAAGGTTTGGCTGCTTGATAAAACGCTGCCGCTTTTGCTCTATTTCCGCATAAATCCATACTACACCAACGCCGTTTTTTAGAGCGTGATGTATCTAAAAACATCAAAATACACTTCTCGCTGGCGCAGCTTTTTATGGGTTGTTTATTGGCAGAAATTAAAACCTGTGCTGCTTGGTGCGCAATTTCTCCCAAAAATCCGGCGATGGATAATTGGGAATTAACAGGCTGCAATAGCATCTCTTGCGCAACTAGTAACAGCTTTTGTTGTACAGGTGCATTGATTAAATGTTGGTTTAATATAGCTAGATCTGGTTCAGGGAAAGTAATGTTCTGCATTTTGGCTTCAAAAAGCGTTTTTAACGCACGTCTTAAGTGGTAAATAGCTTGCATCTCAAATGCCGGCTGATTCGCTTGTAATTTAGCGCCTGCATCAGCTGCCCAAAAAAGAAATTCAGCTGGATTATTTATAAGCTCATAAGCAGCTTGCTGCTTTTGAATGGTTGTATTAACAAAATCAATCGCCAAATTATTAGCAACAAAATAGAATGTAGGTTTGTTATTTATCATGCTAACCATCATAAGCTAGCTTGACAGGTTAGTCAATTTGCGCAATTATAACCTCTATATATTATTTATAACGGTTATATGCCGAAATAAAAATCAGCAGTCAGTTATGTTCTAACAGGAGAAACATATGTCAAATGCAAAAACTCAAGGAATCCACCATTTTGGTTTAACAGTAGAAGATGTGCACGCAGCGAGTGCGTTTTTTATTGATGCGTTAGGGTTTGCACAAGTAGGCCAAAAGCCTGAATATCCAGCCATTTTTATTAGTGATGGCACTGTGATGATAACGCTATGGCAAGTACAAGCAGAAGGTGCAAGTTTTAATCGCAAAGCGAATATAGGTTTGCATCACTTTGCGCTGCGTGTAGCGCCAGAAACTGATTTAGTAGAGCTTCACGAGCAGTTGAGTCTTAGATCAGATGTCAGTATTGAGTTTAAGCCAGAGGCATTAGGTGAAAGTGGTTTGCAGCATATGATGTGTTTAATACCGAGCAACATACGCCTTGAGCTAATAGCAGCTTAATAATAAACGGCTATTAGTTACATGGAATTAGCGCAAGAACAGGAGAACGTATGAGTGATCGCTTAGTTGATGAAACTCCTTTTCATAAAGGAGAGATTGCAGCACAAACACGTGTGGGCATGCATGAAAAAATGGCAGCAGTAGGTAAGAAATTCATTCGTCCTTTTTTGCTGCAACAACACCGTGATTTTTATAGTCAGCTACCTTTCATTATTGTTGCGGCTTGTGATGAAAATGGTTTGCCTTGGGTAACTATGTTGACAGGCAGTGAGCTAACAGAAAATACATCCCCACAAGAGGCTAGCTTTATAACCTCTGATGATGAGTACCATTTACAGTTTAAAACTCAATTAACACCAGGTGACGCATTAGACAAAGCACTTGTTAAAGGCGCTAGTCTTGGTTTAATCGGCATCGAGCTGGCAAGTAAACGCCGCAATCGTGTTAATGGCGTTTTATCTGAAGTGCATAGCGATTCAATGGTATTTAAAGTGTCCCAATCTTTTGGTAACTGCCCGCAATATATATTGCCAAGAAACTGGCATATAAAGGCGCAACAACCATCATTAAAAGTTGAATATCATCATCAGCTAACTGATGACATGCAACAATGGATTGCTAATACCGACACATTGTTTATTGGCAGTGGTTACAGCCAATCAAGTGCTGATGAACATTCCGCTGCGATGGATGCTTCACATCGTGGAGGCGCGGCAGGTTTTGTTAAAGTAGTGAATGATAAAGAGCTGATATTACCTGATTATCGAGGTAATAATTTTTTTAACACTATTGGTAATATAATGCTGAATCCTAAGATAGGTTTGCTGTTTGTTGATTTTGCAACGGGAAGCTTATTGCAAATTACCGCTCGAGCACAGATCGATTGGGATTTACCTAAAGCTGAACAGTTCGAAGGTGCTTTAAGATTAGTACGTATTGAAATTGATAAGATTGTACTACTACAAAATGCTAAATCTTTAAATTGGACTTTGCGTTAGCAGCTCAAGTAATAAGCCCCTCTGTGTTATAGCTTTTGTAAAGTAATCAGTGTGTTTAAAGGGGGATCAATCACAGGGCGAAAGTGCATAATAAAGACTTTTTTTAAGCTTAAAACAAGCAGTTCGTGCTGTCGATCAATCCGCCATCCTTGTGGGTGGCTGATCAGTTGCATCAACACCGCAGCGCACGAATTAAGCATTGGGTCTTGGCTAAGCCACTTTACGTCACTGTATTGCTCACAGCTGAGTACACGTTTAATATCTTGTAAAAACCATGCCTTAGGCATTGTTTTTAGTGGCGTTAGCGGTTGTAAAAGTAAAGGGGATATAACGCACTTGTCTTTTGCATAAAACTGCCTAAGGGTTAATTCCCCATGAGCATTGATGGCTGAGTTATCTCTGACGTTACTGGTAAACTCTAAATCATTTAGTCCAGCCATTAGTCGTTTTAAGCTCCATTGGCTGCTTTCAATTAATTGCCATGCTGCAGAGCTTGATCTGCGAGCCCCCACGCTAAACTTTTGTGCTTGGCGCCCGTCTCGCAAATTCTTGCTAATATCAGTTATTTGTATAAAAGTGCTTTGGAAATCAACTAATGTTAACGGCGAGTTTACATAAGCATAAGGAATTTGCTGCGCGCTAAAACTTAGCCACTGTTGCTGTGATTCTAGGGCGGGTAAAATTGGAATTTTCATCGATTAAAAATCATATATCAAATTAATGCTAAACCAGTGGCCGTTATAATAATGGTGACTATAAAGGTAAATTACAAAGGTTAGAAGTAACAAGGAAATATGCGACATTTAGTGAGCTTTATTTCATCTATGTGCAGCTGTTACTGGTGTGGCTGTTAATAATTACAACGATTTTTTGTAAAACGCTGTCAACAGTTGCGGCAAATGTAGCATTTCGATTAACAAAATTCATTATATATTTCATATTGCATGAAAAGCGTCATAATGAGGTTGGCTACTACTAGTATCGCTATTAATATCCAGTGTCTAAAGCCAATTGCCAGTGTATAAGAATTAATCAACAAATACTTAGAGTTAGAGTATAACAATGAAACTATTGAACAGATCCAGCTTCACATTACTTGCAAAAGCGCCTTTCGCACAATGGGTTGCAAGCTTAGAGGGAAAAGTGAGCAGCGAAGACGGCTATGAAATGCTCAGCCTTGCGCAGTTGCGAGAAGCGGGCAGTGTTTATCTTATTGATGAAGTGGCTCAAGAAAGTGATTTTGATGAAATGCTGGCTGTAAATTGGCAAGTAATGTTTGAAAACGAGCTAAGTGCTTGGGATGAATTTGGCGATTATTGGCCCGAGCTTTGTAAAGAAAATTTTGACGGCTGGTTTGAGTTACAAACCAACGTGATGACGTTTGATTTATCAGCGCAGCAAATAATGACCGCTAACATTCATGAAAACGATAGTTAACTAGAGCATTATTTATGCAAGAACAGCAGATCAGTATTTCAGGTATTCAATACCACCCTTTGTTAGAGTCACTCTACGAAGAAATGCATTCTAGGCCTTATCAAGTTATCCCTTGTCCTGCAAAAATCACGCATTTTGTGCTGATTTCTAACGAAGAGCAAAAAGCTCAGCAATTTATTTACTTACAGGAATTATTTGCACAATTTTCACAGCCCGTGCCTAGTGAAGATCAAAGTAATCTACAGTTTGAAACTAGCACTTTTAGAGTGCGCCGTGAGGTGCATTTAGAATTTAGCGCCTTTACTTTTACTAATTTAGCGTTGACAGCAAGCACCCCGTTTCAGCAAACTGGATTAACCCCATTACCAGATGGATGGATAGAATCGTTGCCTGGTACTGTGATGGCGAATTTTCACATAGCGCTGCAATGTATCAATGATCAAGATGAAGCGTTAATAAGTAAAGCTAAGCAATATTTTGAAGGTTATCGATTAATAGGTAGTAGCCCGCAAAATGGTGATGCTAGAGTGTGGAGTTCTTTTAAATTGCATTCAGACGGTTTTGGTCGATTCTTAATTGGCAATGCACACATGAGTGATAGCCAAATAGGGCGATTAACGCAACGTGTGATCGAGATCGAAACCTATCGTATGCTCACTTTAATGGCATTGCCGCTGGCGCGTGAAAACTCGGCTAAGTTATCAATAATGGATAGTCAACTGGTATTGCTTACTAATCAATTAGCTTGTGCTGCTGATTTTTCAGAGCAGGAAATACTTGCGCAATTAACGCAAATGGCTGCTCAAATAGAAGCTGTGAGAAGTCGTACTGCTTTTCGTTATGCGGCTACTTTTGCCTATTATGAGCTAGTATTGAAGAGATTAGCTGAATTGCGTGAAGATGAGGTGTCAGGGCATTTAAGCTTAAATGAATTTATCACAAGGCGCTTAACGCCTGCGGTAAATACTTGTCGTGCGGTAAGTGAACGATTAGAAAGCCTTTCTTTGCGCATCGATAGAGTATCAGACATGATGCGCACAAAAGTTGAGTTGAGCATTCAACAACAAAATCAACTGTTATTACAATCTATGGAGCGCCGCTCTGGGATACAATTGATGATGCAGCATACGGTAGAAGGGTTATCTGTTGCAGCAATCAGTTATTACAGTATTGGTTTAGTGAAATATTTAATTGAATCATTCGATTTAAGTAATATCCCGCTAAGTAAAGCACAATTAGTTGGCAGTTCAGTGCCTTTGGTGATAGCTGCGGTTTGGTTCTTTACACGCCGTGTGCATAAGCGCTTCAAAAATATGGATGATGAAAAAACCTAACTCCAAGCGTTAAATTAAGAACACACTTGATAGTCATAGTTATAAAATTAGCGGATAAACGACATGAATAGCGCAGTAGATATAGCAGTAAAAATAGAAGAGTTAGTCAAAAAAGGGCTCAATTGCAGTGAGTTTTACCTTGAAAATGAAAGCCATATGCATTCAGGTAATGCTACTCAAAGTCATTTTAAATTGATTTTAGTGTCAGATGATTTTGTGTCCAAAAGAGCCGTGCAACGCCATCAAAGCGTTTATGCTTTAGTGACTGATTTAATGAATAATCCAATACATGCACTAGCGCTGCATCTATTTACAACTCAAGAATGGGCAGTAAAAGAAGATAAGCAGTTGTTATCGCCTAAATGCTTAGGTGGTTCTAAATAGTTTTTAATTTCTAGCTTCAAATTACAAATGATAGATTGAGATCCCAAATTAGCCGATCACCCAATTATGGTCGGCCAATTTATCTACATCTTCTAGCTGATGTGTCACTAGTAGTACTGTTTTATGGGTGCTTTTAGCAATAGATGCCAGCCAATCTGCACAAATTTCTCGCGTTTTATTATCAAGTTCCGCAAAAGGCTCATCCAATAAAATAATCGGTTCTGGCCTTAGTAGTGTTCTTAATAAGCCGATCCTTTGACGTTGTCCGCCAGAGAGTTGATTCGGCATTTTATGCATTTGATCTGAAATATTAAGCTGTTCAGCATATTTATGTATGTTACTGACATTATCAGCTGAAATACTTAAACAGGCATTTTTTAGCACGCTTATATGCTCAAATAAATTATTTTCCTGAAATAGCATAGCTACCGGGCGCTGCTCTATAGGCAGCTGATTTATTGCTTGGCCTTGCCAGTGAATGCTTCCCGAAATAGTGGGTATAAAACCACTGATACACAGTAATAAACTGCTTTTACCCACACCGCTAATCCCTTGTAAGGTGACTATATCACCGCTTTTAATTTGCTGGTGATAACTTAAAGTTTGAGTGCCTAACTGAATACTTAGCTGATTGATATCAAGCATGCTTTTTTACTCTTTGGATATTAAATAAAACTAATAAATAAACGATCAACAATACAGCAGAAGCAAACGAAGCTTCGTTTAATCGATAGCTACCAGCATATTGATAAATTAGCCAAGGCAGAGTTTTTAGTTGATCACTGCCAAAAATTGAAAAGATCGCCACATCCCCCATCGCAATTAATAACACTAAAGAAAAGGTGCTGAGCATAGTTGGCTTAATATAGGGCCATTCGATACTGAACCTTTGCCAGAAACTTAATTTTAATGATTGATATAAAGCTGCATAATCCTGGTCGTATTGAATAACACGCGCTCTTATTTGTTGCATAGCAAAAGGCAAAATCAATAAAATATTTAAGATGACCACGAAAAACATGCCAAAGCGATCAAGATCAATGATAGGCAAAAAGAGGATATATAAACCAACGCTTAATACCATCGCAGGGGCTATTAACGTGTGATTAGCCAGCCATTGCAAAGTGTTTTGTAAACGCTGTTTTTTAAGGGTATTACAGTGCCTTATAGGCAGCATAATGAAGTAGGCAATTAACATGGCGATTAGCGCTGCTAAAAAACCTAACAGTAATGATAAAGCTAAGGCTTGGCCTACATTTATCAGTAGACCGGGGGTGTAGTTGGCAGCAAGAACACCTGGCAATAATGACAGTAAAGGGAGCAGCATAAAAATAAAACAGCTACCGTAAAGAGCTAAGAAAAACGCCTTATTGGTGGTAGAAATTGCGGGCAGCCACAGTTTGGTAGACGATTCTTTAGAAAGCCATGAAGCACCGCTCGAGCGATATAAAGCAACAAAGAAGATACCGGCTATGAAGAACTGAGTCCAAGCTAAGGTCAGTGCTTCTGAAATATTGAAATCGTATTTAAGTGCTTGGTAAATAGCTACTTCTAAAGTAGTCGCTTGGGGGCCGCCGCCTAGCGCTAGTACTACGGCGAAACTGTTAAAGCATAAAATAACAATAAAGCCAAAAGTTAAACTCAAAGTAGCGCGCAGTGCAGGCCATTCAATTAAAAGAAGCCTTCGTAGAGCATTAAACTTTAGCTGTCTTGATAGTATCCAACTTGAGTCGGGAATATTCTGCAACTGATTATGTAGCGCACGCACAGCAAAGGGCAAATTCATGTAAACATGCGCAATTAAAATTCCCTGTATTCCATACAAACTCCAGTCATCTCCAAGAAAGGGGGTGATAATACCGGATAAACCAAACAGTGAAACAAAGCCGGTAATTAGCACTAAAGTAGGTAGTACAAAACACAGTAACGCCAAGCTTAAGAAAGTGTCTTTCAGAAAAATTTTAGGATAATAATAGATCGCGCGAGCAATCGGCCAAGCTAAGAAGGTGGCTAAAAAAGCACTGAGCAATGCCTGTTTTATGGAAAATATTAAAATGGCATGAAAATATGAGTCTTGCAGCAACGATAAATCAGCGCCCTGGCGATTAAAGGCAATTAAGCCATAAAACGCGAGCAGTGTGATGAAGCTAATTAAGGCGATAAAAAACAGCCCACTGAGATTACTTAGTTTAATTAGAATCATTGCTGTCCGGTTTAATTTTTGTTGTTCTCTGGCTTATTGATTTGACGTTAACGAGAAATATCATTTCGCGCGAAAAATATAGATTTAACCATAACAGAAAACCACAAATCAATGAGTTAGAGGGCTTACATTTTTTAACCGGACAGTAATGATTTAACATGTAACGAATAATAGTATCTTTCAAGAAACAGCACTGATTGTGAATACGATTTCAGTGCTGAGTTAACAATTGTTGCTTTAATTAAGATTTATGCTAGTTACAATTATTAAAAATAATTGAATGACAGCCACTTAATACTAATCACTTAATAAAAAATTACTTAACAGCACTTGAGCGCCAAACTTTTATCCAATCTTTGCGCATGTCCGCTAGTTCTTCTATGTTCATTGCAATAGGTGCAGGGCTAATTAACTGGTCAAATTGCTCAGGCAAAGTTACATCTTTAACAACTGGAAGCATCCAATTAGTGACCGGTAAAATTTGCTGCGCTTGATTGCTGATTAAAAAAGTCAAGAATGATTGAGCTAATTTAGGATGCTTGCTGGTGTTAAGTGCAGCTGCTACTTCAACTTGAGCAATGTGCCCTTCGCTAAACTGTGCCGCTTGGTATTTGTTCTCAGATTCGGCAATCATGTGATAAGCCGGTGACGTAGTATAGCTTAATACATAATCAGCACCGCCTTTTAGGAACATGCTGTAACCTTCATACCAACCTTTAGTGACTGTTTGGGTATGGCTCGCTAGCTGTTTCCAAGCTTTAGCCGTGTCATCTTTATACACTGAATTCATCCAAAACATCAGCCCTTGACCAGGAGTGCTAGTGCGTGGATCTTGGTATATTACTGAAGCGTCAGAATTGACTAGTTCTTTAAGCGAGCTAACAGGCTTGCTTATTTTAGTGCTGTCATAAATAAACGCAAAGTAGCCAAAGTCATAGGGAACAAAACTATCGTCAGTCCAATTTAAACTGGATTCAAGCGTAGAGAAGTTTTGCTGATGTGTTGCAATCAGACCTGTTTTTTTAGCTTCTTTAATTAGGGCGTGATCTAAGCCTAAAATAACATCTGCTTTAGCTTTTTTACCTTCTATTTTGAGGCGGTTTAAAATGCTAACACCATCTTCCTCAGCAATAAGATTTAACTGGCAGTTACAATCTTTTTCAAATGCAGTTTTGATTTTTGGACCAGGGCCCCAGTCAGAAGTGAAAGAGTCATAGGTATAAACCGTTAAAGTAGGTTTAATATCATCGCTAGCTAAAACTAAAGGAGAAACTAGCAATGCAATTTGTAGTGACGCTAAACATAGCAAGGTATTTATTTTCATTATTTTCTCAAAATGTTAGAGGTTGTTTAAAAGGTAAAGCTATTACTAGGGTAAAGGGCTCACTTCAGCGAAAAAGGTGACTACGCGAACTCTCATTATAATGTTGATTTACATTGTTAGGTACGGACACATCTTCATATGAAGTGGCTTAAATTGTTATCAAACATGTTATGCGTTGTGATCCAAAGCTGGCAGTACCAAAAAAAGAATGTATATTACTCCAGCTGTGGGTTTTTCCCAATAATTTATTATGGTGTATCTTGTTTGAAAATATAAAACATCCTTTAGTCACAGCAGGTGAATGGCAAGAAATTGCTTTGGGAAGCTCTAATCAAGTGTTTAAAGCAGTTATTGATAAGCAGTCTTTAATACTGCGCATTAATGCAAACTGTGAATTTGCCTTCGGTGTCGATCGTGTAAGAGAGGCCCAAGTACTCGCTTTAATTGGCAAACAAAGTTGGGCGCCGGTAATTGTTGAATACAACCTCGAAGAAGATTGGTGTTTAATGCTTGATCACGGCAGTAATTTACAAGTGAATGAGCAAAGTAAACAACAGATGCTAGCTTGGTTAGCTCAGCTCCAGCTCTTTTCACAAAAAGTAGAAAAAGATACGGCCCAAAGTGTCTGGTTTGACTATAGCCAATTATTGGTAAGTTATAGACAGCAATTGCAGCCTATTGTAAATAACCAATTAGCATTGAGTCTGTGTCATTTAATTGAGCAAAGGCTACAACATTTTGCGAAAGTGCCTGCTTGTTTAATGCATCAGGATTTACATCCTCAAAATGTATGTTACACAACAAACGCTATGGCTGATGAACTCGTTGTGATTGATTGGGAATATAGTGGTTGGGGAATGCCTTGGTTGGATGTTGCAGCGCTACATAGTAACTTTGAAGTCGATGCTCAAGCACTACAAACACTGCCGGTATTTAAACATTTATCGCACCATGATTTTTTAAAGAGCTTAAAGTTGGCACTAGCGATTAATGAAGCTTTTTCCTGTGTTTGGTATTGGGTTCGTTACACTTTTGATAGGCAAAAAGGACAGCAAAAAGAAGTGCATCAAAAAGTTAGCGTGCCTGTTGAGCTACAAGAACAAGCTCAGTTGTGCATTGTGCAATTAACAGATTTAAGCGGATAGCAAATATTGTATTGTAAAAGCTGTCACTGGCCACAATACTGTAAATTGATGAAAGCTAACTAATCTAAAAATGAGCAATTTGCAGCTTTGCTTTGATGTGAAATACTGTATATTTGTACATTAGTTTAAAGTTAAGTAAGTATTTAGTATGTAGCAGGAGCAATGAAAAAATGATAGGCCATATTCGTGGATTTTTATTAGAGAAACAGCCACCATTATTAGTGATAGAAGCTAACGGTGTCGGTTATGAAATAGAAGCTTCAATGCAAACTTTTTATAAATTACCTGCGTTGACCAGTGAGCTAAAGCTTTATACCCACTTTGTAGTGCGTGAAGATGCCCAGTTATTGTTTGGTTTTTTTGATCGCAAAGAGCGTTTATTATTTCGCACGTTAATCAAGGCGAATGGTGTGGGGCCAAAGCTGGCGATCGCTATTTTGTCTGGCATGAATATTCAAGAATTTTCAGCTTGCATCTTAAGAGAAGACGCAACCACGTTAACTAAAATTCCAGGTGTCGGTAAAAAAACAGCTGAAAGGCTGGTGGTTGAGTTCAAAGATAAAATTGCCATGCTAGGCTTAGATGAAAGCAATGACTTTGAATTAACAGGTGTTGAGCTACCAAGTGCTAATCAAAACGCCAATGCATATATTGAAGATGCGCAAAGCGCGCTGATTGCTTTAGGCTATAAGCCGGTAGTCGCAAGTAAAGCAGTCTCGGCTGCGCAAAAACAGTTAGTTAATATTAATTCTAGTGAAGAGCTAATTCGCGCTTCTCTTAAATCAATGGTTGGCTGAATGGAGCAAGTGGAATAAGTGAATGATATGATTTATTTAAGTTGCTTATGTATAAAGAGTTTTGCTTAAATCATAATCAAACAGCGCCATGTTCTAAAACCCAATATTCATCAAAATTTTAAATAAGTCTAAATAGACAGGATAACCATGATAGAAGCAGATCGCTTTGTCTCGGCAGTCGCCGAGAAAAGCACTATTGAAGAGGTTCAAGACAGAGCCATAAGACCTCATACATTAGATGAATATCAAGGTCAGCCTGTCGTACGTGAGCAGATGGAAATATTTATTCAAGCTGCGCGTGCACGTGGAGAAGCTTTGGATCACACGTTGATTTTTGGTCCGCCCGGTTTAGGTAAAACTACCTTAGCTAACATCATTGCCACTGAAATGAATTCAGAAATAAAAACCACTTCAGGGCCTATTTTAGAACGCGCTGGGGATTTAGCAGCACTGTTAACCAATCTTGAAGCTGGGGATGTACTCTTTATTGATGAAATACATCGTCTAAGCCCAAATGTTGAAGAAATTCTTTATCCAGCGATGGAAGATTACCAGCTAGATATAATGATTGGCGAAGGCCCTGCTGCGCGCTCTATCAAACTTGATTTACCTCCCTTTACTTTAGTAGGTGCCACCACCAGAGCAGGATCTTTAACTTCGCCTTTAAGAGATCGATTTGGCATAGTTCAGCGTCTTGAGTTTTATAGCATTGAAGATCTTGCTTATATCGTAGAGCGCTCTGCTAGCTTGTCGGGTACTAAAATTGATTCTGCAGGCGCACGAGAGGTTGCCATGCGCAGTCGCGGTACACCACGCATTGCTAATAAGCTGTTACGTCGCGCGCGCGACTATGCAGAAGTAAAAGCAGACGGTGTCATTAGTGCCAAGATTGCAGATAAAGCGCTGAATATGCTTAGCGTAGATGAAAAAGGCTTCGATCATATGGACAGGCGTTTGTTACTAACCATGATAGAAAAATTTAGTGGCGGCCCAGTTGGTGTAGATAATCTAGCCGCGGCAATTAGTGAAGAGCGTGAAACGATTGAAGATGTATTAGAACCTTATTTAATTCAGCAAGGTTTTATTATGCGTACCCCAAGGGGACGGGTAGTGACTAACCACGCTTATTTACATTTCGGCTTAGAAGTACCTAATAAAGATCTTTAATAGTCCTTTAATGGCAAATGAATGAATTTTTTTGATAATATGCATGTTACCTAAATTACTTGGTAAAGCGGTTTAAAGGTCACCAGAGCGAACTTAATTGAATGCTAAATGTCTGTTTGTTGTGAAAAAACGCGATTAGCTATTCAAATAATACAGTAAGGTGGTTAAAATCAGTTCAAAAATAACTGCATACAAGAAAATGCAGTGCTGTAAATATGTACTAAAGAAAGCATGAATTTATTTAAATACGCGCTAATTAATGACAGGTTTAAAATTAATGTTGTTTGAATTCCCTATTAGAGTGTACATAGAAGATACTGATATTGGCGGTATTGTATATTATGTGAATTACTTAAAGTTTATGGAACGTGCCCGTACCGAGTTATTAAGAGCAAATGGATTAGAGCAACAAGCATTAAAAGAACAAGGTTATCTGTTTGTGGTTAAATCAGTCGCTTGCGATTATCGAGCTTCTGCGAAATTAGATGATCAGCTAATAGTAACGGTGGCCGTTGATAAGTTCGCAGCAGCGAGTGTTATTTTTACGCAACAAGTACATAGCAATAAATTATTATGCAGTGCACAGATCGAAGTCGTTTGTGTCAATGCAATGAATATGAAACCGACTCGGTTTACCCCTCAAATTAGAGATATATTTTCAAGCGCACATACTAGTTAGCGTTTGATAATAAGTATAAGAAATAGCAACCTGGAGAAATTAAGTGGTAGAAACAGTATCAATTGTGGAACTGATACTAGGTGCAAGCTTAGTAGTGAAATCTGTGATGAGTATTCTTATGCTCGCATCTTTTGCATCGTGGATTATGATTTTTCAACGCGTTATTTTCCTCAGTAAAGCGAAGCGTGCACTGGTTAAGTTTGAAGATAAGTTTTGGTCGGGCGTGGACTTAGGGCAACTTTTTAGAGATGTTTCGGAAAACCCACAATCATCTGGTGGAGCCGAAGAAATATTTAGAGCAGGTATCAAAGAGTATACCCGTTTAACCTCACAGCAAAACTACGATCCAGAAGCTGTCATGGAAGGGGTCGAGCGTAGCATGAGAGTAGCGCTATCACGTGAAGAAGAAAAACTAGATGCGCACTTACCTTTTTTGGCCACTGTTGGTTCAACCTCTCCTTATGTTGGTTTATTCGGCACAGTATGGGGAATAATGAATTCATTTCGTGGCTTAGTAAACGTACAGCAAGCCACGCTTTCAGCAGTAGCTCCAGGGATATCAGAAGCGCTAGTTGCCACGGCTATGGGGCTTTTTGCGGCGATTCCTGCAGTTATTGCCTATAACCGATTCTCTTCTTCAGCGAGCAATTTACTGAATAACTATGAGATTTTTGCTGAAGAATTTTCTAGTATTTTACATCGTAGAGTGCATGCTCCTAAATAACGAATGGTCTTTTTTTAATGATAAGAAAACGTAAAAAGAAGCATGCTCTAAACGCTGAAATCAATGTAGTCCCCTATATTGATGTCATGTTAGTGTTGCTAATTATTTTTATGGTGACAGCACCTTTGCTCACGCAGGGCGTTAAGTTAGACTTACCACAAGCTAGCGCTGATCCCGTGGATTCCTCAGATACAGAGCCGATGATTGTGTCTGTTGATGTAGCAGGGCAATATTATATTAATATAGGTGGTGATGATTTAACGGCAATTAGCGCTGTTGAAATTGAAAATCGTATCCAAAAAGTAATGCGAAGTAACCCTAAAAAGTTGATTTTAGTCAGAGGGGATAAAAACGTGACTTATCAGCAAATTATTTCTCTTATGAGTTTGATTCAAGGGGCCGGTGCACCTAGTGTTGGCTTAGTGACGGAGTAAACTTTGAGTTATTTTTTTCCGGTATTACTAGCGGCTATTTTGCATTTGAGCATCTTGGCAGTGTTATTCATTTCGCCTTTTAAAGAGTTGGAGCAAAGCAGAGAACTGCCGCGCCATATACAAGCGCAGATGTATGATTTAAAGAAGCTGACCACGGCATTGCAAAAAGAAAAGGTCAAAGCGAAAGACAAAGTTTTAGATAAAGCTGAAAAAGAACCTATTAGTGAGCCCAAGAAAGAAATTGAGAAAAAGCCAGAAGAGCTAGAAAAGCTGCCTGAAGAGAAGAAAGAAGAACCTCGTGATGAAAATAAAGAGCGAGAGTTACAAAAGCTAGAAAAAGCGAAACAGCGTGAAGTACAAAAGAAAACGTTAGAAAAAGAGCTGCTAGAAAAAAAGCAAGCCGTTAAAAAACAACGAGAAATTGAATCAAAGCGCAAATTAGCAGCTAAGGAAAAAGCAGATAAAGCAGCGTTGTTAAAAGATCAACAGCGTAAAGAGAAAGAAGTGAAGCGCAAAAAAGAAGCGCTGGATACTAAGAAAAAAGCTATTGCTGAAAAAAAGCGTAAGCAACTGGC
>JBALXS010000103.1:0-8583 GCA_036960485.1 Oceanospirillaceae bacterium
CTTACCAGTCAGGTAAAGAAAAAGAATTATTTGCCATGAAGGAAGATTGGGATGATGTATTTGATGACCAAAACGACCTTGTTAAACCCTTAAGTATCTCGGTAGTTTCAACACCACAGGAAGCTATTGACTCTTTATATCTACATGGCTTTATACTTGCTAAAGATGCATCAAGAAAGAATGTCAAAGGCAGTTATCATCACTATAAGTTATTCCCTGATAACAAATATAATGGTACAGCAGCAATACCTTCCAAATATAAAAACTAATCTCGACAAAACTAATTTTATTTAGTTTTATAGAATACCATTGAAAAAACCCCGTGATTTGAGCGAAGCGATATTACGGGGTAATTCATTTAAATTTGTTGTCTACTCTTATACTAAACTAACTCTCCTTTGAGATAGTCTCTTGCACTCCTGCCGGTCAAATTCCGGGCTAATGTGAAATCAAAGACTTATCGTTTGTTTGACTTTTATCAACGATAAATTTATCCCCAAATTGGCTACAACAGTTTTAGCCTTAAAGGTTAATTAGAACTGACTATTCTTATGATCTATCCAACACGTTCTTTAAAGCAAATATAAAACAAGCACTAGTTAACTAAATTTAGCACTATTACCTCCATATTAATGCTATTTCCCTGTGCCTAATACTTATACCAATCAAACTAATTAAGTGATCTTTATAAATGGTCTAAATCTCCAATAACATCGTTGCTTTCAATCCCAATAGCCAACTATTACTCAATCAAGCTGGAAAATATCTACTACCAGTGCCACCAAGTTGCATTTAGCACTGCCAGCCAATTACATTTTAGTTTGCCACCATAAACCCTTTAAACCAACATAAAGCCTAGGTCAAAAAAGGATCACTTTGATACGAAAGCGGAACAAAATATAAATTCTATTTTAATACTTAATTTGTGTTTGGTGACATAAAAAATCAGTTGTAAAGAGGGTCAGCTTTATGATCATAAAGCTGACATAAAATTAATAATTCTGTGGCGCTTCACGCCCTGAGCCTGAGATCAAGTTAAACTTTAACTGAAGCAGTGGTGAACCTCTATCTTTTAAAGCGCGTAAGTACTGCGTTTCATTATAGGGTTTGCCATCTTGCCAACATTTGTACACAATCCTTTTCCACTTGAATGCTAGTGCTCTTATAGCTGCTTGGTGAGAGCTACCTTTCTCCCTTTGCTGTAGATAATATAAATTAGCCCAATAAGATTTCAGGCGTGAATGGGTTGCCCATTCTATAAATGTTTGTCGTAAAAATGTTGAACACTACCAGCGCCAATGAACCCAAGATTTTTGGCCACTTCTTTCTGTTACAGGTGCTATACCTGCATATTGTCGCACTTCTTTGGCTGATTTAAACCTATCTCTTTGCTCCCCAAATGCAGCAAGTAACCGTGAGGATAGAGCACACCAGCGCCAGGTAAACTATTAAAAATGAGGGCGTCAGGCAGCTTATCCATCAATATTAATATTGACTTATTGTACTGTTGAATACATTTCATTGAATTAACTATGCGTTCGATATAGAAAATCACTAGCATGGTATGGCTATCAATTACTGCTTTGTCATCCGTGAGAGATTTGGCTTTTTTTATCAAAGAGACTCTATGGTCAACTATTGTGCAGTTATGTACACCATGATCGTTGAAGAACTTTACTAAAATTGATTTATGGGCTTTTTTTGCTTGCTGAAGGGTTGGCCAGCGAGCAATAAAGCCACAAAAAATATGCGTATCCTTTTTGCAAAACCATTCATTAGCTTGAGGGTAATACTGTTTGATTGCATTAATCATTTGATTAACTACTCGTTGTTTATCATCAACTACTTTTCTACGATGCTCGACTAAAAACATGAGCTTGCGCATGTTGACACTTTGTTGATTTAAAGGAGGAAAGTGATTTGGGTAACGAAGCATAAGCTCTAATGCTAACTCAGCATCAGTGGGATCATCTTTAGCTTTACTGGGTTTAAAAGCTGTCCGATATTTTGCAAGGGTCGTTGGATTAATCGGTACAATCACAACAAATTCATACCGTTGTAGAGCATACACAATAGGTCCTTTTGTTAACTCAACGGCAACAGCAATTGGTGATCCAAACCTCTTATGAATTCCTTTAACCCATTTATCTATTTCATTAACATCATGCTTTATTATTGAAAATTCACGCTTACCAGTGGAAGGATCTTGAATACAAAGATCGTGCTTATCATTTGCCCAATCAATGCCAACAAATGCTTTGTAGTTTGTCTTAGCCAAGTGTGTGGTCATGCTAATCTCCTGTTTCATTAATACATGCGATCCCAAACTCTTCGAAAGCAATATAATGAGTGATTTAAGCAAGCCCTGAGTATTCGTTAATGAGTTTGAGACACTCATAATGTCGAAAGCAAAGCGCAAAACATCTAGTGTTTAGGGGCACGATTCGTACAAAATGAGTGCATGTCTACACATTATAGTATTGACTATTATGTAGACAATTGAAGTTATATTGGAGCACTTAGCGCCTTACAAAATGTTACTCATTTAACCTAAGTAGTAACTATATTCACTGAGTTATTGCAAAGCCACTTCATTCAATTACGAAAGCCATTTTATTGTTCTATGGATTGGAGAATAAAGCTTAATATTACCATCAAGTTTTCCAATTACTCCCTTACGAATGTTTTCCTGTCGTTAAGCAAGCATGTTATTAGATGAATTAATGATTGAGAACAAAATCACAGCAGTTATAGGTACAACAAAAATCATAGCGGCTAGTCGTCAGGGTGGATGAGTAGTCGATTTACTGATATAGCCTTGTCTCATAGCTTGCAAGAAAAATGAGCAAATAATTTATGTTAAATGGGTTTAGATACCTTGTATTTAGAGTATTACTTATGAAAACCAACTTTAGTTGGTTCCTATGCGATTCTTGATTCGGCAAGCTATCTACTATTACAAGCTTGTTGTGGTAAGTCTTCTATTCGGGATGTGATGAAATAAAAAGGTTATTCCTATCCCAAACCTAGCCCTACAACAATGGATGAATATCGCAGTATCCTTATCAGACTGAGTGCAACCTGACCGAAGGTTAGCAGTCTTTAGTTAAAAATAAATTAGGAGTTTATAATAATGAATTTAACACAACTTTTACATCGAAATGTACTGCTGCGTCCAGATCAGGACGCAGTCTGTTATCAAAATAAATCTTTGACTTACCGCGAGTTGTCGAAGCGAGTCGCATGCTTGGCAGGAGGACTGCGCAATCTTGGTGTTAAAGAAGGTGAAAGCGTGCCATTGTTGTCAATGAACTCCAGCCGTTATCTAGAGTATCTGTTTGCCGTTCCGTGGGCGGGAGCTGCCTACAATCTGGTCAATGTGCGCTGGAGTATTGCAGAAATTGTTTACTCTCTAGTTGATTCGGGTGCTCGCTTTCTTGTTGTCGATGATACCTTTGCGCCAAAAGCAGCAGAAATAAAACAGAAGACGCCACTGCTGGAATTTGTCATCTATGCCGGTGATGGCGAATGTCCTCAAGGCATGATTAGCTATGAATTATTGCTGGCAGAAGCTGTTCCTATTGAGGATGCTTATCGAAGCGGTGATGATCTTGCGGGGATATTTTATACAGGAGGCACTACAGGCTCTCCTAAAGGCGTCATGTTGAGTCATACTAATTTAATGACATTTGCATTGACTGGCGCTCAGATGAGTGGACTGTCTACACAGCCTCGCTGGTTAAATTGTGCTCCTTTATTTCATATCGCAGGCCTCGGTATGTTGCTGATGTCTTTTATGCTGGGGGGAACTCAAATTATATTACCTGCGTTTACTCCAGTCGAGGTTATAAAAACAATTCGTGAGCAGGGTGTGACGGATATGTTACTTGTTCCAACTATGATACAAATGCTGCTAGATTATCCCTATTTTGAAGTAGATGACTTTGCGAGTTTACAACACATTCTTTATGGTGCCTCTCCCATGCCTCAGGGAACAATGAATAAAGCGCTGAAGCAGCTGCCTGATGTTGGTTTTGTTCAAGGTTATGGCATGACCGAATGTGGTTTGATTTCTATTTCACCAGCCAGCAATCACACACCTGAAGCAAACGAATCTGGACGGATACGCAGTGCGGGCATTCCCGGCCCTGTACAGCAAGTTCGTATTGTAAATGAGCTTGGTGTTCCAGTACCTTCCGGAACTGTTGGTGAAATTACGCTTCGTGGGCCAAATATCATGCTGGGTTATTGGGGAAAACCTGAGTTAACTCAAAAGGCCGTTGTTGATGGATGGTTGCACACTGGAGATGGCGGCTACATGGATGAGCAGGGTTATATCTTTGTGGTTGATAGAGTGAAAGATATGATTATCTCTGGAGGGGAGAATATCTACTCGTCAGAAGTGGAGACTGTCGTTTCTCAGCATCCTGCTGTTGCCCAGTGTGCAGTGATTGGTATTCCTTCCGATGAGTGGGGTGAAACGGTTCATACTGTGATCGTACTAGCAATTGGAGAAAATTCACAGACTCTGACGATCGAACAACTGCGTGATTTTTGCAAAGAGCATATCGCTGGTTACAAGTGTCCAAGATCAATGGCGTTGGTCGACGCTCTACCTATCTCTGGAGCAGGAAAAATACTCAAAAACGAATTACGTAAACCTTACTGGAAAGGACGCGAGGCACAGGTGTCCTAACAATACCAACTAAGCAGGTCAGCAATTTTAACTGATTTCCAGCTTAGTTGGAAAGCTATAACCAAACTACCTCAAGATACAGCAGTCGCAACTTGTAGTAGCTTGGATATATTCGTGAAATAACTCCAAATAGGGTATATCTAATGAAAGAGGTAACTAGTGTAGTTCATCTTAAACGTTATTCAGATGGTGTTGCCACACTAACTATGATGAAGGAAAAAACGCTTAACGCTCTTGACGAAACGTTATTAGTCGAATTACTAGAGAAGTTTAAAGAAGCAGACGCTGACGATGATATTAAAGTTGTAATTCTCACAGGGAGCGGCCGCGGATTTTGTTCTGGGGTCGATCTTACTGGTGGTTTATTGCAAGAAAACGCAGATAAACTGGATGAGTGGATCATACAATTCGCCAACCCGGTTGTAGAATATATACGATCCATGCCGACAGTGGTGATTGCGGCTGTAAATGGCGTTGCTGTCGGTGCCGGGGTTAGCCTTGCGCTTGCCTGTGATATTGTCATATCCGCAGCTTCAGCCCGATATTTTCTTAGCTTTGCTAAAGTTGGAGTGGCTATGGATATGGGAGCATCGTGGGTTTTGAATCGAAGAATCGGACCGATGCGCACAGCCGCGCTGACCATGTCAGCTGATTTTCTTGATGCGGAAAAAGCTCAGGCATGGGGTCTGACGTATGAGGTTGTAGATGATGCCGAATTGATGTCACGAACCTGTGAGTTCGCCAGCCGAATTGCCAGCCGGCCGCTATTAACTCTGGGAGCTTTGAAGTCCCAGATAAATTACGCGAATACAGCAACGCTATCTGAAACGTTGGACTATGAGGCACAGATGCAGGGTATGCTAATGAGAACTGTGCAAACGCAACAACTCATCAAAGAGTTTTCAGAGCGATAATTTATGTAAAGGGGCTTGTTTTTACCGGTCCCTTTATTTTTAAGAACAACGATAATTTTGAGGACTACACCGTGAAACTGCTAATTTCTGGCCTATTTTTATTCCCCATATAATATCTATGGTAAATCACCTATGGCGTGACAGGGTCGCAGTGCGAATCGGCGAATGGACTTGGAAAGGGATTTATTCACTGATTTCTACCGCCGGTCTGGTGCTGATAATCATCGGGTATGGCGAAGCGCGCCCGGTTCCTGGGCTTCTTTATACACCACCCATATGGTCGAGCCACTTAGTTTTACTGACTATGTTGCCAGTATTTATTCTGCTGTTCGCAACGTATCTACCGGGCAGGATACAGACTTTCATAAAAAATCTGATGTTGGTAGCCACTGTGTTATGGACTTCGTCACATTTATTGGCAAATGGTCGCGTAGTGAAGGTAACTCTATTTGGTAGCATGCTGCTTTGGGCCGTGCTGGTCATTATTTCTATGAAGAGTCGAGTACCTCGCTCAATTCCCAACTTACCAAAAACTGCGTTTAACGACATAATCGCGGTATCAGCTGGTTTGGGGATATATGCAGCGTTTGTGTTGGAATTACATCAGGATTTTTTTGGAGTAGCGCTGATAGGTTAAGGTTTCTATAAGAAAGTTCAAATGACAATGGCCTAATGCCCCATACAAATCAAAATCACTGAGAGGAATTACAGTAAATGAATACGCTTATTAATGAACAGTATTTAACTGTTGGTCATTTTTTTATCGACACACCAGAAACAACAATATCTGTTTTTGAATGGGGTTCCGAATACAGGTCCCTACTACCAACACTTGTGCTGATGCATGCAACTGGCTTTCATGCACGTTGCTGGGATCAAGTCGTAAAACATCTGGGTAAACGCCATATATTAGCGATTGATTTAACGAGGGCACGGTCAAAGTGATAATACTCCCATTGCGGACTGGAGAGCCTTTGGTCAGGATGTTGAAGAAGTACTAATTAGACTGGACATTGAGAATGCGGTCGGCATTGGCCATTCGATGGGTGGCTTCACAGCTTGCTATACAGCTTATCTTAATCGGAATATGTTTTCTCAGATTATATTAATAGATCCTGCCATAATGTCACCTGATTCCTATAGGTATGATAAGAACCCAATAGCTGTAGCAGTAGGCGAACAACATCCTGTCGTAAAAAGACGTAATACTTTTTCTTCTGTTGATGAGATGTTCGCTCTGTACAAAAAACGCCCGCCATTCAATACCTTCGATCAGGGCGTATTATTCGATCACTGCAAGTATGGACTGACTAAATCTGAAGGTGGACACAAATTTCAGTTGGCCAGTCCTCCAGTTTTTGAAGCTTCTGTTTATCAAAAGGCTACGATTTTTAAGGATATATATAAGATTGTTGAATCAATCTCACTACCCATTACAATCATAAGAGCCATGGAACCAGAGAGTTCGGAAGATCAACTTAGCTTTATGTACTCACCGACCTGGCCCGATCTGGCAGAAAAATCACCTTCTGGCAAAGATATCTATTTACCTGATGCTAGCCACTTAGTACCTATGCAAAATCCGAAACTTATAGCAAATTTAATCCTTAGCGAAATAAAAACCTAGAGAACTTAAACATTGCAGAAAACACAACGCTGGAACAGCCAAGTTAACTTTCGTAGCAAATAAAATTAGTAGTTTCTTCTGTTCTAGCTCATATCCAAGTGACACTTGAAGATGCTCGTTTCAGGAGGTCTGAGCGAATCATAATCAAGTGTCGTAGCCCAGAATGTTTTCTTGAAGCGCCTCAGTGGAGGCGCTGTAGTCAATTCATTTGATAATAGAACTTAAAGCAGGCCCATTAATCTCTTTTGAATCAAAGTATCTGCCTCTGACATTATGCTATCAATCAACTCCTTACATGTAGGAATATCATTGATCAGGCCAGCGACCATACCGCAAGACCATGCACCAGCATCCATCTCACCGTCCAGCATAACGCGCGGATAGATCCCAGCTACCTCAGCGGCGATATCGTCAAAAGTGATGTCTTTACCGAGCTCTGCTTCTTTTTGAATAACTCTTTCTACGGCTACATTGTTAAGCACCCGTTCGGTGTTTCGTAAGGGGCGCATCACCAATCGGGTGTCGAGCTCACTTGCTTTGACGATGGTATCCTTCACGTTTTGATGGACGGGCGCCTCTTGGGTAGCGATAAAACGGGTGCCCATGTTCATACCTTCAGCGCCCATAGCAATAGCGGCTACCAGAGAGCGGGCATCTGCCATACCACCAGAGGCAATGAACGGGATTTTCAGCTCATCGGCAGCGCGAGGCAGTAAAATCATGTTCGGAATATCATCCTCTCCAGGGTGACCACCGCATTCAAAACCATCGACAGAAAGTGCATCGACGCCCATTGCTTGTGCTTTCAATGCGTGGCGAATAGACGTGCATTTGTGAATGACAACAATACCTGCATCCTTCAATACGGGTAAATACTCCAGAGGATTACCCGCTGTTTCTACTATTTTCACCCCGCCTTTGATAATAGCGTCGATATAACCAGGATAATCCGGAGCATTAACGATTGGTAGGAAGGTCAGGTTAACGGCGAAAGGCTTATCCGTCATGTCGTTGCACTTAGCGATTTCATTGGCTAAATCAGCGGCAGTTCTCTGGGTCAACCCGGTTATTGTACCGAGTCCACCAGCGTTAGAAACAGCCGCCGCCATTTCTGCGAAACCAACGAAGTGCATTCCTCCCTGCATAATCGGGTGTTCAATGCCAAATAATTCAGTGATCCGAGTTTTCATTTTGTATCCTTAGTGGTGTTATATTTGTAAATAATTAGTAGTTAAAAATATAATCTGTTTAGTGCTATATTAGAGGAGATTTTCAAATCCCGAAAAACCGTATGAATGGGCTTGTTTGATAGCATTATTAAAGTCTGATGCGTAGCTAAACTCAAA
>JBALXS010000103.1:8683-16691 GCA_036960485.1 Oceanospirillaceae bacterium
TAATTAAAACAGTATGATAGCAATTTCAATAACTATGCGATATTGCTATCATACATGCACAAAAAATCATTCTGCAAATTAAGCAGAAGTTACAGCGTAAACGTTGCAATGATACCTTCCAGTTGTTCGGCCTGCTGAGTCATCTGTTGGCATGCATCGACAGTAGCCTTAGCGCCTATTGCAGTCTGAATGCTTATTTCACTGATCTGTTTCACATTACGCTCTACTTCTCCAACCACCATCGTTTGCTCTTCGCCTGCTGAAGCTATTTGGGTGTTAAAATCAACAATCCTGGCGGTTGCTTTTGAAATATGCTCCAGCATGCGCCCAACTTCTGAAGAATTATTGACAGTCTGAGTAGCCTTACTATGACTAACCTCCATCGCTTTAACGGCATCATTAACGCCAGACTGTAAACGAATAATCATCTGCTCAATTTCAGCGGTAGACTGTTGTGTTTTGTGTGCCAAGGTACGGACTTCATCCGCTACTACGGCAAAACCACGTCCTTGCTCTCCCGCTCTAGCTGCTTCAATTGCTGCATTCAGTGCTAATAAATTGGTTTGTTCGGCAATGCCCTTAATTACATCTAATACTTGAGTGATACTGTCACTGTCTTTTACTAACCGATGGATAACTGTCACGGAATAATCGATATCTCCTGACAATTGCTCAATATCTGTGAGTGTCGTTTGTACAAGGTTTTGACCTTTTACCGCTTTTTCATCAACTTCATTTGATTGCAGCGAAGCGGTTAGCGTATTTCTTGCAACCTCCTGCGTGCAACCCACCATCTGTGTAATCGCAGTGGCGACTTGATCCGTTTCATGGCGTTGCTTGTTTATCGCTTCGCGACTTTGTTGTGCGATGTCATCTACCTTTTCTGCCTGGGAAACGACTGATTGAACGGTGGAGCTGACCTGCGATAGAATTTTGCGCATCAGTTCAGCCATTTGATTAAACTTTGTCGCTAACTCGCCAAGTTCATCGCGATTACTGATTGATACCATACAGGTCATATCACCCAGTGCAATACGATCTGCTGATTTTATAAAGGCTTGAATGCTTTGCCTTACAGATAAGCTGAGTGCTAGCATCAGATAGTTACTGATCAATAAAACAACTAAGAGTCCGAACAAAAGGGTATAAAAATGGCGGTCTTGAGTCTCTTCACGTTGCTGCAATTTTTTCTTGAGCAATGCCTGAGAACTATTAATAAATTGGTAGATACCCTCACGTGTTAGTGACTGTTGCTTAAAGTATTGCTGCCACTCACGGTCTAGTTGCTTATCCATCATAATGTCATCATCGAATCGTTCTGTTGTGATCTTAAGACCTTTAATAATAGATTTTGTAGCACTTAGAAGATCATTTCCATATATCTCTTCTGCTTCAAGTATAGGCCGTAGGGTATTATTCAGGCGATTCTGATCATCAATGAGCTCATCAAGTAATCTATTCAGTACTACCATTACACTCGAGTTGATAACACCAGCCTTCATTACCACGGCTGAAAAGCTGCGAAGTTGCCCTTGATGCTGTAATAAAGGCTCCATCGCATCGAGTACATTCATCAAAATAGCGTTGTTTGAGTCCTTATCTTGATACAGACCTGCTTCGAAACTAATGATTTTAACGAGTATCCAACTTTCCAGCACTAGCTGATTTTCTTTAGCAAAAAGGCTTGCTAAATCCAAACCTGAGCCAGAAGTGAGGGCATTTAACATCCGAATCCTAGTCATTACCTTGGTTATATTTTCACCTTTTATAAATTCTTTAGTCACTGCTTCTACAGTATCAATCTGAGCTAAAAAATCGGCCTTTTTCAGCCTTATTTTCTCACTCAATGAAAAATCATCACCTTGTACTACAATTAAATCCCGAATATCTGAAGCTATTTCAGTTAATAGAAACGCTTCTTTAAGCGCTATTATCCCTTTTACTTCTACTTGAGTCATACGCTGCTCAATTGATAATTCATTTAACTGCATATAAGCAAAACCCAGTAAAGGCAGTAAAAAAATCACATAAATCAACGCAAACTTATAAAGATATTTTAATCGATTCATCAGATAGATGGCAGGAGAGAGAAAAAGAGTAAACATATGAAGCCCGATTTTATTGTTGTAATGATTGGGAACAGTAATTTCTTGTGCTATTGCTCACACACTAGCGTAAATATCAACCAATCAGTCTCATACCAATCTCATCGTTAATGAGATTGGTATGAGAGAAAAGATTAAATTTTTCTCTCATGTAAGATAACTGCAAAGGGTAGGGTTACTCAGGAGGTAGCACTAATATGTCTGTTTTCAGGCGGGATAAAATCTGCTCTGCTGTATTGCCAAGTAAAATCCCTTGTAATCCTGACCGTGCGACGGTTCCTAATACGACTAGCTTAGCTTGAATTTCCTCTGCTACCTGAGGGATGAGTAATTCAGGAGGACCTTGGTCGATATGGATCTGGTTGTCAGGGAGTTCGTGCTTTGTTAGCATTTTTTTACAAGCCGCGCGATATTGTGCTTCAAGTAATCTAGGGACTTGCTCTTTATCTGAACCACCTTGCATTAGCGAGGGATAGGCACTCACTAGATGGCGTTGACCATTACCAACTTTACCAAGTAAAAGGCCTACTTTAAGGACTCGCGCATTGAGTTCCTGATGTTTACTGGCTTTTGGATTAGCATTCACACACAAGAGTAGCGGACTACCATCTTCCCAGTGATTGTCAGCATGTACCATGAATACCGGGCAGCGACTGCTGCGTAAAAGCTTCCAGTCATCGGATAGAAAAATATGGTCACTTAAGCTGGGTGAATGGGGCTCCTTGACTAACCAGCCAAACCCTTTGTCATACTGAGAACGTACGATGGCTCGGAGTAAGCTGGTCTCCTCGCTGATTTCAACAGCAGCTGATATTCCTTGCTTTGTAGCAACACTTAGTTTTTTATTCAGCTGTTCTAGTAGCTTAGGAGTTGCATGTTTTTTTCGAACCAATGCAGTAATGGTACTTCCTAGCTGCTCGGCGAGACGAATCGCCTTGTTCAGAGCAACTTGTTCCTCTTTTTTTGGATTGATGACAACTAGGATATGTCTATTAAAGTGGATATCTTTATTAAATGGCATGACAATTATCATCCTTTTTTGCGTTTGGAGTTGCGGTGTCTTGAACTACCGCTACTTTAGGGCTTAATGGATCATTAGTTTGTGCTAGCTTCGGACTACGTTTGTATAAAAGGCTAGCTATCGCAGGTAGGAAAACCAGCGCGCCGATCATGTTCCAGACAAACATAAAGGTCAGTAATATGCCCATATCAGCTTGGAATTTGATCGGCGATAACACCCAAGTACCTACGCCAACGCCTAACGTTAGGCCAGTAAAGGCCACTGCCTTACCGGTAGTTTTCAGCGTATTGAAATAGGCATCTTTTAAGTTCATACCCGCGTTGAGGTAAGTTTCAAGTTTGCTGTAGATATAGATACCATAATCCACCCCGATACCTACGCCTAAAGCAATAACAGGCAGAGTAGCTACCTTGACTCCAATACCCAATTTCGCCATCAATGCCTGACACAATAGTGAGGTCAGTGCTAGCGGCAGCAGAATACAGGTAACGGTTCGGATGGAGCGGAAGGTGATCAGACAGAGAATACCAACGACAGCGTATACCCAAAAAAGCATTTGGTACTGTGCTTTTTCGATCACCATATTTGTGGCCGCTTCAATACCTGCATTACCCGCGGCCAGTTTGAACGTCAATGTATTCAGATCCTTGAATTCATCAATAAAGGCCTCTGCTTCAGCTACCACCGCTTTTAATGTTTCCGCTTTATGATCGTTGAGGTAGATAAACACTGGGGTCAGACTGCAGTCTGAATTGTAGCTACCAGGCGTGGCGGTGACTGAGGCTTGATCCAGTAAAGGTTGATTGCGGTTCAGTGCCAGCCACTTGATGTTTCCCTCGTTATATCCTGTCATCATTTGTTTGGTGTGATTCACAAGTGATCGACCCGATTGAACCCCAGGTAATTGTTGCATTCGCCATTGAAGCTGATCAATGGCATCAAGTGTTTGATAGTCAGAACATTTGTCTTTGGCAGATTGCACCATTATCACAAAAATATCGGTACTGGTGGTGTAGTTCTCGGTGATGAAAGCGTTATCCAGATTGTAGCGGGAATCAGGTCGAAGTTCGGGTGCACCAGCGTCTAAATCACCAATCTTTAGTCCTTGACTCTGATGTATTCCAAAAGCAGCTATTAACAGAGCAACAACCAGCAGTAACCACGCTTGACGTCGTTGGGTAAAGCTAGAGAGTAGCTGCCAGAACTGGTGTTTGCCATGTTCTTCTGAGTGGAGTTGTTTGTTGACTGATGCTTGACTAATACCAGCATAAGACATCAATATCGACAGCAGGATCAGGTTGGTCAGAATAATGACTGCTACGCCCATACTCGCGGCAATCGCTAGGTCTTGGATCACTGGAATTTCGATGACCATTAACGTGGCAAAGCCGACACCATCACTTACTAAGGCTATGCTGCCAGGAATATAGAGGGAACGGAATGCTCTACGAGCAGCAAGTTCTTTATTCGCTCCAATAGCACTTTCATGGGCGATCGCATTGATAATCTGTACTCCGTGGCTGATACCGATGGCGAACACGAGAAACGGCACTAGCATGGAATAAGGATCTAGGCTATAGCCTAATGTTTTCAATAGGCCAAGTTGCCAAATTACCGCGGTCACAGAGCAAAATAGTGGCACGACTGCACTGCGTAGGCAACGAGCGTAGCCATATAGCATTACCAGAGTAATCACCAAGGCTACAGCGAAGAAAATGACCACTTGGTTGGCACCGTCGATCAGGTCGCCAACGACTTTGGCAAAGCCAGTGATATGGATTTTAATTGTCCCACTTTGGTACTTATTTCGCACCAGATTTTCTAATTTGTTGGAGAAGGCCTGATAATCAATTGGCTCACCAGTTTCAGGATCCTTTTCCATCAGTGGCACATAGACCACCGCCGACTTAAAGTTATTGGCCACTAGTGCGCCTACTTGGCCAGATTTGAATATATTTGCCTTGAGTTTTTCCAGTTCTGAAGGGGAACCATCGTAGGTGTCTGCAATCACAGATCCACCCGCAAGACCCTCTTCAGTTACCTCATTCCAGCGCACGGATGAAGACCAAATTGATTGCAATGCTGTGCGGTTAACGCCTGAGATGTAGAATACTTCGTCGTGGACTTGCTTCAGTGTCTCTTGAAATGCTTTAGTGAAAATATCACCTTCGGTGGTTTCCACTGAAATACGGACGGCACTCCCCAAACCTTTGAGATCATCCTTATGCTCCAGATAATTGGCAATGTAGGGATGGGAGGTAGGGATCATCTTCTCATAGCTGGCCTCTGGGCGGATCTGACTAGCCTGAAAAGCAAAAAAAAGCGTTAACAGTGCAAACAGTATCAGCCATACAGGACGGTGATTAAAAAATATTCTTTCAATGATAGGTTCGCCAACGCTCGCTGGTTTGAGAAGCGTCTGCTCCAATTGGGTATTAATACTGCTCATAGGCACGCTCTGTTATTAGTTATATTTCAGTGTGATGGATTGCAGGCCAGCCAATCCGACAGTTAACAAGCCGGTATCACTATTATTTATCACTGCACTAAGTGGCAGTTTATTGACGGTTTGATTGAGATGAGACACTTGACCCTTAGGGTTGATCTGGAGTGTAAAGCCGCCATCTCCTACCAGCGCTACAGAGCCATTGGACAAACGGGTGGCGCCAAATAGACTGGCATCGATTCCAGTATCAATGGGCTTCCATGTGCCACCCCGGTTAAAAGAAATGAAGACATTGCCGCGTAGACCGTAGGCCACTACTGCATTATCACCTGAAGCAACGTCACCGACACCGATCACGCCAAAAAATGTACCGTCATAGGGACTGTTCAATGAAATCCAGCTATTTCCGTTATCGTCTGAGCGGAATAAAGCGCCTGCTTCAGCGGCAATATAAAGGCTATCACCCACAGGGTGAATCGAGTTTAAGTGCAGTATATCGGGATTGTCGATATGTTTGGTCCAAGGTTGCCAACTATCACCACTATCTGTGGTGTGAAGGAACAGTCCATAGGCACCGACAATAAACCCCTCAAGGTCATTGAGAAACCATACATCCAGAAATGGTCGGCTGGCGCCTTCGATGACAAAGCTCTCTGCATCCTCAGCGGCGATGGTTAGGCCCTCCAATTGCCTCTCTAACTCGTCAAGCTGTTCTGGGCTTGCTGCTTGCATTGCCGTTTGGTTTTCGTCCAAAAGTAGCTGTGCATGCTTAAGCATCAGTTGGTTTGCATGTTCACCGTCTAGCTGTTTATGCCAGTGGCTACCACCATCTGAGGTATGTAACACCACGCCATCGTGGCCAACAACCCAGCCATGTTTTTCATCAACAAAGTAACTGGCCGTCAGGGTGACTCGAACAGGTACCTGCATCTGCTTCCAGTGGGTGGCATTGTCTTCGGAGATCAGGATATGACCTCGTTCACCAACAGCAATTAATCGGCTACCAATCTGATCCACATCCATTAAAAGACTATGTTGGGCCAAGGGACTGAGTATTGCGGGCTCTACCAGTGCATCGTTTTGAGCAAAGCCAGGTACTGAAGTAAGTCCCAAGCAAGCAGCGAAAGCCGAAGCAGCGTAATAGCGCCGAGGAAGTTGTAATGATAGCTGTCGACAGATACTAATCATAAGTTATGCTCTCTGGTCATATAAATGGGAACGGGTATAGATAACTCGAAATAAATACTGAGTTATCAGCAGTGTGCGAAGCATAAACTGAACTGACCCTGTCAATAGGGTCAGTTCAGACTAACCTAACGTCGGCTCATCTTTCTTACTTGAGCTGGGGTATAGAATTTGTCACTTTCACCCTTGTAAATCTTTATTGGTTTTAGGTCTACTAAGTTAACTGCATAGGATCCATTTTGAAGATCAATATGGTAGAACGATCGTAGGCGCGTTACGGGTACATCGTAGGCGTTTAATAGGTTGGCTAGGCCAACACGCCATAATTCACCACGACCGTCGTAGCTATCGGTAACGACCGCCGTCCAGCTATCTTCGTCGAGGTAGAAGGTCCGTTTGCCGTACACGTGGCGCTTACCTTCGGCTAGAGTTGCCTCGACCACCCATACTCGATGTAGCTCATAGCGGGCATAGGCTGGATTTAAATGATACGGCGTTTGAATATCGTCGGCCTTGCCATTTTTGGTTTCGAAGGCCGCAATAAGGCCGTTATTGTTGTAGGGAATATACATTTCCTTCTTACCGACCAGCTTCCAGTCGTAACGCTCAGGGGATCCGTTGTACATCCACACTTCGTCGTAGACACTTTGTCCAGCGAACTGGGCATTGGGAGTATCGAAGGCAATGGTCGGTGCTCGGCGCACTCGGCGTTGGCCAGGAATGTACTGCCATGCCTGACGCGGAGTCTCTGATGCATTAACCGCATCACGGAACATGATCACCTCACCCTTGCGCCTAACTGGCGTATCGTATTGGACGAGCAGTTGCAAGGCGTTACCGTTATAGCTGCTGACATCCTTGGTGGGATCGAAGTAGGGATAAGTTTCCCAAACGATGCCGCCACCGTTAGTTTTTTCACCGTTGGGGTAAACTGTGTCACTACGAAATTCATAGTAATCACCTTGGCCGTTCCAACGCAGGAGGTGGTTCCAGATCGCCTCGTGTCCATTTTGAGGTATTGGGAAGGGGTAGCCGCCAAAAGCGTTAGCCACACCGTTTCCGCCCTCTTTTAATTCGGCATTCAAGGCATTTTTTTTGGTATTGTCGTATACCCATTTAGGCGCCGCGGCTGTTCGGTGGGTTGGATAGACGGGCATATTGAAAGTTTCAGGATACTTGGCGAATAGCGCTTTCTGGCCATCGCTCAACTTATCGGCATATTGCAGGTAATTGCTGGCATCAATAGTAAAC
>JBALXS010000104.1:0-16678 GCA_036960485.1 Oceanospirillaceae bacterium
TACGCTTCCCCCTGAATTAGTGGTTGAGCACAATCATATTATCGATGCTATTCGTGCCAAAGATGCTGACCTCGCTGAAAAACTAGCGCATGAGCACAGCGTTGAAGTTAAAACACGCTTTCTTGCTTACTTATCAACCAGCCATACTTCTGGCATCGCTGTTGATGTAAGTAAGTAAACAGCGCACTATTCATCAGTTGTCAGTCTTAAATGCTGGCAGCTGTATTACTTTTTTCAAGCTACTTTTAGCCGTTTTAAACCTAATGTTTCGCGTGTAAAGAACATCCCTTCTAGCTAATTTATAAAGCCAGCTCATATATATTTAAGACGGCTAACTCTCTGCATCGTTGAAATTAAAGGGCGCACAGCAGATATTGAACTTACCTTGTAATAACATCTATTTAGGCATTTTTAAAGAGCACGCATTCGCCTTATTTATTGATTGACTCTGCCTATCCTTAAGGCGTACATTTGCGAAAACAATGGATGTTAAGGATACTGCTTATGTCAGCTACACTGCTTTCTTTAATCGCACTATTTTCCAGTGGTTTTGTGATCATGTTAGCCAGTGGCTTGATCAACATCCTGCTGCCCTCAAGATTGAGCTTTGAGAATGTAAGCCCCGACAATATTGGTTTAATTATGTCAATGTTCTCAGTAGGTTTGTTGCTGGGTGGTATCTATACTCGCCGTTTGATTATTCGCGTTGGCCATATTCGCGTTTATGCGGCAAGTGCTGCCATGGCCGCCATCAGCATTTTGATATGTTACTTGTGGCTGAATGAATGGTTATGGGCTGTCATGCGAATCCTAATGGGTTTTTGTATCGCATCTACCAACATCGTTGCCGATGGCTGGTTGAGCGAACGGGCCACCAGCGACACTCGTGCGCGCATTTTAGCAACCAACCAAATAGTCGTATTGTTGGCAATGTTTCTCGGCTCTTTCATGATTAACTTAGCAGATATCAGTGACGCGACCTTATACATAATGGCCGGCTTGCTGCTCTGCGGGGGTGTAGTACCAATTGCCATGAGCAGTGCATCGGCGCCAGATATTGATGACTCGCCGCCCATGCCATTACGCAAGCTACTTAATACTTCGCCGGTGGGGGTCACTGCGGTTTTAATGTGTGGTCTGATACTCGGCTCTCTACTGAGTATGTTAGCCGTTTATGCGAAAGCAAAAGGCATCACCGGTTTTGATGTATCTCTGCTTGTGGGTGCTGCGGTCGTCGGTGGGGTAATTTTACAATACCCAATTGGCTACCTCGCCGATCGTTTTGAGCGACGTAAAGTCATGCTTAATATAGTGCTGGTATCCATGATCTGCACTGCACTCATCCCCTTTGTTATCAATTTAGATCTATTCATTCCAGCACTGGTGTTAGTCAGCCTCAGCAGTGGCATTATTTCTAGCTTATATCCGCTGGGTGTCGCCGAAACATTTGACCGTTTACAGCAAAATGAAATGGGCCGTGCTATCGGCGCCATGATTATCATCTACGCAAGCGGCGGCATTATCGGCCCTTACACCGTTGGATTGGTGATGGAGTACATCGGTATCGACTCTTTCTTCATGTTTATGGCCGCTATACAGTGCCTTTTTGCCTTCTTTATCGTTTATCGCAGCCGAGTACGCGAATCAATCCCAACGGATCAACAGGAAGCATTTGTCGCGCAAGGCGCAACCGGTTGGGTAAGTACTGAGCTAGATCCACGTACCGAATATGTTGATAACACCACTCTCAGCCCTGCTGCACAAACAGCGTTGGATATCGCACTGGTCAATCCAACCTTGGCATTAGATATGGTTAGTTTGATCGCCAAGGCTTCGCCTGATCAAGTAATTGAAGTCGCTGGCGTCTTGGCTGGCGTTGAGGGAATAGATGTTACCGAGCTATATAAACGCCTCAACGAGATAGCCCCGCAAGATCATCAAGAATTAGTGCAAACCATCATTACAGCCACACCCGACTATTCTACCGAGCTGGTCAGTGCTGTATTTGATGAAGCTGAATCTGCTGATATAGCTGAGTTAGCCACTGCAATGACAGAAGCTGCTCCTGAGGAAAGTTTAGAGATCATTGAAGCTGCGACAAAGGCGGTGCTAGAAGATAACCCTGAGATGGTGGTGGATATCGCTGAAACCTACCTCAACAGTATGACCGATAACTGGGAAGATATGCGTTACGCAGACCGCCTTGCTGACGATGGTGAACAAATTATCACTGACATGGTGTCAATGATCGCTGAGAAAGCGCCTGAGCAAGTGGAAGAGGTTACTGCCATTATTTCTGAAACGGATATTGACACCGATATCGAAACTAATATTGATGCTAAGGCTGGCACTGACGATAAAAATTAAGAGTTATTGTATAAATAGTTTAAGTTTAAATATGTTTCGTGGATCTGTGGCTCACTGATTTAAACACCCTATTGTAGATATCTAAATCAGCCCTTTAAAGCCATTCGCTCAAAGGTATTTACCACGGTTTAATTCGCCAATAATGCTGCAACTATTTTTGCAGTACTAGGCCCTTGCGTTAAGCCTAAATGCCCATGACCTAGTGCGTAGATTATATTAGGGTTAGCTTCACTGCGCTCAATAATAGGCAGCGAATCTGGTGTAGAAGGACGATGACCCATCCAGCGGTAATTTTCTTGACTTTGCAATGTTGGAAACAATTCATGGGCAATTTTATCTATCGCTGTAAAATGTTTGGTAGTGGGTGGCCGCTTAGTACCGCCAAATTCAGCCCATCCACCGATGCGTAGGCCATGATCTATAGGAGTTGCTACTACACCTCTGTCACCAAACATGATGGCTCTGGCAACGTCAATTTTCGGATCAGTGTAAGTTAAATTATAACCGCGCTCAGCTTCTATTAGCTTAGGCGTATTGAGCTGTTTAAGCAGCGGTTTTGACCACACTCCAGCACTGAGTACCACTTTATCAAAACGGCGCTGTTGGCCGTTTTTGTAAACTAACTCAACACCTTGCGCTGCGTTGCTAGCTTGCTGTTCAATGTTAAACTGGGCTATTTCTTCACAGATAAATTCACCGCCATTAGCGCAGCAAAAATCTACCAGCCCAGTAACTATTTTTTTAGGATCACTGACGGTCATCCACTGTGGTAACAAATATCCACCAGTGAATATTTTCGCTAAATTTGGCTCTAAATCGTAAAGCTGATCAGTACTTAAAGGTTGTGCTGTAAAACCATACTCAGCTCTTTTAGTGAATCCAGCAGCAGCAGCGGCCAAACTTTTATCGCTCTCATAAAGATATAAAGCACCGTCGCGATTTAAGTGTTGGGTAAGATGAGTACTGGCAAACAAATCTTCAACATCTTGAAACACATGAGCATTCATCTCCCCAAGTTTTTTGATGTTCTGCTGATGAATACTATCTTGTGAGTTTAGTGCAAAACGCCATAACCAAGGAGCCAGCATAGGCCATTGACTTAAAGGAACTTTCAACGGAGATTTCTTATCTAGCAACATACCAAGCGCCGCGATTACGATGCCTGGTGTCGCCATTGGTATAATTTCAGGTGCTGCGATATGCGCCGCATTACCTCTTGATGGCCCTGTCATACCTGGCATTGCGCGATCGATAAGCGTGACTTTAGCGCCTTGTAATATCAGTTGCGCGGCGCAACAGCTTCCCACAATACCAGCGCCGACTATGGCGATATTCTGACTTTGTAAATTCTTTTCATTCATTGTTATCAATCTCAATAACTGTAGCTAAAACTGTCATTAGCACTAAAACCATAAAAAAGTTAACGCACTAAATCATCAGCATCGCCCCAGCAATCTGCAACGCTGTAACCTTCCTGATAAGGATCTGTTGGATCAACACCTATCTGATGCATGCCGTGAATCCAGCCGCGCCCCGATACTTTAGGCAATACTGCTACTTTACCTGCAACAGTCGTGGTGCCTGCTACAGTCATATCAAAGCGGCTACCAATAATTGAATAGGCGCTGTAAGTATCACCCACTTGCACTTCACCGCGTGCATGCATTACCGCCATGCGCGCGCTATTGCCGGTGCCACAAGGGGATCGATCAACTCTGCCTGGCGGTAAAACCGTGGCGCCGCGCAGCTCATTGTCAGGGCCTTTATCAATCAGCATGGTATAGGCAATGCCTTTTAATTGAGCGTTCTCTGGGTGCGCTATGTTGTGCGTTTTATTGAGCTGGCGCTGTACTTCACAGCCTATTTCAACGATCTTTTTAGCATTACCCGCTTCAATATTAATGCCAAGCTGTGCGCAATCGATTAAAGCATAAAAGATACCACCAAAGGCAATATCCACCGTTAAAGTGCCGTATTTTTCAGTAACAACTGGTACATCTAAGCTGTGCACAAAGCTGGCATTCATATCTAGTTCAACTCTTTCACACTTGCCATCATTACATTGCGCTGTGGCAGTGATTAAACCTGCTGGCATATCAAAACGCACAATTGTTTGTGGCTCTAACATTGGCAAAATGCCTGTTTCTAACAGCACTGTTGTTACACAAATACAGTTAGAGCCCGACATCGCATGCGCTTGGTCACCTTGTAAGATGATAAAACCTGCATCGGCATCTGGACGTGTTGGTGGCAGTAACAAATTAGTGCTCATTTGAGCATAACCGCGCGGCTCGAACACACAAAAACGACGAATACTGTCATCAACTTCGTTAATGTAGGTCATTTTTTCTAGCATCGTTTTGCCGGGAATATCCAATACTCCTCCCGTCACAACACGACCTACTTCGCCTTCTGCATGGGCTTCAACTAAATTCAGTATTTTTTTCCAGCGCATGGGTTTACTCTCTTTAAAATTCTATTTCGGGCACATTATCTTGCATGACTTACAGCGTCAATCATTAAATTCATTCTCTGGTACAATAGTGAATACTTGTTGTCGACAATGCCTATTGGCACTTATTCTACTGCTATTAGTGCATTTGCACTCAGTGACTTTTCAACTAAGTACTTTAAACCTTGTTTATTCTCTCACAGCACTTTTATTTAAGCTTAAATAAGAGTCAAAATTTATGTCGATAGTCATAGGCGATAAGAGTAGACTGCGCGCTACTTAGCTGCCTCTGTTTGGTGATGATTTATATCTATCAAATGGCGCATATTTTCTGTCTACATTTACCCCATGAGTTCAATTTCATTGTGCCAAACATGACCAACCATCCTTGGAAATCTCCCGACATTGTCGCCCTCGCTGTTGTTTTATTTGGCTGGGGAGGAAATTTCATAGCGATAAGATACGCGGTATTAGATATCCCAAGTTGGACAGCTCTCACTTTACGCTTAGCATTAGTCGGCTGTTTGCTGGCGTTTTTCTTACGTAATCCATTACCGCACTTTAAGTACTACTTGTTTATTACGATTACCTTAGTGCCTGGACACTTCGGTTTATTATTTTTAGCCTCGCAGTTGACTACTAATGTTTCTGCTATCTCATTGTTTATTCAGCTAAATCCGGCTTTTGCATTGTTGTTTGGTTGGTTGTTACTTAACGAAAAACCTGGCATACGCCGTATTGTAGGTTTATTAATGGCATTTATGGCCATGGTTATTCTATTCTATGAGCCAAACTTACTGGGTATGAGCCAAGCGTTGATTGTAGCTGCAATGTCAGCAATGTTTATGGGCTTATATTCTGTATTGCTGCGCTCTATGCCCAAGCAAATACGTCCTATTGATATCATTGGCTGGACAGCTATTTTAGGTACTCCGATGGTCGCGAGTATCGCTTATTTCACTGAAGGATCACCATTAGATACACTCACTGATGTATCAACAAAAGGTTACCTTGCTGTGCTTTATTCCGCTATCGTATCCAGCATTATCAGCCACGGTTTATGGGCTTGGTTATGTCGTAGACACCCTGTGGCACAAGTGGTACCTTTCAGCTTATTAGTACCTATTATTGCAATTAGTTTATCTGCCATTTTCCTTGGGGAGAGCATTACTATACAAATGCTAGTAGCTGCGGCTGTACTGTGTTTGGGGTTATTTATTATCGCTAAAGCGAAAAGATAATTTGCATAATACGGATGGAGTTTGTTCGAAACTCAAAGTCATGCTTTGATAAAAAACAGACAGTGAGCACTGTCTGTTTATAGTTAAGCCCTTGCTATTAAGTTGTTTCTAACTTAATGGCTTATAACTATTTTAAACTTGCGAAATATGCTGCAACGTCCTCAATTTGGTCTTCTGCAATAACCATCGCCATAGGAGACATGGTTGCATCTTTACGCGTCCCATCTCTAAATGCTTTGATTTGCTTAATAAAGTATCCTGCCTTTTGTCCTGCTAGATTTGGCCATAGATCATTATTACTCACACCTGCTACGCCGTGGCAAGCAACACATAGTTGCGATGCAGCTTTACCTTTTTCAATATCTGCAGCAAACGAAACTTGACTCATTGCTAGCACACACGCACTTAATACAATTCTTTTTAATGTCATTTTGATAACCTTTTATGGCTTTAATTATAATGCTTTTAGAGGTGATATAAGCGGGTTATATTTAGAGTATTTACCTTCTAGCTTAAGTAAGTGCTAGTAGGTAACACATTCGAAATATACCGTTTTATAACAATACTCCTTATAAACACTTAAACCTATGAATTAAGTAACCGTTTGAGATTAGTTTAACTCTTTACGAAAATAATGAAGCTTTCGTACAATCAACATACTTTGCACTCAAGCCTCGTTAAATTAACCTGCTCCCAATAATCATTGCTATCACAAAGAGAACCAGAAGCTGCTAATACTTTTTACACAATCTATTTACATACTTCTAAATTGCATCTACAGCACACTTACACTATATTTCGTGGCGCAAAAGAGAAGCTGCGATATTCATGTTTGTACTTACTCTCACCAATTTTCTTGATTTTGGCGACGCCCATTTTAAAGTTGTAGTTGCCTGAAATATTATCAACCACCCGTGCGGTTAACGAATTACTAGGCTGGCGCATGTCGAGCATATTTGCATAAAGCACCCCTACTTTTACTGCAGGAGTAACTATCGCAACCGCAGTCACCGCCGCTTTACTCAATTCAATATGGCCACGCTTGAGCAATTCACCAAACTGGAAGTTTTGGCTATCAATACCCAACAATGTATCTTTAAAAGCTGCGACTCTATCAGAGTACATCATCACTTGATCACCGGATTCAATACCACGCTTTTTAGCATCCTCTGGATGGATTTCTACCCAGTTTTCAGGCCAGCGTTGAGCGGTGTATGCACGGCGTTCAATATCGTCAAAACCTGACTGCCAGATTTCATTAATGCGTCCATTTGAGAACCAGAGTTCTTCCTCTTTAGGTGAGAGCCATTCATGAAAATCACTGAACAAGTTCCAAGGATGCTTTTGTAAATTAACTTTTCCGGTTTGAGAGTTAAAGTGCGTCAACTTTTTAGTCAACACATTCGCTCCTTGGGCACCGTTTTCTAAACCCATTTCTTTGAGTTTTTCTTTATTTTTAGCAAGCTCAGTATCGTGCAAGCGTTCAGTGCCATGCAGTGTTTTAGTATCATAGTTATAAAATACTGGTCCTTGAATACCGTTGGTGCCGAATTCGCGCATTTTTTGATGTAAGGTTTTCCCTTCTGCGTGAGCTGCAACTTTCACCATGTTGAAATCTTTACGACCACCACGGCTAAAGCGCGCTGCTTCTTCGGCAACTTCGTTGGAATTTTGCCAATCAAACCCGTCATAACCCATCTTTTTCGCTAACTGGCTAATGATCCACCAATCGGGTTTAGCATCACCTGGTGCATCGTTAAATTTTTGATACAAGCGTAAACGGCGCTCTCCATTGGCACGCATGAAATCTTCTTCACCCCAAGAAGCTGCAGGGAAAACAATATCAGCAAATTTAGCACCAATAGGGTCACGCAAATAGATATCTTGGTTGATAACCACCATGCCACCCGAATCAGCACGCGCTTTAAGTGTGTCAATTATTTCTTGCTTATCGTAACTAAACACTTGATGTGGATTGGCAGAGGTTAACTCCCAAAACTTTTTAAGTAGCCCTTGTGATCCAGACATTGATTGAATCCAAGTAGTACCAATAACGTGTGCAAAACGCGTATGGCCAGAGTAGGTCCAACGATCGGTGTCTAGCGCGCGACGACGACGTCCAGGCACTTTCTCTGGCGACTTATTACGCGGTAATTTACCACCTGATTGCCCACCACGCTGATGTCCACCTAAACGTCCAACCACGCGACCAGGTCGCCCACCAGCGCCAATAACCGTTGCTAAGGAGCTAATTGCGTTAGTATTACCGGTATTGTTCGACCAGTAAAAACCTTTCTCAATAGCGATAGACGCTTTCTTACGACTGCCATCGGCATTCGGCTTAGCTAACATTTGCGCCGCTTGATAAATTTTATCAGGGTCAATCGCCGCAACTTTAGCAGCATTTTTCACTGAGTACTCAGGCTGTGCGAGCAACCATTTTTTGTAATCTTCATAGCCATCAGTTTGGAATTTACCCCAAGTCGTACGCCACTGCCAAGGTGTGTTACGTGTTCCCTGACCGAACCCTGAGCTAGATTCCCATTTATTATTAACCCATTCGTCAATCCACTCTTGATCCTGCCAATTGTTTTCCACAATCACACGTAAGATAGCACCTAACACTAGATTATCGGATCCGGGATTTACATCTAAATGCAAGCCACCGTGCTTCTTCATGTAAGCGATACCCGCTGTTTCACGAGGATTAAGGATGATAGTTTTCATCCCTCGCTGAATTGCCGGCATCATAAACTGTGTAAAGAGAATTGTTTTGGTTTCATATGGATCAGTGCCGCATAGCATCAATACATCCGCTTTACCCCAATCTTCATAGCTTGGGCCAAAGTTATCGAAACCAGCATCTCTAAAACCTGGTGTAGAAGTCACATCAGAAGGCGTATCATGAAAGCTAAAGTTAGCGGTATTTACATGCCTTAAAGCATATTTAGTAATCGCGTAAGTGTTTTCAATATACTGATAAGAGTATGTTTTAACACCATAGGCATTCTCTCCATGTGTATCAATAACATGGCGACCCACCGCCGCTGCTATTTCAATAGCAAATTCCCAGCTGACAGGTTGCAAAGTGCCACCAATACGCATTAACGGGCTAGTTAAGCGGTCTCGGGTACCCGTTGCTGGGTTGTAAACTTTTTGTGCGATCAAACCGCCACGCATTGACGAATCACCATTTAAGTTAACCGCTTTGGTTTTCTTATCAGGTACAATCACTACGTTATACGGCTGGCCTTCATGCATCACTACATTGTGCTGGGCAGGTGCCACCCACTCTTGCAATGCATAGGATGGAAAATTAATCCCAAAGGCGTTTTGATCTGCTTTTATACCGCCGCTAGGCTTATGCAATGGCCAGCGATAAACGTTGTAGCCACAGGCAACCACGCAATAATCACAAGCAGTCGTTATTACTTCTGCATCTTTTGGTGGTAACAATGAAGAATCTTCTGGTATGTAATAATTAGTTGTCATGCTATTCCCCTTATCCGGCCAATTTGTTATCAGTGCGGCCAAACAGCAACCCCATGATGCCTACGGCATAGATATCATCGCCTTCTACTTCAAGTAACACTTGCGGTAGACTTTCATAGGCTTGACCCGATACGATAATGCCGTGGCGGCGCATATCAAATGTCGACAAATGAAAAGGACATTGTCCTAATACTCGATGTTCATCAACCACTTTATATTGCCCGATTAACGGCCCACCTTGATGTGTACATATATAGCTAAATGACACTATATCTTGGCCTTGACCGATACCGCCTCCGCACTTCACACCGGTTTTAACGATCATTGCCTGTGAATTTGGCCCCTTATCAGGGTATTGAAAATCAAAAGGTTGATTTTCTTTTAACTGACTCATTTGAGCTATTTTGATGCGTGGATACGCCGTCACTTGTGCTTTCATTTCTTTGGCTTGTGCTGTGCCTGGAAATAGATTTAGTGAAATAACGCTGGTAGCTGCAACCGTTGCACTTGAGTAAAGTAGGAATTTACGACGAGAAATCATGCAATCGCTATGTTCTTTCGTTGTTTGTTGGCTTCTATCTTTTTTCATTTTTTCGCCTCCTTCAGCTCTTCTATACTAAATAACGGTGCGTATTCAGGAAGAGCGGGTATTTCTTCGGTGATCTTGTCACCTGAAAAACTTTCAATAAATGCCAGCAAATGTTTCTTCTCAGTGACACTTAAATTTAACGGTTTTATTAGATCTGATTTAGTTTTAATAAAAGCACTAGATCGACCATCTTTAGCAATACCGCCACGGTTATAAAAATCGACAACATCAGCTAACGTTTTTATACTCCCATTATGCATATATGGCGCTGTATGCTTGGTGTAACGTATCGATGGAGTGCGAAACATCCCTTTTTGCTGAGGAAGTTTACTTCTAAAATAAATCCCCGGATCACCTTTAGTGTTGCGATACATTTCCTCTGTAGAGCCTTTTGCATAAAGCTCATAGCGAAAGGTAATTTGCGCCATAGCATCTTCTTCCCAACGCTTTAGCGGCGGCACACCAATGTTGTAGTGCTTTTGATCACTCGCTAAGGCACCGTTGTGACATTGCACACAGCCTGCTTTTCCTTCAAACAGTTCTTTACCTGCTACTTGGCTATCAGTTAACGCGCTTTTATCACCCGCTAGGTATTTGTCTATCGGAGTATCCCTTTGCACTAAAGTACGTTCGTAAGCGGCGATAGCTTTCCAAGCATTTGATACTTTTGGCCAATTGTCACCAAATACATCGTTAAAACGCTTCCGATAATCTGGAATTAACGCTAAGCGCGCTTCCATAATATCGTCTTCGCCATTGCCAGCAATACCGCCTTTTGCTGCGCTTTTTGCTTGCCCCTCTAGTGATTTTGCGGAGCCTGCCCAAAATAGTTTTCCGTAGTAGGCTGAGTTGATAATAGTTTGCGAGTTTCGCCAGTGAATGGTGCCTGGATACCCTAGTGAAACATTATCAGGCCAATCCCAACCTAATGTCGGAATATGGCAACTGCCACAGCTGGTAGAGCCATCGCCACCTAAGCGCCCATCAAAAAACAGTATTTTTCCCAACTCGGTTTTTGCTTCACTCATTGGATTATCAGCAGGAATAGGTACTTCCCCTAAAGGTGCCAACGGCGGTACTTCTTGTGCACTAGCTGGTAAAGGCAACGCGAGTGCAGTGAGTGTAAATGTAACAAGAGCACAAAGTTTATTTATCGAAATGAACTTTTGCTTTAACGGTTGTAATTGCATGGCCATTTCCTCGACTAGTTTTTAACATCTAACCAATTGTTGATAACTTGATAGCTATAATCTTCTTTATTCCAGATATATGTATCAGAAACCAGCGCATCACCAGAAAGCCCTTGTAGATAGCTCACCAAATCTTTTTGCTCTTGTGCCGATAATTTCAACTTCTTTAACAACACCGATCTGTTTTTATCTTGACCGCCACCTGCGTTATAGAAAGCGACGACTTCCGGTAGCGTTTTGATCATGCCGTTATGCATGTAAGGTGCTGTATATTTTAACTCTCGTAAGCTCGGAGTCATGAATTTTCCGATATCAGTTCCATCAGCTTTATGGGTTTGTACGTGAGCGCCCACATCGCGTTTAAGCGCCATGTAGTTTTCATTACCCATAAACATATTGAACGCGATAAATGCTTGATGATTAGAAGGTTTTAGGAAAATATCAAAGTTCTCAGCAACGCCTGTGTTATGCGCTTTACCATCTGAAAACAACGGCCCTGTATGGCATTGAGCACAGCTACCTTTACCCTTGAACAGTTTTTCGCCACGCTTCGCTGATGCACTTAATTGATTGGTATCTATCGGTGCGTTTTTAGAAGTCAATGTTTTTAAAAATTCAGGGATAGCCTTGCGTACACCACCGTTTGAGGGTTCGCCATAACCTGCATCTTTAAACATTTTTACATAAATCGGATCTTGCTTTAAACGCTCTTGCATCAAACGCATATCCATATTCATACTGTAATCTTCAGTAATCATGGAACGTGTTACATCGTTTAAATTAGTTCCGATGCGCCCATCGTGAAACCAAGATTTTTTGTAAATAGTATTGATCAGTGAAGGTGCATTTCGAAAGTGCCCATTACCCGGATAACCTGGCGATAAAGCAGTAGAGCTGGCAAAACCATTGTTAGGCTCATGACAACTCGCGCAACTGATGGCTGCATCGCCTGACAAGCGAGTATCAAAAAACAATCGCTTTCCAAGTTCTGCTTTCTTTGCATCTATTTCAACAACCGCTAACATATCTTGCGCAATTGCGTTACTCGATAGCAGAAAACAACTACTAAATAGCGTTGTTAACACTATTTTTTTTCTCATTCTAAGCCTAATGTCCATATGCTGTCTCCACATTGGCTGATTTTATTGTTAGTACGTACCAATAATTTCGCCATCCTAACTAGCTTTGTTCGTCGAAGCTTTGTGGCTAAGTTAGATGGCACACTAATCATTAAAGATGTTGCTAATCACGACAAGTGCAAATTATTTATACTGCTGGCTCGCTCACATATATTCTTGCTGTTGTGACAAATAGGTTAGGGACATTAAGATGGATTTTCATAGTGTGCTAACACCAAAACAATCAATAAATTTTACTTAAAGCCTCTCTTCGCGATTTGCCTTTTATAGATTAACTCGAATGAAATCACAGTATCAATTTCTGAATCGAGGTTCGTTGATATAAGTCAATACGACAATTGGTTAATACTCGTTACTATTACTTATGTGAATAATTAAGCTCGATATTAGATAATAGATAACATCATTGAAAATATTATATTGATGGGTATAGCTGACACTACGAGCAAAGTAATGATGATAAAACGTGATAATTAAAATGCATAAGTGCTGGAGAGTAGAACCATGTCACAACCTGTGAAAACACTAAACTCAGAGATCCTCAATCAACTTCTTATCTCTGACAACGAAGCCCAGAGCTGTTATGCCGCACGTGCTATTGGTAGTATTTTTCCAAACATTACTACTGATGACGACCTCGCTCTTGAAGGACCTGAAGCAATTAAAACGGTGGAGAGTTTAATTGAGTGCCTTCATCATCAAGACGTAGATGTGGTGATCGATGCCGTTGATGCCTTAGGAAGTCTACAAGCAAAAGCAGCTACCGATATTTTACTTGATGCCGTAAACCTACATCCAGAAGGTGATGTGCGTGTCAGCGCAATTAGAGCACTCTCGAATATGGTTGATGACAGCCTATTAGAGTGCTTTTTACCTTGGGCAAACGGTGAGTTTGCCCATCGTCAAACCGATACTTTGTGGAACGATGATTGGGATGTGCAGCTAATAGCTATCGAAACGTTAGGCAAACATCGTTTTCAAGGCGCTGTAGAGATATTAAGGACGTTATTACAGGAAAATAATTTAGACATCGAGGGGCAAGTTTTAAAAGCACTCACGCTGATTGGCAATGAAGGGCTGTTATACGTAATCTCTCTTATTGAAAATACGCGACGAGCACCTTCATTAATTGAGCAGCGCCTAGCACGGCGTGCAGCTACAGCACTAACATTTGCACATTGTAAACAAAGCATCGCGACACTTACCCAGGCACTTAAAGCAAATGACGCCAACCTTCGCGCCAGCGCTGTTACCGCATTAGGTAAGCGGCAAGCACAGCAAAGCGCCATTGATATGTTGGAGCTACTTGATGATGCAGATAGTCAAGTAGTAACTGCAACCATTACTGCACTAACAAGTATGCAGCAACTGTTAAAAGAGCAGTTTGAGCTCTATGTTTCCAGTGAATACCTGCTTTTACAGTTGCCAAAACTCAACACTAGCGGACGCAATTTTGTTTACCAACTGCTCACTTTAATGGCTGCTAATATTACGCTTGATCAAGCTCAGAAAAAGCAACTGCATCAAGCTTTATCCAGTGAAAGCCTCGATGAACAAATATATATATGCCAACTGCTCAGTGCTATTGGCGATGATACGGCTGTCCCTGTGATTATGCAGCACCTTACTCATAGCGCAAGTAATGCGCCGAGCATGCGCGCCACCCAAGCGATGCTACTTAGCTTAGGAAAATTAGCCGCTAATGAAACTCTAACACTTTGTTGCCTAAATACTTTACTTGAACACCCTTCTTCGTCACTACGTTTAAGTGTTGTACAAGCACTGGTAAGCATCGCTCAAAAGCCTGCGTTACAATCTGAGTTTAGTGCCCACACTTTAATTTATGATTATCTATTAAAGTCCACCACTATCGACAATTCATTCATCGAAAATCCTGTGTTTGAAACTGAAAATTCACCAGAAGATGATGAAAACAAACCCCTTATTCCAATACAGGCAATCGATGTAAATGGAGATAACGAAGCGCTTCATACTGCACCGCCTGCCTTAAGTGAAGACGATAAACTACGCGCAATACTGGCAAGTGTTAGCGATGAATATCCGCCGGCTGAATTGCATACTGAATCAGTAACTGAAGAAGCAATTGAACATGTAAACTTTGAGGATACTGCCGTTGTTTCTACTTTAGATTCGATACAACGCGAAACTATAAATGCTTTTGTTAGCCCAAAAGCAGACATTGCTGATGAAGTAACAGCTCCACATATTCGCGAAATGGTTGAGCAATTACCACAAAGCGAGCAACAGTTTGCACAAATAGTGAATGATCATTTAGATAGCGGCGAAAGAGTTAAATTGAGCCGTAAAAAAATAGCTAAAATGCCGACATATCCCAACAAAGTATTGGCACTAAAAGCGCTCACCCAATACCCTAGTGAAGATGTAGTAGACACTTTACTAGCGCAATTTTTATTTGATGATGTTGAAGTGCAAATTGAAGCGGTTTCATCATTAGCGATCATTGCTCAACAGCAGCCACAGTTAAAGGCATTAAAAAAATGTTTAGGTCCCTTGTGTACGTTACTAATGTCGGGAAATGATCATTTACGCTTAATGTGCGCTCGCGCGATAGGTGCATTAGGGCACCGCACTGCACTACCGATACTATTAGAAGCACTCGCAGATACGGATAGTAATGTACGCATACAAGTTATAGATTCTCTTCATCAATACTTAGCTATTAACCAGCAAAGTCATTCTATATCCAAGAGTTTCGAAAAAATTATGCCGTATGTCTTTGCTTGCTTACAAGATAGTGCAACCGGGGTAGTGATCAGAGCTTTAGCATTCTTTGCCGAGAACCACCTTTATTTGCAAGCGGCTGACAAAGAAGAAGTGCTCTCAGCAATCATAACGGCTGGCTGCGCTAAAGATGATTATTTAGTGGCAGCTTCCAATAGCGTTACTAATATTGATCGCCAAAGTGCTGGTAAACAGTTATTTCAATTATTAGTTGACGCGCCACAAAGTGAACAACGTATTCCATTATTAAAAATGTTAACGATTGTGTTAGCTGATTAAATGTAGGCAAACGACGAGTGGTGAAAGAAAGCTAATAGATTTTAGGCCTTAATTCGAACTAAGGTCTATTTTTAATTTTGGCCACTTTTTTAACCATTGTTTATCACTGATACGCTTTTCGAATATCTCAGGCTTGGGACGCTTAATGTTTAGCGTTATTTGTAGGGAGAATAAGGACTCAAGACCAAAAGGTGCGATGATGTTAATGTCACCTTCATCGTTTAAACTAACACCAATAGCCGTTTCAGTTTACGGCCAATAACTCATCGCATCGGCGGTTGAAAGGTAAGGGCAATCATCATTTTTAAAATGCATTCGCGCTTGGTTTTTAACTGACCAAGGCTTATCAATTTGACGCTTTAAAATGCGTTCGTACGCCTTACCTGTTGTTTTTTTTAACATCTAAATTATTGAAGTATATAAGATAAATATCATTTAATGCTGAATCAGATTTAACATCGTGTAATTTATCCCACACCATATTACGCAAAAAACCAGCGGCGAAACACCAATCGTCTAACTGTAATTTAGCCGCTGTTTGTAATAGGTGTAATCTTTTTACATCTTGTACTAACCAGCTTTTAACCTGCCTTTCAAAATCCATTTCAACGTTACTATTTCCTTATTATCTAAAATCGCAAAGTTTACATCATTAACCTAATTCGGGTAAGCATCTTTAAATGCTTGTGCTGATTGCTCACTCCAATGTTCACCAATCGGTACATCTAGTTCTTGGTAAGCAGAGGTATCACAAGGCTGTTGATTCGTTACATAGAGCTTAATCTGCCCTTTGTAATACCTTAAAACATAAGAGTACACTGTTTTTAAACTTTCCTGATGATTACAAATACCCGTATCGCCTCGATCATGGGACGCTAATACACCAAAGATTTGTTCAAAATCCTTAATACTGCTAATACGCTGCTTTGCAGATTCCAAGCGCTCTTTACTGCTATCTGATGCATCAGGATTGTCATTGGCGAATAAAAGCTTGGCAATGACCTACGTATCCCTAAGGGAGACCCCACACTACCATCGGCGCTAAATCGTTTCACTTGTGCATGTCACGGCTGCTAAAAGCGGATGGGATTACTTCACAAGCACTATTTTTCTTCAAACTGAGCTTTACTGTTAAGCTTATCTCGGTAGAACGAAAAAACCCCAAG
>JBALXS010000105.1:0-16622 GCA_036960485.1 Oceanospirillaceae bacterium
TACAGAAAATAACCCATGAAAATACATTTTTATATAGATATATTATATTGCGTTGGATTTGACTTATGATTGAGGCCGATTTAAATAAACCAAGAATTTTGGTTTTTGTGGGCTACTATTATCCCGGACATAAGGCAGGAGGTCCGTTACGGACTATTTTAAATATGGTCGATCACCTTTCTGATAAATTTGATTTTTGTATTGTTACGAGGGACCGTGACTTGGGAGATGCACTTCCATATGAAAATGTATTTATAAATAAGTGGGTAAAAGTCGGTCAATCGCAAGTGTATTATTGTTCACCCGAAAAACAAACTTTATCCGGGTTTTCAAAAATAATAAATAATACACCTCACGATCTGTTATATTTGAACAGTTTTTTTGATCATATATTCACATTTAAGCCTTTGATACTAAGGCTTTTCGGTGTTTTAGCGGATGTGCCTACTTTATTGGCGGTGCGAGGAGAATTTTCGTCGGCCGCATTGAGATTGAAGCGATTTAAAAAAATGGGTTATATCTTAGTATCAAAGATATTTGGATTGTACAAAAATCTCATCTGGCATGCTTCTAGTTCCCTTGAAGCAAAAGATATTTGGAAATCATTTTCGGGTGTAAATATACTTGTTGCTTTAGATTTGCCTAGTAAACTGAACCTTGAACTAGTAAATGAGCAGAGTCAATCTTCTAATCCAGAATCAAGTGTTCTACGAATAGTATTTCTGTCACGTATTTCGCCTATGAAAAATTTAGATTATTCTTTGCGAGTATTAAAGCAAGTTCATGCTGAAATAGTATTTGACATTTATGGGCCCATAGAAGATCTTGCTTATTGGAAAAACTGTCAAACATTAATAAAAGCTTTACCGCGAAATATTAAAGCTGAGTATTGTGGCCCAGTCTTGCCGGAAGAGGTACGTAATGTATTCTCTCGATATGATTTGTTCATACTTCCAACACGAGGTGAAAACTATGGGCATGTAATTGCTGAATCATTAAGCGTTGGAACAACCGTCTTATTGAGCGACCAAACACCATGGCGGGATTTAAGTAACGATAAATTGGGTTGGGATATTGCACTGGATGAGATTGCACGTTTTGTTGATGTTTTAGAATCTGTAGCAGCAACTAGTGCAATTGCGAAAAAGGAAATACGAGATGGTATAATAAGTACCATGGAGAAGAAATTATCTGATCCCGCATTACTGTTTGCAAATAAGCAATTGTTTTATAAGTGTCTACAACATTGAAAATTCTTATAGTCACACAATACTTCTGGCCAGAATTTTTTATCGTTAACGATATGGTAAAAACTCTTGTACGGCAGGGGCATACTGTAAAAGTTTTAACGGGTAAGCCCAACTATCCTGACGGAGATGTTTTTGATGGATACGAAGAAAGTGGTCTAGAACACGAGGACTATAATAATGCATCAATATTTAGGGTCCCTCTTCGTCCACGTAAATCTGGTGGAGCTAAAAATTTATTTCTTAATTATTTGTCCTTTATTTACAATGGATTACGCTATTTCCCATCTGAAATCAAGGGTGAAGCATATGACTCAATAATTGTCTTTGCCCCTTCTCCTATAACTTCAGCACTACCTGCTCTTTATCTAAAATACAAAACAAAGGCACATTTAGCTATTTGGGTTCAAGATCTATGGCCTGAAAGTTTAAAAGCAACAGGTTTTATAAAGAATAAATATCTGTTGCGGATAATTGGGTTGTTAGTACGAGCAATTTATGCTGGGTCGGATACGTTAATGGTACAATCGAGGTTGTTTTTTGCACCAGTATCAAATTATGCGAGTTCAGACAAAATTATTTATTTCCCCAACGCATATCCAGATGACTTTTCAGTATCCATGCAAATGGAAGAAACGAATGAAATATTATCGTCCAAGGGCTTGATAGATACTCTAGAAAATAATTTCTGTGTAACCTTTGCAGGTAATTTAGGGACGGCTCAATCCCTAAATACACTAATATCAGCTGCTCAAAAATTAATAGGTATTAAAAATTTACGTATTGTCCTTGTCGGTAGCGGCTCAAAGGTTAATTGGCTTTCTGAACAGATTAAGGATAGAAATTTACATAATGTTATACTAGCTGGCCAATTTCCATCATCTGTAATGCCGGAGATTTTTAGTAGGTCGCAAGCTTTATTAGTATCATTAAATAAAGATGATATTTTTAGTTTTACTATTCCAGGTAAAGTGCAAGCTTATCTAGCTTCTGGGCGGCCAATTATTGGATGCCTAGATGGCGAGGGTGCCAGAATTATTGATGAAGCTGGTGCCGGATTAACTTGTCCTGCAGAAGATGTTGATGGCTTGGTTGCTGTCATTAAAGAAGTTATTTCTATGTCTATATCCGATAGAGCTGCTCTGGGTGTTGCAGGACGAAAATATTTTTTAAAGAATTTTGAAATGAATCAACTATGTATCCATCTCATTGATATCCTAAATATGAGAATAAAAATAGCAAAGGTGAAAGCGTGAAGATTTTAGTATTAGGTGTTACTGGGATGTTAGGCAGTACTGTATTTAATCAACTATCTAAAGCTAATCAGCATGATGTTTGGGGTACAATACGTAGTAAAGAATGTTTACAGTTTTTTTCAAAAGATAAACATAATCAACTGCTTAGCAATGTAGACGTGTTGGATCAAATTAACCTCATCGACGTCTTGAATACAGTACGGCCAGATGTTGTTATTAATTGTATAGGTTTAATTAAGCAATTTTCGGATGCTAATAATCCTCTCATGGCATTGCCAATTAATTCATTATTACCCCATAGATTGGCAAAACTATGTTTGTTGAGTAATGCCAGATTAATCCATATTAGTACTGATTGTATTTTCAATGGTCGACGTGGAATGTATTCTGAAGATGATATATCTGATGCAGAAGACTTATATGGTAAATCTAAATACATAGGTGAGCTGCATGATTTGCCGCATGCTATCACTTTAAGGACGTCTATAATAGGTCATGAATTAAATAGTAGAACTTCTCTTGTAGATTGGTTCTTATCGCAAAAAGGCGAGGTGAAAGGCTACAGTAAAGCAGTTTTTTCTGGGCTAACAACACTTGAATTATCAAAGGTTATTGCAGACTTGGTAATACCAAATCCTACTTTGCGAGGTCTCTACCATGTTTCGGTGGATCCTATTGATAAATTTACGCTCTTGCATACAATCGCAAATGTTTATGGTCTACAGGTTAAGGTCATAGCTGATGAAAGTTTATGTATTGATAGATCGCTAGATTCAACTAATTTTCAAGTGGATACTGGATATAAGCCACCTTCTTGGCCAAGTTTAATAAAAAATATGTATGAAGAAAGAATGAGGAAATAAAATGAATCAGATAAAATTAAAGCTGATTGCTGAAGAGTGTGTAACAAAAATACATGTAGGAGATTTCTTCTGTTCTCCTTATAAGCATTTGGTGGTGGATAACTTCCTGCCTACCGAACTAGCAAAAGAATGTTTACAAAGTTTTCCTGATATAGATGATAATGTCTGGGAGCATGAGATTGACACTGATATTGAAATAAAGTCGAGAACAAGATGGGAGTCTGAGTTTGATATCCCATCAAATATTATTGATGCAGTCAGAATTCTAAATTCTTCTCTCATTCTAAAAGCATTTTCCGAAGTGTTTACCATACCAAAGTTACTTTCCGATTCATATTTTACAGGTGGAGGTTTAAATATTACAAGCAGAGGTGGTTTGTTGGATGTTCACGTGGATGGTAATTATCATGATGCCACCGGATTAAACCGTCGAATGAATGCAATAATATATTTAAACCCTGGTTGGGACGAAAGCTGGGGAGGCGAGTTTGGGCTATACAATCATGATGGTACTGAGTTGATTAAGAAAGTTGCACCAATTTTTAACAGGTTGGTTGTATTTGATTCTCATGATTATAGTTACCATGGCTTACCAGATGAATTGAATTTTCCAAAAGAAATAGATCGTAAGTCCATAATATTATATTACTACACAAAAGACACAAGGCCTTTAGCACAAACTAATATCTCAAAACCTCACAGTGCTTTATGGGTTAAAAGAGAGTTAAAAGACAAAAAAGGACAAACAGAGAGAGAATTCAAATGACGCTGAAAATGAACGCATTCAAAGATAAAGTATTGATGATAACTGGTGGTACAGGATCTTTCGGACATACTGTTTTGAAAAGGTTTCTTAATTTTGACATAAAAGAAATTCGCATCTTCAGCCGTGATGAAAAAAAGCAGGAAGATTTGCGTATTGAATTGGCTAGCAATAAGGTTAAATTTTATATTGGTGATGTTCGTGATTATGATAGTATTTCACAAGCAATGGTTGGTGTTGATTACATCTTTCATGCGGCAGCACTGAAACAAGTACCATCCTGTGAGTTTTACCCTATGGAGGCTGTTAAAACAAATATAATTGGTACCGAGAACGTTTTGAATGCTGCAATCGCTAATAATGTTATACGTGTTGTTGTGTTGAGTACGGATAAAGCTGTTTATCCCATCAATGCAATGGGAATATCAAAAGCAATGGCTGAAAAAGTTGTTGTAGCAAAATCTCGATGTATACCTGATGGTGGGCCTGTCGTATCTTTGACTCGATATGGAAATGTGATGGCATCTCGAGGCTCTGTAATTCCTTTGTTCGTTAACCAAATGAAAAATGAAGAGCCACTAACGGTAACCGACCCAAATATGACTAGGTTTCTAATGTCTTTAGAAGACTCTGTTGACTTGGTTCTTCATGCGTTTGAGCATGCTGAACAGGGAGATCTTTTTGTACAGAAAGCCCCAGCATCAACTGTAGCGGATCTTGCTCAGGCTTTAAAGGAATTGTTTGAAAGTGATAGTCGTATAAAAGTAATAGGTACACGACATGGTGAGAAACTTTATGAATCATTGATTTCAAGAGAAGAAATGGCTAAAGCCGAAGATATGGGGAATTACTATCGTATACCTGCGGACAATAGGGATCTGAACTATAACAAATACTTTGTAGAAGGGGAGATTAATACCTCTGATATTCATGATTATACCTCGCATAACACTGAGCAAATGACTGTTGGAGATGTTAAGAAATTACTCCTGAAGCTAGATTATATCCAGGAGGCGTTTGATGCTTAAAGTGATGACGCTAGTCGGTACTCGCCCTGAGCTCATAAAAATGAGTAGAGTTATTGCTGAATTGGATAAACAGGTTAATCATGTTCTAGTTCACTCGGGTCAAAATTATGATTACGAATTAAATCAAGTATTTTTTGATGATTTGAGTATCCGTAAACCTGATTTTTTTTTAAACGTTAAGGGTGAGACAGCAGCTAAGTCTATTGCTGATATCATTGCCAAAGCTGATGATGTATTTCTGTCAGTAAAGCCTGATGCGTTACTTTTATATGGTGATACAAACACTTGTTTAGCGATAATAGCAGCAAAAAGGCATAAAATACCTTGCTTTCATATGGAAGCAGGGAATCGATGTTTTGATCAACGTGTCCCTGAAGAGTTGAACCGTAAAATATTGGATCATTTGAGCGATATTAATATGGTCTTAACTGAGCATGCACGTGATTATTTAGTCGCTGAAGGGGTGCGCCCAGAAACAATTATTAAAACTGGCTCTCATATGGAAGAGGTGTTGAGACACTATATGCCGAAGATTCTAGAATCTAATGTTTTAGATAGAGAGGGGCTAAAGCAGGATCAATACTTTATTGTAAGTACCCATAGAGAAGAAAATGTTGATACTCAAGAAAATTTGAGGGATTTACTGGAAACACTAAAATCTCTTGCAGAGATTTACCAGTATCCTATTATTTTTTCAACACATCCTAGGACAAGAAAACGATTAGAAGAATTAGATGATCATGCTGAACATCCATTAATTCGTTTTGTGGAACCTTTCGGGTTATTGGACTATATAAAACTAGAGATGTCCGCTTTTTGTATTTTGTCGGATAGTGGGACTATTACCGAAGAAGCGTCTTTATTAAATCTACCAGCAGTCACAATTCGAAATGCTCATGAACGACCTGAGGGAATGGATGCTGGAACTTTAATTATGAGCGGTCTTAAGCGAGAAAGAGTTATCGAGTCAGTTAAAATAATTACTAGCCAGCATCAACGTGATTCACTAGTAATAAAAAAAGTAAATGATTACCAAGGAGGTGAAGTTTCAAAACAAGTTGTGAGGGTTGTGTTAAGTTATGTAGATTATATTAACAGAACAGTTTGGTCAAAAGCGTAGCTAGGTTGTAAGGATATGATTTTTATTACAGGAGCATCGGGGTTTGTAGGAAAGAGTCTAGTTGATAATTTAAAGCGTAAGAATATTGAACATAAAGTCGGTTTACGAAACAGCGCTGTTAGTATATCTAGTACTGAAAAAGAGTTTGTTATCGGTGATATTTCAGAAACTACAGATTGGAGTTTTGCTCTACATAAGGTTGAAGTTGTTATTCATCTTGCTGCTCGTGTACACGTAATGGATGATAAGAGGAACTCTCTTACTGAGTTTCGAAACGTAAATACTTACGCGACATTGAAGCTTGCAAAGCAGGCAGTACAAGCAGGTGTTAAAAGATTTATTTTTATCAGTTCAGTTAAAGTTAATGGTGAAATGACAACGCTGAATCGAGCTTTTACGCCTGATGACCAATACATTCCAGATGACCCTTATGGTTTGTCTAAGTATGAAGCGGAGCAGGGGTTGTTGCTTTTAGCAAAAGAAACAGATATGGAGGTAGTTATTATTCGACCGCCCTTAGTTTATGGTCCAGGAGTTCGGGCAAATTTTGCTTCTATGATGAAGTGGATTAATCGTGGTGTACCTCTTCCATTAGGTGCAATAAATAATCATCGCTCACTCATCGCTTTAGATAATCTAGTGAGCTTTATTATTCATTGTATAGATCACCCTAAAGCTGCTAATGAGGTTTTTCTAATTTCTGATACGCATGATGTTTCTACTACGGAGTTGTTACAGAAAGTTGCTAAGGCTTTTGATAAAAAAGTATGGTTAATCCCTATGCCGGTGTCTTTGATGACATATTTTGCTAGATTAATAGGGAAGGGTGATATTTCTTCTAGATTATTTGCTTCATTGCAAATTGATAGCTCTAAAGCCTGTGAATTATTGGATTGGAAACCAGTAATTACTATGGATCAACAATTAAAGAAATCAGCGGATGCTTATCTTAACAATGAAAAGACTATTTGATTTACTTCTGGCGCTAACGATTACGGGTTTACTCATCCTGCCAATTTTAGTTACAACAGTTCTAGTAAAATTGATTTCGAAAGGACCAGCTTTATATTGGTCTGATAGAGTGGGCAAGAACAATACTATTTTTAAAATGCCGAAATTTAGAAGTATGAAAGTTGATACACCCGCTGTAGCAACTCACTTATTGACAGATCCTGAAAGTGCTTTAACACCTATAGGTGGTTTTCTACGTAAATCTAGCTTAGATGAGCTGCCCCAGCTTTGGTCTATATTAAAGGGTGATATGAGTTTTGTTGGACCACGCCCTGCGCTATTTAATCAAGATGATTTAATTGCTTTGCGTACAGAACAAGGTATTGATAAATTAATGCCTGGCTTAACGGGATGGGCACAAATCAATGGTCGTGATGAATTACCTATTCCAGACAAAGTCGCTTTGGATGTTGAATATTTAGCACGGCAGTCTATGGCAATGGATATTAAAATTATTTGGCTTACCTTCGTTAAGGTGCTTAAAAAGGATGGTATATCCCATTAGCGAATTGATGATTATATAGACATTGAGGAACTAAATTGATCCCAGTTATTTTATCTGGTGGTAGTGGAACGCGACTTTGGCCGCTATCAAGAAAGCATAAACCGAAACAGTTTTCGAATTTATTTGGCAATAATACATTATTTCAAGATACTTTTTTACGCTTGCGGGGCTTAAAGAATCTGCAAAGTCCCATTGTGGTGTGTAATCATGATCACCGTTTTATGGTGGCAGAACAATTACAAGCATTGGAGGTTAATGATGCTGGTATTGTATTAGAGCCTTTTGGACGTAATACGGCACCAGCCGTTGCGATAGCGGCTTTACAGGCACTGAAAGAGAATGAAGATCCGCTGCTGTTGGTGTTGGCTGCTGATCATGTTATCTCAAATGTAGATGCTTTCCACCATGCGGTGAATATAGCACGTGAACAAGCTGAGCAAGGAGCTTTAGTGACGTTTGGTATTGTCCCAACGTCGCCGAATACAGGGTATGGATATATTCAGGCTGCTCAGAAAAACAGTGTCAGTAAAGTAAACGCTTTTGTTGAAAAACCAGATTTATTGACTGCACAAGCATACCTCGATTCAGGGAGCCATTATTGGAACAGCGGCATGTTTTTATTCAAAGCATCTGTTTTTCTAGCTGAGCTAGCAGAGTATGCGCCAGAGATGCTTAAAGCTTGTCGTGTTGCATTATCTGCTTCACATAAAGATTTGGATTTTAATCGTCTTGATGAAACTACTTTTAAGCAGTGTCCTGACGATTCAATTGATTATGCAGTGATGGAAAAAACTACTAAAGCAGTCGTTGTACCTTTAAATGCAGGATGGAGTGATGTTGGATCATGGTCATCACTCTGGGAATGTGCTGAGCAAGATGTAGATGGAAATGTGCTCAAAGGTGATGTGCTGATTGATAATGTGCAAGATTCGTATATACATAGTGAGCATCGCTTAGTCTCAGTATTGGGTTTACAAAATATAGTGGTGGTAGAAACTGCTGATGCACTGATGATTGCTAGCAAAGATAGTGCTAAAAATGTTAAAGAAGTGGTTAATATTTTGCTTAAAAAGAAGCGTCCTGAAGCTGAGGCGCATAGGCTTTGCTACCGGCCATGGGGGCACTATGATTGTATAGATTCAGGTGAGCGTTTTCAGGTGAAGCGAATTACCGTCAACATAGGTGCATCATTATCATTGCAGATGCATCATCATCGTGCTGAACATTGGACAGTCGTTTCAGGCACAGCAAAAGTTACCTGTGGTGATAAGGTGGTTTTACTGAGTGAGAATGAATCAACTTATATTCCATTGGGAACCGTGCATCGTCTTGAAAACCCAGGAAAAGTGCCGTTAGAGATCATTGAAGTGCAATCTGGTAGTTACTTAGGTGAGGACGATATTGTACGTTTAGATGATGATTATCAACGCTAAATTAGTAATGCAAACAGCGGTGATCGATTGTGTATTTAGTTGTTTGAATTGCAAAAATATTACCTCCCTGTCAATTATTTATTGAGGTTTTATTCTTGCCTTTTTAGATTTTAACTAAAAAAGGCGCTTAATAGCGCCTTTTTTTTAAGCAATGCCGAGCTTCTTTTCCAGGTAGTGAATATTAACACCACCTATTTGAAAATTAGCGTCAGCCATAATTTCTTGATGTAGAGCAATATTGGTTTTAATACCATCTACTACCATTTCATCTAGAGCTATCTGCATTCTCACTAACGCCGTTGCACGATCCTCTCCATAAGTGATTAACTTAGCAACTAATGAATCATAGTGCGGTGGAACGGTATAGCCTGCATAAAGATGTGAATCAACTCTAACGCCGTTACCGCCTGGAATGTGGAATAAATTCACTTTTCCTGGGCTTGGCATGAATGTTTTTGCATCTTCTGCATTAATTCGGCATTCAATAGAGTGTCCTCGTTCTTGAACTTGATCTTGGGTAACTGATAGCTTCATTCCAGAAGCAATACGTAACTGCTCCTTAACGATGTCAATACCGGTGATCATTTCTGAAACAGGGTGCTCTACTTGTACACGAGTATTCATTTCAATGAAGAAGTACTGGCCATTTTCGTATAAAAATTCAAATGTGCCGGCACCGCTATAATTGATTTTAATACAGGCATCTACGCATGATTTGAAGACAGCTGCTCTAGCTTCAGGGTCAATGCCTGGCGCAGGGGCTTCTTCAACAACTTTCTGGTGACGGCGCTGCATTGAGCAGTCGCGATCATAGAGGTGAATTGCATTGCCTTGGCCGTCTGATAGTACCTGCACTTCAACGTGACGTGGATTTTCTAAAAACTTCTCCATGTACACCGTGTCATCACCAAAAGCAATTCCCGCTTCGCCTTGTGTGACGTGAACCGCATTGATCACAGCCGCTTCTGAATGAACGACGCGCATACCGCGCCCGCCACCACCAGAGGCAGCTTTGATAATTACCGGGTAGCCAATTCGCTTGGCGATCGCGCGAATTTTATCCGGATCGTCGGGTAGGGCGCCATCAGAGCCTGGTACTGTCGGTACGCCCGATTTTATCATTGCTTGGATAGCAGAAACTTTATCACCCATTAAGCGTATGGTTTCAGCTTTAGGACCAATAAAAGTAAAACCTGATTTTTCTACTTGCTCCGCGAAATCGGCATTTTCCGCTAAAAAACCATAGCCTGGATGTATACCAGTGGCATCAGTAACTTCTGCTGCACTAATAATAGCAGGGATGTTTAAATAGCTCTGTAAAGATGATGCAGGTCCAATACACACAGCTTCATCAGCTTGGCGGACATGCATTAAATCACGATCGGCACTGGAGTGTATGGCAACGGTTTTAATGCCTAGTTCTTTACAAGCTCTTAGTATTCTTAGCGCTATTTCGCCGCGATTGGCTATAACAACTTTATCCAACATAAGTGTGAATCCTTTGCGCTATTATTAGACGATAGTAACTAATGGTTGATCAAATTCTACAGGCTGGCCATCTTCAACTAAAATAGCTTTAACAGTTCCCGCTCTATCTGTTTCAATCTGATTCATCATTTTCATTGCTTCAACGATACAAATTACATCCCCTACTTTTACTGATTGTCCAACTTCAATAAACTTTGGAGCGCTAGGTGATGGCGAGCGATAGAAAGTACCAACCATTGGCGATAACACAGCATTAGCATCAATAGCAGGCGCTACTGGAGCTGCAATGGTAGGAGCTGCTTGCATAACAGCAGGAGCTGGTGCGATTGCAGCTGGTGCAGCTACAATTGTTGCAGATCCGCGGCTTATACGTACTGACTCTTCACCTTCTTTTATTTCAATTTCGTTAATATCAGATTCTTCTAATAGTTCAATTAACTTTTTTACTTTGCGAATGTCCATGTATTAGTTCTCTATAAAATTAAATTAGCTCGGTTGTTAACGCGAGTCTTTTGAGTTTCTGGTGAATCTATTTATTTGATTTATCCAACTGGGCTAGAGCAAAATCTAAAGCGTATTCATAGCCCAGAACACCTAATCCGCAAATAACTCCTTGAGCAATATCAGAAAGATATGAGTGGTGTCTAAAGCTTTCACGGGCATGGATATTAGATAAATGAATTTCTACAAAGGGAATATCTACTCCTAGTAACGCATCACGAATAGCAACACTAGTATGCGTGTAGGCAGCTGGATTGATAAGAATAAAGTTAACACCTTCCGTTTGTGCGAGATGTATTGTATCTATTAATTTTGACTCTGAATTGCTTTGCAGACAAGTTAAGCTATGGCCTGCTAACTCCGTTTTAGCGATAAGCTTTGCTTCAATTTCGCCTAAGGTTTGTGCGCCATATATCTCAGGCTGTCTTGAGCCGAGAAGGTTCAAGTTAGGTCCATTAATCAGTAGGCACTTTGCCATAAAATAAGTTCGCTTTATCAGTGTTTACGTCAAATATATAAGTAGCAGATATTTTGCATTAATATATGTTGATAGTCTAGATAAATGACATTTTTACTGATTATATCTGCATTTTTAAGGAATTTGCTGTGTCATTGTTTTCTCGTTTAGCGGGAACTTTTGATCATAGATTTAATATAAAGCTTATAAAAGAGCTTTGTGCTGGGTGAAGCAGGTAAAAAGATACGTTTGTATCTCAATGGGCGAATTCTTTGGTTTACTTTGCGTTGAGGTGAGAGGAGGGGCAGGAAAAACGCTTCATGAATGATGCATTTCATGAGCACATTGGAATTTCTAAGTTGAAGTGTCTAGAAGAACCTTGTGCTCATGATCTTTTTCGGACGAAAGCGATAGTGACAGCAGTGTTAATTAAACACAGCTTAGATTGTGGCTTATTAAAAACCAATGTCAGTTTAAATGTCACGCTTTGAGCTAGGAGGCTGTCCGAGAGCAGACTGATCTACTGCGATCGAGTCTATTTGGCCCAATTCAATGTTCATTTTCGTTAGTTAGAACAACTATTCGCCTCATAAGCCCAAAGAATCTATCTCAAATCTACTTTTTCTCGCTCCGATCGGTCAAGCCCGAGAGGCTGCTAGCGTATAAATCAGACTGAGAGATGCTTTAACAAAGCGCTTCGCATACGGTTAACAGCTTCTTCTACTAAACTCTTAGTGCAGCCAAAATTCATTCTAACATAGTTGTTATCACCAAAATCTCTACCAGGCGAGAGACCAACTCCAGCTTCTTCAAAAAACAATGCAGGGTTTTCTAACTTAGCCGCTGAAACATCAATCCAGGCTAGATATGTTGCCTGGTTAGGCAACATCTTGAGCCCTGGAATAGCATTGATTTCACGCATCAAATAATCATGGTTGTGGCGCAAGTATTCAAGCTGCGCTGCTAGCCACTGTTCTCCTTGACTATATGCTGCATGCGTCGCGGTATAGCCTAACAAGTTGGCGCTAGGTACTATGCCATTGCGCACTCTATTGAATTTTTTACGCATTTCAACATCGGCAATGATTGCAAATGAACAGGCTAAGCCTGCAATGTTGAACGTTTTACTTGGCGCCATTAAAGTTATGCAGCGTTTAGCTATTTCGTCATTCAGAGAAGCTATGGGTATGTGGCGCAATTGTTTATCTAATATCAAATCACAGTGAACTTCATCAGAGCACAAAATAAGCTTATGTTTGACGACAATCTCAGCAAGAATTTCAAGCTCTTCTAGGGAGTAAACGGTTCCGCCTGGGTTGTGTGGGTTACAAAACAATAAAATTTTAGTATCGGTAGTTATTCGCTGCTCCAAAGCTGAAAAATCAATGATCCATCGATCACCATTTAATATCATTGGCACTTGGGATACTTGTAAATCTGACAGATGTGCAGCTGACACAAAAGGCGGATAAATAGGTGTTGGAGTCAATGCTGTTCCGCCTGTTGGCCCTGCGGTTCTACAAGCTAGGTTGAGGGCGCAAACTAATCCAGGCAGCCACACGATCCAATCTTCTTTAACTTTCCAGCCATAGAGGCGCTGCATGCGCTCAATAACCGTTTGAGTTAATTCAGCAGGAACGCAAGTATAACCAAACACGCCATGTTCAATGCGCTCCTTGAGAGCGTCAGTGATAGCCGAGGGTGCTTTGAAATCAGTATCTGCTATCCACATTGGTAAAATTGATTGATCACTGTAGCGTTCCCATTTGGTGCTGTCAGTGTTAAGCCTATTTATTGGTTGATCGAAGTCGATTACGGGCATGCGCGTAAGATCCTTAATTCGGGTTATGAACAGCAATTTTAACTACAGGGCCTGTTGCATAAATGTGGGGTAGCATTATGCAAAAGGCGATAAATGGAGGCTAGTTTATATTTAATATATATCTTTATTGAAGCGTATTTTATTAGAGTGACACATTGGATGTTAATTCCTCTTGGCCAGTGGCATATTCGCTAGTAAGCACTGGTGTTAATAGTTAAACTACCTTTAATTAACCAGAGGGCAGATTAAATGCAGCACCAGCAATTAAGGCATCAGTATTTAGCAACAATAGGTATTACCAGTTGGCTTTCAAGGTGCAATTTAACTGCTGCAGAATCACCTGGCTGGAAAGCTGACTTTGTCTATAGCCAAGACGCTAATCAAAGTAACCATGTAACAATTGATGGGCAAGTTAATGTACAAGCTGGCAACAGTGAGAATGTGCAACTTAACGAACATGTTCCGCAAAATAATACAGCAGCTTTAAATCATGCTCGATCGCTATCTGATTCATTGGCTAGTAGCTCTAATTCTCTTGTTGATCCGGTTTTATCTGCTAATAGTTCTATGTCTGTTGAGTCATCAGATAACAGTTCATTGTTGATCGCGCAGCAAGCAGCGCGGGAGACTGTTACTCATTTACCTGTTTTAAGTGAGCAGCTTGCAGAGGTTTCTAATGCTGGGCATTCGTTGGCAAATCAGCCTGATATAGCCCCGGCTAAAGTTGAACGCGAAAATAGGATGCCTCTTCATGTGCCGTTAGTTACCAGTAGTTTGAAAGATGCACCAGTAATGCGTTTAATGTTTTGGCAATATAAGGATGTTCTGATTGTCGATTCACTGCCGACACAAACGAGAGGTACTTTGGCCTCTGCACAATACGAGCAGCTGGTAACGAACATGATTAAAGCTATGAAATTAGACAGCCAGAGGATGGGATCTGATACTCAACCTTATGTGTTGAATTGGCCTACTTTAGCAGGGGTAAGTATTGATCAAGGTTGGGATCAAGCGGTTTCTGCTGTACAGCATAAACTAGCAAAATTATTACAAAACTACATGCCTGCTCTAGTGCTAATGTTAGGCGAATCGGCTGCACAAATGATTATGGCTGTCGAAGATGATTTTGATGCCTTGCGCGGTGTTGTTTTTTCGTTGCGCACACAAACTAAAGCAATTACTTCTTATAGTTTAACGCAAATGCTAAATGTGCCCGGCTGTAAAAAGGAAGTGTGGTTAGATTTGCAAAAGGTAATGAATACCTCTATTCAACCTGCATCTATTATTAAATGACACCACAATGAGTAAGTTAGCGCTATTAACAGCGCAGTCTTCAGCGCTCGTGATGCATGAGTTAAACGCAATACAAAAACAAAGTTTTACGCCTTGTTGGAGCGAATCTCAAATACAGCAACAACTAGCCGGTGAAAAAAACCTTAACTTTGCACTATTAAAAACACCGGGTGAGCTAGGGTCCGGTGATTCAAAATGTAAGTTACTTGGTTTTATTTTTTATCGATTACTCTTTGATGAAGCTGAGGTATTGCAAATCGCGGTCAGTCCAGATTATCAACATCAAGGTATTGGACGAGCGTTAATAACAAAGAGCAAAAAGCACTTAATAGAGCAAGATGTTGGCAGGGTGATGCTAGAAGTTAACGCATCTAATCTACATGCCATTGAGCTATACGAAAAAATGGATTTTGTTTTAGAAGGCACCCGTAAACGTTATTATCCCAGTAAAGTAGCCAATGGTGAAAGGGGCGATGCACTGCTTTATAGTTTGAGTTTAGCGGCTGTAAAGAAGAGTGATTAGTCTGAATTCGCCAATTTTAAGCGGCTTTAGTTTTTATCTGTTTAATGTGATTTATGCATTGGCTTTTTTATATGCTTGTTATCGCTCACCTTGGAGAAAATTAACAAGTAACCTTGGTTTACAGCATTTGTGCTTTGGTGCAACGGTTGCGCTTATGATTATTTGGAGTATTCAGGCAAATCTTATCGATGGGGTGAAAATCCATTTTTTAGGAATGACGGCATTAACGCTTATACTCGGCTGGGATTTAGCGTTGGTTTGTGCAAGTGTCGTATTGGTTGGATTAAATGTTATTTCTGGCGATAGTGCGGCTAATATTGCAGCGAATGGTGTTATAACGATTCTCTTGCCTATAGCTGTTGCTCAAATAGTATTACATATCGTTTCGAATAAGCTCCCTAAAAACTTTTTTATTTTTATGTTTTGCTGCGGATTCTTTTGCGCAGGCCTGACGGCACTACTAATTGGTTGTGCAGTGGCTGTTATTTTAGGTTTAAATGATATCTACACTTGGTTTAAAATTCAGCAAGATATAGTCACTATTATAGTACTAACTATATTTCCAGAAGGCTTGTTAAATGGAATGCTATTAACAGCAATTATGACTTTTTATCCAGATTGGATTCGTAGCTTTGATGCCAAAAAATACATTGATGATCAGTGATTTAAAGAACAGCTTCAGAGCTAATATACTAGAAGTAGCGAGGTTTAGATAAACTCAGTATTAGAAGAAATATTGAGCTTATAAAAAGAAGTGCGTCAATGCTGTGCTAACTATCCCTGTTAGCTTTCTCAATAGCTAAGTAAGCAAACCTTAATAAATAAGGTATAAGTAATAATAAAAGACTTATTAGAGCTATAAGCGAATTGAAGTATTAATCTTTTTTTGCAAAGGCCACATCAAAAGCTGCTTTTTGTGCTGCGCTAGCAGGCAGTTGGTGCTTATCTTTCCAGGTCGCGTAAGGTTCTTTATAGACGATTTCCCTAGCTTGTTCATAATCTATTGCTACGCCGCGCTCATTAGCTGCGCTGGAATACCATTTTGATAAGCAGTTACGGCAAAAGCCGGCTAATATCATTAAATCAATATTTTGTGCATCTTTACGTGAATCTAAGTGTTCAAGTAAGCGTCTAAAAGCTGCTGCTTCTATCTCGGTTTGTGTTTTTTGGTCCATTTTAATTGCTCTCTATATCTCGTTATAATAATCCTAAATTCGGCAGTTGACCATTTAAACTGTGAGTCAAACTGTTGTTCTGTATGAACTTGATCACACTCATTGAGTGAAGACATTACATCACTTTAAGCTTGCTA